>CAKZVT010000046.1 GCA_937922435.1 uncultured Prevotella sp. | reverse complement strand
GAAGAAACTTATAACTGAATCCTGTTTCCATTTACACAAAATTTTGGACAGTGTCATAAATGCCGTCCAAACGATGCGTTTGGACGGCATTTACGTTTTGTATCAACGGTTCTTAAGGTTGCTTTAGGCGGTTCTCACCATCTCACCTTCTCACCCTCTCACCTTCTAATGGTTTTCTTTCCGCTTTGTATTACTATGCCTTTCGCATCCCGGCTTACGCGCTGGCCTGACAGGTTGTAGACTGGCGCGTCGGCATCGGCCTCCCCGTCGGCGGCGACACTGCCGATGCCGGTTGACACGTCGCTAACGGCTACGGGCAAGAGTTCAAGATACTTTACATACTGGTTGCTGTACACCGCAGTGAAGTCGTACACGTTGCCGCCTGCAACGTCGCCGCCGGCGTTGGCCACCTCGTACAGCCTCGCCATGCCGCTGCCGTCGGCCGCGTAAAAGTCGAGCGCAGGCTCGCCGTCAGCACCGTCACCGGCATTCTCTGAAGACACCTTGACGTTGCTTATTTTCACCAAGTCACACTTATACTTTCCGTCCATCACCTCGGCCAGCGTAGCCGTGACGGGCTGCGCCGCAACGTCGCTTTCAGTTATCGTCAAGTCCGAAGCGTCGGTCCGTCCGTTGGCCTTCACACCGGGCATCGAACCGTTGCACAGCTCGTAGTCCACGCAGACCGTCCCCCTTACCGTGGCGTTCAACTTGAAGGGGATGTCCGTTCCGCTGAACACAACGGCCTTGCCGCCGTCACGCACATACACGTCGGGCTTGTCGCCGCGCGTGTCGATAAACACCACCTTGCCGTCGGCGATTGTCAGGTTCACGTTCTGCTGGTTCTCCGTAAGCTCATGGAGCTTGGCGATTGTCATGTCGGCCGACCGTGCGCCAACCACGCACCCTACGGCCATTGCCGCCAGAATAATCCGTTTTTTCATTTTGACTACTTGTTTTTTTAGGTTAATGATGATAATGTTGTTTTTCTTAATGGTACGGCAAATATATGGAAAATCGTGATAAGTTCAAAATAAAAGCGAGTGAAACGCACTTTATTATCATTTTCTCCTTTCATACAGACACACGCAGACGCAAAAAGGGCGCACCGCACTCGGCACGCCCTTAACTTATGTTTAGTGATATACTGGCGGTCAGAAACGTCATTCTCACCGTCTCACACTCTCACAGTCTCACCTTCTGATGTATTTCTTTCCATTCTGGATAACGATGCCCTTAGCGTCCTTGCTTACGCGCTGGCCTGCCAGATTGTACATCGGAGCGTTCTCGTCAAACTCCTCAACGGTAACGCTCTCTATACCAGTTGAAACTTCAACAGAGATAGGCTGGATTTCAGCACGTCCACTGTATATGTTGTTGAATACAGCAGTTACGTTGTAACTTTTGCCGTCGTTTGCATAATCCTTGACAATATCATCGAGTCCTACTTTTTTATAAAGCTGAACTTGGTTAGTTCCGTCAGATGCATAATAATTTGACTGCTCGCTTGTTATCGTGACACCTTCAATCTTTACAAGGTCGCAGATGTGGTTCAAAGCAAGCAGGTCTGCAATAGTTACAACAACAGGCTGAGCCTCTTCGTCGCTTTCGGTTATTGTCAGCGTTGAAGCATCAGTAAAGCTGTTGCTCTTAACCTCATGTATGCCGTAATAGTTGTCATAGTCAACTTTTACTGTTCCGCTGACTGTAGCGTTTTCAGTGAAAGGCAGAGAAGTGCTGTAGAACATGATAGCGTTCTCACCGTCGCGGATATACACGTTCGGCGTGTTGTAAGAGTTGTCAATGTAAACAACCTTTCCATTTTCAATTTCAAGGTTGACATTCTGCTGGTCTTCCGTCAGGTCTTGGATGTCTGCTACTGTCATGTCGGCAAACTCAACCTTTGTGAACTCTTTTGTAGCGACTTCACTTTCGGTCCCGTTTACTACTGCGATGGCCTTTACTGTCGTGCTTTCACTGAGAGTGAATGTTACGGGCGACGCTCCGCTTGTTGAAGATGTTGTCGGATTTTCACCGTTAAGAGTGTAATAGATTGTCGAACCTTCAGCACCTGTGATTGTCACTTCGGTAGAACCTTCAAATTCTGTTGTGCCGTCGATTGTGGGAGAAGCTACATAATCAGCCGATGTAGATGTATATGTTACAACTATTTTCTTAAAACGTGCATTTTTTGTAGCTTTCAACAATACTTCTTGACTTGCTGTTTCCAAAGTCCATGAATTTGAGATGGCTGTTCCTTCATATGTCAGGTTATTTGCACCATAACTTGAACCAGTTGCAGTAAAGTCAACTTTTGATATTAAATATCCGTCACTTGCAGAAATCTTTAGATGTGTGTCAACATACATACGTATTGACCCTTCCTTATTTTCACTCGGCCAGTTATTGTATGTATTGTCTCCCTTTGAGAATGTTAATGTGATAGGCTCTTCCACATAAATGTTTTCTTTGGTTGCAGTTGTCGTCGTGCTTACATTACTCCAATCAAAAGTTACTTCATCTGCGAACGTAGTCCCCCAAATAGTTGCCATAAGGCAAACTAATGTAAAGCGTAAAAATTTTCTCATAGTCGTAAATTTTTAAGTGATTAATATTGCCAATTAGTTACAACTGTGTCTTTTTATCCATGCAACAACACCGTCGTTCCGCCGAATTTGCAATTCGGCGGTTATTATTATAAGGATTTGCAATCCGCTTAAACAATCCTTATATATAGGCAATACGGTTGGAGCGGATTGCAAATCCTTATAGTCTAATCCTGCGGATTGCAAATCCGCAGGAACACAGACAGTCTGCAAAAGGCCGCAAATCGCAACGTAAAAGGCCGTCTTTCATCTTGTAAAAGACCGTCAATTGCAATGCAAAAGGCCACCTTTTGCAAAACGGTTGATAACACATTGATTATCAAGCGTTTACAATCTGCTAAACAATTGATAAAAACCAGCCTGTAAACGGCTCTTTAAGCAGGCTTGCAGCAACCGTCAAAGCCGCGCTGAAGAGCCTTGTCCGATGCTTCCTTTTTATTGTTCCGAAATGCATCTTAACCGAATTTTAACTCAAAAACATTTTGCCATTCAAACAAAAGTCTTATATTTGCACACATAAATGTAACTAATTGGCAATATTAATCACTTAAAAAATTACGACTATGAGAAAATTTTTACGCTTAACTTGGGTTTGCCTTATGGCAATGGTCTGCGGAACTGTGTTCGCACAGACAACATTTGACTTCGACAATGATTATGCCGAATTGTTCCCAACATTGGCAGGCACGTCAACAAATGAAAGTCATGACGGAGATTTCACCGAAACCACAACAAGTACGCCCATTGATGGAATAACTGTAACGGTATCACCTAAAACAAGTGGAAGTAATGACAACCGTATATGGTCAAGTGCTCCGCGCCTGCGTATGTATAGCGGGACTTTAACCGTTACAGCTCCACAAGGGAAAAACATCAGCAACATCACATTCAAGACACATAAGAGCAATTGGAATATCGCTTCTGTAAATGTGGGCGAATTGACAGAAAGGACTTGGACAGGCTCTGCTAACAGCGTTGAATTTACAATTGCGAAGAACACCCAAATCAATTCATTGACCGTGCTTCTCGAAGGTGAAACAATCGAAACCGTCAAGTACGTTAAGGCGACATCTGTTGAAAGCGGAAAAAAGTATCTGATTGTTGTCGATGTTGATGGCGTATTGAAGATTGCACAACCTGTATCCTTAAACTACGACTATCTCCTGGTTGAAGATGCTACTGTCAATGGTGATGCAATTGAAATTCCTGAAAACTCAAACCTGCCAATGACAATAACAGCAACTGACGGCGGATACACCATCATGCAGTCTGACGGAAGATATATGTACCAGACTGGAACTTTTGACAATTTCAATGTATCAGCTAATCCGTCAGAAGGCTATATCTGGACGATAGAGCCCGAAGCAGACGGTACGTTTACCATCACTAATACTAGTGTAAACAAGTATGTGCAGTACGACCCCCAATATGACTCGTTCGGTAGTTACGAAAACGAAAGAGGATTGCTACCTTACCTCTATGTTATAGATGAAACAGGCTCCGGCATCAGCAACGTTACCGTTGAAAAGGAGTTTGACGAGAATGCCCCAATGTACAACCTGGCAGGCCAGCGCGTAAGCAAGAACGCTAAGGGCATCGTTATCCAGAACGGAAAGAAATACATCAGAAGGTGAGACGGTAAGAAGGTGAGAAAGTGAGAAGGTGAGGCTGTGAGAAACGCCGACACACATTCTTTATAATCCCAACAGGAGACGCACAAGGCTGTGCATCTCCTGTTTTTTGTTTACAGTCAACGGCAGATTTCACATATTTGTGCTGAATATCCGTCAAAAGATTGCGGCGGAAAGAATAAATCCTTATATTTGCAAAGACAAACAGCATCGGAAGGTCGAGCACAAGCCTTTCAGTTGTTTAATCTGCACTATATCTTTGTTAATCAAAATAAAGGGAACACATATGCTGGAAATTTGCAGGTTTTTTGGAATAATAATAAGTCTTTATTGGAAAGACCACAATCCGCCACACATCCATTTCACGTATGGCAACTATGAATGCTCCATCAGCGTACTGGACAGGATTGTCAACGGGCAAGCACCAACAAAAGTCATTGCAAAAGTAAACGAATGGATGGACTTGCATGAAAAAGAGATATTAAGCTTATGGGAAAAAGCCCAAAAGGGAGAAAAGCTCGACAAAATAGAACCTTTAACGTAGAACCAGCCATGTTACGAGTTGTAGATGTAGACTATATCAAGGATTATGAGTTGCTTTTGAAGTTCAGTGACGGAGCAGTGAAGAAAGTAGACCTTCGCCCGTTCCTCACAGGCGAAGTGTTCGGAGAACTGTTAGACAAAAACAAGTTCGTACAGTACGCACTGACCCCTGTAACTATAGAATGGGCAAACGGAGCAGACCTTGCACCAGAATTTCTTTATGAAATAGGCACAGCCGCATGACCTAACAACCTAAATAACAACCATTATCAACATGAAAAAACGAACCATTTTGGCCGCTCTCGCCATAGCCTGCACAATAGGCGCAGGTGCGCAGACACCGCCGTACAAGAACCCTAACCTTTCCGCTCACGAACGCGCAGTAGACCTATGCTCGCGCATGACGCTTGAAGAGAAAGCCGCAGTAATGATGAACGACTCGCGCGCCATACCACGGCTGGGCATTCCCAAGTTCGCATGGTGGAGCGAGGCGCTGCATGGCGTAGGCCGCAACGGCATCAGCACGGTGTTCCCGTCGTGCATAGGCATGGCCGCGTCGTTCGACGACGCGCTCATAGAGCGCATCTTCACCGCCGTGAGCGACGAGGCGCGCGCCAAGAACACGGCGCAACGCCGCAAGGGCGAAATAGTTACGTACCAGGGACTGTCGTTCTGGACGCCCAACGTAAACATCTTCCGCGACCCTCGCTGGGGACGCGGACAAGAGACATACGGCGAAGACCCGTACATGAACTCGCGCATGGGACTGGCCGTAGTGCGCGGACTGCAAGGCCCTACTGACGGCAAATACATGAAGCTGCTGGCCTGCGCAAAACACTACGCGGTACACAGCGGCCCGGAAAGGACACGCCACAGCTTCAACATAGAGAACCTGCCGCCGCGCGACCTGTGGGAGACTTACCTGCCGGCGTTCCGCGACCTCGTGCAGATAGGCGGAGTCAAGGAGGTGATGTGCGCCTACCAGCGTTTCGACGGCGACCCCTGTTGCGGCAGCAACCGCCTGTTGCAGCAAATCCTGCGCGACGAATGGGGCTTCAAGGGGCTTGTGGTAAGCGACTGCGGAGCCATAAGCGACTTCTGGCGGCCCGGTGCGCACGGCGTTACCGAGAATGCGGCCGGAGCGTCGGCCAAGGCCGTAATAAGCGGCACCGACCTGGAGTGTGGCGGAGAGTACCGCCATCTGCCCGAAGCGGTGAAGGCCGGACAAATAACCGAAGAACAAATCAACACGAGCGTAATACGCCTGCTTGAGGCACGCTTCGAGCTTGGCGACTTCGACCCCGACGAGCTTGTACCCTGGACGCGCATACCCGAAAGCGTAATAGCCTGCAAGGAGCACAAGGACTTGGCCTTGCAGATGGGACGCGAACAGATGGTGCTGCTACAGAACAGGGACAACATACTGCCGCTTAAAAAGGATGCAGGCAAAATAATGGTGATGGGCCCCAACGCGGCAGACTCCGTGATGCTGTGGGGCATATACTACGGCCAGCCGACCCACTCGGTCACCGTGCTTGAAGGCATACAGGCCAAGCTCGGCAAGGACGTGAGGTATGCCAAGGGCTGCGAAATAACAAAGCTGACCGAGAGCGAGAGCATCTTCCCACGGCTGAAGACGGCCGACGGCCGCCCGGGCGTAAGCGCACGCTTCTGGAACAACACCAAGATGGAGGGCAAACCCGTGTACGAGACGACCTACGCCACGGCCATACACTTCGACAACGGCGGCAACACGGCCTTCGCCCCGGGCGTGAACCTTAGCGACTTCACGCTTAGCATGAACGGCTCGTTCACCGCCGACAAGGACGGCACGCTCGACATAATACGCTACAACGACGACGGCTTCCGCATGATAGTCAACGGCGACACCATCATCAACAAATGGCGGGCCAACGGCCTGTGGACAAGCAAGGACAAGCTGGAAGTGAAGAAAGGGCAGCGGTACGACATACAGTTCGACTACATGCAGCTGAAAAACGAGGCCGTGCTCAACCTCGACATAGCAGCCGTGCGCAACGTTACGCCCGGCGAAATAGCCGCACGCGCCAAAGACGTGGAGACGGTAATCTTCGTTGGCGGCATATCGCCCGACCTCGAGCGCGAGGAGGCCAAGGTGACAGAGCCCGGCTTCGACAACGGCGACCGCACAAGCATAGAGCTGCCTGCGGCGCAGCGCGAAATACTGAAGGCTCTGCACGAGGCTGGCAAGAAGGTGGTGCTGGTCAACTGCAGCGGCAGCGCGGTGGCGCTGACACCCGAGCTTGAGACGTGCGACGCCATCCTGCAAGCATGGTATCCCGGCGAACAGGGCGGACACGCCGTAGCCGACGTGCTCTTCGGCGACTACAACCCCGGCGGCAAGCTGCCCGTAACCTTCTACAAGGACGACAGCCAGCTGCCCCCGTTTGACGAATACCGCATGGCAGACCGCACATACCGCTACTTCCGCGGCACGCCGCTCTTCCCCTTCGGCTACGGCCTTAGCTACACCACGTTCGCCATGGGCGCGCCTTCATACAACGCCGCTACGGGCAAAATCACCGTCAACGTAACAAACACAGGCAAGCGCGACGGCGCGGAGACGATACAGGCATACCTGCGCAACCCGGCCGACAAAGAAGGGCCTATCAAGACGCTGCGCGGATTTACACGCGTAGAGCTGAAGGCCGGCGAGACAAAGACGGTAACGGTAGACCTGCCGCGCTCGGCCTTCGAATGGTGGGACACCGACACAAACACCATGCGCGTAAAGCCAGGCAAATACGAGGTGCTCGTAGGTACGTCGAGCCTGGACAAAGACCTGAAGAAACTCGACGTAGAGCTGTAAGCACGGCGAATAACGGGCGTACAAGATACAAGCCTGCAAGGCTCTGACTAACGCCCAACCAACTTACGGCACGTTCATTACTTTTACTGTCACACCGTCACATCCGTCAGTAAAAGCCTGTACTTCAACAGCTTACGGTGTGACATCAAGCGTGACATTGGTGACATTAAGAATATCACCAATGTCACGCTTAACTTTTTGACAACCAGCGGTTTACACGCCGTGTGACAGTGTGACATCGTTTACTGTAATAAATCCACCCGGTTAACGTTACGCAAAACACGGCCTTTCGCCTTCCCGTTTGCCGCCTTTTGCAACGTAAAAGACCGTGTTTTGCAAGCCGAAAAGCCGTCTTTTGCAGACTGGAAGGCGGTATGCCTGTTTATCAGTAACGATAGATTTGCAACCACCGGAACAAGCAAGTGTTAAACACCGTCCCGGAGATTGTTAATAATTTTGAATTCATATCTGCATTATTGGAGTTGTGCTTGCATCTTGTCCTTGCTTCATACGTTGCCTTTATACCTTATTAATATATATAAGCAGTCAACCATATACCATTGTTACATTATGATTTTGCTAACTGAAGATTGCAAAGCTGTGTCAGCCTGACAACAGATATTTCATCTGTTTTTATATTTCATTTCACGAAAAATTATGGAAAAAAGTTTTGCATAATATAAATTTTTGCTAACTTTGTCGGCAAAACAATCAAATTATTAAAAACTAATATCAAAAAACTAACCCTACCTATGCCCTCTACCTATCGGCTGCTTTGTGCAAAGTCGCTGTAAATCAGCTATTTGGGGTAAGTGTAGTGGAATGTCTGATACCCATAAAAACAACGAATACGCTAATCATGTGCTCATGAAAACGTAGCCTGCTAATGAAAAAATATCGACTGACTATATCTTTAATCAACTAAAATAGTAACATTTATGTCTGGTAAATTAAAAACTTTTCGACTTGCGCTTGTAGCGTTGTTCGCGATGTTCGCGTTCGGCGTGTCGGCGCAGACAGTCAAGGGAACCGTCAAGGACGCCAGCGGCGAGCCGGTAATCGGCGCGACGGTTCAGGAGCAGGGGACGAAGAACGTCGCGGTGACCGACCTCGACGGCAACTTCTCCATCAAGCTCTCGGGCGGCCAGCAGCTGCAGTTCTCGTACATAGGAATGAAGACGCAGACCGTTGACGCCAAGGGCAAGAGCGTAGTTAACGTAACCCTCGAGGACGAGGCCACGGCCTTGGACGACCTCGTGGTAATCGGTTACGGTACGGTTAAGAAGCGCGACCTCACGGGAGCGGTGACCTCGGTGAGCGCCGAGGACATCGGGCAAATCCCTGTGTCGAACGTGAGCGAGGCGCTGACCGGTAAGATGGCCGGCGTTAACATCACCACGACGGAAGGCTCTCCCGACGCCGACATCAAAATCCGCGTGCGCGGAGGCGGCTCGCTGTCGCAGGACAACTCGCCTCTGTACATCGTCGACGGCTTCCCCGTAGAGAGCATCAGCGACATCTCGCCGTCTGAAATCGAGAGCATCGACGTGCTCAAGGACGCATCCTCTACCGCCATCTACGGTGCGCGCGGTGCAAACGGTGTCATCATCGTTACGACCAAGAGCGGCTCGGAAGGCAAGGTGCAGGTGAACTTCAATGCTTCTATCGGATGGAAGAAGATGACGAAAGAGGTCAAGGTCATGGACCCGTACAACTATGCTTACTACCAGTATGAAATAGGTAACGGCGAGAGTTACGGCAACTATGACGACCTTGAAATCTGGAAATCGCGCGCAGGCCGCAACTATCAGGACGAGGTATTCGGACGTACCGGCCAGCAGAAGATGTACAACGTCAACGTAAGCGGCGGCTCGAAGGAAGTGAAATTCAACGTGGGCTTCTCGCACTCTGACGAAAAGAGCATCATGAAAGGCTCTGGATATGCAAAGAACAACGTCAACGCCAAGTTGAACGCGAAGCTGAACAAGTGGCTGACCTTGGACTTCACGGGCCGCCTGGCGTTCACCAAACTCGACGGACTTAACGGTGGTGCAGACACCAACGAGAGCAACGCTGCCAACTCTGTTGTTGCCAACACGGTAAGGTGGAACCCCGTAGAGCCGCTCGTTCAGACCGACGAAGACGAGGAGAACAGCACCTCTACACGCCGAAACCCGACCGAACGCATCGACGATACATACAAGTATCAGGAGCGTTTCCAGCAGAACTACAACGTAGGCTTGAACTGGAAACCGTTTAAGGGATGGACTTTCCGCACCGAGTTCGGTTACCGTTGGGATTACAACAACACCGACCAGGTATGGGGAAGCAACGCCACAACCAACTCCAAGTATGGCTACAACGGTATGCCGCAGGCGCAGTTCATAAAAGTCAACAAGCAGAACTGGCGCAATGCAAACACCGTTACATACGACAACGACAAGCTCTTCGGCGGCCGCGACCGCATCAACGTAGTCGTAGGTCAGGAGTGGAGCAGCAACAGGCAGACCACAAGGACTAATACGTCGGTAGCTTATCCTACGTCGTTCTCAATCGACGATGTGCTCTCAAACACGGCAGCCGGAACGGCACTGCCCAACGAGGTTGACATCGCCGCCGACGAGAATATCCTCTCTTACTTCGGACGTATCAACTACACCATGGCCGACAAGTATCTGGCAACCGTAACGTTCCGTGCCGACGGTTCGTCTAAGTTCGGCGAAGGCAACCGCTGGGGCTACTTCCCCGCTGTGGCTTTGGCATGGCGTATGTCAGAGGAGAACTTCCTGAAGGGCGCACAAGACTGGCTCTCAAACCTGAAACTGCGTCTCAGCTTCGGTATGGCAGGTAACAACCGCATCAACAGCGGACTTATCTCAACCGTTTACTCGATGGCAAGCAACACGTCGAAAGCTCCGTTCTTCGACGAGAACAGGAACTCGATGCTCGAGCACGGCACATACCTTTACAACCCCGACCTGAAGTGGGAGACTACCATCACACGTAACATCGGTATCGACTACGGCTTCTGGAACAACCGTATCAGCGGTACAATCGACTTCTACTGGAATACTACCAAAGACCTGCTCATGCAGACTTTGATTCCTTCAAACACCGGTTACAGCTACCAGTACCAGAACTTCGGACAGACATCCAACAAGGGTATAGAGTTCGCCCTCAACGCAGTGCTCGTTGACAAGAAGAACTGGGGCTTGAACTTCAATTTCAACATTGCCTACAACCGCAACAAGATTGACAAGCTCAACCTTGACAACCCGTGGCAAAGCTCTAATTGGTCAGGTTCCACAATATCAAAATATGAGGATTACCGCGTAGAGGAAGGCGGACGCCTTGGCGAGATTTGGGGTTACAAGATGAACGGTTACTACACCGTGGCACAGTATGACGCCGACGGCAACTACCTTAGCGGCGACCTCGTACTCAATGAGAAGGGCGAGTGGGCGCTTGTAGACGGCAAGAAAGACAAGAGCAAAGACCTCTTCGGCGGAAACCTCTATCCCGGCGTGCCCAAGGTACAGGTTGACAAGGACGGTAACCCCATCAAGCAGCGTCTCGGCAACACAGTAGCTCCTACGACCGGTGGCTTCGGCTTCGACGGCCGCGTGGGCAACTTCGACTTCAACGTATTCTTCAATTACTCTCTCGGCAACAAGCTCATCAACGGTACGAAGCTGGCCAACTCGTTCTACGCAGGTTCAAGCAAGAACTACAACCTCGTAGCCGACTTCAACCTCGCGAACCGTTACACTTGGATTGACCCGGAAACAGGCTTGAACCTCGGCCGTCCGTCGTCAAGCACAATCACTACTTACGGCGGTGTAGGAGCTGTTATGGCACGCCTGAACGAACTTAACCAAGGTAAGAACATGTACAACCCTGCCGGCGTAACGGCTATGCAGCTTATCGACTACGCTGTAGAGGACGCATCGTTCCTGCGCCTGCAGAACATCACCGTAGGCTACACCCTGCCGAAGAAGTGGGTTAAGGCTCTGCAAATAGAGAACATCCGCATCTACTTCACCGGTTACAACCTCTTCTGCTTCACCGGTTATGACGGCTACGACCCCGAAGTCGACACCAGCAGCAAGAAGAACCCGATGTGCCCGGGTGTTGACTACGCAGCTTACCCGAAGAGCCGCACGTTTGTGGGAGGTATTAACGTAACATTCTAAAAATGATGGAGTAAAGGAGTAAAAGGAGTAAAGCAATAAGTAGATTACCATGACAACATGCCTACTTACTCCTTACTACTTCTCTCCTTACTACAAAAAATCAAAAACAATGAAAAAGATATTTTCAATAATCGCGCTTTCAGCCGGTGTGCTGGCCGCTACGTCCTGCCAGGACTTCCTCGACCAGACGTCAGAGTCTGAACTCAACGCCAACAAGGTGTACAGCTCGACCTACTATACCGGCCTTCGCGTAAACAAGATATATGGCGGACTGACGCAGGACCGCACATATTCGCAGGACTTGGCAATAGTCTGGAACCTCAACAGCGACATCGAGTTGGTTGACGGTCTCGGCGACGATGCCACCAATACCACCAGCGAACGTGGTAACATGAACTACAACATCAGCCCCGCATGGTCGAAAATCAGCGGCGTGTGGGATGCCATCTACGGAGTAATCGAGGATGCCAACCTTGTGATTGAGGGAATACGCACCAGTCCGCTCCTCACAGCTGGCGGTTCCGACCAAAAGGCAATGGAGCGTTATCTCGGCGAAGCCATCACGCTTCGCGCCATGTGCTACCTCGACCTCGTGCGCTTCTTCGGCGACGTGCCGTTCAAGATGGAGACCTCAAAGGCCGACCTCAGCAACGCTTACCTTGAGAAGACCGACCGCGACGAAATCATGGACTCGCTCATGAACGAGCTTGACGAGGCAATCGAGTATCTGCCTTGGGCCGACGAAGTGTCTGGCTACACAACAGAGCACATCACCAAGGGCTACGCCCACGGACTGCTGGCGCAAATCGCAATGACAAAGGCCGGTTATTCAATCCGCGAGCAAACCAAGGAAGGATATGAGAAAGCAGCATATTCTGATGACACTTACCCCACGATGCGTCCTGGCACAACAGAGCGCACCAAGCTGCTCGAAAGGGCTTTGACGCACCTTAGCGCGATTATCACCAACGGAACTCACCAGCTGAACCCGTCGTTCGAGAACCAGTGGACATTAATCAACCAGCTTCAGCTTGACAAGACGTATCACGAGAACCTGTTTGAAATCCCCATGGGACGCAACGTAACGGGCGAGCTTGGCTACACCGTAGGCGTGCGCCTCAACGGCGTTACCACCAAGTACGGTTACGGCAACTCAACTGGTAAGCTGAAACTGACTGCTCCGCTGCTCTATTCATACGACAAGAACGACCAGCGCCGCGACGTTACAATCGCTCCGTTTGAAATCAAGCAAGACGGCAACAAGACGATTGAAAGCATGCTGGGCAACGCGCCGTTCGGCCTCTACTGCGCAAAGTGGGACCCGAGGAAGATGTCTGAAGAATGGCTCAACGAGAACCTTACTGCTACTGCAAAGCACATGACGGGCATCAACCCTGTCAAGATGCGCTTCTCGCAGGTATTGCTCTACTATGCCGAGGTGCTTAACGAGCTTGCAGGTCCGCAAGGCTCTTACACAGGCGATGCCGGCATTACGGCGTTCGACGCCTTGGCGCAGGTACACAAGCGTGCATTCGACAATGAGAGCGAAGCCAATGTATTCCTCAACTCCATCACCATGACAAAGGACGGCCTGTTCGACGCCATCATGCAGGAGAACGCATGGGAGTTCGCAGGCGAGGGATACCGCAAGTGGGACTTAATCCGCTGGGGCAAACTGTACGACAAAATCAACGAGTTCAAGCAGACTTATCTTGACCAACTTGCCGACGGCACGTATCAGGAGAAAGTGTACTACAACTACAAGGACGACGCCAAGACCGAGCTTGACATAGAAAGCGTAACATGGTACGGCATACCTACGGGCAACACCGAGGCCGACTATGCGGCAAGCACAGACTCTTTCGGCAAGTCGGTTGACAAGGGCGACGGCAAGGCCGACACACAGCGCGACACCAACCTGCCGTCAATCTCGAGCGGACTTGTGGGCGACAACGTTACGGTGAAGAACCGCTACATCATGCCTATCGCGTCTACTACGATTTCCGCTTCCAACGGACATCTGTACAACTCTTACGGTTACAGCAATTAATGCAAACAACAACTTTAACAAAGTAAAGCAATGAAACTAAGAAGCATATACGGCCTGGCTCTGTCAGTCCTTGCGGCGGGGGCGGTAGTCACCGCTTGTACGGACGACAACGACTGGACCATAGACCCTGCGTATGACAGGATGTTCGGCGTGAACAGCAACAAAATCTCCATCGAGACCGACCAGGAAGACCCCTCGACCGTTGGAGTGACGTTTACGCCTATCGAGGGTGCCGAATACTACATTGTAGAGGTAAGCACCGACAGCTTGTATGACGAAATACCCATGGGCGGCGAGAACGCCACGGTGTACGGCGAGGACAAGAGCATAACCACGTCGCCGGCGCAGCTCGTCAACATGCGTGAGGAGACCAACTACTTCATGCGAATAAAGACCATGTCGTCAACCTCCGCAGAAAGCCACTGGGTTTACTACAACATGGGCGAGTCGTTCAAGACGCTCGGAATTATCTACGACGTGCCCTCGGCCGACATTCTCGAGAACAGCGTTACGCTTAGGTGGATAACCAAGACAGGAACGGTTACACACATAACGTACACCACTACAAAAGACGGCAAAGAGGAAACCTATAGAAGAGACCTGACCGCTGATGAAATCGCAGCAGGCGTCTGCACCATCACCGGCCTTGAGCAGAACAAGACTTACAAGTTCGCCATCTACAACGGTGAAGTCCTCCGCGGTACGAAGACCGTCAAGACGGCTAAGGCCATGCCTTGGGCTACCGTGCGCCAGGAACTTGGCGACGACGTTACGCAGATAGACCAAGACCTTATGGACATGCTCGCCCAGAAGGCTCTTGACATAATGGCTGCCGAAGGCAAAGACACCGCCAGCGTAACCATCGGCGTACCTGCCGGAAAGACCATGCCGCTCGGAACAACGGACGAAGGACTTGCAATTCCTGAAAACGTATCTGTGACATTCTTCGGAATGGCTGGAGAAGTACCGACATTGCAGGTTTACAAGTCTTTGGACATAGCAGGCAATCATGGGTATGTAAGGTTTGAGCATATTAATATAGATTGCATGTATAGTGAAGAAAGTAATGGTGCTCAATATTTGATTAATCAAGGTGGTTCTTCTGTATTCGAATTAGACTCACTCTCTTTTGTAGAAGCAAATATATCTAACATGCAGAACTCATTAGTGCGCGCACAAGGTGGAAATGGAGCTACACAAATTATCCACAAGATAAATATAAACAATTGTATTGTGACAGAGCACACTGGCGCATATCCATTCTTGTGCTTCGATAAGGGAGGATTTACATGTGATGACATTACCTTTATGAACTCGACATTCAATCACATGGGTTATGCTAAAGATAAAAGTTTAATCGATTTGAATGGAATTAAATGTAGTCTAAATATCTCAATTGAAAATTGTACATTCTATAATATTCTTGGAAAAGGCGCATTCTTGATTAGCGATAAAGCTCAAGAAAAGGCAGAAGAAAGCACGATAAACGTTTCGCTTTATAGCGTATTGTTTGCCAAGAACGCAGTAGAAGGTGCAAAGGGTTATCGCGGAGTAAACATGTCAGTTTCAAACTCATGGATGACAAGCGACTTCAAACTTGACAAAGACTACGAATGGGGTGTACAGTCATACAACGGCTCGTCTGCAGATATATTCGAGAATCCTGCGGCTGGTGACTTCACACTGAAGGTTAACGACCTTATCAGAAACGAAATTGGTGACCCGCGTTGGTACACGAAACAATAACAACTTAACTCTACAAACAAAAAGGAGGGACAAGCATTTGTCCCTCCTTTTTGTCTGTTCTGGCGGATTTTCTGTTCTGGCGGATTTGCAATCCGCCAGTTCTTACTATAAGGATTTGCAATCCGATTAATGTTCCTTGTTTGTTGACGTCGAGGCTTAACGGTTTGAGCGGATTGCAAATCCTTATAGCATATTTCGGCGGATTGCAAATCACGCCGAAACACAGAAACAGTCTAAACACAGAAACAGTCTAAACACAGAAACCACTGAAAAAGAATGCCACCTTTCAGTCAGCAAAAGACGGCCTTTCAGCTTGCAAAACACGGTCTTTTACGCTGCAAAACACGGTCTTTTACGCTGCAAAACACGGCAAACTGGAATGCGAAAGGCCGTGTTTTGCGCAACGTTAACCGGGTGGATTTATTGCTGAAAACGATGTCACACTGTCACACGGCGTGTAAACCGCTGGTTGTCAAAAAGTTAAGCGTGACATTGGCGACAAGTTTACTGTCACCAATGTCACGCTTAATGTCACGCCGTAAGCTGTTGAAGCACAGGTTTTTACCTACGAGGTGACAGTGTGACAGTAAAAAACTATGGAAATAATCAGTACTTGTCAAGCATCTCCTTGATTTTCTTGCGCCGCTTGGCGTGCTTGCGCGCCTTTGGATTGAATATGGACATGAAGTCAAAACTTGCGCCCGAGCCGCCTCTTACGCCTGCACCTTGAACGGCACGGTGCGTGGCCTCGCCGATGTCGAAGCCCGGCCTTGGCTTCTTGCCGTAAATCACCACCTCGTCAAGCCGCCGCATCTTGGGCAGCAGCCAGACGGTGTCGCGCACTGACGACCTGGCAAGCGACAGGGCCTCGTAGCTGCCATGAGACAAGGTAATGCCGTTACACTTGCCTGTAATGACAAACCGCCCGTAGCGGTCGGTCACGACAGTGCCGCGCGGATTGACGTACACCTTGACATCGGGTACGCACCGCCGCGTCTCCATGTCGAACACTACGGCGGACAGCTGGGCGCGGCCTTCGGCGGCCACGCCTGCAATCATCAACAGCGATATGTAAAAGCAACGGTGCATCAAGGCTCGAATTGTCGCCACAAAGTTAAGCCTTTATGTCGTGAAAGCGGAAACACAGAATGGCATTTACGGATATTTTGCATTGTTTTTAACGACATAACACAGCGCCTTAACGTTATTTACGCCGCAGAAGCTAATAACATACGGAGCATAAACAATCATCCCGGCAATGTGCGTTTTTGTACATTGCCGGGATGACATGATAAAAACATGTATGCCGAGAGAAGCCGAAGGGTCACTCCCACTCTATTGTCGATGGCGGTTTTGACGAGATGTCATAGCATACGCGGTTGACGCCCTTCACCTTGTTGATGATTTCGTTAGACACTTTCGCCATGAAGTCGTAAGGCAGGTGCGCCCAGTCGGCGGTCATGGCGTCGGTACTTGTTACGGCACGCAGGGCTACGGGGTGCTCGTAAGTGCGCTCGTCGCCCATCACGCCGACGCTGCGTATTGTAGAGAGAAGCACCGTGCCGGCCTGCCAAACCTTGTCATACAGCGACTCGCCGTCCTCGCAAACGTAGTTGTGCATGTTCTCAATGTAAATGTCGTCGGCGTCTTGCAGTATGCGTACTTTCTCGCGCGTTATGTCGCCGAGAATGCGCACGGCCAGGCCAGGACCGGGGAACGGGTGGCGCTTGATAAGCCGTTCGGGCATGCCGAGCTGGTAGCCTACGCGGCGCACCTCGTCCTTGAACAGCCATTTCAGCGGCTCGCAGAGTTGCAGATGCATCTCCTTGGGCAGTCCGCCTACGTTGTGATGGCTCTTGATTACCATGCCCGTGATGCTAAGGCTTTCTATGCGGTCGGGGTAGATTGTGCCCTGCGCCAGCCATTTGGCGTCGGTTATTTTCTTAGCCTCGGCGTTAAACACCTCTACGAAGTCGCGTCCTATTATTTTGCGCTTCTGCTCCGGGTCGGTAACTCCCTCCAAATCCTTGAAGAACTTGTCGCTCGCGTCAACGCCGATGACGTTAAGCCCAAGGCCCTTGTACGCGTCCATAACCTTCTGGAACTCGTTTTTGCGCAGCATTCCGTGGTCTACGAAGATACACGTAAGGTTCGAGCCGATGGCGCGGTTGAGCAACGTTGCGCATACGGAGGAGTCTACTCCGCCCGAGAGTCCGAGTATTACGCGGTCGTCGCCAAGCTGTTCCTTCAGCTCTTTCACCGTAGTCTCGACGAACGAAGCCGCGCTCCACTCCTGGCGGCTTCCGCAGATGTCAACAACGAAGTTCTGCAGCAGTTGCTTGCCCTGCTCCGTATGGAACACTTCGGGGTGGAACTGCACCGCCCAAAGGGGCTTCTCCGTGCTGGCGTAAGCGGCAAACTGAACGTCGGCCGTGGAGGCTATGGCGTGACAGTCGGCCGGTATTGCCGTGATGGTGTCGCCGTGGCTCATCCATACCTGCGAGTTTTCCTTGAAGCCGCGGAACAACGGGTTTTGCGCGTCGAACGATGTCAGGTGTGCGCGTCCGTATTCGCGCGTGTTGGTCTTTTCCACCTTTCCGCCGTTCTGGGCGGCTATGAACTGCGCCCCGTAGCATATTCCGAGAACGGGGAACTTGCCTACAAACTGGCTCAAGTCGGCCTTAAACGCCTCGGGGTCGTGCACGGAGTAAGGCGAACCGCTGAGGATTACGCCGATAACGCCCGTCGTGTCCTGCGGAAACTTGTTGTAAGGCAGGATTTCGCAGAACGTGTCAAGCTCGCGCACACGTCGGCCTATAAGCTGCGTGGTCTGCGAACCGAAGTCGAGAATGATGATTTTTTGCATCTTATATAACAGGATTTTAATGTGTTCACTGAAGCCTTTGGCGCAGAAGGCGGTCAGCTCTTGCGTGGGCGGCGGCACGCACCTGCCCACCGGCAGCCTTCTGCCTTGCGGCGGATTTTGCTGCAAAGGTACAACAAATTTTTGTTCATCAGCCGTTTTGACGCACTAAATAATCATATTCGCCAACGTCTTTGCCACCCTTGCGTATGGCCGCAACGCAACCGGCTGACATCCAGCCACTTGCACGCATGCCGCAAAACGCGCTGCAAAAGGCCGTCTTTCAGGAGGCGAAAGGCGACCTTTTGCACGCTAAAAGACCGCCTTTTACAATGTAAAAGACGGCCTTTTTAAAAAACACCAACCAGCTTTATTTATTCGACAGGCTCTTCCTCGTCTTCAACGGTAGCTCCGTCTTTCCACATGTCGCCGGTAAACTCCGCGCCGATGTCCTTGCCTGCTATGCCGTCGCACACGCCCTTGTAAGCCACCTTGCGCCCGTAGTTGGCGTCGAAGAGGTTGGGCGCGTCGTTAGGTATCCAGTAAACGTGCTCGTCGGCGGCGTCAGACACGCCCCAGATTACGAAGCCTCCGCGCTGCGCCTCGGGCACGTTCTCCTTGTATGACTCGATTATCATCTGGTAAACGTCCGACTGCTTCTGCAAGTCATCGGCCGTAGGAGTAGCCGTGCCAACCTTGACGTCAAGCTCGCTCACGCGTACCAGCTTGCCCGTGGCGGCCATAGTCTGGAACATCTGGTCTACCTGCTCGCGTGTAAGGTTGTTCATGTCAACGTGCATCTGCGTAGCTATGCCGTCCACCTGCGTGGTGCTGTTCTGGTCGATATAGTTGACAAACTCGATGAGCTTGGCAAGTTTCGACGGGTTTGTCTCCAAGTTGTAGTCGTTTACGTACAGCTTCATGTCGGCCGGTGCGTACTGGCGCGCCAGCTCGAACGCCTTTACGGCGTAGTCCATGCCGAGATAGTAGCCCCAGTAGAAGTGGCCGCTGCCCCAGTTAAGGTTCAGGCCTTCGGTAGTCGTCTCCGTAGGCTCGGCGTCATAATGGGTGGTGCCGTTGTCATCATCCCATGAACCACCGAAGCGTCCGTCTATTCCACGGTAGTGACCGTCGTCGGTAATAGGCTCGTTGATTACGTCCCAGCCTACGAAACGCTGGTCGCCGCTGACATGCTGGAGCATTCCGCCTATCCAGCTCCCCATGGCTCCGAGCAACGCCGCACGCTTCTCTTCGGGCGTCTTGAGCTCGTAGGTGATAGTGGTAGCGCGCGTTGCGCGGTTGGCCTGTACGCTTGCGCCTTCCTCTTTGCGTGTGCCGAACTCTATGTTGTCGATGTAATAAGTTGTGGCTACCTTTCCGAAGTTGAAACAGAGCTGCTGTGCATCGTCCTTGGTGCAGGTAAACTCTTGCTCGAAAGTAACCCAGTCAGTGCCTATGTTGTCAAACGTGTGGTATATTTCGCCGTTGCCATAGCTTAGGTTCTGCCATGCAAACTGGATAGAACCGCCGGGCGCCGCCGCGCGGATTTGGAAGCGGAGGACGTATGTCTTGCCGTTTTCCAACGGCTCGGTAAGGTTATACACGAACTGCGAAGAATACTCACTGCCAGCCGCAGGGTTGTAAAGCTTAGCCGCATACGAGCCGTCAACGCCCTCGCCCGCCACTACTTCACGGGTGGACTCGCCGCCCCATCCGTTCCAAGGGTCAAGCTGCCCTGTCTCAAAGTCGCCATTCTGGAGCATTGTAATAATGTCTCCGTCAGTCTCTACTATCATCTTCGGAGCTATCAACGACAAGAGGTATGTCTGCTGCTGCTGCGTATGCCAAATGAAGTTGTGGCCGAATATCTGCACGTCCTCCGGTGCCTTGGCAAGGAAAGCATCGAGCTTTGTCGTGTTGAGCGCGCCGCTGCTCGTCACCATTGCGTCCATCTTCATGGCGTTACCGGTAACATACTGCTGGAAGTTGTTGTCGCACAGCGCCGCATAGTCAGGGTCGTCCTCGTCGAGATACTTGTCCGCCGAAAGGCCGACGCCGATAGGCGTGCCGGGCATATACTCGGCCATGTAGTTCTTTATGTAGTCGTAATGGTCGATTTGCTCCTGCAATTGCAGCGGAATATCGTCCGTAGTCACGGGGTTGTGGCCGTCGGGCGTATGCCAGTCCATCTTCTCGTCGTAACAGCCGACAAGCAGAAGCGAGCCTGCCAGCATGGGGAATATTATGTTATTCAGTTTCATGATGTTTTCTGTTTATTGTTTGTAAGTTGACAGGTTTTAAGTGACGGGCAGGCCGGCAAGTGTTACTTGCGCCCGGCCTGCTTGTCACTTGTTAGCCGGAATGCGCCTATTACTCTGCCGTCTCCTCCTCGTCGGGGAAGTCGGATATCACCTCGCTCTTGCACGGTACTACGCGCCAGTTGTCTATGTAGATTTCCTGCTTGCAGATGGTAGACTTTACCTCGAGACCGTCAAGCGTGAAGTCGGTGTTGACAAAGCCCATGCCGAAGTTTGAATATGTAGCGGCATTACGGTCTGCCACAACTTCTGCAAACGTAGGAGCGTCGCCGTCAGCCACCTCTGCCGCATACTTGCCAAACTCGCTGAACGGTATCGTTACCGTCATCCACTTACCTTCGGTAGAGAACGGAACGGCCTTGCCGTCAACTATCCACGGGCAATAGAATGCGCACTGCTTGCTGTCTGCATCGTCGTCAGAGCCTATGCCGCCGAAGTTAAAGTTGTTCATCAGGCAAAGCTGTATGTGGCCGGTACCTACCCAAGAGTCAGGCACGTATATGTCGAACTGGAACGCTACGTCGGTAAGCAGAGTTGTGTCTGAAATAAACTCGTACATGCGGCTCCAGTCGTCCATTCCCGTAGCGTCGTCCTTGCCTGCCGTCCAGCATTCTGTGGCACGCGCCTTGCCTGCAGCTATGCCTCCGGCCTGCAAGAGGCGGTCGGGGATGATTTTGAGCACCTTGCCGCGGCCTGTGCCAAGCGGGTCGTCAACGAGGTCAGTAGCATCAATCATGCTGCCGGTCTCGCTCCAATTCCATGCACCTTGTGTGCCTGTACCGTCAAAGTCGAGCACCATGCAAGTGCGGTTGTTAAAATACTCGGCTGACTTCGCCGTGCCGTTGGCACACGTTACGGTGAAAGCACCGTAGCCGCTGACACCACTCGGCATCACGAACGAAAACCATTCGCCCTCTTCATCCTCGGGAGCATTGGTGATGTCGGTCACCTGCGTGCCGTCAGGCAGCGTCACAAAGGTAGTTTCCTGAAGGTTCTCGCCGTAGACGGTGACGGTCTCTCCGGGTTGAGGCAGCGTGTTGTCAACGCTCGTAATGACAGGAGAAGCCGCGCGGATGTCGAACTCATAGACATACTCCGTGCCGCTCTTGACGAAGCGGATAGTGTTACGCGCCTCCGGGTCGGCGTCAGTCACAGGTGTATCGGTGCTTACTGACACAATCATGTTGGTGTTGGTGACATACGCCGTGTTGAAGTATGTCTCGTAACCGTTGATGTACAACTCTTTCAGTCCCTTGAAACCGGAACCTTCAATACGTATTGTCTGGCCGAGACGGACAAAGTCCACGGGGCGGTCGGTCACCGTTGCGTCGGCGTCTTCAAGGTAAATCTGCGTCACGGTAATGGCCGAGCTGCCTGAAGCCTCATCGTCATCGTCGCACGATGTGAAGCCGACAGCAACCACCGCGAGGCACAACATCCAAATATATCTTAATGTTTTCATGATGAATTTGTCGTTTTATGTTATTTATCCATCGGTTTTGGGGTTATAAGGTTTTACGGTTATATGGGCATTGCAACGTTTATTGAGCATACCGCACGACCGTAAAACCCACAAACCTTATGACCTCATTTAATTAATTAAACAGTTCTTCTTCTGACACTTCACGCTCGCCAAACTCGTAAGGCACGGTCTGAAGCTTGCCGTTACCGTCGGTCTGGAGATAGTGGTTGCGGTTCTGGTCTGCGTCAGAGTAAGGCAGGCGCAGGCTTCTTTCTGTGGCAACACCCACACCGGGACCGGGATTGGTCCAGTCATCGTCAAGCTTGTACTCATGAGTTTCAGAATCGTAATAAGACGCGTTGCGGTCTTGATTGTTGATGTAGTTGATGACTTCCTGCTGCTGGTAGTACGAGCGGCGGAGCAAGTCGTACCAATACTGTCCCTCGAAAGCCAACTCTACGCGGCGCTCATGGCGCAAGTCTTCGTATGATATGGAGCTCTTTGTGGCAAGACCGGCGCGTGTACGCAACTTGTTGAAGTAGTAAAGCGCGGTCTGGTCGCTGGTAGACTGGCCGTTGCCAAGTATCGCCTCGGCCAGGTTGAGGTAAACTTCTGCCAGACGGAGCATGTGCGTATTGATACCGCTTGACTGCTTGTAGCTTACGCCGTTGTCGTCGATTGTACCGACTACATACTTTCTTATATTAGCACCTTGGCTTCCTGCGTCTTCCGTTACACCATAAGTATAACCACCGCCACGAGTGTTAAGCTCGGGATATTCTTCTCCATACCAAGCCACAGACTCATGCTTGCGCTTGTCGTTGGCCTCATATTCCTGGAACAAGTCCCAAGAGCAGTAAGTAGCTCCGCCCCAGTTTGTACCGTCACAGACCAGCGTTGACCATCCGAAATACGACGTAATGGTCTGGTTGCAGCCCCAACCGATAGCGTCAGTAGAGCCTTGGTTCCACTGAAGCTGGAACATGTCTTCCTTGCAGTTGTTGTTTTCAATCTTGAACAAGTCGCCATACTCATCCATCAAGTCAAAGCTCGACTCCTCCACTACTTTGAGAGCCGCCTTCTTAGCAAGGTCGAGATAATAGGTGTTACGCGTTCCGCGGTTGAAGTCGGTAGCAGCGTTCGTCCCGTCATACTGCCCGTCTGTGGTAAGTCCCGCCATCGAGAGATATACGCGTGAGAGCATTCCGTAAGCACTGTACTTGTTCACACGCCCTGCGGCAGGCGACGTTTCAGGCAGGTTGGCGGCAGCATATTCAAGGTCGCGGACGGCAAACTCCATCACGTCAATCTGCGGATTGGCCGGTATTACATAGTTGTTGACCAAATCGCTCGTATTTTCATAGATGATTGCATCGCCCCACAGCGAAGCGATATACCAGTAAGCCACACCGCGCATGAAGCGAGCCTCGGCCATGCCGCGCGTCTTCGCCTCTTCGCTTACATTAGATGTAGAGCGGGTTTTGATGTTGTTCAGCGCGTTGCTTGCCTGCGCAACGACAGAGTAAAGCGCTCCCCAAGCATCTTGCAGACCGGGACTTAGCGATGTCTCGTTGAAATTGGTGTAGGGATAGATGTAATCAGAGTATTGCGCCGTTATGTTGTTGGCCCTTCCGTCGCCCATGCCGTAATAGCCTTTGTCGTTAAAGCTGTTCCACACATAGTTGTAAAGCGGATACATTGCCTGGTCGATGGCCTCGTCGCTGTTGAAGAAAGTCTCGGCGTTGGGGCTGGTAGTATTCTCCTGGTCGAGGAAATCTTCGGCGCATGAAGTAGTCAACAATCCGACAGCCAGGAGCGAACCGAATAAATATATCTTGGTTTTCATTGTTTTCTAAATATATGATGTTATCTTGATTATTCCTTTGTCACGCTGCATTAGAACGAGATGTTGAGACCAAACGTATAGATACGCGGTGACGGATAGCGGCCGTAGTCAACGCCGGTCATGAGCGCATCGCCATACATTGCACCGACTTCGGGGTCGTAACCGCTGTAATTGGTCCACGTATAAACGTTTTGCAAGTTCATGTACACCTTGACATTCTGCAACTTCAGCTTCGTAACGAGAGACTTCGGGAGCGTATAGCTCAACGAGATGTTCTGCAAGCGGATGTACGAGCCGTCCTCTACATAGCGGTCGCTGACGCGGTTGTTGGCGTTGGTCGTCGACGCGCTAAGGCGCGGAAGGCGCGAACCCGGATTGGAAACATACAAGTTACGGAAGTCGTCATCGGGCAGGTTGGGGTCGATTACACCGATTTTCGCATATCCTGCGCACTCCTTCAGCAGGTTGCTGTTTACGCGGACATCAGAAAGTTCACGGCCTGTAAGGTTGAGAATGTCGTTGCCGTAGCTGCCGTTGAAGAAGATAGAGAGGTCAAATCCCTTCCAAGAGAAGGTGTTGCCGATACCGTAAGTAAAGTCGGGCTGCGGGTCGCCGATAAACGTGCAGTCCTGGTTGTTGATGACACCGTCGCCGTTTACGTCGGCAAAGATGTAGTCGCCAATCCATGTTCCGCTCTCGCTGATAGAGCTGCCCTCGGGTATTGCCACAGGCTTAACCACTCCATTGGCATCCTTATAATAAAAGTCTTCAGCCTTGTCGAAGCGTCCGATAACCTTATATCCGTACAGCTGGCCGACAGGCTTGCCCTCTACGGTACGTGTAACGGTGAGCACGTCGGAGCCGATTTGGAACGTCTTGTCGATAGACGCGCTCTCGGTGTCAAGGCTGACAACCTTGTTACGGTTGAGCGAGAACGTGAAGCTAGAACGCCACTGGAAGCCACCCTTGTCGATGTTGACCGTGTTCAACGTCATCTCGACACCTTGGTTGCTCATCGAACCGACGTTGCCCCAAGGATTGGAGGCGGCGCCGTTGCCGTAAGAACCGATATAGGCAGGCAACGGGAGTTGGAGGAGCAGGTCGTCGGTCTTCTTGTAATACCAGTCGAAAATGAACTCGATGCGGTTGCGGAAGAGGCTAAGGTCGAAGCCTACGTTCCACGATGTCGTGGTCTCCCACTTCAAGTCAGGGTTGGGAGTATTGCCGTTGAGCACGCCAGTGCCCCATGGTGTACTCTTGGATGAGAGCATAGCCATGTAAGCCCAGTCTGAAACGTTCTGGTTACCGGTAGAACCCCAGCCGAGACGGAGCTTCAAGTTGCTGATAACGTTGCTTGTCTTAGCCATAAACTTCTCGTTAGACACGCGCCAAGCGAGTGCCGCTGACGGGAACCAACCCCAACGGTTGCCCTTGGCAAAGCGCGAGCTGCCGTCGCGGCGGAGCGTTGCTGTCACGAGATAGCGGTCATCATAAGAATAGAACGCGCGCCCGAAGTAAGAGAAGATGGAGTTGTCGTTCTGCGTACCGTTACCCGTCGAGGCTGTAATGTCGCCTGCCGAAGGGTCGTGAGTGCTGTTGGTGAGGAAGCCAGTAGCCGTGCTTACCTGGTTTTCCCAATGCGACTGGCTCATTTCCTGACCAACCATTACATTGACAGCATGCTTCTCTGCAAAGGTGTTTTGGTACGTCAGGATGTTGCGCCACGACCAATACTTCGTGTCGGTCTTGGTCCAACGGCCGGTGCGGGTATTGTTTTCCAGCTTTCCGAATGTGTAGTCCGGCTCGTAGTAATAGAACTTGTTAAGGTTGTAGTCAGCCGAAAGCTCGGTCTTGAACGTAAGACCTTTATATAATGTAGCCTCAAGACTGCCGTTTATGCGGAAGTTCATCTTCTTGTTGTAGTTCTCGCGCATCTCGGCAAGAGCCACGGCGTTGACAGGCATATAGACATCATCCGGGCCGTCGAAAGAGCCGTCGGCGCTCCTTACAGCCACCGAAGGCTGCTGCTGCAAGGCGTTCATGATGATGTTGTTGTCGGCACCCACCTCCTGCTTCGAGTCGGTAAGCGAGAAGCTAAGGCTGGCCTTGAGCCACTTCTTCACCTGCGCGTCGGTGTTGCCGCGCAGCGTAAGGCGCTTGAAGCCTGAACCGATGGCGATACCGTCCTGGTTCAAGTAGCCGGCACTGATAGAATAGGTAGCCTTTTCCGAGCCGCCCGTTACGGAGATGTTGTGGCTCGTCATCAAGGCGCTGCGGAACAAAGCGTCCTGCCAGTCGGTACCATTGCCGAGGGCAGAAGGATTGACGAACGCGTCGCTCGCCTCGACTATGCTCATATCCGAGCGTGCGTTGTGGTGGATGGCATACTCGCGCAGGTTCATCATGTCGAGCTTCTTGGCCATCTCCTGCCAGCCTACGTAGCCGTCATAGGTGATGGTAGCCTCGCCGGCCTTACCCCTGCGCGTGGTAATCATGATGACGCCATTGGCCGCGCGCGCACCATATATAGCGGTGGCGGAGGCGTCCTTGAGCACGTCCATCGACACAATGTCGCTCGGGTTGATGCTCGCAAGGGGGTTATTACTTGACAGGGGGTCGTTCGTGTCGGTGCTCTGCGGCTCGACAACAACGCCGTCGATGACGAAAATCGGCTGGTTGGTGGAGTTCAAAGAGCTGATACCGCGGATGCGGATACTGGTGTTCGCGCCCGGCGTACCCGAGTTGGCTTGGATTTGAACACCGGCGGCGCGTCCCTGGAGCACCTGGTCGATGCTGGTAGGCACGGCACGCTCAATCTGCTCCGAGTTGACCGAGACAACCGAGCCGGTAACGTCAGAACGCTTCATCTGGCCGTAACCTACGACCACAACTTCGCTCAACGCCTGGGCGTCAGACACCATCACAACGTCAACCTGTGTCTTGTTGCCCACGTTTACCTCTTTATTCTGATAACCTAAATAGGTAAACGTAAGAGTAGCACCCGGGCTTACCTTGATGGTATAATTACCGTCGAGGTCTGTAACGGCAACGGCCTTTGCGCCCTTTTCCCTTACAGTCGCTCCGATGATGGGCCCTTGGTCGTCAGTGACCTGCCCCTTCACGGTTATCGCCGAACCCTGAGCCATCGCCACCAATGGGAAGACGCTCATGAGTATAAGCAAACCGAGGGTTTTGCAAACTTTAATAGAGTGTTTCATGTTTTGGTTGTTTTATGTTATTTAAGGTAAAAAGTTTTTCTCGGTCACAAAATTATGCGTTTTAATCCGTTTCTTAATTGTAATTTGTTTCACGCGCGTTTCAAAACGTCTCAATAGCACAAGACATACATTTTAATTGCAACAATTAGGCTATATAATGATTGATTTGATGCAAAAATTAACACATCCAAGCACTACATTCATAAAAAAACATTAACGCTTGCCGGCAACTTGACGCATCCTGAAGGCCGGCGGCGAACAGGAGACGCACATTCAGCCTGAACAACGCCGTTTTTCAGCGTTTCACGTAAATACTTGCAAGCCAGCGAGTTACAACACACTCAAGCACAATATGAGACAAACAGCAATGTAAAAGACGGTCTTTCAGCCTGCAAAAGGCCGTCTTTTACAAGCCGGAAGGCCGTCAAAAGCCTTGGCTTTGACGGCCTTAAAGCACACAAAAGCATATTAAATTGCAATCCGTACATGGCAAAACGTCACATAAAAGGAATGATGCACAGACACAAACGACAAGAAAACAAGCATGCACGGAGCTGGTTCAAGATTTTGATTTGTCACGAAATTTTACCTCAAGAGCACAAGGAAGTATTGAAAATAAGTTAAAAACAAGATAAAAGGCCGCGCCGCACACATCCATATCAATACTTTTTATTACCTTTGCAGCCGCTAAGACGGGCAAGTCTTGCACGGCCAGCTCCCTTCGAATCCTCCAGGGTGGGAACACAGCAAAGGTAGTTGGTTGTAGCGGCGCGATGCAAGTAGCTTGCCCACCCCGCCTCTTTAGCTCAGTTGGCCAGAGCACGTGATTTGTAATCTCGGGGTCGTTGGTTCGAATCCGACAAGAGGCTCACAACACAATCAATTATATATCCAGACGTGGGGGCACGCTAAGTGTTTCCATTTTTTTGTGCCCTAACGTTGCATGGGCAACATCAGCTCCACTTATAAAACCATACTTTTTGCTCAAATTACACACCTAATAATATAATAATGTGTACCTTTGTGAACGGCATGGATTTGTTTTCAAAGGAAAAACGCAGCAAAATAATGGCCGCCATCCGCTCAAAGGACACGCGACCCGAACTCGTCGTGCGCCGCTACCTGTTTGCCTGCGGCTTCAGGTACAGGCTCAACAGTCCGCGCCTGCCCGGCCATCCCGACCTCGTGCTGCGCAAATACCGCACGTGCATATTCGTAAACGGATGCTTCTGGCACGGACACGACTGCCCCACTTTCCACCTGCCGAAGACCAACACCGACTTCTGGCGCGCAAAAATCGAGCGCAACCGCAGCCGCGACAAGGCCGAGCAGCAGGCTCTGGCACGCATGGGCTGGCACTGCATAACCGTTTGGGAATGCCAATTGAAACCCAAAGTGCGCGAACAGACGCTTGAGTCGCTCGCCTATACGCTGAACAAAATATACCTTGAAGACCATGCCGTGAAGTACAAGTTGCCGGAAAAAGACGAATGGGACATGGCGGCGGAAAAAACAATTGACGGTGAGAAGGTGGGAAAGTGAGAAGGTGAGAAAATGCAAAAGGCACTTTGTATTGTTTTCTCACCTTCTCACTTTCCCACCTTCTCACCGTCATTCAAGGTCTACCACGGTAATTCCCGCTCCGCCGAACTGTACGTGCTCGTCGCGGAACAATGCAACGTTGGGCACCGTGGCGAGGTATTGGCGGATTAGCTGGCGCAGTATTCCCGAGCCTGTTCCGTGCAGGATGCGCACGCGGCTCATGCCAACGAGTATGGCGTCGTCGATGAAGTAAGTTACGGCGGTGATGGCTTCGTCGCCGCGCATGCCGCGCACGTCAAGGTCTTGCTTGAAGTTCAGCTTGCGCGAGTCTATGGCCTCGCGCGTCTCGCGGCTGACGTTGACATACGCCTTCGGCTCTTCCTGCTTCGGCTTCTCCGCCCTTTCAAGCCGCTCGGAGCGCATCTTCGTGCGCATGTCGCCGAAAATCACCGTCGCCATCTTGCCGTCGATGCTCTCCACTTTGCCGACCGTGGTAAGCCCCTTGATGCGCACCGTGTCGCCCGGAGAGAGTGAAGAGTGAAGAGTGGAGAGTGAAGAATTGGTTTCACCGGCAGATTTTTCATTTTTAATTTTTAATTTTTCATTCTCCTTGTCCTGTTTCCTCTTCTCCCTGCGAGCCTTCCTTTCCTGTATTTGGCGCATCTTCTTGGCTATCAGTTCGTCGTTGGCGGCGGTGTCAACGTCCTTCATCCCGGCCTTAAAGGCTTCCAGTTCCTCGCGTATTTTCTTGGTCTCCGCCTTCTCGGCCTGGCTCTCGCGTATCTCCCTTATGGTCTTTTCTATGATGCGGTTGCTGCCAGCAAGCAGTTCCTCGGCCTGCTGACGGGCCTTGGCGAGTATGTCCTTGCGGCTCTGTTCAAGCTCCTTCACCTCGCTCTCGTAACGGGCAATGGTCTGTTCGAGGCTCTTCTCGCGCTGATGTATGGTCTGCCGCTTGTTCTCCCAGTAACGTTTGTCGCGCACGATGTCCTGAAGATACTTGTCGCTCTGTATGTAGTCGCTGCCCACAATGTCGCTCGCGTCACGGATAACGGCCTCAGGCAGTCCGATTTTACGGGCGATTTCAATGGCGAACGAGCTGCCCGGCTGACCTATGGAGAGCTGGAACAGGGGCTGCATCTGCTGCCTGTCGTACAGCATCGCGCCGTTGACAACGCCGCCGTGGGTGTCGGCAAAGTGCTTCAAGTTCTGGTAGTGGGTGGTTATTACGCCGTATGCGCCACGCTCGCAAAACTGTTTCAGCACGGCTTCGGCTATTGCTCCGCCTATTTGCGGCTCCGTTCCCGTACCAAACTCGTCAATGAGCAGCAGCGTGGAGTCGTCGGCATGACGCATCATCTGCTTCATGTTCATCAGGTGGCTGGAGTACGTGCTGAGGTCGTTCTCTATGCTCTGCTCGTCGCCTATGTCGATGAATATGTTGCTGAACACGCCCATGCGCGAGCGTTCGCCTACGGGAACTGACAGTCCGCACTGAAGCATGTACTGCACAAGGCCGACCGTCTTGAGGCACACCGACTTACCTCCAGCGTTAGGGCCGGAGATGATAAGAATGCGCTTGTCGCTCGTCAGCATAACGTCGAGCGGCACTACGGCCTTGCCCTGCTTTTCGAGCGAGAGGGCGAGCAAGGGATGGCAAGCCCTAATCCAGTCGATATGCGGATAAGCCTCAACATCAGGCTCGATGCCCTTGACGAGCCTCGCCAGCTCGGCTTTGGCGCGGATGAGGTCGATTTTTGCAAGAAACTTGTACGAGTCGAGGATGGGCACAACGTAAGGACGGAGCTGCTTGGCCAGCTCGGTGAGTATGCGTATGATTTCGCGGCGCTCCTCCGACTCCAGCTCGCGTATGCGGTTGTTGGCCTCAACCACTTCGGCCGGCTCTACGAATACTGTCTTGCCGGATGCCGACTCGTCATGCACGATGCCTCGGATGCGGCGTTTCAGACCGGGACTGACGGGTATTACCAGCCGGCCGTCGCGCATGGCGGGCGTCACGTCCTTGTCTACCAAGCCCTCGCTCTGCGCCGAGCGCAGTATGGAGTACAGCGTCTTCGAGATAGTGCCCTCGGTGCGCGCCAGCTCGCGGCGTATGTCGGCCAGTGCCGGCGACGCCGTATCCCTGACCTTGCCGAACTTGTCGAGTATTTGGTCAATGCGCTGCACCAGTTGCGGAAAGGTCTGCACGCCCTCTGTAAGACGGTGGAGCGCAGGGTAAGGCCATGCCTCCGCCCCACCCTCTTCGCCGCCGTCGCGGTTAAGATAGGCCACGATGGCGCAGATGGTGTCGAGCGAACGTCGCAGGTCAAACAGCTCCGCCTCGTCGAGATGAGTGCCTTCGAGGCGCAGACGCGCCACGGCCTCGCGCACGTCGAAGAAGTAACGCAGGGGGAAGTCGTCGGCCTCTTCCTGCAAACGGCGGAACTCGCGCACCTGCGTCAGCCACTCGTTTACCTGCGCCGCGTCGCCCGATACGGCCACGGCGTCAACCATGTCCTTGCCCAACGTGCTAAGGCAACGCTCGCGCAGCAGCGCGCGCACCTCGTCGAAGCCCAGCTTGCTTTCAAAAGTCTTCGGATAAATCATGCTGCAAAATTACTCATTTTGCGCGTCACGGCAAAACGCCGGGGCAGCCAAATTTGTTTTACAACAACACAAGGAGCAACCTGCGGTTTTCCGATTGGCGGTCTTTCGCAATGCAAAAGGCCATCTTTTGCCGCCCAAAAGGCCATCTTTTACAAGTCAAAAGACGGCCTTTTACAACGCATTGGAAATCAAAGTGTTACGAGCACAGCGGCAAAACGCCTTGAAACAGGACGGCAACCGCACACCGGCAAGCCGCTCCACTTTACGCCATGAGAAACAACATACATGCAAAAATATCACGAAAAATTTGGCCGTATGGAAAATTCTGCATACCTTTGCACTCGCTTTTGAACACAAAGCTTGTCTTCCCGACAAAAGGAGAGATGGTAGAGTGGTCGATTACAACGGTCTTGAAAACCGTCGTGCTGAGAGGCACCGGGGGTTCGAATCCCTCTCTCTCCGCAACAAACATTGATTTTTCAATGATTTACGGAATTACAAGCGAAACGCCTTGAATTGCAGAAATTCAGGGCGTTTTCATTTTTACAAAGCCACATATCTGGTACACTAACATAAAAAAAACGCTGAAAACAGGGAAAAAACAACGGCGTTTCAAATTCCACATAAATAAAAAACAGAACTAAAAAGTCCGTCTTTTTAGTGGACAATACAAGAATATTCATTACCTTTGCACATGTAAACGGTAACGGCATGATTGTAACTTTTGACAAAGATTATCTGCGCGAGCTATATGAAACCGGGAAAAGCGACAAGAAACACCGCTTCCGCCCAGACATAATAAAACGATACCAAAAACGCATAGATACGCTCAAACACGCCTTGAACATTGAAGAATTATTCACTATTCACTCTTTGAATTATGAAGTGTTGAAAGGCAACAAGGCTGGAACTTCATCAATAAGGGTGAACGACCAATACAGAATTGAGTTCACCGTGTCAAGCCAAGAAACTGAAACAATAGTTTACATCTGCAACATATTGGAATTATCAAACCATTATAAATAATTGGATTATGGTTACGCTCAAAGGAACAGACCCAAGAATGATTGCCAACAATCTTGAACCGTCCAGGCCGACGCATCCGGGCGAACTGCTCAAGGAGGAAATAGAATACCGGGGCATTTCGCAAAAGAGGCTGGCAGAAGAGACCGGCATTTCATATAAAGTGCTGAACGACATACTGAACTGCCGCCGCCCTGTCACTACAAACACGGCCTTGCTTGTTGAAGCCGCGTTGGGCATACCCGCACACATCCTTATCGGATTACAGACGGATTACAACATGCAGACCGCAAAGAAAGACAAGTCTTTAATGGAACGCCTTGCAAACATAAGGAAAATCGCCGCGGCACTTTAACGCCGGAATAGCAAGGCATTGTACCCATGCCAATGTAAAGAACGCCGACCACAGAAGTGACGGACAGTCGGGCACACAAACAGAGATGTCTGATAGTATAGGCGTTTTGTCTTTAAAAAACAAAAAAACAGATACACACCTCCTCAATGTGGCGGAAAATAAGTAATTTTGCAGCCTGTCGGATGCGCCTTTGCCATACAACCGGCATACAAGGCGCACCATAACAACAATTCATGGAAATGGCAACACGCGAGGAATACGAGCAACTAAAGGAATACGCACGCAGGGACGGGGCGATAGTAGGCGTGCTATGGATATTGAGCTTCGCCTTCTTCATAGGCGAGTTTTACAACCCGTTGCTTGGCTTCGTGTCGCTCGTCATAGGCGTATACTCGCTTGTTTTCGCGTCAATGCGCCTGCGCCGCTACCGCGACACGGCTCTTGGAGGCATCATCTCGTTCCGCCGCGCATTGCTCTTCAGCATGCTCGTTTACTTCTACGCAGCCCTGCTGATGGCCGCCGCGCAGTTTGTCTACTTCCAGTTCATCGACCACGGCTTCATGCTCTCGCAGTACACCGAAATCACAGGCACGCCGGAGTTCAAGACGATGCTGTCGGCCTACGGCATGAGACCTGAAGACATGAAGCTTGCAATGGACAACCTCGCCGCGCTGCGCCCTATCGACATCGCCCTGCAATTCCTCTCGACTAACATAATACTGGGACTGCTGATAAGCCTGCCGATAGCCGCGATGATGAAGTCGAAGTACAAAAGAAGATTCTAACCGGTCAAAGCCTGCGCAGGCCAGGGCGCGTCTTTCCATTTGAAATCCAAACAACAATACAATAAAGATGGACATTTCGGTCGTTATACCCTTATATAATGAAGAAGAGTCTCTTCCCGAGCTGTACGCCTGGATAGAGCGAGTGATGAAGACTAACGGATTCACTTACGAAGTGATATTCGTCAACGACGGCTCTACCGACCGCTCATGGAACGTAATCAAGGAGCTTGGTGCAGAGCACGACTGCGTAAAAGGCATCAAGTTCCGCCGCAACTACGGCAAAAGTCCGGCCCTGTATTGCGGCTTCAAAGAGGCGCAGGGAGACGTAGTAATCACGATGGATGCCGACCTGCAAGACTCGCCCGACGAAATCCCGGGGCTGTACAAGATGGTCAAGGAAGACGGATACGACCTCGTATCGGGCTACAAGCAGAAGCGTTACGACCCGCTGTCGAAGACCATTCCGACAAAACTGTTCAACGCTACGGCACGCAAAATCAGCGGTATAAAGAACCTGCACGACTTCAACTGCGGACTGAAGGCTTACCGCCGCGACGTTGTGAAAAACATTGAAGTGTACGGCGAGATGCACCGCTACATACCTTATTTGGCGAAAAACGCCGGCTTCAACAAAATCGGAGAAAAGGTGGTACACCACCAGGCACGCAAGTACGGCAAGTCGAAATTCGGCCTCAACCGCTTCTTCAACGGATACCTCGACCTTATAACACTGTGGTTCCTAAGCAGTTTCGGGCGCAAACCGATGCACGTATTCGGTTTTCTTGGCACAATAATGTTCTTCATAGGCTTCGTTTCAGCCGCAATAATCGGCATCGACAAACTTTATTCGCTCGCACAAGGCATACCGCAAAGGCTTGTGACAGACTCCCCTTACTTCTTCATTGCACTTACAATGATGATAATAGGCACGCAACTCTTCCTCACGGGATTCCTCGGCGACCTGATAAGCCGCAACTCGACTGACCGCAACGACTACCAGATTGAAGAGGAAATAAGGTGCGGAGAGAAACGGTGAAAAAGTAAAACGAGAAAAAAGTAAAAAAGGTTAAACGAGAAAACTGGAGATGAGAGCCAAGCCATCCATCACAAATCCGCTGCGCGCATTACCGCTGTTAGCCGCAGCATTCGTTCTTTTAGCCGCATCGTGCTCGTCTATCGACTGCCCCATGAACAGCTTGGTCTACACACAATACCAGCTAATGACACCCGACGGACGAGTAGACACGCTGGCAGACACGCTCACCATATACACCAACCGCACGACAGACGGCAGCGACTCGGTACTGATTAACAGGAACGTAAGGACTACGGAGTTCTCGCTTCCCATAAGCTATGCCCAGCCACAAGACGTGTTTTACTTCGAGACAACCGACACTGTGACAAAAGTGACGACAACAGATATCGTCACAATTACGAAGGAAGACCACCCACACTTCGAGTCGGTAGACTGCGCTCCGCTGTATTTCCATACAATAACAGATGTAACCACCACGCACAACGCCATCGACTCGATTGTCATAAAAAATCCCGACGTAAGCTATGATACATCAAAAAAGCATCTATACATATATTTCAAGCGTCGCGATTAGCCTGCTTATGCTGGCTGCCGCAATCCCGGCAAACGCAAAAGACAAAGACAAGGGCGCAAAGAACGACAGCATACCGTTCTTCAACGGTGTTGCCGTGTCGGTTGACTTGGTCGGCCCTGTACAAATGTTGATTGGCGACTACGGGCAATACGAGGCCGCATTGCGCATAAACCTGAAGGACAGATACTTCCCCGTATTTGAAGCCGGAATAGGCAAAGCCGACCATACAAACGACGCAACAGACATTTCTTACAAGACAAGCGCACCATATTGGAAAGTCGGCGCAGACTTCAACCTGCTGAAAAACAAGCACGATATTTACCGCCTTTTCGCAGGAGTAAGATACGCGTTGACTTCATTCAAATACGACATATCACACCCCGGCATGACCGACCCCGTATGGGGCGGCACAGCACCGTTTGAAGCAAAAGGCGTAAAATGCTCTTACCAATGGTTTGAGGCGGTAATAGGCGTAGACGCGAAGATGTGGGGGCCCATACATCTGGGCTGGAGCCTAAGATACCGCAGCAGGCTGTCGCACGACGACGGAGCACTGGGCAACACATGGTATGTTCCCGGATACGGCACAGCCGGAGGAAGCAACATAGGCGGAACATTCAATATAACCGTAGACATTTAGTCCGGTTGTGAGGTTTTACGGTTATGAGGTTATACGGTTTAAGGTTGTGAGATAGTGGTACTTTTTGTCACACATCTAAACCGCGGCAATGCCCTCCCACCCCACCATAAACAAATCAAAGAAAGATGAACGGCAAGAAAAAACTCTTCTGGAAATCAGCTTTCCTGCTATTCCTGATAGTCGGGACGGTAATAATCGTAAGGCAACAACGCTCGATGCCATACCAGAAAGACACGGGCTTCATATTCGGCACGGTATATAACATCACTTACCAAAACGACAAGAGCCTGAAAGATGGCATCGAGGCCGAACTGAAGAAAGTTGATTTCTCATTGTCGCCATTCAACAAGCAGTCGACAATATCGAAAATCAACAGGAACGAAAGCGCAATGGCTGACAAGATGCTGACCTATGTGTTCAATCTTTCACAAGAGATTTCGGCCGAAACCAACGGTGCATTTGACATAACCGTAGCCCCACTGGTAAATGCCTGGGGATTCGGGTTCAGGAACGACACGCAGCCGACCACGCACGCGATAGACAGCCTCAGACAACTTATAGGGTATGAGAAAGTGACCCTCACCAACGGAAGGATAAAGAAAAAGGACTCACGCATGATGCTCGACTGCAGCGCCATAGCCAAAGGATACGCATGCGACGTGATAGCGGCCTATCTGGAAAAAGCCGGAATAAGGAATTTCATGGTTGAAATAGGCGGGGAAATTGTCACACGCGGTGTCAACAACCAACGCCTGCCATGGAAAATCGGCGTAACAAAACCTACCGACGATTCGCTTAACACGAACCAAGAACTGCAAACCATACTCAATGTCACCAACAAAGCCATGGCAACAAGCGGCAACTACCGCAACTTTTACTATAAAAACGGCAAGAAATACGCGCACACAATAGACCCCGGCACTGGTATGCCTGTACAACACAACATTCTTTCCGCAACCGTGCTGGCTGACAACTGTGCAACAGCCGACGCTTACGCGACGGCTTTCATGGTGATGGGATTGGACAAGGCCAAGCGCATCCTCGACAAACATACCGAACTTATGGCATATTTCATCTACTCCGATGAAAAAGGGAATAATGCCGTATGGTGCTCTCCTTCATTGAGAGACAAAATTGTGGAATGACACAATGAAAAGAACACAAGGAGCTATTTGACATGACCCATACCAGATTACACGAAAGGCTGCTTGAACTTCCCCTGTTTCAAGGCATGAGCAGAAACGACCTTGAAAAGATAATCACGTCCACAAAATTCAGGCATCTAAGCTACGGCAAAGGGAAAAACATCGTTCGCGAAGGCGACGTTTGCGACAAGATATATTTCCTGTTAAAAGGCACGATAAGCGCAACTGGGTTCGCCGACGACAACGGATATTCAATCACGGAAATCATGCATGCTCCCGAAATATTGCAACCTGAACGCATTTTCGGGCTGACACAGCGATACACACGCACTTTCAAAACCATAACAGAATGCACATTCATCTGCCTCGGAAAGAGGGAAGCCCTCGAACTGGCCTGCAAATATGAGATATTCCGGCTCAACCTGCTCAACATCGTCTGTACAAAGTCGCAACGCTTCGCACGCTTTCCATGGAAAACACACCCCAAAGACATACGGCACAAAATAACAAGGTTCGTGGAAACAAGAAGCCTGCACCCGGCAGGAGAGAAGATTATACACATCAAGATGGAACGCCTTGGCAAGGAAATAAACGAAAGCCGCCTGAACACGTCGCGCGAGCTGAACGCCATGGCGGCCGAAGGCATCATTGCCCTTGCACGCGAGAAGATACACATTTACGCGCTTGAAAAAGCCACGCGCACCTGAAAGGCGCTGGCGCGGACGGCCCAACACGCCAGGAGAGGCGTTTCATACCGCTTTGCAAAAGGCCGCAAAACGCACTGCAAAAAGTGGCCTTTCAGCGTGTAAAAGGCGGTCTTTTACAAGGCGGTTTGCCGCCTTTTGCAAACGCGCCGTTTTACACGCTACCGACAGCATGCCGCAAATGAAAATAAAAGCTCAATTCATCCACATTTATTTTGCATTATCCCCGATTTTCCGTATCTTTGCATAGGATAAGCCGCAACCGGCATTTTGATGGAAAACTCACATCGCACCCGTTTGCAGCACAATGAAAACATAGAAAGACGTAAGTATGAATGAAAGTATGGCGGAGGGCAAACGCAAGAACCCTTTTTTTGAACAATACAACACCCCACACGACACTGTTCCCTTTGAAAGAATAAGGCTTGAAGATTTCGAGGAAGCCTTCATGGAAGGAATACGCCGTGACAACGAACAAATTGAAAAAACAATCAACAACCCGGAAAAGCCGACTTTCGACAACACTATAATCAACGTCGACGACGACAAAGACGGATATTATGACTTATTATCACGCGTATCCACCGTTTTTTCCAACCTGCTAAGCGCCGAGACAAATGACGAGCTGGACGCGTTGGCACAGAAGATGCAGCCGATTCTTACAAAACACGCAAACGACGTAAGGTTGAACAAACGCCTGTTTGAACGCGTAAAGGCCGTACATCTGCACCACCGCAGGCTTACACCGGAAGAAAAGAAGTTGCTCGACAACTGCTACGACGGCTTTGTACGCAGCGGAGCTTTGCTTGACGACGAAGGTAAAGAACGCTTGCGCCAACTTACGGAAGAGGCAGGAATGCTGTCTTTGCAGTTCTCCCAAAACCTGTTGAAAGAGAACAAGGCTTACACGCTGCACATAACCGACGAAGCACAACTTGACGGCCTGCCCGAGACCGCACGCGAAGCCGCCGCCGTAACCGCGCGCGAGAAAGGACTTGAAGGCTGGGTATTTACGCTCGACTATCCAAGCTACAATCCTTTCATGACATATTCTACCGTGCGCGAGCTGCGCAAACAGATGTACATGGCGCGCAACACCGTTTGTACGCACGGCAACAGCGAGAACAACCTTGACATCTGCAAACGCATAATAAACCTCAGGCGCGAAATAGCACAGCTGTTAGGCTACAAGACTTACGCCGAATACGTGTTGAAACACCGCATGGCCGGCAACGCACGCAACGTGTACAAGCTGCTCGACGACCTTATCGACGCATACAAGCCGACGGCTATCAAGGAGGTGGAAAGCATTGAGAAGATGGCCGTAAAGGCGGAAGGCAAGGACTTTAAGATGGAGCCGTGGGACTTCAGCTATTATTCGCACAAGCTGCAATTAAAGAAGTTCAACATCGACTCCGAGATGCTGCGCCCGTACTTCGAACTTTCAAATGTAATCAAAGGAGTATTCGGGCTTGCCAACAGGCTCTATGGAATAACATTCAAAGAGAACAAAGACATACAAGTATACCATCCAGATGTAAAGGCATACGAAGTTTATGACAATGACGGCTCGTACCTCGCAGTGTTCTACGCCGACTTTTTCCCACGCAAGGGCAAGCAAGGCGGAGCTTGGATGACGCAATTCCAAGGGCAATGGATTGACCGTAAGGGCGAGAATGTGCGCCCCCATGTCAGCGTAGTGATGAACCTCACCAAGCCTACCGACGAAAAGCCTGCCCTGCTTACACTCGGAGAAGTTGAGACGTTCCTCCATGAATTCGGGCATTCATTGCACGGAATGTTCGCCAACACCAGGTTTGAAAGCCTTTCAGGAACAAACGTCTGGTGGGACTTTGTAGAACTGCCGTCACAATTCATGGAAAACTATTCTGTGGAAAAGGAATTCCTGCGCACGTTCGCCTTCCATTACCAGACGGGCGAGCCGCTGCCTGACGAACTTATAAACCGCATCGTAAAAAGCCGTAACTTCATGGCGGCATACGCCTGTCTGCGGCAAGTCAGCTTCGGCCTGCTCGACATGGCGTATTATACAAGGAAAGAGCCGTTCACTGAAGACATCATTCCGTTTGAGAAAAAAGCATGGGAAAAGGCTATTGTAACGGAACAACTGCCCGACACTTGCATGACCGTACAGTTCAGCCACATCATGGCCGGAGGATACGCTGCTGGATATTACAGCTACAAATGGGCGGAAGTACTTGACGCCGACGCGTTCAGCGTGTTCAAGAAACATGGCATTTTCAATAAGAAGACCGCGCAAAGTTTCCGTGACAACATCCTCTCAAAAGGAGGAACTGAACACCCGATGACGCTATACAAGCGCTTCCGCGGCGGCGAGCCAACCATTGACGCCCTGCTCAAGAGGAACGGAATAACAAGAAATAAGACAAAATAAAAAGACATAAACGGGGAAGACGGATTGCAAGAAGAACTTGCACCAACAACGTTTCTTTCTCAATGAAAAAACAAACATCATGACCGGAAAAGACGACAAACAACTGCTGCTGGACTTACGATACCTGCGCATGGCACGCATTTGGGCGGAAAACAGTTATTGTGAACGCCGCAAAGTGGGCGCGCTTGTTGTCAAAGACAAGATGATAATAAGCGACGGTTACAACGGCACGCCAAGCGGTTTTGAAAACATATGCGAAGACGAGAACAACATCACCAAGCCATACGTGCTGCACGCCGAGGCAAATGCAATAACAAAACTGGCACGAAGCTCAAACAACAGTGACGGTTCTACGCTTTACGTCACGGCCGCACCATGCATCGAATGCTCTAAACTCATCATTCAGTCAGGCATAAAACGCGTTGTCTACGCAGAGAAATACAGGCTGGAAGACGGCATAAACCTATTAAGAAAAGCCAACATTGAAGTTGATTACATAAACCCTGACGAATATGAGACAAAATAAGTCAAGCCGCATCATGCCTCTGGTGATGGCCTTGTGCGTAGTCATAGGCATTGTCATCGGAACATTCTACGCCAACCATTTCTCCGGCAACAGGCTAAACATAATAAATTCAGGTAGCAACAGGCTAAACAACCTGCTGCACATCATCGACGACCAATACGTCGACAAGGTGAACATCGACTCGCTTGTCGACATGGCAATACCGCAAATACTGGCCGACCTCGACCCTCATTCCGTCTACATCAGCGCGAAAGACGTACAGAAAGCCACCGACGACCTTAAAGGTTCGTTCTCAGGTGTAGGCATAGAGTTTGTCATCCGTAATGACACCATCCATGTACAAGGCGTTGTTAAGAACGGACCGGCCGACCAAGCAGGCATACGTGCAGGCGACAAGATTGTAAGCGTTGACGGCAAACCGTTCGTAGGCAAGATTGTAACCAACGATGAAGCCATGCGCCGCCTGAAAGGTCCGAAGGACACGAAAGTGAAAATCGGCATTGTAAGATACGGGGAAAAGAAAGTAAGGCAGTTCACCATAACGCGCGGCGACATTCCGCAAAAGAGCGTAAGCGCGGCTTACATGATTGACGACAGTACCGGTTATATAAAAATCAAGAATTTCGGAGAGAACACTTATCCCGAACTTCTCATCGCGCTTGCAAGCTTGTCGCAGGAAGGTTTCAGCAACCTGATAATCGACTTGCGCGACAATACGGGCGGCTACCTGAAGTCGGCCGTGCAGATGGCAAACGAATTCCTGCCCAAAAACCGCCTCATAGTGTACACCGAAGGGCGCAAATCGCCACGCCAGGACTACAAGAGCGACGGCCGCGGCAGCTACCAGAACATTCCTTTGGTGGTACTAATCAATGAGGGGTCGGCATCGGCTTCGGAGATTTTTGCCGGTGCCATGCAAGACAACGACCGGGCTACTATAATCGGACGCCGCTCATTCGGCAAGGGACTGGTACAACAGCAGCTCGAATTCCCCGACGGCTCAATGATACGCCTCACCGTCGCGCGCTATTACACACCCTCGGGCCGCTGCATACAAAAGCCTTACACAGCCGGCGACAACCAAGATTACGAGGAAGACCTGCTTGCTAGATACCAGCACGGAGAGTTCTTCTCGCAAGACAGCATAAAGCATACAGGTCCGGCTTACCACACCAGCATTGGGCGCACCGTGTACGGAGGCGGCGGAATTACGCCTGACATTTTCGTTCCTGAAGACACTCTCGACATGACGTCCTACTACAAAGAGGCGGCCATGAGCGGACTTATCATACAGTACGCCTTCGTCTACACCGACGAGAACCGCCCGAAGCTCAGCAAGTTCGAGACGATGCAAGAGCTGTCAGATTATCTTGACAAGCAGCACACAGTAGACAAATTCGCCACATACGCCGACAAGAACGGGCTCAAGAGGCGAAACCTAATGATAAAGAAATCGTACAACCTGCTAAAGACTTTCATCAACAGCCGCATAATATACAACATCATGGACGAGGAAGACTGGATTGAGTACCTAAACCTCGACGACAACGCGATTAAGTCGGCCATAGACGTTTTCAAACGCGGCGAAGCATTCCCGAAAAGAGTTAAGAATTAAGAATTAAGAGTTAAGAAAATTACTTACAAGGCATATTTTCTTAACTCTTAATTTCCAAAGAGCATGACAGACTACGACAAGCGCACACTGCGCAAACGCATAAAGGACATAAAGCGGCAATTCTCCGTACATGAACTGGAAGAGTTGTCGCTTCCTGTCATATCACGGCTGCTCGCCCACCCTGCGGTAACCAACGCCAAGACGATACTAATGTATTACTCTCAGCCCGACGAAGTGTACACGCACGATACAGTCGACATGCTTGTACAACACGGCAAGACGGTACTGCTACCGCGCGTTATAGACGGCGAAAACATGGAAATACGCACTTATTGTAACGCCGCCGACCTTGCCCCGGGAAGCTACGGCATCATGGAACCTACCGGCACTACATACACCGCATACAGCAGGATTGACGTAGCCGTAGTGCCCGGCATGGCTTTCGACCCACTGGGACACCGCCTCGGCCGCGGCAAAGGATATTACGACCGCTTCCTGCCGAAAGCCGCCAACGCATACAAAATCGGGCTATGCTTCGACTTCCAAAAAGTGGAGGCCGTACCGTCAGACTTGAACGACGTTACGATGGACTGCATTATATGACACTCAAAGCGGCATCCTGAAAAACGCCTGTACGCAGCAGGCAAAGTCCCAGGCAGACAAGGACTTTGCAAAACGCCGTCTTTCGCCGCACAAAAGACCGCTTTTTACAAGCTAAAAGATGGTCTTTTGTGCGGCGAAAGACGGCGTTTTACATACTGCCCTACTCTCGTCCGTGTAACTGATGCTGACGACTACATCGGCAGCAGTTCGTCACCCTCAAGCTCGCACGACGTGAAGCCCATCTCTTCAGCCTTGCGCTTGTCGAATGCGAAGTAAACGGCACGCGCCTCGACACATACGTCGCCATGGGCGTTTTCTATCGTCACGTCGATTGTTACGAGGTTGCGCCGCTGCTCGGCAATGCGTCCGCGCACGGTGATTTGCCCTTCGGTAGTCATCACGGGCTTCTTGTATCGCAGTTCAAGTTTACTGGTCATTCCCGTGGTCTGTAGCTTGCGGAACATCGTCCAGGCCGCTGTCTCGTCGGCCATGGTGGCCAGTATGCCGCCATGCATGGTGTCAAACCAGCCTTGGTAGTGTGTCTTGGGATTCCAGAAGCTGATTACCTCGTCCCCGTCTTCGTAAAACTCCATGTGTATTCCGATGGGGTTCGCCGGGCTGCATCCGAAGCAGTCGTAGCCATCACGGTGTGCAAAAGGGTTCTTGATTTTTCTCATGGTCTTGTGTTTTGGGTAGTAAAAGCAGTAAGGAGTGAAGGAGTAAGTAGAGTTACACGGGCTGTCTTAATTGCGTCATTGTAGTCGTTTATTTTGCAAGTAGCAACCTGCTTACTTCTTCCCTCCTTACTCCTTTATTGCTTTTTAATATTTTAGAATGTCAATCTCATCATTATCCTCACGCCGTTCTTCGTCGCCGTAGGCAGATTGTTGTAGTTAAGCCTATGGACATACTGCACGTGGAATATCTTGAAAATATTGTGAATCCCGGCTACCAGCTCAATGTATGGGCGGTGAGGGTCCATCACATACGAGCCTTCTGGGAACTGCATCAGCAGCGGGTTGCCTGCATTGCGCGCCAGGTTGGGGTTGTTCTTGTCGGTAAGTGTGCCCCACAGGCACTTTATTCCAAGGAATTCACGCCACTTCAGGTGCTTCAACAGGGGGATGCGGTTGAAGATTTTGCCGTTCAAGTCCCACGACACGTCGAGCGAAGCATACCTGTCATTCAGGAATTCCATGTTATTGATAAGGTTAAACGTCTCGTCCTCCACGATGTACGACAGGTTTGCCGCAGGCATTATGAGCAGTGGGAACGGCACTTTGTTCCATTGCACTCCGCCTTTCAGCGACACGTCGAGCTTGCCCCAGCTGTTCAGCCAAAAGCGTTTGTACACCGACGCCTCTGTAAAGTTGTAGTTGTAGTCGCCCCCGAGCACGCCTTTCACGCCGACTGTGTGGCTTAATGTGAAGACTGGAGGGTCGAAGTTCACCCTCAGCCTGCGCTGTTTCGTGTTGACGTACGTCTCTCCCGGTGCGTACCTGATTTCGAAACGCGCCTCGGTCGTTCGGAACTTGCCGTGCCGCACGGCAGGATTGTCGGGGTCGTAAAGCGACAGCGGCGAAAAGTACAACCCTCCGCAAGCCTCGTTCTCTTCCGTTTTCAGGCCGACGGTAGTCTTGAATCCCCAGTCCTGTTCATACTCAAAAAGCAGTTCCTGGCGGTTGTAGAACATCATCTTGTCCACTTCCGTCCACTTGAAAGCGGTGAACACGTTGTCCTTGTCGGTTGGCATGAACTTGTCAGAAGGCGAGCAAACGTCATAAGTAGAGGTAAAAGTCAACGTGCGCTTGGGAAATTCCCACGGCATGTATTCTTTCTTGTTGAACGAGTATGTCAGCTGTCCCTTATAGTAGTTCTTCTTGCTTTTCCATCCGCGCGCATAATATCCCGACAAGAAGAGGTGAGGGTTCAGGTTGGCGGTAGTCTGCGCACTGACTCTGGTACGCACGTCGTCGATGAAGTTTGTGCTAATCATCGTGTTGATAGGACCTATGTCTACCTTGCTCGGATGCTTCTGTGTGCCTGTCTCTACATAGTTCTCGATAAGGGCTTTCAACCCGAACAACAGGTATTTGAAACCGCGTGTGTTCGTCAGGCTGTTGATGAACGAATCCATCGACCCTTCGCTTTTTGTCAGGCTTACGGTGCGGTTCTCGTTCCAAAACGCCTCGTCGCGCATCTTCGAGCGTGGGTCGTACTTCACCTTTGCCTTGCCTTTGAACGCCTTGTCGGGGATGGGGTCAAAGGCATAGTCGGTCATCCTCGTGGTCCTTATGACAATTGCCTTTGTAAGAAACTTCGCCACTGACAGCTCCACCGTCATATCGTCGGTAGTCAAAACCCACTCCCCGTTTGGCAGCTTGGTGTACTCTTGCAAGATATTAAGGGCGTCGGTGAAATTCACATCGCTCCTTTTCGGCAACGACAACTGGCATTTCTTGACATGCAATGTAGAGTCTGTAAGCACCCATATTTCGCCCCTGAAGCCGAAATCTTGCGGATTGTTGGGCGTAAATTCAAGGTGAAAGCACTCGTCGCGGTCAACCATTACCGTATCGACTATGTAAAACCTGTAGAACGCTACAGCGTCCTTTCCTATTGGACTGGTGAACGGATACTGCAACAGGCGTATTTGGTCGTCGTACAAGTCGACGTCCGTAAACACGTCTTTCACCACTGTGTTGAGTATGTCTCCTGTCTGTATGAGGTCGTTTACACCTGTAGCGTTCTGCCCGAGGATGATTGTCTTTTCCTTCTTCGGCTCTTTCCTGTACAGGTTTTGCGTTACCGTTTCGTCCACAGACAGCGGCAATATGAGTTTGTTGTTGTACGGACACAGCTCGATTTGGTTCAAGAGCCATTGGCGGTTTTTAGTCTTTTCGTGCTCTATCTCCTCAGGACTTATGTCGTTGACGGCAAGCGTCAGCTTCTGATATTTATTGTACTGGTAGTAATCATGGTTGCTTAGGTCTGTGCGTTTCTTCGCCGCTATGACGCGCTTCATCAGCTCCACAGCCGGGTTGTTCTTCCTGCTGTACTTGCCGCGCTTGGCCTTTACGGTAACACCTTTCAGCTGTTTGGTGTCAGGCTTCAGCGTAATGCGCATCTCGCTTGGGGTATTCTCCCCTATCAATATTCGCAAAGTCTTATAGCCTACGGCGCTTATTGTCAAGTATTCATCCGTGCGCCGAGGTATCGAGAAACGGCCTGTAGCCTCGCCAGCCATAGCCTTGTCGTCGCCTTTATACTGCAAGGCAGGATATGGAATGGCGTCTCCGTTTTCCTCGTCGACCACCACCCCTGTTATCATCTGCGCACATACAGCCTGCGTCATCAATGCGAAGAGAAATACAAGCAATGTCCTCATTATCGTGCTGGGTTGTATATCATTTAGACCTTTACGGCCATTGAACGTTTAAAACTTGGCGAAGTTCCGTTATTACGGCATCCGGCAGACTTTCGTCATACGCCTTTTCCGCCCATCCTTCGCCTTTAAGCCATACGGCGCGGCAGCCTGCCTGCCTGGCCGGAACGATGTCCTTGTCGTAGCTGTCGCCGACTACTACAGTCTCTTCCGGCTTCAATCCCAACGCTTCCGCGCCGAAAACGAAGATTTGAGGGTCGGGTTTCCTTACTCCGACCACGGCTGATTCTATCACTTTGTCAAACAAACCGTCAAGCCCGAACTCGCGCAATACGGTACAGATGTTGCCGTAAAAGTTGCTGACCAACGCCGTAGGATAATCCTTTTTGACCTCCGCCAGCACCTCGCGGCTTCTCGCCGTCTCACGCTTTACATCCTCATATATGCCGTCGAGCATGCTTTTGCGCAGCGCATCGATGTCTTCCGCAGGCATGCGGAGCACGTCTTGCGCGGCAAGGTATTGCAATTCTATCTCCAATTTCTTGTCAAGCGTATTGTAAAACGTGAAGTCGGGCTTGATGATTGGCTGCGAACCGAGCCTGCGCTCGGCGTACACATATGCTTCGCGAAACTGCATTTCGTCTACGGGCACGCCGCATTTCAGGTAAGCGTTCCACAACACTTTGCCCCAATGGCGGCCTGCAGTGTCGAGCGTTCCGCCGTAATCGAATATGTAGCCTTTAATCAATTGGTATCTTTTTGGTTATTGTTTCGCACAAGCCTTCGTGCCGCTTGTGCATGTATATATATATTAAGGTGAACACGGTCACCTCCAACAGCATGTACACCCACGGGCATCCGCACAGGCATGTGGCGTAGATGCAGATGGCACGGGCGTTGAACGTGAGTATGTTTGTGTACTTCATGAGCGGCCGGCTGCCGTCAAGGAACTCGCTCCTAAGCGCCTGCGGCATGCCTGAAACGTCGCCGTATGCGGCCTTGATTGCCGCCGACAGCCGCTGGAAGGCAGGCGTGCGCCGCTCCTGGCTCTTGCAGTAGTTGGCGTAGTTGAAGTAAAACATCTTCGCAATCAGCGGACTGCCCTTGGGCAGCCCCTCGTATATTGCACGCTGGTTGGCGTATGTGTCAAGCTCGCTTCCTTCCTTTCCGTTGAGGAAGAGCAGGTGTATTTGCCTATAATAGTCGGCCAGGGAGCTTTGCGGAGAATGGCATAGCATACCGGCGACGAACGCCAACACCCATATCCACACACCCCAAACTGCGTCCACATTGCCGGGCATGGGTTGCCACGTCATGCGGCAACAGAGGGCGAAGTATATGCTGAAAAACCAGATGTCGCCTGCAAAACCGTCGATGACGCGCCCCACAAGGGTTTTCTTCCCCGTCAACCGGGCCAGCTGTCCGTCGGCCGAGTCGCAGAAGTTGGCCGTCATCAGCAGCAGCACCCCGAGCAAGTTGTGCGTCAAGTCGGTATGATAGAACATCCACGCAGCCGCCACTCCGAGCACCACCGACACCGCCGTGATGGCGTTGGGGTGTATGCCGAGACGCTTGCCTGCCAACGCCATAACCAGCCCTACGGGTCGGTTGAAGAGCATGTCAAGCCTCTCTTCCGTGTCTTTCGACTTGATTGAAGCGGCCAATAATTCCTTGAAAGTAGGCATTTGCTGTCTTAATCCTTTTTACCCTTTTACCTTTTTACTTTTTTACCTTTAAAAATCACTTCCACCCTCGCGGCGATTGCCCCGGCGGCTTCAGCCCTGCAACGGGCGAAGCTGGGCCAGTCGTTGAAGTCGATAATGGCGTATGTGCCGTCTTCACGCACTATGCAGTCGCCTCCGTAAACGTCAACGCCTGCCAATCCGGCCAGCCGTTCCGCGTCGCTTTGCAGCCGTTCGGCGTCGAAAGCGTAATGCCTTGCCGCGCCGTTTACCGCCTCGTCGCCGAACTTAGAGAAGTTTGCGTCGGCATGGAACGTCGTGAAAAAGCCTGTGCCGAACACTCCGTAAAACTTCACCACGTCGCCCCTTACGTGGGCTGTCACCACCACGTCGGCCACGCCGCGTGCCTTGAAGCGGCGCAGGGCTTCGTCCTTTTCGGCCTCACTATGCACGTACACCACGTCGTCACGGCCTTGCGCGGCCTCGTCGCCACGCTTCAGCCAGTAGCCGCAGGTGCCGTCAAGCGGTGCGGCAGGCAGACCATGACTCCTCATCAGGCGGTCTACGCTGCTGCGCCTACAAGCCGCCACGCCGTCGGGGCGGTTCACAACGGTGCAGCCTTCGGCCTCTTTCAGCCTCAACATGCCGAGCGCACGGGGCGTGCGTGCCATCGAAAGGTATATGTCGGCGGCATCGCTTGCGCCTAACATGTCCTCGCTTACGCCTTCCACCGTGCACCCCTGCGACGCGAGTAGCGAGCCTACGGCATCGATGATGGCGCGGTCGCGGCTGACGGAATTTGGCGAAAAACACTCCGCGCGGTACACTTTCAGCACATGCGTCATACTTATTCGCGTAAAAAACTGTCGGCTTTACCTATGTCGGTGGCGTGGTCTATGTCGAACGCACGCCCTATGTCAAACGCCTTCAGGCGCAGTCCTTCACGCAGCAAGGCACGCTGGAAGTTGCGCATACGGCTCTCGCCGCGCTCCATGCAACGGCGGAGCACGTCGGCGGCACGCGGCGTAAGTCCGTAAATACCAGCCGAAACGTAGCTTGAACTGCCACTTTCGTCAAGAAAGCCGGTTATGTTCATGCCTGTGTCAACGGCCACGTAGAGCGGCTTCTCGTCGTCTATGAGGCTGGTAACAGCCATCATGCCGTCGGCCTCGCCGCTCTCCACGCACTCTTTGAAAGCCTTGACGTACCGTCTGAAGGCGTCTTCACGGAACACGGTGTCTACCGTCGTGACGCAGAACGGCCCTTCCTTCAGGCGGTCAATTATGGCGGCCAGGCTGTGCATGGAGCTTGGCGTCTCGACGCCTGTGCATATTACGGGCGCAAGACCGTCGCAGTCGGCGCAGCCTTGCAGGTAGCTTAGCTGCACGGCAACGTCTGTCATGCTCTTGCGGAAGGCCACAACAATGCCCTCGGCGTCGTTGTCCCCAAATATGCGGACAAGCCTATCCAAGAGCCTCTCGCCGTTTATTCTGACGAGCGGCTTAGGCTCTTTCACGCCTTCAGCCGCCAGGCGCGAGCCTTCTCCGCCTGCAATTATCCCATATATCATGTGCGCGTAAGTCTCGTTTTACAGTCGGCAAAATTAGGCATTATCACCGACAATGGAAAACTTTTTATGCTATTTTTAGTTTTTTGACCGCCTTTCAAGACAAAGCGGACATTATTTAGGAAATAGGGAAACACCTTATTTTTTCCCCACAAACGTCCGTTTGCCGGTGCCGCCTATTGTCGGAATGGGCGAATAGGCAACGTCAAGTTCAAGCCTTGCAGGCGAGACGAATACTATTTTCAACGAGATAAATGTCTTTTTCCCATTGTGTGTCGTCTCTTTTATGATATAATCGCCCTTGGTTTGCTTGCCTACTTTCCAATATTCAAATCTTTCCGGCCTCCTTACCATCGACAAGTAATAGCGTGATGTGTCACAGTAAACCGACGTACCCCTGTCTGTCCGATTATACGTTGTCCTTTTAATATATGTAGAGTCGGTGAATGATATATCCTCCGTCATTTCCGTCAAGTAGCCGCTGCTTGTCGAAGTCCACGTCCGCCCCGTAAGCATTGCGGTCGATGTCATGGGCTTATACTCTCTTGCAAGGCCGTCTACGTATGCGGCTATGCCGCTTGCTTTGGCTTTGTCTTCATCTGATTTGCCGCCGCATCCGCACGCCAACGCCGCCGCAAGCAGTAGAATAATAGTTTGTTTGGTATGTTTCATGGCTGTAAGTGTATGTTGCGTGTATAGGGCAAAGATACAGATTTTCAGCTGAAAAGCATCCGCTTGAAGTGTAATTATAGTTAATTATACATTTGAGCTAACATCTAAATACTGCCTTTGTTAAACTGTTTTGTTCCGTCGGATTTGCAATCCGACGGCTATTAATTGCGGATTTGCAATCCGCTCATGCCCATACATTTATCTCATAGCAGTGTGATTTTAGCGGATTACAAATCCTTATAGTAAAAATCGGCGGATTGCAAATCCGCCAAAACATGTAAACCCATCCGAGGGCGGCGCAACAGCCGCCATACGATATGCGGTTGTTCGCATTCCGTTTTGCCGTCTTTTACAAGCTAAAAGGCCGTCTTTTAGCTTGCAAAAGATGGCCTTTTGGTTTGCAACAAAACAACCAACAGATGATTAAAGAAACGTCAATAGCGCAGCACAATACTTACAACATAAAACAAAACGGCTGCGAAAAGCTTTCACTTTTCGCAGCCGTTATCACTTGTCAGCTCGTAACTTGCAACTCGTCTGCTGACAACTATCTCTCCGTTGTGTCAAGGAATTTCCTTGCGGCGCGCAGCTGGTGGCGCATTATGCTAAGGAACTCCTGGCTCTCCTGGAGTATGTTCAGGTAGAGCAGCGACACCTTCAGGTTGGCGTTGTCGTCGCGGTACATGCGGTCTATGACGTGCTTGCGCATCACTGACAGCTCGTCCTTGCACTCGTCGGCGATGTTGAGCGTCTCCTGGTACTGCTCGTAGCGGTTGGTCGAAATCATCTCCTCGGTATGCTGCATCAGCTCGTTCACCTTGCCGCGGATGCCCTCGAACTCGTCGATATACGCCTGCGGCAGGGGGTTGAAGTTGTTGTCGACATGCTCCTTCACGGGGTCGAGCATACGGCGCAGGCAGTACATGAACTGCTGGTTGCTGTTGGCTCCAAGGTGGAACCACGTGTTGCGCTCAATGGCTATGGGCGCAGGGATGCGGCGCATGGCAAGCAGTTCCTTGCGGCGGAACTTCTTTAGCTGCGCCTGCTCTTCCTTCAGCGCGCTGTGGCAGTGGCGCAGCTCCTTGCGGTTCTCGTTGGTTATGCCGTCGATGATGCGGTTATACTGCTCAAGGGCGAAGCGTGTGACGAAGCTCTGGGTGCGGGCCACATGCTTGGAGAGCAAGTCCCACACGATTTCCTTGTCCCTCGTACGCATCATCAGCTGGAACACGTCGTCCTTCTTCTCCTCCTTCTGCTTCTTGGCGAACTGGCGGTTGCTGCGCCAGAGCAGGTATATGTCAAGAGCCATGAAGGCTACCATGACTGCAATTCCGCCGAAGTGCATCATAGCGCAGACTATGGCGCAGGTGGCGAAGGCCACGCCGGCGGTGACAAACCATCCGCCGATGACCGATATTACGCCCGTAACGCGGAACACAGCGCTCTCGCGGCTCCATGCACGGTCGGCCAAAGAGCTACCCATAGCCACCATGAACGTAACGTAGGTGGTTGACAGGGGGAGCTTGTAGTTAGTTCCGATGATTATGAGCATGGCCGCAAGCACGAGGTTGACGGCGGCGCGCACCTCGTCGAAGGCCGCACCTTCGGCCAGTATTGCCTCCTCCTTGTTGAAGCGGCTGTCTATCCATTTCCTCACGCGTGCAGGTATCATCTTCACCACGGTGTCGTTGATGTCCTGCGTGGTGCGCACTACGCTGCGTGCCACTTTCGACGAACCGAACATCTCGTCGCCCTCGTCCTGGCGGCTAAGGTCGACGCTCGTCTTGACAACGTTCTGCGCCTTCTTCGACGTTGTCATGGCTATTATCATTATGATGCCGGCCAACACGAGGTAGAGCAGCGGACTCTTGGCCGACGACATGAGCGAAGTCATCATGAACGTGTCAAACTGTCCGTTGCCGTTGGCGAGGAAGTCCTGCATGGAGTCAAGTCCGGCAAGGGGCACACCGATGAAGTTCACGAGGTCGTTGCCTGCGAAGGCCATCGCCAGGGCGAACGTTCCGGCCAGCACGATGAGCTTGAACACGTTGACGCGGAGCAGGTGGAGTATCTCCATGAGCACCGTAGAGCCTACGAACGTTACGGCCATGAGCATGGTGGTGTTGTCCTCAATCCATGTGCGCGACGCCTCGCTGATGTAAGGCGACTTGCCTATGCCGGTGATGAAGATGAAATATGCCAGCGAGGTGAACGCTATGCCGCCGAATATGGCGATGGTATAGCGCAGATGCTTCTTATAATTAAAGGTGAAGATAAGTCGGGAAATCCATTGCACGATTACTCCGAAGAAGAAGGCTATGGCCACCGACACGAATATGGCGATGATTACGCTAAGGGCCTTGTCGCTGTTGAGCAGGTCGTAGATGGTGAGCGACGGGTCGGCCGCCATCTTGAGCATGGCGAGGATAAACGTACCTCCCAGCAGCTCGAACACGAGCGACACCGTGGTCGACGTAGGCAGGCCGAGCGTGTTGAACACGTCGAGGATGACAACGTCGGTCACCATTACGGCGAGGAAGATGGTCATCACCTCGGAGAACGAGTAGCTTTCAGGCCGCATTATGCCGTGACGGGCCACGTCCATCATGCCCGCGCTCATCACGGCTCCGATGAGGATGCCGACCGATGCGACGAAGAGTACCGTGCGGTACTTGGCCACCTTCGCCCCGATGGCCGAGTTCAGGAAGTTTACGGCGTCGTTGCTTACGCCCACAAACAAGTCGAACACCGCCAAGACCAGCAAGAACCCGACTATCAAAAAATAGATTTCTGTCATAAAAATACGTTATTGTTGCATTATGTCATAAATTCCGCCGCAAAAGTAGAAAACATATATTACAACTTGTTTAAGCAGATGTTTCATTTGTGTTACAAAGCGTATTCCCTACAGTATGGCCTTGACGGTTTACCCATATTGCCACTTCATGACAACAGGCAATCAAGCCCCCTCCCTTCGGGAGGGCTGGGGTGGGTGTCCAATACACGGTCTTTCGCATTCCGAAAGGCCGTCTTTTAGCCGCTAAAAGGCCACCTTTTGCAAGGTAAAAGGCCGTCTTTTGCAAAACAGCGGAAAACAAGCGGCTTGGCAGAAGGTTTGTTTTCATATTAGAAACTCTTTTTAAGTAAATTATAGATAAATATCAGCAAAACGCAGGCAAAACACAACTGAAAACGTGTTTTACTGTAAAATAAATTCAAATTTATGCATCTTTTACGTTGGTTTTTCGTATATTTGCCGCCGATTTACTTACTTATTAAAAGTTTACAAGCCAAATATATTAGAAATATTAATCCGTATAATTAAATTTAACTATAAACATGTTGATTATGAAAAAACATTTACTCACAGTGCTGGCGGCTCTCTTCACCGTCACCGCAATGGCGCAGTATTCGGAAGAAACCGCGCTCGAACTGAAGGGGGGGGGTAACGAATACACCCTTGAATCTGCTGGCGGATATGCCTATTGGTATTATACGCCTGAAGAGAATACGCTGCTTACGGTAACTCCTTCTGCCGGTTACTCTTACGCTTACACGTATGAAGGCGAAGGCGAGACAGCCTACCGGTCACAATTAAGGAGCTTCATCAATTCATCGCAGTACTCTGTTTATTATCTGGAAAAAGGCCGTAAATACTATTTCCAAGCAGGCGGCAGTACTACAGGAACGCTCACCGCCGAGTTTGAAACCGGCGGCAACGTGGGTAAAGGCTTCTCTGCCGACGACCCGATGCCGATAGTTGTAGGCGACGAGGCTTATATGGGTTCGTCCGTTGTGCCAAGCATGGGCATGACAACGTATGCTAAATACACCGCGACTGAAGACGGGGTGCTGCAGCTCAACATGAATAACTATACGCAAGTGTCAGTCAACGGCGGCGCGGCGGCTTATGCCGAGTCGCAGAGCAGCGGCCAGTATGTCTACAAAGTGTCCGTCGAGAACGGCCAGGAATACAACCTCGTGTTCACCAGCTACAGCCCGTTCATCCTGACGGCGGAAATCACACACCCCACAGAAGGCTCGCTCGACATGCCCTTCACGCTTGAAGAGGGCGAAAACGAACTGCCTGCCGCCAAAGGAGAATATTGGTACACGTTCACCAGTACGAAGCCCGGCTACGCCTCTATCACAGGAGGTTCGGAAATGAAGGCACAGGTAAAGGTTTACGACAACAAGTACAACATTGAATACGGACAGGTTTACGCACAGTCGGAAACCGGCAGCTATGATGTCCGTTTCGAGACGCCTTACACGGGAACGACATATTATGTATGGGTATACCGTTACATGGATGCTGACGAACCCAGCACATTGACCTTCGCCGTAGAGGACTACAAGCAGGGCGAGAAGGAAGACAACCCCATCGTCTTGACCGACTTGACCCAGCCAATAACAACTGCCAACGCCGGCGGCACTACCTATTACGCAGTTGACATACCTGCCGACGAGCATAAGTTCCTCAACGTAGAGGCGACATCAACCATCACAAGTACAGCCACATCGGTGGCCGTTTACATGGCTGGCAACAGCTACTCTGCCACAAGCGGCAACAGTTCTGTACGCGCGGAAGTTAATGGAAACACCCAAGGACAACGATATATAATAAGGTGGATATCACAAGAGGCTTCGCCGATTACATTCACCGCGTCACTTGAAGACATCCGCCAAGGCGACTTGATTAGCAATCCGCTTGAGGCTAAGCTCGGCTCAAACACATTCGACGCCGACGGCACACGCTATTACAAGTACACCGCAAGCAAAGACTGCAAGTTAGTATTAACCGCCGAAGCGATAGAGGTAAACGCAACATTCATCATATACAACTATGGCTATCCACAGCCTTTGACTGCTTCAAGGAGCGGTTCGGTGTACTCGCTTTCCGTGACCCAAGGTACTGAATACTACATACAGCTCGACAATGCCAAAGCTGGCGAGAGCTTCACGCTTGAAGAGAAGGAGTTTGAACAGGGCGAAACGAAAGACGACCCAATCATAGTAGAGGACGGCAAGTTCACCTTCGGTACGGAGACTTACGGCGACTATTGGTTGCAGTACACCGCCGACAAGGACGGAATGCTCATCATCGACAGTGACGTACCTTACAACAACACCGAAAAGATGCAATATTGCAAGTCGCCAGACGGAAGCCTTACCGACATTGTTACGAATGAATATGACGGCAGCACTTCTACAACCGTTTACAAAACAGAAGTTATCGCTGCAGCTGGCGACGTGTTCCTCGTCAATCTGAAGATGGCAACTCCGCATGAAGGCAGCGTGCTTACCTTCACGATAAGAGACTTCGAAGCTGGAGAAACAGCTGCTACAGCCATCGAACTGACTGAAGGCGAGGCCGTAACCGTGCCCGCCGTAACACGCAACACGCCGATGTGGTACAAGGTTACACTGCCGGCATGCCAAGTAACGATAACCGCAGACAACTTCATCGGCTCTACATGGTATCAAGGTTTGGACAATGCCTCTGCTGGAAACGGTACATACATGTCGTACACATACAATTATGACCCAAGCGATTACAGCACAACATACACATGGACAAGCGACATTGCCACCGCAGGTGATTATTATATTATGATAGACCAGTGCTACGGCAACGTCAACATGGCGTTCAAGACCGATGTACCTTCTGGCATCGGCAGCGTTGAGACAGGCTCTTCCATAAGCGTAAGCGGCAACACTCTCAACGTGAACGCTGACAATGCCGACGTCAAGGTGTACACAATGTCGGGCGCGATGGTTGTCAATGAGCGCGTATCAGGCAACGCATCGTTCGGCCTCGAACCGGGTCTCTACATCGTGAAAGTAAACAACACGGTGAAGAAAGTAATCGTAAGATAACACTTAAACACACGGGCGTTTGCCTTTCCGGCATTTACACGGAAAGGCAAACGCCTTAACATATCCATAAAACATCCATTACATGAAGATTCTGAAAAGACTTTTAGTTGGCTTGGGACTGCTGTTGTGCTTGCCGCAAGACGCCGATGCAATCAAGGCTTATCCGCGTCCAATAACCATAACACAGCCCGACGGCTCTACGATTACTGTGCGCATCCACGGCGACGAGAGCTTCCACTACACAACGACAATCGACGGTTTCCTGCTTGAAAAAGACAAGGCAGGATACTTCCGCTATGTAAACTACGACTTCAAGACGGGACGCAAGACCATGTCAGCCCAGCGGGCGCGCAACGTTAGCGAACGTACAGCTGAGGAAAAGACATTCGTTGCCAACCTCAAGGCGGCCAAACTGATTACCGCCGACATGAAGACGCGCCGCACACTGACGCTCAAACAGCCGGGCAGGAAGGTTCAGCCGTGGCTCAAAAGTCAACCTGTGGCTAAGGCGAACGCGGCCAACGCCACCGCCGCGAATGCGGAAACACCTGAAAGCAAGTATCTCGTAATACTCGTAAACTTCGCCGACAGCACGTTCAAATACACGAATGAAGACTTCGAGACGTGGCTGAACGAACCCGGCTACAGCACCAACGGCGGCTGGGGCAGCGTGAAAGACTACTGGAGAGACAACTCGATGGGGCTGTTTGTGCCCGACTTTACGGTGGTAGGCCCTTACAACCTGTCGAAGCCTTTGGTCGATTATGCCGGCAATGCGGAAGATACCGGCGAGGACATAGACCCCCGTTCGATGATTAAGGAAGCCTGCATGCTGGCAAAGGAAGCTAATCCAGAGCTTGACTTCGCACAATTCGACAACGACGGCGACGGCGTTGTAGACAACTGTTACGTAATATACGCAGGCTACAGCGAGGCCAGCACGGCCAACCCCGACGACATGTGGCCGCACAGCTGGACGATGGGCGACGACGTGTTCACCATCGACGGCGTGCAGATAGACGAATACTCATGCTCCGCCGAGCTTGTAGGCATGCCCGGAGCACCTGCCAAACCGACGATGGACGGCATCGGAACGTTCACCCACGAGTTCGGACACATACTGGGACTGAAGGACATGTACGACACGGACGACTACACCAACGGCTACGGAGTGGACCCCGGCGCATACAGCCTGTACGCTTCAGGCAGCTACAACAACGACAGCCGCACGCCTCCTTGCCTGATGGCGTTCGAGCGTTTCCAGATGGGTTGGATGCAGCTTGACACCGAAATGAAGGAGCTGAAAGACCCCGAAGACGTGACGCTCGGCAACATATCGACCAACAAGGCGCGCTACATCGACGCGCAACCGGGTCGCGCCGCCGGCACCGGACAGGAGTGGTTCATACTGGAGAACAGGCAGCAGACAGGCTGGGACTCGTTCATCCCGGCTCACGGACTGCTCATATACCACTACGACTACACCTACGAGTCGTTCCTTGAGTACTGGAGCGTGAACGGCCCTAACAACAACGCGAAGCACCGCTGCATGTACATCAAGGCGGCTGACGGCGTAGACGACGAGAACTCGCGCGCCGGAGACACCTACCCCGGAACAAGTGCAAGCACCGAGTTCACAGACACTTCAACCCCCAACGCCCTGAACTGGGCGAACGAACCGACAAACGTGCCTGTTACAAACATACTGGAACAGGACGGACTAATCAAGTTCCAGGTTTGCGGCGGCACGTCGGCATGGGACTTCGTCAAGACAAACGTGCCGAGCGACGTGCGCGACGTTACGGCTACATTCACTGCTGAAATGACCGGCAACACGGCAAACGTAACGGAGGCCGGCTTCTGCTGGTCGATGGAAGACAACCCGACAATCGCCGACGCGCACAAGACGGCGGCGTTTTACAGCGGCAAGTTCAGCGCGGCGGCAGACAACCTGCAGCCCGGAAGCAACTACAACGTGAGGGCGTATGTGAAGATGAACGACGGGAACGTAGTGTACGGTTCGCCCATACTCTTCACCACCGAATGCGCAACGGCCACCGCCCCGTTCGTAGCCGACTTCCTGTCATGGACAAACGGCCAGCCCGACTGCTGGCAGATTGTAGACCGCAACGGCGACGGCACCACCTGGATACTCGACGAGAGCACAGGAGGACTGGTGTACCAGTTTGACTACTGGAACAACGCCGACGACTGGCTCATCAGCAAGAGGCGCATACATGTGCCAGAGAACGGCGTGCTTGTGTTCTCGCGCGGCGTGGCAGAGACAACGACTGTCGAAGACTTGGAAATATACATTTCGACAAAGACGAGCGACATAGACGACTTCTTCCTGTACGAGAGAATGTCGTTCGCCGACTATTTCAGCGAGCAGCACAACGAGGAAATAGACATCAGCCGCTTCGCCGGGCAAGACATTTACATAGCCTTCAGGTGCTGTTCGGAGAAGCTCCAGACCAACCTGTGGATTTGGAACGTCGCCGTTACAGAAAAACTGCCGACACCTACCATCACGAAGTTTGAACAGACGGCTCCAGACCAGATGACAATCGAGTGGACGCCGGTGGAGAAGGCGAAGAATTATTACCTTTACTTCGGCAAGGAGACAGACGAGCCTAACGACGTGCTTGTGTTCGCTCCGATGGAATTTTTCGAGAAAACGGAAGGCGACGTGCAGCTAAGCTCCGGCTCGATGCTGTTCACAGGCAATGCGACAGTTGAGCTAATCGACTTCCCCGAAGGTCTTACCGACCTTAAGTTCATGGTTCTTACATCAGGCCCGACAGGCGCTTCAGAGCTGCTTGTCGAAGGCACGAAGGACGGCTCGGCGTGGACGAGCGTAGGCCCGAGGGTATCCTTGGAAGAGTTTGACAACGAAGGACAGGAGTGTGACTGGAAATCCTACGTGGAAGGACAGGGCTTCAGGAAGCTGCGCTTCCGCTTCACACACGGCGGACGCAACGGCCGCGTGAAGTATCTTACGCTTGGATATACGGACGGAAAGATTATTGAAGACCTTGCAGCAGGAGGAACACTTGACAAATATGGCGTGCTCCACACTTCGGTATCATTCGGAGCAGAAACTCCGGGCGAGTTCAACAACGGGCGCTTCGTGGCCTGGGTGGCTTCCGGTGACGGCATATTGTTCTACGACCAGTCGGAAAACGCCTACTACGAATATAATGACGCGACGTCAATCACCGAAGTAATCGGAGATTCGGGCATAAGCGTCACAGCAGGCGCTGGCACTCTCGGCCTTGACGGACTGGAACGAGGCTACCGCATTACGTGCGTCTCGCCTTCGGGCACAGTGCTTTACAGCGGCGAAGCCGACGGCGTGCACGCCGACATCAGCCTGCCTGACAAGAGCGGTATCGTGATTGTCAGCGTGGAAGGAGACGGCCATACATACACAACCAAAGTGGTAATAAGATAAACAAATGAGAATGGGCATGTACTGGCTTACTGCGGCTTGAACGGCCGCACAAAACATACGGGATTGCAAAACACGGTCTTCCGCCATGCGAAAGGCCACCTTTCACCGCCCGAAAGACGGCCTTTTGCAAGCCCAAAGACGGTCTTTTGCAAACCCGTCCGCAACGCTTTGACCGCCAGGCACTTACAAACAGCAAGAATAAATGCCGGCCGACAAGGCAGAAAGACAGGCCCATTACGAACAAAAAACATAGCAAACAATGAAACTTCAAAAATACATGCTGTCGTTACTGGCGGCTGCCGGATGCGCCGTTTGCGTGGCCGCAATAACCGACGGACGCAAGGACGACAAACAGGAAAAAGTAAAACCTGCGGCTACACTGCCTGCAAAGGTTGACACGCAGCGGTCGGCCTACGCGCGGTTCAGCCCCGAAGGCGCGGCGGACGGCATTCCTTACGGCCTGCGCCTGATGGAAGTAAACGACAAGGAGGTGTCGCTAAGCTGGCAGACACCTGAAAAGACCGACGGCTACTGGGAGGACTTCGAGGGGCATGACGACTTCGTAATCAACTCGCCGGGCAGCATAGGGTGGCAGTATCTTGACGGAGACAACGCGACCACATACACGTGGCAGGCCTGCACCTTCCCCAACATGGGGCAGAAGATGGCGTTCATCGTGATGAACCCGTCGCAGACCTCGCCCGCAACCGACACGAACCCGAATTACAAGCCGTATTCGGGCGACAAGATGCTGGTTGACTTCTGCGCCGCCGACGTTCCCAACAATGACTACATCATATCGCCCGCCTTGAACTTTGCGAGCGACTTCAAGGTCAGCTTCATGGCGCGCAGCTATTCGTCAACGTATGCGCTTGAGCGTGTCCGCGTAGGTTATTCAACTACAGGCATAAGCCCGTCAAACTTCACATGGGTGAACGACGGCGACTACATAGAGCTGCCAGCCGAGTGGAACCTGTACGAGTTCGACATTCCGAGGGAAGCCAAGTACGTCACAATAAACTGCGTCTCCGACGACGCCTTCATGCTGCTCGTCGACGACATATTCATCGGCACCAACGAGGTTCGCCCCGGAGTGATGCCGAAGAAAGCCGCGGCGGCAGGCGCAAGACTGACAGGCTTCAACGTCTACCGCGACGGCACCAAGGTCAACTCTGCGCCTGTAACACAGGTAAGATACACCGACACGGTAGACGATTACGGCACGTACACGTACAAGGTGACCGCCGTTTACGACGACAGAAGCGAGTCGGAGCAGTCGGAACCGTTGACAGTTGAAGTGCCCGACATAAGGCTGCTGCCGTTTGAAGACGACTTCGAGACATGGCTTCTCGACGAAAGCAAGTGGAGCACCGTCTGCCACGACGGCAACACCGAGAGCAACTGGAGCATAGACTACTATGCAAAAGGACTGGTAGACCCATGCGCCACGTTCAGGTATTCGTCGCTGCGCAACTACAACCAGTCGCTCATGACGCGCGAACTGAACACCGCCGACATCAAAGGCACTTACCTGCGCTTCAACCTGAAACTGCAGAACTACCAGCAGGTAAACACCGACTACCTGACCGTGGAAGTAACCAGCGACGACGGAAAATCGTGGAAAGAAGTAGCGACATTCGACAACACAAAGGGTGAAACCGACTGGAATACGTACCAGTACAACATCGGCCAATACCTTGACAACAACCTGTTCAGGGTGCGTTTCCGCGCACACGGCGCAGAAGCGACGTACATAGACTACTGGTTTGTTGACGACATAAAGATATGGAATCCGGAATGGAGCACAGCAACGCTCACCGCAACATCGGCCGACGGCCCGGTAGCCAACTGCCCTGTGACACTGACTGGCAGCAAGGGAGGCGTGTACAACGTCACAACCGATGAAGAAGGCAAATGCATTATCAGCCAAATAGAGGACGACACGTACACCGTAACCGCCGTAGCCACCGGCTACAACATCTACAACGGCACATGGAGCATAAGCAAGGACGGCGCAAACGACTATACCGTCGAACTGAAACGCCCACGCATCACGCTGTCTGAGAACGACGTGACAGCCGACATGGCCGCCGAAAGCAAGCTGCAGAAGACGGTAACCATGTCAAACAACGGCGACGGCCCGATGACCTGGTACTTGAACTCCACACCACAAAAATACAAAGGCGACCCGTCAAACCTTTGGGACATACAAGGCTCGTTCACCGCATCGGGCGACCTCCAGTCGTGCGTGGCGTTCGACGGCGAAAACTATTACACCAGCTCATTCACCGAGCTTGGCGAGTTCTGGAAGTACGACAAGGACGGGAAACTGCTCGAACGCTTCCGTCTGCCCGACATGTATTTCCCAGTTTACGACCTCACTTTTGACGGACGCTACTTCTACGGAGGCGACGGCTCGAACCGCGTGTTCAAGTTCGACTTCTACAACAAGCGCATAGCCGGCATCTTCACGATAGAAAGCGAGCCTGACATGGAAATCACCCACTGCTGCTACGACCCCGACTTGAACGGTCTTTGGATTGGAGGCTGGAACACGTTGGGCATTATCGACATGGAGGGCAAACCGATGTCGGCGTTCACTGCGTTTGACAGGTCGACCAGCCTCGCCGTAATCGGCTCGGCATACGACAACGTTTCGCCTGGCGGTCCGTATCTTTGGCTTGCCGACGGACAGTCGTCCGAGAACATGATTGACTACGTAACAATATACCAATACAACATTAACAAGTCCGCGCTGACTGGCGTAAAGCACATTGTAACAGACATTCCGGGCTACAAAATCGGCGATGCGTCGTTCGGACGCAACAGCCTCGGCGGACTGTCGACATCGTTCGACATCAAGGACGGCACGCTCACACTCACCGGAATACTGCAACAATCGCCGTCGCTGATATTCAACTACACCATCTGCGACATCGACGAGTGGGTAGCAATGTCGCCTAAGCACGGCACACTACAGCCCGGCGGCGAACAGGAGATTACCTTCAACTTCAACTCCGTAAACACAAAGAACGGAGACAAGCTCACTACTACGGCTGAAATACTTACACTTCCCGAACTCGGGAACCATCCCCTAACCGTCAACATGAACGTAAACGCCGACGCGGCAGCACCGAGACCAGTCGAAGTGAAGGCCGAACCAGGCAGCGCTTCAGTAATACTCACCTGGAAACCGGGCGACACCAACCGCGCTCCCAAGGGCTATAACGTCTACCGCGACGGAAAGAAAGTAAACACGGAAACAGTAACCGAAGCGGAGTTCACAGACAACAAACTCGTTTACGGGGAGTATTATTATAAGGTAACGGCCATATACGACGGCAATGTCGAGTCAATGCCGTCAGACTCCATAGCGGCTTTCGTCAAGGACGGTGCGCAGTATTACGCTCCACTTGAACCGGCAGCGACAGTCGAGGACAACAAGAACGTCAACCTGACGTGGAAGTCTCCGCTTGCAAACGCAGACAAACCAGTCAGCGCATCATGGTCGACAGGCGTACATGTGGACGAGATGGGAATAACGGATGGAGGCGCATACTACGTGGCATCGGTATGGGATGCAGAAGACCTCGTGCCATACCGTAACATGAAAGTGTCGTCAGTGTCTGTACAACTCGTCAACCCATGTACCTACCTTAGGCTCATCATATACAAGGACGGGGAAGAAATCTACTCGAAAACGTACAACGACAACATCCTGTACGACGGCACTTACACCGACGTCACAATAGACGAACCGCTTACAATCGAGCCTGGAGCAGAGTACAGGTTTGCCTTCCAGCTGATGAACGCCAGCAACATAATGCCGCTGGCGATGGACGACAGTCCGGCGGTAAACGGTAAAGGCAACGCATTGTCGATAGACGGCGAGACATGGTTCCCCGCCTCATACCAAGGCATTTCCGGCAACTTCAACATCAAGGTGAACATGGAGCCTGACGGAAACACGACCGAACAGGAGCCTGCAGGCTACAACGTGTACCGTGACGGCGAGAAGCTGAACAACGAGCTTGTAACCGGCACAAGCTTCACTGACGAAACAGGAGAGCCTGGAACACATGAATATACCATCACGTCTGTATATGCCGACGGTGGAGAGTCGGCTCACAGCAGCTCAGTAAGCGCAGACATATACACCATTGACGGACGTTTCGCCCCGTCAGCAATTGACGCAAACGTACTCATCAACCGTGATGTAACCCTGCGCTGGGACTATCCTACGGCCGAAGTTCCGGCATTAAAGGCCGACATCTCTACCCGTCCAGTAACGGTTGATGCCGACATGCCCGAATACGTAAACTCATTCACCGGTCACGACGAGGGCGTTGAAATGGGTGTAGCTTCCGACAACAACTACATTTACACGTCAACATACTCAAAAGACGGCCGGATAAACAAGTATTCAATGGCCGGCGAATATATCGGAAGCTTCGACATCGACGGCGTTGAAGGCATAAGGAACATCGTCTACGACGGCACCGACTTCTACGTCGGCGACTACAGCACAAGCGTTTACAAGGTTGACATGGACACGCACACCGTGCTTGAGACGCTGTCGATATCAGAATTCTCACGCCACCTGGCATACATCCCAGAGCTGGACGGCGGCAACGGCGGCTTTGAAGTAGGCGACTGGGAGACCAGTATCTACATAACCAAGAACGGAAGTAAAATCGGCACCGGCCCGACTTTGCTCGGAGCAAGCGGCACAGCTTACCATGACGGCCTGCTTTACGCCTTCGAACAGGGCGGTGAAAACATCCACACAATCGGCATATACGACTTTGCCACATCGCAAAGGGTCGGCAGCATTGACGTGGGCGCTTACTCCGAACTTGACGACATATCGACGGCTTCAGCCGGAGGAATGTCTGTGATAAGCCGTCCTGACGGTTCAAAGCTGCTCGCCCTGGCACTGCAACGCCAGAACGCCAACACCAAGTTTGTTTTCATCGAGCTTGAAAGCGTAAGGGGAGTGACGGGATACAACGTGTACCGCAACGGCGAGAAAGTAAACGGCGAACCGCTTACACGCCGCTATTTTGAGGAAAGCCTCGACGCGGAAGGAACTTATCAATACACTGTTGAGACCGTATATATTGACGGCGAAACGTCAGAACGCGGCGCGGAAGTGGACGTACTGATACAGGACAAGGGGAATGCCGACGTGCCGACCAACGTCAAGGCCGTGCAATCCACTTACGGATACAACGTCCTGCTGTCGTTTGCCGACCCTGACATGAACGACGGCGCAACAACGGCCGAAAGCTTTGAGCAAGCCGAAGGACAAACCCCTGTAAGCGTACAAGGATGGATTAACGACGGCGACACTTGGCGGATAACGGCCGACTACGCATACGAGGGCGGAAAGGCGATGGCCGCAAACGGAGACGAAGAAGCTACGATTATAATTCCCGCAACAGGAATCACACACCTGAAGATGGCCATACGCAACGCCGACGACCACGACGGGCATGGCGCATTGAGCCTGCTGCGCTCGGTTGGAAGCGACAACGAGGCCGACTTCATCCAAATGGCGACATACCAGACCAACGAGGCATGGACTGAAATAGAAGCCGAAATACCTGCTGGAACAACATATGTGGCAATAAGGAAAGCCGCCGGCACAGGCGGACAACTCGTTGACGCAGTGCGCCTCTATACGGAGAAACCAGAGACGAACGTATACGCATACGACATATTCCGCAACGGAGAGCAAATCAACGGCGAGCCGGTGCAGGGCATAAGCTACATAGACCGCAACCTGCTGCCCGGACACTACGACTACCAGGTAAGGCTGACGACGGTGACATCTGCTGTCAGCGAGCTGTCAGACAAGGCAAGCATCGACCTCGACTACGACAACGGCGGCCTCGCCCCGACCGGACTTACTGCCAGTTACGAGGCTGACGGAAGCGTAAAACTAAGCTGGCAATTCCCAGCCTTGGGCGAACCTGTCTACCTGCGCTGGCACGACGGCAACAGCTATGACGCCGGAGGCTTGTCGAGCGGTGGAGCGTTCTTCGCAGGAGCACGCTGGTACGCAGCCGACCTGAAGGACTACGAGCAGCTGTCGCTTACCGACGTAGAGTTCTACATCAACCAAATACCAGACGCGTTGTTCGTCCTCGTCTACGAAGGCAACACCCTTGTGCGGCAGCAGTACGTACCGTCACTGCGGCAGTATTCGTTCAACAACGTCAAACTTGACGAGCCGCTTGACATCGACCCGTCGAAAGACCTGCTTGTGGCCGTCTACATCGAGCACAACGAAATAACAGCTCCGCTCGGTTACGACAAAGGCCCTGCCAACAGCGGACGCGGCAACCTCTATTCTAACGACGGAAAGACATGGGGCTTGCTCAACGACTCTGAAACGGGCATAGACGCCAACTGGAACATATCAATAGGTCTAAGTCCGTACTCGAACGTGCCGCTTGAACCAAGCAAAGCCATGAAAGCGGAGCGCAAGATGTTCTCGCCAAAGGCTTCGCCGGCCAGCAGCAAGCTCGTAAGCGTGCCTGCCGGAACGGAGGCTAAGTCGCAGAAAAATGCCTTCTTGGGCTACAACGTTTACCGCAACCGTAACCGTCTCAACAGCGAGACGGTAAAGGAGACCACCTACACCGACGGCACTCCGGCCGACAACAAGTATCTTGAATACCAGGTATCGGCCATCTACTCCGTATCGGGCGAGAGGTACTCCGAACCTGTAACACTGACAGCAACAGGCATCGACGGTGTGGAAAGATACAACGGATTGAAGGTAGCCATAGAGAACGGAGACGTACATGTGTACGGCCTGAACGCCGGGACGCAAGTCGCAATGTACGACACTAACGGCACGCTGATATACAAAGGCGGCGCACGCGACACCGGCGACTGCGTAATTCCGGGTCAAGGCATACCGTCAGGCACATACATAATAAAGGCCGACGGCTCCGCCGTGAAGTTTGCAAAGACCGAGAACAGGCGATAACAATCATCAGCCATGCCAGGCATGGCAGTCTGACTTGAAATGATTTCCGCCCCCGTGATTCTGCCGATGCGCAGAAATGCGGGGGCGGATTTTTTGAAACAGCCGTGCAAAAGGCCGTCTTTCGCATTCCGAAAGGCCGTCCTTTAGCCGCTAAAAGGCCACCTTTTACGACGCGAAAGACGGCCTTTCATAAAACCATTGGCTATCAGCACGTTACAAAGCAGCAACGCCCCACCCTGCAAACAGCGGCCATGCAAAACACCAATGCCTGCAAACAGCAACCTTAATGACGACACACAAAATTACATTTGGCAGTTTTTCATGCACCTGACTGAAAAATATGACACGAACGCTTGCATTTCTCGATGATTTTATTAATTTTGCATTACATAACCGGCAACCGCATACCTGGGAGCAGGAGCACATTTCAGCCGTGCATGTGCCAGGCGCAGCCCGGAAAAGCGCACGGCTTACGGCACGAAGCCTGCACCATGCAGCTTAACTGATGCCCGAACAGTCAAAATGTCTTAGGAATTTAGTATCAATGAAACAACGCAGGACATCATTAAAAGAAATGGCCGAACAACTCGGCGTGAGCATAGCGACCGTATCGCGAGCGTTGAGAGACAGCCACGAAGTAGGCGAGGAACTTACGAACAAAGTCAAGGCGCTGGCCAAGAAGCTGAACTACAGGCCCAACCAGTTCGCCCAAAGCCTACGGCAGAAAAAGTCGAAGGTGATAGGCGTGGTTGTACCCAACCTCGTAACCCATTACTACGCCGCCGTACTCGACGGCATAGAAGACTATGCGTCGAAAGCCGGATACGCCGTCATCGCGGCCAACAGCCACGAAGACCATCTGCGAGAAGAGAAGGCCGTGGACAGCTTCATCGGCATGTACGTTGACGGTATTATTGCCTGCCTGGCACAAGACACCACCGACTATTCGCATTTCGTTGAAATCAGAGACATGGGCATACCGCTTGTATTCTTCGCACGCACATGCCTGCCCGAAATGTTCTCGTCGGTAACATCCAACGGCGACGAGGCTGCCAAGGAAGCCACCTTGCACCTCATCGACACCGGCAGCCGGCGCATTGCTTTCATCGGAGGGCCGCAACATTTAGACATGATGAAGCGCCGCAAACACGGCTACCTGGAAGCGCTGCGCGAACGAGGCATCGAGATAGACCGCTCCATCATCGTCAACGGAAGCATCGACTTCAACTATGCACGCGATACAACCATTGAGATGCTGAAGCGCGACGACCGTCCCGATGCAATCCTCGCCTTCAACGACATAATAACCTACGCCGCGTTCGATGCCATCAAGTCGCTCGGCCTGCGCATCCCCGAAGACGTTGCAATAATAGGTTTCACAGAGACTGACACGTCGTTCTTCGTCACGCCAAAACTCTCGGCAATAATGGACCAGGCTCACCTCACAGGCGAACGGGCCTGCGAACTGCTGCTGAAAAACATCGCCGGAGACAAGAACATATATAAGGAAGTGGTGCCGATGATACTGAAAATAAGGGAAAGCTCGGACAAGAGAAGGAGCTGACACCCACCCCAACCCTCCCAATGGGAGGGAGTTTAATATGCTATAATAGCTATTTTATCCCAACGTATCAGAAAACATATCAAGCTCCCTCCCTCTAGGAGAGCCGGGGTGGGTATTCAATAAAACTTTATATCGTTAATAACCCTTGCCCCGACCTCCACGTTCAAGTTGTTGACAAGCCGCTCGCGCATCATCGCGAGGTCGGCACGCAGAGCCGGATTAAGGATTTTCACAAAAAGCGTCTGGTTGCGGATAAACTTCTCGTCGGTGTATTTCTCGATGGCACGGCCGGCCACCTTGCCCCACGCATCTATCAACCGCCGCTGCATCAGGGGCGTTTCTAGCCCGTCATGCCTAAGGCATTGGGCTATGATGTCGGCCAAAGTCTGCACGTCACGCTTGAACATCGCCGTCCTCCTTACGCCTTATCGAGCCGTTTTCAACGTAAAACAGCCTGTAATCCAACGAACTTCCGCCAAGTATGCGGTCAAGATGCTCGCGGTTGGTATCGGTCATAAAGATTTGCCCGAAGCCGTCGCCGCCCACTATCCGCACAATCTGCTCTACGCGGTCGGCATCGAGCTTGTCGAAAATATCGTCCAAAAGCAAGATTGGGCAGACGCCGCCGCGTATGCCGCGAAGAAACTCAAACTGGGCAAGTTTCAACGAGATGACAAACGTCTTGTTCTGCCCCTGGCTGCCCTCGAGGCGGATTGGAAAGCCGCCAATGAGCATTTCCAGGTCGTCACGGTGCACGCCGTGGAGCGAATAGCCTACGGCGCGGTCTTTGTGGCGGTCGCGGCGGATGACGTCGAGCAGCGGCCCGCGCTGGCAATGCGACACATAGCCGAGCGATACGCTCTCCTTATCCTGCGAGATGCTGCTGTAATAACGCTGGAACAACGGCACAAGCTGGCGTATGAAGGCATCACGCTTGGCGTAAACTATCTCGCCCTCCGCCGCCATCTGCTCCTCCCAAAGCGCGAGCAGGTCGTCGTCTGGCTCGGCCTCGGCCCTCAACATGGCGTTGCGCTGCTGCAAAGCCTTGTTGTAACGGGTCAAGGCGTCGATATAGGCAGGGTCGTACTGCGAAATGACAACGTCCATAAGCCGCCGCCGCTCCTCGCTTCCGCCCTCGATGAGAGCAGTGTCCGACGGCGAAACAAGTATCAACGGCACAAGCCCGATATGTGCGGACAGCCTCTTGTACTCCTTCTTGTTACGCTTGAAATGCTTTTTCTGGCCGCGCTTCATGCCGCACGACACGCTTTCGTCCTCGCCTGCGTCGTTGACATAACGGCCGTCAAGCATCAAGAAGTCCGCCCCGTGTCGCATCGCCTGCGAGTCGGGCACGGAGCACGAACTGCGGCAAAACGACAGGTAATACACAGCGTCGAGCAAGTTTGTCTTGCCCTCGCCGTTGTGTCCTATAAAACAATTCAACTTGGGGGAAAAGGCAAGTTCAGCCTCTTCAATGTTCTTATAATTGATAATCGATAACCTGCTTAGAAACATGAGCTTGCCCTTCAACTTTCATGCAAAGTTACTCCATTTGCCGTTGAAAAGCAAAAAAAGTCAGCGATAAATTTCAATATTCAGGATAAAATCTGTAATTTTGCCACGCTTTATACACAGATAATTAAAAATCATAAACATAAATGGCAAATCTTAAAGAACAGCAGGGCGCGGAGACAAACGCCCTCAGTCAGAAAGAGGCGGTCTTCATGAAGCACAAGAAGGCAATCTCGGCAGCTATCGTTGTAGTCATTCTCATCATCGCCGGCGTGTTAAGCTATGAGACTTACATATCAGGCCCGCGCGAGCAGGAGGCAAGCACAGCCTTGGCAAAAGGCCAGGACTACTTCGCCAACCAGCAGTTCGAGTTGGCGTTAAAGGGCGACAGTACGGGCTACAAGGGCTTCCTCAACATCGCTTCTGATTACAGCAGCACCGACGCAGGCAACCTTGCAAACCTCTATGCCGGACTTTGCTACGCAAACCTTGACAAGTGGAACGATGCCGTGAAGTATCTTGAAAAATATTCCGCAGCCGATGACGAGATGGTTAGCCCCGCCGCAACCGCGGCTCTCGGCAACGCTTACGCCCACGTAAAGCAGCTTGACAAGGCCGTTGAATACTTGAAGAAGGCCGCAAGCATGGCCGACGGCGAAGCAGAAGGCAACGCTAACAACAGCCTCTCGCCCACTTTCCTCATTCAGGCAGGCGAAATACTTGAAAGCCAGAACAAGAAGGACGAGGCCCTGAAAATCTATCAGGACATCAAGAAGAAATATGTCAACTCTCCCGTTTACGGCGAAATTGACAAGTACATCGAACGAGTTTCCGTAAAATAATGGCGACATCACTGCACAACCTGTCCGACTACGACCCCACAAAAGTGCCCGATGCAAGCAACATGTGCTTCGGCATAGTAGTGGCGGAGTGGAATCCTGAAATCACAGGCGCACTGCTCGATGGCGCGGTGAAAACTCTCGAGAAGCACGGCGCGCTGCCGGAGAACATCCACGTAAAGACCGTTCCGGGCAGCTTCGAGCTTATTTACGGTGCTCACCAGATGACGCTCAACGGCGGATATGACGCAATAATAATTCTCGGTAGCGTCATCCGCGGCGAAACTCCGCACTTCGACTATATCTGCCAGGGCGTGACATACGGCATAGCGCGCCTCAACGCCAAGAGCGAAATACCCGTAATCTACGGCCTGCTCACCACCAACGACCTGCAACAGGCCAAAGACCGTAGCGGCGGACGCCTCGGCAACAAGGGCGACGAATGCGCAATAGACGCCATAAAGATGGCGAAATTCTAACACTTTCAATTTAAAATTGATAATGGATAATTGAGAATTATGATTACTTTGACAAGCATTTAAGCCACAAGATAACATAATTCTCAATTATCTTTTTTGTATAATAAATAATTGACAAGGGTAATCACTATTCTCAATTACCAATTTTCAATCCTCAATTGATAGAGCATGAAACTAATATCATGGAACGTCAACGGCCTCCGCGCTTGCGAGGGCAAGGGCTTCAGCGACGCCTTCAAGCAGCTGGATGCCGACTTTTTCTGCCTTCAGGAAACGAAGATGCAGCAAGGACAGCTCGATTTGGCTTTCGACGGCTACAAATCCTATTGGAACTACGCCGAGAAGAAAGGCTATTCGGGCACGGCCATATTCACTAAACATGAGCCTTTGAGCGTCGCCTACGGCATCGGCATAGACGAGCACGACCACGAAGGGCGCGTAATAACGCTCGAAATGCCCGACTTCTACCTTGTCACCGTCTACACGCCAAACTCACAAGACGGCCTGCGCCGCCTCGACTACCGCATGAAGTGGGAAGACGACTTCCGCGAATACCTGTTGAAGCTCGATGCAGTAAAGCCCGTCATCGCCTGCGGCGACATGAACGTGGCGCACAAGGAAATAGACCTTAAGAACCCGAAGACCAACCGCCGCAACGCTGGCTTCACCGACGAGGAGCGCGAGAAATTTACAGACCTGCTCTCTTCCGGCTTCACCGACACCTTCCGCCACTTCCACCCCGACCTCGAAGGCGCATACTCCTGGTGGTCGTACCGCTTCCATGCACGCGAAAAGAACGCCGGCTGGCGCATCGATTACTTCATCGTCTCCAACCGATTGGCAGACAAAATCAAATCAGCCAGCATCCACAACGAAATCTACGGCTCCGACCATTGCCCCGTGGAGCTGGTGATATAATAAAACAACAATTACGTAATAATTATAAAAAAGGTGCAAGGCCACACAGCCTATGCACCTTTTCAGTTAAAGTGACTTATTTTCTTTTAATGGTTTGACATTTACGTTTTGTCATCTCTTCCGCGAAGGCATGTTCGCCTTGTTCCTTGATATAGCGAATACAAGCGGAACGGTCAGAATTAAAAAGAAATGCGAACACCTTGCCTATCCAATTGGAGAACAGCTTGCATTCCTTAACATCATGGGAGCATTCTGCACAAGTATTGAACTTGTTTTCTTGGCAGCATAAGCGGATTTTACACCAAGTCGCTTTTTCATTTTGCTTGCATCCGGGACATTTCTCCGACAAGAACTTACGGCAGGCTCCGCAATAAAGACCGCAAGCGGCTATGTTTTGGGTGTCAGATATGATAGTTTTCATATACATCAGATATTGGAATGAGAAAATTCGCCATTTATCCAAAAGGTGGCTTCCGTGCCAATGAAATGCAGAAGTACGTAATTCGGGTCGCTTGCTCCACCGGGGAAATGATGAATGAACCAATCCTGCCACATTTCCTTACGGATGGCATCATCCGTGACAATCTCTACCGTGCCACGCAGGGCAACGCCATCCCCGTAATGGTCGTAGCAAAGACCGGCTTTGTTGTTCGCCTTAAAATCATCCACTTTCACGGAGTCCGCACTTGTCGCCATCCAAACCTCATGGAAATCCTTTGCCCCTATCTTGGACATCTGCACAGGGCGAGGATAACCGTTGGCATCAATAGAAACTACGGTAACGTTCTCGCATTGGGAAAGCAATTGTGTAGCTTTTTCCGTAAGTGTCCGTTCATCTTTCTTTCTCCATCGTTTCAGATGCGGAAAGTGCTGTAGCATTTGTTCCTTCGCTTGTACAGGAGTCAAACTGCATCCCGCCTGCGTATTCCATTGGTCTAAGAATTGCAGGCAGAACTCTATCATCTGACTCATTGTGAACTTTTGGGTGAACTCACCGTTTTTGTAGCAATAAGAGCAATAATCCTCGCTACGGCTTCCATCGGCATTGCTCCCCCTGTTCTCATTAGTCAGAGGCATACCGCAACTTTGACAAAACTGTTGTTCCATAATGATGTTCCGTTCAATGCCTATCAGTCCCTTAATAGGCGGTTATAAAATGCAAGAGCGTGGAACTGCAATGCTACCACGTCTAAGTTGGAGGTCGTAGGAAACCTTTAGCACGGATATGGTAATAGCAGCCCACGCTATGACGTGAGAACCACTATGCCATCTCTCGTACTAAGTCCGAAATTTCCTACGTTTCCAACTTACAAGATAAGCATAACGCTTCTTCTTTATTCTTATGTACGGAAAGAGTTGCCTCTATCCGATTACAAAAGTAAGGGATTTTTCCGATAATCCCCTATCGTCTAATGTTTTTATTTGCTTTTGGAGTGAAATTTAGAGTACAGGTATCATTCAAAAAGTTTCATAAATTATTTTTTATCTTGTAATGGTCGCCAACACAGCAATAAACGGAAAAGGTTTTCGTTTTCAATTCAAATCATACACATTCAATCATGTCACTGCTAAGAAACTTTGTCGCCGTCATTTTATTTGCAACTTTTCCACTAAACAGTTCTGCACATAACGCATCAAGCGATGTAACAACACTTGATGCGACAGACACCAAAACAATGAATGTGCTTAGTGAAAACGAGATTGAAATCATTAGTAGAGACGTTGATGAAACAGGCATCGCCTCCGCTTGGCAAAGCCATACATTTTACATAAAGGCCGATGTAAAGACCATAACAAACCATAGATGGGAATACAAATTACCATTGGAAAATGGCGAATATGAACTTGCAGCCACGTCTTCAGACGCAGAACTTACCATTCCGCCAATAACTAATGAATACAAATACAAGCACACAACAGAAGGCCATGTCTACGGACAAATAACATTTGAAGGGATGGCAGACAATAGAAGTGTGCATGGTACATTCCGACTTATATTAGACTTAAAGCCGCATATACTTGAAACGAAAATCATAAGCATAGCTCCGAGTCCCCAAAATCCCGAATATTACGACATTTTAATTGACGTTTGGTATGAAGGCAGCTGTTACGTTCATTCCACAATCGAGGAAGAATACAGTCCGGTTGTAAATTCAGTTTTCTCTGACGCGCCTGATTATACAAGGCTTGAATTTACCGATGTAGACCTTAGCGGATATGCTTTGGTAAGCATCACCGTAAGGAATGCTTATGGCAGCGACAGCACCACAATAAAAATACCAAGCGAAACGCCGTCAACGCAAATATCATCGATTACGGACAAGACCAACGAACGGTTGCTTGACATAATGGTATTCTCACCTTCGGGCGCATTCCTCGGCTATGCAAAAAGCTTTGACGAATTAAAGAAATTCGGCGAAAGCCTGCTGGTATTAAGGCTGCAATATGACAAAGGCGACACAAAGACAATAAAATACCTGAACAAATAAAGTAAAACAATGTCACACTGTCACGGTATAAGAAAATGCGCTGGCAGTCAGAAGATTAAGCTGTGACGGTAACTAAGGCGGCACTTTCACCAATGTCACGGCGCAAAGCAGAGCGTGACGGTGGTGACATTAAACAGGGGGCAATGTCACGGCGCAAGGCGGTGAAGGCCAGAGGGTTACGGCACACGGTGACATTGTGACATTGGTTGCGAACATTTTTTTGCGATGACACGGCTATTTGTAATGCGAAAGGCCGTCAATCGCAATGCGAAAGGCGGACTTTTGCAGCATGAAAGGCCGTGTTTTGCATAGTAGCTGATGGTTTCTGATTTCATCAGCAAAAACTTGCAGCAGTCCCAATAACATAAATACAATCACACAAGCATTAAATTAACGTGAGTTCGATATATATCAGGCACTATAAAATATTTTGTGTAAATGGAAAATACGGGATTCAAGTTAGAGT
>CAKZVT010000045.1 GCA_937922435.1 uncultured Prevotella sp. | reverse complement strand
AGGCGCGGACTTTCCAAATTGCTGGTATATCCGCTAATGGTGCTGTTGTTCGCCGTAAGCCTGTGGCTGATTTTCCGCCCGTCGGAAGACGGAACGGAAGCCGGAGGCGGAAGCGGAGGCTTCAACACCGAAATGCCTTCGCCCGAAAACAAGGGACTTCCAGGCAGCAAGGTGGACGCTTACCGCGACGGAGAGATGGTGGAGAAGGCCGAACGGCGCAAAGGCTCGCTGATAGAGATAGCGGAGATGCTCGACACTGATACAACAGGAAAGGTGACTTTGCCGGACGTTCCGCTGACGGGCAAACCTGCGGCGGAAAATGGAAACGAGGAAGGCAGTCCGCAGTCATCCGTTATGGCGTATCAGGACATGAACAGGACGCTGGCCGGTTTTTACTCGTCTGCGGAAGTGTCGCAGGATGACGAGGTATCACGCAGGATTGCAGAGATAGAACAGAGGCTGAACAGCGAACCCCAAAAGGAAAGTTCCTTTGACGAGAAGGTCGCCCTTATGGAGAAGTCATACGAGTTGGCGGCACGCTTTAGCGGCAACACGGCAACAAAAACGACGGGAACAAGCAATGCTTCGGAAAAGCCGAAAGCCGAGCCTGTTAAGGCTGAACGGCCACGTGTGGTCTCGCGGCTCGGACAAAAGGACGATGCGGACAGCATCGTGGAAGACCGCTTCAACACCGCAGTAGGAACGCAGGAGACCGTGACAAAGAACACCATTGCGGCGTGCGTACACGGCACGCAGACTGTCACGGACGGACAGGCGTTGCGCATCAGGCTGCTCGAACCGATGCGCGTAGGCGGCCGCCTCGTGCCGAAAGGAACGGTGATAACAGGCTTGACACGTCTTCAGGGCGAACGTATGGAAGTGGAAATCGAGGCCGTAAGTCACAACGGCAATGTGTTGCCAGTGGAACTTGAGGTGTACTCCACCGACGGACAGAAAGGCATACTCGTACCAAACTCGCTTGAAAACGACGCTGTGAAAGAGATTGCCGCAGGCATGGGCGGTGCCGTGGAAAGCGGCATAAGCATATCCACCGACGCCGGGGCGCAGATAGTTTCCGATGTAGGACGCGGACTGATACGCGGCGTGTCGCAGTATTTCACAAAAAAGGCACGCACCGTAAAAATCACCGTCAAGGCCGGGTACAGGCTGCTGTTGCATCCGCCGGAGGAGTGAACGGCAACAGTTTCGGAGTAGTAAGAACCTTAAATTTTGATATAGATGTAAGTATTTGAAAAACAAGATGTTACAAAGTAGTTTGCAAAAGGTGCTCTTTTAGCTTCCAATTTGCCGCCTTTTAGGATGCAAAAGGGCATCTTTTGGAACGTGAAAGGGCGTCTTTTGCAAACCAGAGAAATTGATACGGATTTATGACAGTCAATCAATGAGAAAATGAATATTCAAATGACAGAAAAGAAAACAAACGGAACAATGCAAAAAACAGCCAAGAAAATGATGTTTATGGGAAAGAAGATGTTTCTATTTTGCGCCCTGCTTATAGGCGCAGTCGCAGCCGTGGCGCAGCCAAGCAGCGGCGACAAGTTCGAGGGACTGACGCGGAAAATCGGTTTCAGCCGCATGATTCCGCCGCACGGACTTGAAATAACGTATGACAAGACCGTACACGTGATTTTTCCGTCGCCCGTAAGATACGTAGACCTCGGCTCTGAAAACCTGATTGCAGGGAAGGCCGACGGGGCGGAGAACGTAATCCGCGTGAAGGCCGTGAAAAAGAACTTCCGCGGCGAGACGAACATGAGCGTAATAACGGAGAGCGGCGACTTCTACAGTTTCAATGTGAAGTACGCCGACGAACCGCTGTTGCTCAATGTCGAGATGTGCGACTTCATTCACGACGGCGAGGCGGTGAACCGGCCCAACAACGCAATGGAAATTTACCTGAAAGAGCTTGACGGCGAGTCGCCGCGCTTGGTGAGGATGATTATGAAGTCAATCCACAAGGAGGACAAGAGGCGCGTGCGCCACATCGGGAGCCGCCGTTTCGGGGTGCAGTTCCTGCTGAAGGGGCTTTACGCCCACGGCGACCTGCTTTATTTCCACACCGAGACGAGGAACAAGGGCAACGTGCCTTTCGACGTGGATTTTGTCACATTCAAGATTGTTGACAAGAAAGTAGTCAAGCGCACGGCCATGCAGGAACAAGTGATTTATCCGCTAAGGGCGTACAACTACGCCACGCGTGTTGACGGCGGAAAGGCCGAACGCACGGTGTTCGCCCTGCCAAAGTTCACCATTCCGGACGGCAAGATGCTCGTTGTGGAGATGAACGAGAAGCAGGGAGGCCGACACCAGCGGTTCGAGGTGCAGGGAGACGACGTGGCCAATGCCGAAACCATTGACGAGGTGCGCGTGTTATGATGAAATGCAGGTTATTGTTATTGACACTGTTGCTTGCCGTAACGGCTGGCAAAGCGGCGGCTCAACGCTGTCTGTCGGGCATGAAGGGTGTGCGGCTTTCGGCTGATATGGTTGACGGCTTTTATTCGCCTGCGGGCAATGACGGCACGGGGTATGCCTTTTCGCTCGCCTTTTTCAACTACGTGAAGAATGGGAATAAGTGGGAGTACGGCGTGGAATACGTGAGGAGGAATTGCCGTTACCGCACCGTCGGTGTGCCGATGGAACAATATACCGCCGATGCCGGATATGTTCTCAACCTGCTGTCGTCGCCCGGCAAGGTGTTCTTCCTTAATGCAGGACTGTCGGGAGTGATTGGCTACGAGGAGGTGAACAGCGGCAGGAGAACGCTTGATGACGGGGCGTCGCTCTCGCAGTGCAGTGCCTTCATATACGGATGCGCCGCCACGTTGGAGGCCGAGGTGTTCATCACGGACAACTTCGCTGCGGCGGCAAGGCTGCGAGGGCGGACGCTGTGGGGCGGAGCTTCGGGTGTGTTCCATTGCCAATATGGAGTTTCATTGAAGTATGTTTTCTAACCCTAAACAAGTATTTACATGAAAAGAAAAGTGAAGTTTTTATTTATTTGTTGCTGTGTAATTACAGCATTGTTATCGACAATGTCGTGCGATGACGGCCTTGACGTCACGCAAGAGTACCCGTTTACGGTGGAGGCCATGCCCGTGCAGGACGAAGTGGCCTACGGCGAAACCGTCGAGTTGCGTCTCTCCATCGTGGAGGACGGCGGCTTCGACGGCACGGTGTACACCCTGCGCTATTTCCAGACGGACGGCAAGGGCAGGTTAGAGATGGAGGATGGCACGGTGTTGAAGCCCAACGACCGCTACCTGCTGGGCAAAAAGGAGTTCCGCCTGTATTATACCTCTTTGAGCGTCGGCGACGCGCAGTCAATCGACCTGTACGTCGAGAACAACTGGGGCGGCGTGGAAAAGCTGACGTTCGACTTCAACGCAGAAGACGGGGATGATGAAGAAGGCGGCGGACTGATGTTCCGCCCTGTCATAACGGAAATGGAGAATGCGCAATGATGAGCCATGTCAAAAATGAAAATGTGCGATGTGCATGAAGATTTTGTTGGTTTTGTTGTTGGCGTTTCTATGCCTAACGTCCAAAGCGGAGCTGCCGCCGCAGATTGCAAAGCTGTCTTTATTTGAAAGAGCTGTGGCTGTGGTAAGGCATTTCGAGGGTTGGCACGGGCCTCGTCATCATCCTTACGTCGGCTACGGCCACAGGCTCCTGCCCGGCGAGAGGTACAGCCACCGCATGACGAAACGGCAGGCCGAGGCGTTGTTGAGGAAAGACCTCATGGAGCGTTGTGCCGTGTTCCGCCGCTTCGGCAAGGACTCGGTATTGCTCGCCGCCCTCTCTTACAATGTCGGGGTGTACCGCCTGCTCGGCGGCGGACGCCTGAAGAAAAGCCGCCTGGTACGCAAGTTGGAGGCCGGCGACAGGAATATTTACCGCGAGTACGTGTCGTTCAGGATGTATCGGGGCAAGGTCCTCAAAGGACTTGAGACAAGGCGCAAGGTTGAGTTCGCTTTGCTGTTCGTGCCGTAGGCAGGCTCCTATGTCACCATTCCAAATCCTCCGAAGTCAGTTTCGGGGGATTTTCCTTACCTTATTATATATGTTCGCATCATTATGGATATCGAAACTACAAAACGTACCGCCCTTGACGATTTCCTTGAAGGCCTTGGGCACAGTCCCGTAAGGCGCAAGGGGAATGTCCTTTGGTATCTGTCTCCGCTGCGCGATGAGCGCACGGCATCGTTCAAGGTTGACACGGAATTAAGCTGCTGGTACGACTTCGGACTTGGCCGGGGCGGAGGGATGATAGCGTTGGCAAGGGAACTGTACCGCTCCAACGACATTACATACCTTTTGAAATGTATCAGCATGTCTGCGCCAAACTCTGTCCGCCGTTTTGTTCCTGACGTTAAGAAACAAAAACAACCGCCCGCGTTTACCGATATTGGCGTTGTTCCGATAAAATCTCCTGCCTTATTGGCGTATTTGCGTGAAAGGAAGATAGACACTGATGTCGCAAGGAATGAATGCGTGGAGGTGCATTACACTTGTAACTTTAAGCGGTATTACGCTATAGGTTTCCGCAACCGGTCGGGCGGTTACGAACTCCGCAACCGCTAGTTCAAGGGATGTATTGCGCCGAAGGACATATCTTACATAAAGTCTGGCGGTGATAAGGCGAATGCTACCTGCCTTGTTTTCGAGGGGTTTATGGATTATCTGTCTTTCTTGACATTGAGAAAGTACGGTAGTTTGTCATGCCTTGATACAATGGAAAGTGATTTCATCGTCCTGAACTCTGTCACAAATATATGCAAGGCATTGCCTTTATTGCGGGAATACGACAAGACCATATGCCTGCTTGACAACGACGCGGCTGGTCACAACGCCTTTTCCTCGCTTTACAAGGCATTGAACGGCAATGCTGAAGACATGTCCTCCTTATACAATGGCTTTAAGGACTTGAATGATTATCTGAACGGCGGATAAGCGTTTCAGACCATTTCAAGCCATGGAACGTTAAACAATTAATATAATTGCTTATTTCGTATAATGTTAGAGATTTTTTAGAATATCCCCAGGAAGGAAATATCTGGCAAATTCATTGTGCGTGGGCTTTTGTTTTAGGAACAAGATGGGATGCACTTCCTGTCCATCCTTGACGAACGGCAGGAATTTTGCTTTCTCGGACAAGTCTTTAATCAACCTTGAGGCATCTTCCCCTCCAGTCCATTTGCACTCTCCGATAAGAATGTGTTTCTTGTCAAAGGATTCGGCCACTACATCCAGTTCGACCATCTTGCCTTCTTTGTTGTTATCTGGAAATATTTTTCCCCACCATCTTGAAGCCATGCCGTATTCTATCCCGTCAATCTCATTGCCGCTGACGAACCGACGACATAGCTGTTCCCAACATTCGCCGACATATTGGCTGAATTGGGAAACAACGAGGCCCATTATCCTGTCTACACGTCCCAATTCGAGGAAGGAACTGTTGGGTGCAACGAACCGGTAATAAAATTGCAGCATATTGTCGTTGATGCGATAAATGCCCTTCTTGCTCTTTTTCTCGCTTTCGCCGAAAGGGATTTCGCGTCTGACATATCCCAGTTCACGTAGCTTTCCCAGCGGTTCTGATATTTGGGTGGCCTCTTTCCCGGCGCGTGCCGCAATTTCTGTCATCCTGTTTGCTCCGTTGCCGATTATGGAAAGGATGGTGGAAGTCTGGACTGTGTCGCGCAAGTCGTCACGGAGCAGCCTTTGTGGCTCTTCGGCCAATATTCCTTTGGTGTCTAATATCAATCTTCTTATTGCCGTGGCCAAATCCGGGTAATCGGCTCTCAGTTCCCAATATCGTGGAATCCCGCCCCAAACGGCATATTCTTCCACGGCGGTCGTCTCATCCACTCCTAATGCCTGGCAGATGTATTGGATGGGTATAGGCTCAAGTTTGATGATTTCATCAGCCAATCCGTATAACGGTTCATTTCTGTCCAACACATAGCCTTGCATGAGTTGCTGCGAAGAACCGCAGATAATCAGGTCGAACCTTAACGTCCTTCCGTTCAACAGCTTTTGGATTACGGAAGGAAGCGCGGCGCAGCTTTTGACCATGTATGGGAATTCATCCAAACATACAACGATCCGTCGGGTTATGCGTTCGTTCAGTTCCAACAGCAAAGTCTCCCAATCAGGATAAATAACTTTGTCGAAACGCGGTATGATGTCCAATAAGGACTTTGCAAACAGCATCCTTTGGTTGGCTTCGTTGGTCTGGTCACTGAGGAAATACACGTCGTTTTCCGACAGGATTTCCTTGATGAGCGTGGATTTACCGATACGTCTCCTTCCATAAACTACTATGAACTGCGGATGCTGGCGTTGGAATGCCTCTTTTATCCGTTCCAACTCATCCTGCCTGTCTATGAACTTGTCAAATACCATCTGTTTCTTCCTAAATTATAAATGAGAAAGATTATCGGCGACAAATATAATAATAATTTCCCTGATGGAAAAGAAAAGTGCATGATATTTTTAGTAATGGAGTTCTCCCGTTATGTTCTCCCGTTATGCGGAATATAGCAAGTTTTGCCCCATAGTTAAGTATAAGCAAATATCTGATACATGATTCTTCTATTTTAATTCTGCGGCATTGAATGCCTGAAAACGCCGCAGAATATGCGGCAAAGACAGCGGTTTTATGCCGCATTGCCAATGCTTAAGTAAAAATACCGCAACAACTTACGCTTTCACTTTTATTACGTCGTCGATGTTGGTCGTGTATTTTCCTGACTCGTGTTCGTGCTTCATGCGCCAGCTGTCGTCCGTGCCCTGTACGGCCACTTTCACCGTGTTGTAGCCGTTTTTGTTGTTTATGGCGTCGATTGCGGCGGCAAGACGGGCTTGCTTAGCGCGGTCGATGGTATCGAAAAGGTCGCCCTGCACTGCGCCGGAAGGGCAGATGTCCCAGACTATCACGCCCGCTTTCTTGTAGAAAAACGTGGCGGATGCGTCCCATTGCGAGCGCAACGCGCCGACTGACACCGACACAAGCTCGCGCAGGTCGTTTGTCGGTACGGTGAGGGTTGCCGTGCGGTTGATTGCGCTGCTTGGCGCGTCTGTGCGGAAACGGCTTGTATATGCGAACACCGTGACGGCGCGGCAACAGCTGTCCTGCTCCTTCAGCTTGCGCGAACAGGAAGATGCGAAGTGGGCGACGGCCTCCTCCAACGGGGCTAATTGTGACAATCCTTGGTCGGGAAAGCTGCGGCTTGTACAGATGCTCTTCTTCTCCGGCAGTTCCTCGATGTCGATGCAACTCTCGCCTTGCAGTTCGCGCCACGTCCTCACGCCAGTAACGGTAAGCTCGCGGCGCACCCAACCCTCGCTCCTTTGCGTGAAGTCCCATGCCGTGCGCACACCGTGATATTCAAGTTTCCCGACAGTCCTGCGGCCGATGCCCCACACGTCGGCCACTGGCAGACCCTTCAACGCCTTCACACGCCTGTCCTCCGTGTCGATAAGGCACACCCCGCCGTAGCCCTTATAACGCTTGCCGTACTTTGCGGCGACCTTCGCCAAGGTCTTCGTCGGCGCGATGCCGAGCGTTACGGGTATGCCCGTGCCACGGCCTATTGTGCTAACTATTTGCCTGCCATAGCTCCGCAAGGCTTCGCCCTCGCCGAAACCCGATAAGTCGATGAACGCCTCGTCGATGGAGTATTGCGTCAGGGCAGGGGTGAAACCGGCAAGAAGCATCATCACGCGGCGGCTCATGTCGCCGTAAA
>CAKZVT010000044.1 GCA_937922435.1 uncultured Prevotella sp. | reverse complement strand
TCTTAATTCTTCATTCTTAATTGTCTAACTATCCGCACCTTGACGCTCCGCAGTTCTTGCAGATGAGGCATCCCTCCTGGTAAACGAGGGTTTCCTGTCCGCAGGCAGGGCATTTCTGGCCTTTCGCCTCGGTGCCGTCGGTGATGTATTTCTTGAGCGCACGCTCCACACCGTTCTTCCAGGTGTTGATGCTTTCGCTCTTTAACTGGAGCGAACTTACGAGCTTTATGACGTGCTCGATAGGCATACGGTAGCGCAGCACGCCGGAGATGAGCTTGGCATAGTTCCAGTATTCGGGATTAAACTTCTCGCTCAAGCCCTCCACTGTGGTCTTGTATCCACGCTTGTTCTCGAACTGGAAGTCGTAGCGTTTTGTCCCGTCTTCGTTAGGTTGCTTGATAATCTTGCCTTTGGTGACGGTCTTCGGCAGTACGATGCCTTCGTCGTCGTCCTGCAATCCGGTGAAGATTTCATACGGATAGCCGTCCAACAGACCAACGAAAGCCACCCATTTCTCCTTGTTGTTCTGGAACCTTACCACGTCGCATTCAAGCTCCTTGGGCCTTACTTCGGTAACTTCGGGGTGGCGGCATGGCGGCAGTTGCTGCTGCGTGGTGATTTCCTCGCCGCCCTTCTCCTTCTTCTTCTCGACCGAAAGCATCACTCCCGAGCGCGAGCCGTCGCGGTAGACGGTGCATCCCTTGCAGCCCGACTTCCACGCCTCGACGTACAGACGGTTGACAAGAGCCTCGTCAACGTTGTTGGGAAGGTTGATGGTTACGCTGATGCTGTGGTCCACCCACTTCTGGATAGCGCCCTGCATGCGCACCTTCATGAGCCAGTCAACGTCGTTGGCGGTGGCTTTATAATAAGGTGAACATGCTATGAGCTGGTCTATCTCTTCTTGAGAGTAACGCTTGTCGGTGTCTATTCCGTTGATTTTCATCCATTCGATGAACTTGCGGTGGTAGACGATGTACTCCTCGAACGAGTCGCCCACTTCGTCGACGAAGTCCACATGCACGTCGGTGTCGTTCGGGTTCACCTTGCGGCGGCGCTTATATACGGGCATGAACACAGGCTCTATGCCGCTCGTGGTCTGCGTCATGAGGCTCGTAGTGCCTGTAGGCGCGATGGTGAGGCAGGCTATGTTGCGCCTGCCATACTTCGCCATGTCGGCGTAAAGCTCGGGGTCAGCCTCGCGCAGGCGGCTGATGAAGGGGTTGTTCTCTTCCCTCTTGGTGTCGTACACGGCGAAAGCGCCGCGCTCCTTTGCCATAGTCACCGACGAGCGGTAAGCCGCGAGGGCAAGCGTCTTGTGCACTTCTACGGAGAAGTCGGTAGCCTCCTGCGTGCCGTAGCGCAGCCCCATAGCGGCGAGCATGTCGCCTTCGGCGGTTATGCCGACGCCTGTACGACGTCCCTTTCCGCTCTTGTCCTTGATTTTTTCCCACAGGTGATACTCGGTGAACTTAACCTCGTCGCTCTGCGGGTCGGCCTTGATTTTGTCCATGATGAGGTCGATTTTCTCAAGCTCCATGTCCACAATGTCGTCCATTATGCGCTGTGCCAGGCCGACGTGGCGGCGGA
>CAKZVT010000043.1 GCA_937922435.1 uncultured Prevotella sp. | reverse complement strand
TTGTGGGCGCTGAGGGATTCGAACCCCCGACCCTCTGCTTGTAAGGCAGATGCTCTAAACCAGCTGAGCTAAGCGCCCTTACTTGTCGTAAGCGAGCGCAAAGGTATGCCTTTTTCACGAAACTGCCAAATTTTCAGCCGTTTTTTTGAAGAAAACAGGCTAAAAGACAGCAAAATGAAGCCCGGAGGATGGCTGTCAACGCCTAATCTGCTTACTTGCAAATACAAAAAAAGATGCCCCGCCAACGGCGGAGCATCCTTATACATTGCACGTCAAGATGCCGTTACTTTGCGATTTCAACGGTAGCACGGCGGTTGTAAGAAGGCGGCACGAGAGTGTCAACTCCACCCTTCGCAACAATCTGTATGTTCTCCCTCTTAACACCCATGTTCACGAGTTCGTCGGCAACACGCTCCGCACGCTTCTGCGAAAGTTCGCGGTTGAAGTCGGCAGGACCTGTCGCGCTGTCCGCATAACCCGTAACAACGAGCTTCGCGTTGTTGTCCTTAGAGTAGTCGGCAAGGTTCTTAACGTTCACAAGGTCTTTCTTGGAAGCGATAGCCGACTTGTTGAGGTTGAAGAATACAGATACCGGAGTGGTGACATACTCTTTCTCAACCTTTACCACGGGCTCGGTCTTCTTGTTTGCAAGCTCGTTCTTCAGGCGCTCGTTCTCTGCCCTCTCGTCGGCCAGCTGCGCGTTGAGCGCATCGATTTGCGACTGTGACAGAGCCTTGATAGCTTCCACATCAGGCACTTTGTTCCATCTCTTCTTGCCCAGGTTGAACGTAACACCCACCTCGGCATACACATGGTTAGGATGGCTCATTATGCCTTCTCCATACTCTGCAGGCATTCCGCAGAGGCTGCTCTCGTAGCGGTTCCATCCTATTTCAAGGTTGATGGCAAGACGCTTGTTCACCCAAAACTCGTTCAAGATACCGAGAGTGAAGCCTACGGCATAGTCGTTGTAAGTGCAAGAACGGCCCAGTCCTCCACCGATGAACGGTATGAAGTTCCATACGCGGTTCTCGTTGTAGCCGCAGAAGAGGTTGCTAAGGTTGAACAGCACGTCCTCACGGAGTATCCAATACCTGTTTTGCGTCTCGATGTTCTGGTCGTTCCATACGGACTTACCCCACACTCCCTGGAACTTTGTACGGAGACCTAGGCCGGGGGTGAACCATTTTCCGATGCCTATTGCAAACCCGGGATTGGAACGGAACGCCTTAAACGGGTTCTTGGAGAAGCCCATGCCGTCCTCGTAATTGCCGTACCATGCTTCCCATGTCACGCCGCCCTGGATGAACCAGTTGCTCCAGAACGAGTTTGTCGCAACGCTGTACTTCTCCGTAATGTCTTGGTTCTGTGCCATGCCGGTCACAGAGACACACGCAAAAACCAATGCGATAAATAATTTCTTCATAGCTCTTAATATTAAACAATCAATAAAACATTTGTCCGGGCCTCCTCTCTATGGAGGCTCTACATTGCAAAGATAGTAATAAATTCTAAACAATCATCACTTTTTGTGAATTTATTTTACACATTTCAGTGCATTTACCGACAAAGATGCCACTTCTAAGGACTTTTCAACCAAACAGCCGCTCGATATCCTGCTGCCTCAACATGGCCACGACGGTCTTGCCGTCGGGGGAATAGTTGACCGTGGAGCAGGTGAACAGCTCGTTCACGATGTTCTCCATCTCCACGTTGTCGAGCACCTGGCCGTAAGGGATTGCCGCCCCACGTGCCATCTGCAAGGCCAGCAGGCGGCGCACTCCGTCGGCCGCCGAAGCCCCCGTCTCTACGTATTCGGCCACCATGTTCTTGAGCATCTTGACGAAATCAACGCCGTCAAGGCCGGCCGGGACGCCGTTGACCGAATAGCTGCCGCCGCCCAGCGGGGCGAGGTCGAAGCCGAGGTTGTCGAGGTCTTGCCGCATCTTTTGCAGCATGACGTCTTCCGACGGGGTGAAAGTAACCATTTCGGGGAAGAGCATCTGCTGCGACGCGCCACCCTTTCCGTCCATCTGCGCCATGTATTTCTCGTAGAGTATGCGGACGTGTGCGCGGTGCTGGTCTATCATCATGAGTCCCGACTTTACGGCCGTCATGATGTACTTGCCCTTGTACTGGTAGTGAGCGGGCGACTTCTCTTCGGGCACGGCAGGGCTTTCATCCATGCCGCAGGCCGCCTCGAACAGGCCGCCGTCGTCCTCGGGAGCGTCAGGAACAACGCCGTCACCGCCGCCTGCCGCCGCCCCATACAGCTGTTCCCAACCGCCGGGCGCACCGCCGCCGTGGTCTTTGGGCACGTATGACGGCGTGCTCTTGAAGGGATTGTAGGACGGGTTGTAGTCAACTTTCGGGGCTGACGAGGAGTTGTGGTGAGGGTCGAAGACGGGTATGTCGGGCTTGCCCTCTGTGTCGAAGTCGATTGACGGCACGTCGTTAAACCGCCCTATGGCGTCCTTGACGGCGGCCATGAGCACCTGCCAGACGGTCTGCTCGTTCTCGAACTTTATTTCGGTCTTCGTCGGGTGTATGTTCACGTCGATGTCTTCGGGGTTTATGTCGAAGTAGATGAAGTACGGCACTTGCTCCCCTTGCGGCACGATGCGCTCGTAAGCGGTCATCACGGCCTTGTGGAAATACGGATGCTTCATGTAGCGCCCGTTGACAAAGAAGTACTGGTGAGCCCCTTTCTTGCGCGCGGCCTCTGGCTTGCCTACGAAGCCAGTGATGTTGCAGATGGTGGTCTCAACGCCGATTGGCAGCAGGTCGGCGTTGATTTTCTTTCCGAAAATGTCGACGATGCGCTGGCGCAGATTGCCGCTTTTCAGGTTGAACGTCTCCACTCCGTTGCTGTGGAAGGTGAAGCTGACGTCGGGATATACCAACGCTATGCGCTCGAAAGCGGCGAGAATGTTGTTAAGCTCGGTGGCGTTCGACTTGAGGAACTTCCTCCGCGCAGGCACGTTGTAGAACAGGTTTTCCACCGAGAAGTTACTGCCCACGGGGCATGATACAGGCTCCTGCCCTACTACCTTCGACCCGGCGACTGACAGGTGCGTGCCGATGTCGTCGCCCTTGGCGCGCGTGCGCAGCTCCACCTGCGCCACGGCGGCTATTGAGGCGAGGGCTTCTCCGCGGAAGCCCATGGTGTGAAGGGCGAAGAGGTCGTCGGCCTTGCGTATTTTGGATGTGGCATGCCGCTCGAATGACATGCGCGCGTCGGTCTCCGACATGCCGCATCCGTCGTCAATCACCTGGATTGACGTGCGCCCGGCATCGGTCACGAGCACGTTCACCGTGCGCGCGCCGGCGTCGATGGAGTTCTCCACCAGTTCCTTGATTACCGACGCAGGGCGCTGTATCACCTCGCCTGCGGCTATTTGGTTGGCCACCGAGTCGGGCAGCAGTTGTATTATGTCGCTCATCGTATTATAATGTCTTTCTACTGTAAAAGCGTGTTGCAAAAACCGTGCCGCAGGCAAGCGGCGTTGCGAAAGGCGGCAAAACGGCGTGCAAAAGGCCATGTTTCACACGGCGAAAGGCCACCTTTTGCAACGCGAAACACGGCCTTTTGCACGCCGTTTTGCAACATTCTGGTTTTCAATAAGTTATGAACGGACTGTAAGTTGGCATAAGAAATAATCCTCCTAATAGAAATATGACTTGCCTGTTTCCTTGTTCCAAACTGTCAGTTGGTAACTGTCATTCCGCGCTACGACGCGGAATCCAGTACAAATAACATTGAAAAGCCTGGGCGTTTACACTGGATTCCGCGTCGTAGCGCGGAATGACAGTTACCAACCGACAGTTTGAAGTTAGGTTATTATCATACTATAATTATACCGAACACACGTGAATGGAATAAAAATTCATGGCCGACCGACAATTTGTCAACCCCGCCATGTCACACGGAGCGCCGCCATCAGCTACATGGAGAGCAGCATCTTCCACACCGCGACGAGGATTACGAGCAGCACGAGGATAGCCCCGTATGTAAGCACGAAGCCACCGGCCAGGCGGCGTTCGCGGCGGCGCGACGCATGGCGCGTGGCATTGAGGAACACACCGCGCAGCCGTTCGTGCCCCGACGGAGGCTCGCCCCCGCCGCCAAGCTCCGCCTTGGCGCGCTGCTCCACGGCCCTGAGCTTGTCCTTGCGCTCGTCTACGAACATGTACCTATGGTCGAAGCGGCGCGGCTTGCGCTGGTTGAACAGTCCCATGCGTCAGTCCTCCGTTTTTCCTGCGGCAGCCTCCTGCGGTTGCTCCGCGGCAGCTTTTTCTGTCACGGCGGCCTGCTCCGGCGGAGCTACAGGCGGCGCGGCAGGCGCTTCATCAGTCACAACGCCGCCATTGCCGATAAACTGCAACGGGGCGGCACGCCGCTCTATGTTGCGCAGCTCCGTGCCCTTGGCCTTGCCGCGCCAGTTGAATATGTCGTACTTGTCGCGCGGACGGATGTAGTCGAACCATACAAACGCCGGCAGTTCCTTCTTGTCTGGCGGTATTTGCGTGATGGGGTACATCTTCCCTGTCTGCTTGCACGTCCATATTTTCTGCATCTTCCTGTCCTTCATGAACATGCGCATGGTGTCGGTCTCGATATAACCCATGTTGGTGAACGAGCTGTCACGGTCGTCCTGCATGTAGTAAATGGCCTGCACGTTGCCCACGGCCTCCGTCTTGCGGATTTCGCCGTCCTCGAAGAAACCGAACATCTCGCGCGACGACACTTGGTTGAACTTCAGGCTGTCGCGCAGCATCTCGGCCGAAAGGGCCTGGTTTATGACGTGCGCATGGTCGATGGTTGAGTCCTTCATGTACACCTTGATGACCTCGCCCAGCAGCTGGCGGTTGGCGTTCCAGGTGATGGGGTCGCGGTACATGGTGAGGCAAGAGTCCTGCGTGTTGTACACAAGCGAGTCGCACACGGCCTGTACGTCGGTGCGGAACGCCCTCACCTTATAATAACAATGCGCCTTGCGGTAAACGGAGTCGGTGTTGATGTTGAACGTGTAGACCTTCATCGTGTCCGAATGCACGAACAGGGTGTCGCCCTGCGAGTAGTCCTTCATCACGGCACTGTCGGTTGCGAAGGCATAGCCCGTACTGTCGTTGTACCAGAAGTAATTGCTCGTCATGGCGTTCTTGTTCACCGTATCGTTGTACACTACGTTGCCAAAGCCTTCGCTGACCTTGGTCTTGTCGTCGTTGAACAGGCTGTCGGCGGTCAGCGTCTTGCCGCCGTTCACAAGCGTGGAGCGGCCGTACAGCCGGGCAAAGTCCTTGTCGGTATCGTAATACCCCTGCGAGGTGTGGATGACACTGCCGTCCGACGTGATTTTCGACGGGCCTACGATGTGCGCCAATGAAGTCTGCGTATAGTAGTGCAGGGTGTCTGTCTCAAGCACGAACTGCGGGTTCTTGAGGTTCACGTTATAGTTGAACACGGCCTCGCGCGTCTCCGTATCATACTCTCCCCAGTCAGAAACGAGCACGTTGTCCTTGTCAATCATCTTGCCACCCTCGAAGAAATAGCCTATGCCGTACAGGCGGTCGTAGTTAAGGCTGTCGGTGTAGAGCTTGGTCTTGCGGTGGGTCAGCACCACGTTGTAACGCGCCTCGGCCATCTGGTCGTTGCCGTCGTAATACGCGTAGTCGCTGAAAAGCGACAAAGTGTCGCCCTGGTACATCCTGACACGGCCGAAGGCGCGGAACGAATTGCTTTCCTGATAGAAGTAAGCGCTGTCGCAATACAGCTTCGCACCTTGGTGACGGAAAGCCACATTGCCGTTGAGCACCTGCGCGCCGGGCACAGGCCCGAACTGGTCGAAACGCAGACGGTCGGCATGGAGCAGGAACACACGTTCGCTGGTCTTCGGCCGCGCCTTCTTCTTCGGAGCCTGGCGCGACTGCACCCAACCAAGTCCAAAAAGGCACAGGGCGGCCACTAACAGCACCCTATGCCCACGGAACAAAGCCTTGATATTATTTTCTTTCGTCATCTAATCCAGCCTTGGTAACGGAAATCACAACCTTTATAACGGTCGTTGATGCGCACATACGTCGTCTTTATCTTGTCCTGAATCCACTTCTCGATGAATTCCTCCTTGCGCTTGGCGAGGACTATGTTCTTCATCGCCTGGAAATCCTCCGTGATTGTGGCGCGGTGCGTCTCAACACGGTTCTTCAGCTTCACCACGGCACACAGCGTCTTGCCGTTCTTCTCGCTTATCATCTGGAACGGAGCGGACACTTCGCCCACCTTGAGCGTGTCCACCACGCGCGCAATTTCCGACGGAAGGTTGCGCATCTGGAAACGGCTCGTCATGCGGCCGTCGTCGCCCATGTTGGCCATAAGTCCGTTGTTGTTGCGCGTGTCCTTGTCGTCCGACAGGAAAGAGGCCGCCTCCTCGAACGAGAACTTGCCTTCCCTGATGTTGTCGGCTATGGAGTCAAGCTGCAACTTGGCCATGTCGATTTCCCCCTGCGTCACCTTCGGCTTGAGCAGGATGTGCCTTACCTTGATTTTGTCGCCACGCTTGTCGATGAGCTGGATGATGTGGAAGCCGAACTCCGTCTCCACAATCTTCGATATCTTCTTAGGGTCGGTCAGGTTGAACGCCACGTTCGCAAACGTCGGGTCAAGCATTCCACGCCCCACATAGTCCTGAAACTCGCCGCCTTGGCGCGCCGTTCCCGGGTCTTCAGAATAAAGACGGGCCAGCGTCGCGAACGAAGTCTCACCCTTGGTGACGCGCTCCGTGTACTCGCGAAGCTCGTTCTTCACACGGTCTATTTCCTTTTGGGCGACCTTCGGCTCACGGGTCAGGATTTGAACTTCCACCTCCGTAGGAATGATTGGCAGACTGTCTTCAGGCAACTGGCTGAAATAACGGCGCACGTCGGCCGGCGATACTGTAATGTCTTGCACCAACTGTTCGCGCTCGCGCTCAATCATTAGCCTGTCGCGGAAGTCGTCGTGCAGTGTCTGACGCAACTCGGAGAGGCTCATGTTCTTGTATTCCTCAAGCTTTTCCTTGCCTCCTGCCGTCTGAATCCAGAAGTTAATCTGCTGTTCAACACTGCGAGCCACGTCGGATTCGGTCACTTCCACCGAGTCGATTGCCGCCTGATGGAGGAACAGCTTTTGCACGGCAAGCTGCTCGGGAATGGCGCAATCGGGGTTGCCGTCCCACTTGATGCCTTCCTGCTCGCTCTGCATCTTGACATTCTCGACATCTGAAAGGAGGATGGCCTCGTCTCCGACGACCCATACAACCTCGTCAACCACACTGGCGGGATTGGGTTCCGCGTTGACGGAATCAACCTTTGCAGCCGCATCAGCGCCGCCTTCTACGCCGCCGTTGACCGTGCCTGCACTGGCACCGGCAATGAAAAACACCGATGCGGCAAGCCATAAGGCGGTTTTGCCTGTTATCTTCATATCTTTATTTGCTATGCTTGTTTACTGTTTCCAACACGTCGCGGTACACCTCTACGGGGTATTTCCTCCGCAAATCGGCCACCCACTGCTTCTCGAGCATCTCTTGATAGTCGGCCGTTACAAGTCCGCGCACGTCCTCGTAGCTGTCGGGTTTCTTCTTCAGAAGCTTGCCGTAGACGGCGTCTATGGGGAACCCCTTGAGCTGCGTAACGGTTGTATCCTTGCCGAACACCATCTTGTCGATGAACGCATTGTCGCCTTCCTTGAATATGCCTTTCTCCACACGTATCCTAAGTACGGAGTCGTTGTTGAACGTGGAGCGCAGAACCTCGGCCCACTTGCTGAACGGCACGTCCTCGACACACTCGCGCACAGCCTTCACATCGTCCTTCTGCTTGACGTGGTACACCATGCCCTTGTATCTCGGTTCGTCCCAATAATACCGCTTCTTGTTCTTCTTGAAATACGCCTCGAGACCAGCCTCGTCCTTGGCGGCCTTCTCCCACACCGTGCGGTTGCTGATTTCATAGAGCAGCAGGCCGTCGTGGTATTCCTGCAAAAGGTACTTCAGGGCTGGGTCTGACGCCGAAAGCTCGTCGGCCTTGCGGCTCAACACATCTTCCTTTGTCAGCTTTCCTTCCGACGATTTCACTATTTCATTGATTCTCCTGTCGATTATGCGCTCGCGCATTCCGCGCTTTTCGATGAAGGCAAGTATGTCGTTTTTCAACGTGTCGAACGGTTCGAGCTGCTTGCGCGCCTTCATCAATATTATGTGGAAGCCCACGGGAGACTCCACCACGCCGCTCATCTGGCCCGGCTGCAAGGCATACGCCGCGTCCTCAAACTCCTTCAGTGTCTGTCCCGGCTGAAGCCACGGCAGCTCGCCGCCGTTCTTCGCCGACCCGGGGTCTTGCGAATACTTGCGCGCGAGTTCGGCAAAATCGGCTCCGCCCTTCAGCACATTATACAAAGAGTCTGCCCGGCGGCGCGCCTCCTCATACTTAGCCGTTGGGGCTTTCTGCTCCACATACATTAATATATGTGCAGGCTTGACAAGCCCGCGCGGCCCTATGTGCTCCTTGGTGCGGTCGTACACGGCCCTGGCTTCCGCCAGCATGGCAGTGCTGTCTACGAAAACAGGACGCACTTCCTGGTCGCGGTACAACGCGTACTCCTGCTTGAACGACGGCAGGGTGTCGAGCCTGGCGTCGAGCGCGGCGGCCACTTTCAGCTTGTAATTGATGAAAAGGTCTACATATTCGTCAACGGTCTTACGGTCGATGACGTCGGCCGAGTTGTTCTTGTTGTATGAATACTCGAACTCCGAGCGTGTTACGGGCACGCCGTTGATTTTCATCAGCACGGGGTCTGCCTGCTGCGCACAAGCCATGCCTCCGCAAAGAAGCATGGCGGCAATGACGGTTTGAAACTTCATCATATATTAGTTGACGAGTGACAAGTCGACAAGTGACAAGGCATGTCTGCCTTGCCGCTTGTCAGCTTGCCTGCTTGTTATTGTCTGCATGTCACTTATTTGACAGGCATCACTCCGGCCTTGAGTAGTTGGGAGCCTCGCTTGTGATTGAAATGTCGTGCGGATGGCTCTCCAGCACACCGGCGTTGGTTATGCGGACAAACTTCGCACCGTGCAGCGTCTCTATGTCCTTAGCGCCGCAGTAGCCCATGCCTGAACGCAGTCCGCCGCAGAGTTGGTAGACAACTTCCTGCAAAGTGCCTTTGTACGGCACGCGGCCGGCGATGCCTTCGGGCACGAGTTTCTTAACGTCCTTGGTGTCAGCCTGGAAGTAACGGTCCTTCGAGCCGTTCTCCATGGCCTCGAGGCTGCCCATTCCGCGGTAGCTCTTGAACTTTCGTCCGTTGAATATTATGGTGTCGCCGGGGCTTTCCTCCGTTCCGGCAACGAGCGAGCCTATCATCACGCTGTGTCCTCCTGCGGCCAAAGCCTTTACCACGTCGCCCGAATAGCGCAGTCCGCCGTCGGCGATAAGGGGCACATCGGTGTCCTTCAAGGCGCAGGCAACATCATAAACGGCACTGAGCTGCGGCACACCTACGCCTGCGACAACGCGCGTTGTGCAGATGCTGCCCGGGCCGATGCCCACCTTTACCGCGTCGGCTCCGTTGTCAACAAGCATCTTGGCAGCCTCTCCGGTAGCCACGTTGCCCACTACGATGTCAACGCCGGGGAACGAAGCCTTAGCCTCGCGCAGCTTTTCAACAACACCCTTCGAGTGTCCGTGGGCAGTGTCTATCACTATCGCGTCGGCGTTAGCCTCAACCAATGCCTGGATGCGGTCGAGCGTATCAACCGTGACTCCCACTCCGGCGGCCACGCGCAGACGGCCTTTATCGTCCTTGCAGGCCATGGGCTTGTCCTTGGCCTTGGTTATGTCCTTATACGTTATAAGGCCTACGAGCTTGTTGTCAGAGTCAACCACGGGGAGTTTCTCAATCTTGTTCTCCTGCAATATCTGCGCTGCGTCGGAAAGGTCGGTGCGCATGTGTGTGGTGACAAGGTTCTCACGGGTCATCACGTCGTCGATTTTCCTGTCGAGACGACGCTCGAAACGCAGGTCGCGGTTGGTCACGATGCCCACCAGGTGGCCCTCGTCGTCAACCACGGGTATGCCTCCGATGTGGTACTCGGCCATCATGTCGAGAGCGTCCTTCACCGTAGAGCCGCGGCGGATGACTACGGGGTCGTATATCATTCCGTTCTCGGCGCGCTTCACGATGGCAACCTGCCGCGCCTGCTCGGCGATTGACATGTTCTTGTGGATTACGCCGATGCCGCCCTCGCGCGCTATGGCAATGGCCATGGCCGATTCGGTAACGGTGTCCATCGCCGCCGTTACGAACGGTATGTTCAACGCTATGTTGCGCGTGAACTTGGTTTGCAACTCTACCGTCTTAGGCAATACTTCAGAATAAGCAGGGATTAAGAGGACGTCGTCAAAAGTCAAGCCGTCCATTACAATTTTATCTGCAACAAATGATGACATATATAACTTGAAAATTTATTGCGTGCAAATTTAGCAAAAAAAATCCAATACACGCCCCCTGTATCGCCATTTAATTGATGTTTTAATGCAAATTAACCCATTGCGCACCGCCGTCACCGCCTTGCCCGTCAGGCCGCAAAGACGCGTTGTCCCGACGGCGGTTAAAAGCCGTCGGGACAACACTGCGGCACGCTCTGGCGGCAGGCGTGTAACCGCCTGGCAGCCAGCGTGTTTCCAATATGCCGTGTTTTACATTCCAAAAGGCCGTCTTTCAGCGTGTAAAAGACGGCCTTTTAGAATGTAAAACACGGCAAACCATGCTCCACCCAAACATTGCAGGGAACAACATACCTTGAATATACAATGGCGCAAACGGCAAAAAGGCGGACAAGGCTACAGCCTTGTCCGCCATGAACTGCGAACCGCATTATTGCCGGCAGACACCGGCAGACAGCGGATTACTCCACTACAAACTTATTCGTCACTATGCCGTCGGCAGTCGTCATCTTGACAACATAAACGCCCGGAACAAGCCTTGACGCGTCGAAGCGGCACTCGCCGCCGTCAGAACTTGCACTGCCAAGCATCGCACCCGACGCCGAATAAACGTCAAGGCTTACCGCCGCGCCTGCTGACGATGTACCGACAAAAGCCTTGTCGGCTTGATTGTAAACTATGCCGGAAGTACCTGAACCGGTGTCAACAGTGTTGATGCCCGACTCCGTGGCCTCGCCCAGGATTGCGCGGATGGCCGGTGTGCCGAAGCCTGCGCTCGCCTGGTCGTATGCCACCATAGTTCCGTTGCTATCCATAAGCAAATACAGCTGTCCGGGAAGCACGCGGTCGACGGCAAGGCCCATGCCCTCATAAGTTACAGTAAACAGATAATCACCAGGTTCAAGCGTCACAGGCTCGTCGAACATGTAGTCATGCTGGCCGATTTCAGTGCCCTGGCCGGCAGTGGTCGAGAACACAGCATCGTCCAAGATATATAATCCGTCGCCCGAAGACTGCCCGTCAACATTCCATTTATATGCCGCAAGACCTATCTGCTGGCCTGTAACCTCGCCCCAACCTATGGAGAGGCCATCAAGCGTAGCTGCCTTGCTGATGTGGAACACCGTGCCTGCGGTGCATTCTTGACCATCACCCAAACCTATGGAATTGTCATCATACATTCCGTCGGTCAAGTGGTCGTAAGCCAAAATGTCTTCCGTCAGTTCAACGTCAGCCGATACCATGTTGTCCGCCGGATTGCCGTCTTCATGGCCGTCGATTTCCGCATTCACTTCGACCGCCAGCGAGCCGAGACCCGAATCGCCCACGGTGACGGGTATGCTTAACGTCTTGGTTGCCAATGAGGCAAGGTCTTCAAACCGGGCGGAACCGGCCTGCTTGCCGCCGACCTCTACCGTAACAGTGCCTGACACGCTCTCCGAGCCATAGTTGTAGACCTTTGCCGACAACGCCATACTTCCGGTCTGCGCCTTCGGCAGCTTGGTGGGAATGCCCGTAACGCTGAGCGTTACATCATAAGGAGCGACCTCTGCAACGGTTACGCTGCGCAGATTTAAAGTGCCGTTGGACGTTTCCTGCCTGAAACCGAACGAATAAATGCCGTCAGACGGTGCCTTGAACCTCAACTCTGCGTCGGCAAAAATATCATTCGTATAAATGTTAGTGAACGGATACAGAACGCTCCACTCGTCGAGAGGCGCACCGTCCTTACCTATAATTATATCATAACTTTCTGACACATAGCCGCCGTAAGCACCTGCGGCGTAGTTGTAAGTCAGCCTGTAAGTCTTGCCGGCTTCAAGGTTTACGCCGCGTGAGGTTAGAGGAGTCGTGCCCGTACAATATATCGCAGAGTTGTATTCGCCGTCGTAAATCCATGAGTCGCCACCCGTCCAGTCGGCACGCTGGGCTTCGTCATTAAAGTTCCAAGTAACAGGAACGTCAACAGGGGTGAAGTGGGTAACGGCCGCCTCGGCATAATTATTATCGGTTACGGCCTCTGGGTTCTGGCCTTCCGCCGGCTCTACTTCGGTTATCCTTACGCCGACTGTATATTTATCAGGAGCTGAAAGGTCTACACCTTCAATCTCTACAGTAACATTACCGTATGCAGGCACAGCCGTTGCAAACCCTTTCGTGGCCTTTACCTCGCCGTTTACCGTGCATTCAAGCGTGAAACCGGCCACTCCGCCCGTGCCGTTGTTTGATATTTCAGCGGTCACTGTCTCGTCCGCCGTAAGCGAACAGTTCGACATAGGCAGCACAACACGGTCAAGAACAAGGTCGGGCGTGCCAGCAAACGCGCCTTCGGATATTTCCACCTTGTTTATCTCTATGCCGTAATTACCAATCGCCGAAGTTGCATGTATTGCGAAATAGTAAGCCCCAGCCTCGTCAAGCTCGATGTTCAAAGGCAATACGTAGCCGCCTTCCTTCCATGTAAAGTTCTCCGCTTTTCCAAGCACTGCCATCGAACTGACATCTGAAGACTTGCCATAAAGCACCTCGAAATCCTCGTAATTGGGGTCGCCCAATATACGTTCACGCGCATTGTAGTCAATGACAATCTTGCTTGTACCGGCCTTAAGGCTTATGGAATTACTTGTTACAAGATAATCATCCAAAGGCTTTGCCGCATTATACCTTATCTCGGCAAATCCGCTTTCAGGCACAACCTTCCATGTTATCTTGTCACTGGCTTTATCGATTACAGTCCATTCCTCGACATCCACATCCTCATTGAACTCGCAGACATAAGGAGTCGGTATCGGGGCAATGTTGTTCACCGTTGCCGTCATTGTGTTATTACTTGCAAGGCAGTCTTCGTCGCTGGCTACCGTGACGGTAATTTTATGCATGCCTGGCGCCGAAAGGTCGGCCGTGGCGGTGAAAGTATAGTCGATGCTTCCGCTTGCGGGGACAGTCTGCGTTACGGTTTCCGTAACAGGCTGACCGTCGTCAACTGTGAATGTAGCAGTAAATCCGGTGGCAGGCTCGGTACCTTCGTTGAATATAGTGGCGGTGACTTTCTCCGCAGCGGTAAGGTTCTCGCCTGTAGCAGGCGACGTTATGCCACTTACCCCTATCTCAACGGGAGCTACGCTCGTAAGCGTGACGTTCTCAAAAAAGCCTCCCGTCCTGACGGTAAACACATACTCGCAACCGCTCTTGAACTCAAAATCGTCGCCTTCAGCCTCACCTTCCAAGGTATAGGTCGACAACATATATGTGTCACAACCCAACACGTAAAAGTCATACTTGCCGGCCGGCACGTCGACCGAAGCCGTCTGTCCTGCCTCCAAAGAGTTGTTATACTCTGAAGCGTCTTCGGGCACAGTGTATTCGGCATCGTGATACAAATAGCCCACGGACAACTCGTCAAACGTTCCTGCGAACTCGCAGTCCTCATCGAGAAGCAACTGGTAGCCACACCCTATATAACCGCTCTCCACATTAAGCGTTATGCGTGCCTTGCCAGCCTCTACCTGTGCAAGACTTGGCCGCACGGGGACAGCTCTCTGCACAACTCTTCCGGCACGGCTGGCTTGCAGCTTTTCCTACTTCTTGGCACGCTGCATGGCCTCGTAACGCTGCACAACCGATGGCGGCGCAACAAAGGCATTGCCACGCTTTCCGTCAGCAGATTTTAGGGTTTTTAACTTTTCCCCATGGGGGGGGGAAATTTTTGGACATCATTCTGCGCGTATGCGCCACAGCACATAAATAGGCACAGAACAAGAAAAACTAAGTGTTTCATAGTTGGTTAAATTAAAATAACACGCAGCAAAGATACGTAAACGTATCTGAAAAAACAAAAAAATCCGGACTTTTTTATTTCAGGACAATGAAATTCACCATCACCGGCATACGAAAAAGCGTCCCAATTCAACACAATTTTGCACGCATTAAAAGGCGCATGACGTCCTCTCCGTAACCGCCTGGCAGCCAGCGTGTTTCCAATATGCCGTGTTTTACATTCCAAAAGGCCGTCTTTCAGCGTGTAAAAGACGGCATATCACAACACAAAAGGCGGCCTTTCGCAATGCGAAAAGCCGCCTTCCGTAAACATGTAAATATTTTCAGTTGCCCATGTCTGACATGAACTTGATGCGCACCAGCCTCACTTCCTCCTCCGGGTAGTCGCCGCCAAGCTCGTCGAGGGCGGTCTCAAGGTCGTCGGTGTCGCTCTCCTTAAAGTATTCGTAGATGTCGTCCACATGGTCGTCGTCCATCACTTCTTCGAGGAAATAGTCGATGTTGAGCTTCGTTCCGCTGTAGACGATGGCCTCAACCTCGTCCAGGAGCGTGTCGAAGTCGATGCCCTGCGCCTCGGCTATGTCGTCAAGGGCAACCTGGCGGTCGATGCTCTGTATTATCTTCACCTTCAGTACTGACTTCTTGGCGACTGTCCTTACGCGCAAATCCTCGGGCCGCTCGATGTCGTTTTCCTCGCAATACTTCTTTATTAAGGCGACAAACTCCTTGCCGTAGCGGCGCGCCTTGCCCGCGCCTACGCCCTGTATGTTCTGCAAGTCGTCAAGGGTGATGGGATAAACGGTGGCCATCTGCTCGAGCGAAATGTCCTGGAAGATGACGTAAGGAGGCAGCCCTGCCTGCTTGCTCACCTTCTTACGCAGGTCTTTCAGCATGGAGTGGAGCGCCGGGTCGAGCGCAGAACTGCCGCTTCCGCCCTCCTCTTCCTCCTCGTCTTCGCTGAACTCGTTGTCAAGGACAATCATAAACGACTCCGGCTTCTTCATGAACTTCTTGCCGGCCGCCGTGAGTTTGAGTATTCCGTAATTCTCAACGTCTTTCTTCAAGAAGCCTGCGATGAGCGCCTGGCGTATGACAGGGTTCCACAGTTTCCCGTCCATGTCCTCGCCCGAACCGAACTCATCAAGCTTGTCGTGCTTGTGGGCGACGATGTCGTTGGTGTCCTTTCCCTCGACAAAATCTATTACATAATCTGTACGGAAATCCTCCTTCAGGGCGGCGACAGCCTGCAACACCACCATCAAGGCGTCCTTTCCCTCAACCTTTGTCTTGGGGTGCAGGCAGTTGTCACAGTTGCCGCAGTTGTCTTTATCGTACTCTTCGCCGAAATAATGCAGCAGCATCTTCCTGCGGCATACCGACGACTCGGCATACGCCGCAGTCTCCTGCAACAGCTGGCGGCCTATGTCCTGCTCGGCCACAGGCTTGCCTTCCATAAACTTTTCGAGTTTCTTCAGGTCTTTGTAAGAATAGAAGGCGATGCACTTCCCTTCTCCTCCGTCGCGCCCTGCACGGCCTGTCTCCTGGTAATATCCCTCTAAGCTCTTCGGTATGTCGTAGTGGATGACGAAGCGCACGTCGGGTTTGTCGATGCCCATGCCGAACGCTATTGTCGCCACAATTACGTCGATGCTCTCCATGAGGAAGTCGTCCTGCGTGGCGGAGCGCGTCGCCGAGTCAAGCCCTGCATGATAGGCGGCGGCCTTTATGTCGTTGGCGCGCAGCACGGCGGCCAGCTCCTCCACCTTCTTGCGCGACAGACAGTATATTATTCCGCTCTTGCCTGCGTTCTGCTTGATGAACTTCACTATCTGCTTGTCAATGTCCTTGGTCTTATGGCGCACCTCATAATAGAGGTTGGGACGGTTGAACGAGCTTTTGTATTCTGTCGCGTCGAGTATTCCGAGGCTCTTCTTTATGTCGGTGCGCACCTTGTCCGTGGCCGTAGCCGTAAGCGCAATGACCGGCGCGTTGCCTATTTCATTGATGATGGGACGTATCCGCCGGTACTCCGGACGGAAGTCATGCCCCCACTCCGAGATGCAATGCGCCTCGTCAACGGCGTAGAATGATATTTTCACACCACGCAGAAAGTCGACGTTGTCCTCCTTCGTCAGCGACTCTGGAGCCACATACAGCAGCTTGGTCTTGCCTTCCAGAATGTCCGACTTCACACGGTCGATGGCCGACTTGTTGAGCGACGAGTTCAAGTAATGCGCCACTCCGTCGGCCTCTGTCATGCCGTTGATTACGTCAACCTGGTTCTTCATCAGGGCAATCAGCGGCGAAATGACGATGGCCGTACCGTCCATGATAAGCGACGGAAGCTGGTAACACAGCGACTTTCCGCCGCCTGTCGGCATCAGCACGAACGTGTCCTTGCCGTCAAGAAGGTTGCGGATGATGGCTTCCTGGTTGCCCTTGAACTTGTCGAAGCCGAAATACTGCTTCAGTTTCTCTATCAGATTAACGTCGTTATTCATAAAACAAACAGAGTGACTTTTTTATTGTTAGTGCGCAACCGCCGCCTTCCTCAAGCACTTTCGAGCTTGTGGAAGTGAGCCTTCTCCAACTGCCGGCGGGCGTAGTCGAGAGTTACCTCAAAGGATTCGACCTTCTTTGACGGGACTTCAAACATCGCATCCATGATTACGCTCTCCACGATTGAGCGCAGTCCGCGCGCCCCGAGCTTGTACTCCATGGCCTTGTCGACGATGAAGTCGAGAGCATCTTCGGTGAATGTGAGTTTTATCCCGTCCATCTCAAACAGCTTCTTGTACTGCTTCACGATTGAGTTCTTAGGCTCAACGAGGATGGAGCGCAGCGCGTTCCTGTCCAAAGGATTAAGATATGTGAGCACAGGCAAGCGGCCGATGATTTCAGGTATGAGGCCGAAAGACTTGAGGTCTTGCGGCAGTATGTACTTCATCAGGTCGTTCTTGTCGATGTTGCGCACGTTCTGTACGGAGTTGTAGCCCACCACATGAGTGTTCATCCTCTGGGCGATTTTACGCTCGATGCCGTCGAACGCGCCGCCGCAGATGAATAGAATGTTCTTCGTGTCAACGTGGATATACTCCTGGTCGGGATGCTTTCGGCCGCCCTGTGGGGGCACGTTGACCATCGTTCCTTCCAAGAGTTTGAGCAAACCCTGCTGCACTCCTTCGCCGCTCACGTCGCGTGTGATTGACGGATTGTCGCTCTTACGCGCTATTTTGTCGATTTCGTCGATGAAGACGATGCCGCGCTGGGCGGCCTCCACGTCGTAGTCGGCCACCTGGAGCAGGCGGCTAAGTATGCTCTCGACATCCTCGCCCACATAACCGGCCTCGGTGAAGACCGTCGCGTCGACGATGGTGAACGGCACATCGAGCAGCTTGGCTATGGTACGGGCCATCAATGTCTTGCCCGTGCCGGTGCTGCCCACCATTATTATATTGCTCTTCTCTATCTCCACACCGTTGTCGTCAGCCGGCTGTTGCAGTCGTTTGTAATGGTTGTACACCGCAACGGCCAGGCAACGCTTGGCGTCGTCCTGCCCTATGACGTACTGGTCAAGGTATTCCTTTATTTCGACGGGCTTCGGCACTCTCTTCGGCCTGAACTTCTTGCCCGTCTTGCGCTGTCCTTCGTCAAGCACGCCGGTGGAGCGCACGATTTCGTAAGCCTGCGCGGCGCAGTCCTCACAGATGTATCCTGTAAGGCCGGTGATGAGCAGCTTCACCTCCTTCTCGCTGCATCCGCAGAAGCTGCAAACCTTTTCCATCCTGTTACTCCTGCTTGCCATCTTGCGCGTTAGGTGTGTTGCTGTCCTTCTTCCTTACCAGCACGTTGTCTATCATGCCGTATTCCTTGGCCTCCTCGGCGGTCATCCAGTAGTTGCGGTCGGAGTCCTTGTACACCTTCTCGTAAGGCGTGTGCGAGTGTTCGGATATGATTGTGTACAGCTCTTTCTTGAACTTAAGTATTTCCTTGGCCTCGATTTCAATGTCGGAAGCCTGTCCCTGCACTCCGCCGAGCGGCTGGTGTATCATCACGCGGCTGTGGGTGAGCGCCGAGCGCTTGCCTTCCGTACCCGAGACGAGCAGCACCGCGGCCATGGAAGCGGCCATGCCGGTGCAGATGGTTGCCACGTCGCTCGATATGAACTGCATGGTGTCATATATGCCGAGGCCAGCCGTAACGCTGCCTCCGGGACTGTTGATGTATATCGATATGTCCTTGCCCGGGTCGGTCGAGTCGAGATAAAGCAGCTGTGCCTGCAAAGTGTTGGCCGTATAGTCGTCGATTTGCGTGCCGAGGAAGATGATGCGGTCCATCATCAGGCGCGAAAACACGTCCATCTGGGTTACGTTCAGCTGGCGTTCCTCAAGGATGTAGGGGTTTAGATACTGCATCTGCGCCTTCATCACGTCGTCGAGCGCCATGCCGTTCATGCCGAGATGGCCGGTGGCATATTTTCTAAAGTCGTTCATCTATGTATTAAATTAACAATTAAAAATGAAAAATGAATAATCGCCCCGCGGCATTCCGCCACACAGGCCGCGCCGTGCCGCCACGGCTGAAGCCTTTACGAAAATTGCATTTCCCACCTATTTATATTACATGCGAAGAGGAGGTTACCGACCCTTTTCGCTTGTTCGTGCGGAACAAAGTTAATAAAAAAGTCGGAAACCTCCCCTATTTCGCGGAAGTTTTTTCGCAAAAAATTATTTATTCGCCCTGCATCAGCTTGTTGAACTCGTCCAGAGTGGCGGTCTTCTCGTTGAGTTTCACAACCTTCTTCAACGCCTCCGTGAGCTTGCGGTCAACGCTGCGGTCAACGAAAGAGTCGATGTACTCGCGCTTCTTGAGCATGTCCGTAGCGTAGTTGTCGATGTACTCCTCGGGTATGTTGTTCATGCCGTACTGTGCAAACTGTGCGCGTGCGGCCTCCTTGGCTGTCTCCTTGATGTCGGCGTCCTCAATCTTTATGCCGTTGGCCTTGACGAGCTGCTCCTTGATGAGGTGCCATGTAAGCTCCTTGATGCTCTGCTCGTAGTTCTTGTCGACATATTCCTGGCCCTTGTCCTTGTTGTTGTTGAGCATGATGCGCTTCAGGAGAGCGTCGGGATATGTCAGCTGGCCTACCTTGTTTTCCATGTACTTGCGCACGTCCTGGATGAACTTGAAGTCGGTGTCTACCTCAAACTGCTTCTTCAGACCCTCCGCAATCTTGGCGCGGAAGTCGGCTTCGTCCTTCACGGCGTCCTTGCCGAACACCTGGTCGAACAGTTCCTGGTTGACCTCGGCCTTCACGTAGCGCGATATTTCAGTAACCTGATAGCTGAAATCGGCCGTCAGGTCGGCCACCTCTTCCTTCTTCATCTTGAGCAGCGAAGCCACTTCGATATCGCTTTCGGGGTAAGCCTTCTTCGGGTTGAACGTTATGATGTCGCCCAGCTTGCAGCCCTCAAAGAGCTTCTTCTGGTCGTCCGCCTTGATGTAGTCGGGCATCAGGACAGCGCCCTCAACGGTGATGCCGCCCTCCTTGGTGTTGCCTTTCTCGTCAAGCTCGCGCAGGTCGCCCTTCAGCATGTCGTTGGCCTGGTACTCCTCCACCTTGTCATAGTGGCCGGCACGCGACGCGAACATGTCAACCTGGCGGTTGATTACGTCGTCGTCAACGGTGATTGTATAGTGGTCTACGGTGTCCTTGGCAGTCAGCGTAGCGTCCATCTCGGGAGCGACGGCAATGTCAAACTGGAACGTGTAGGGAGCGTCCTTCTCCAGGTCGACCGGCTCCTGCGCCTCGTGCGCCAGCGGCTCGCCGAGCATCTGGATGTTGTTGTCCTTCACATATTTATATATTTCCTCGCCGAGGAGCTTGTTGATTTCGTCCACCTTGACAGCCGTGCCATACTGCTTCTTAATCATCCCCATAGGCACCATGCCCACGCGGAAACCCGGCACGTTGGCCTTCTTGCGGTAGTTCTTCAGTGTCTTCTCGACATTGTCCTTATAGTCAGCCTCTTCTACGGTCAAGGTGATAAGTCCGTTCACCTTGTCAGGATTTTCAAATGAAACTTTCATCTTACGTTTTTTATGTTATTTTTAATGATTATCAAATGCGAGCTGCAAAATTACTGAATATCGCCGTAATTACCTAATATAATAAGGAAAAATGCCGAAAATTAGTTTTTTTAACGCCGCAGGCGGCCTGCTGAAATGCCGTTGACGGGTTTATCCGCAGTTTGTTTGGATAGTATAAAACATTTATTCCTGTGTTTATTTTTCTTGCTTCTGGCTGTATCCTACTATAATCCAGGCAGTCGGTAACCGTCATTCCGCGCTCCGACGCGGAATCCAGTGTATGCAACCTACGTCGTTTGATGCCTTAGATGTTTTCTGGATTCCGCGTCGGAGCGCGGAATGACGGTTACCGACTGCCTGGATTGCAACATGATGTGTACACGAAATGCGATGACAAAAAACAAACTAAAATACAATTATTTCATCCAAGCAAACTGCGGATGAACCCAAAAGACCATGTTTTGCATTGTAAAAGGCCATGAATTGCAAAGCAAAAGGCCGTCTTTTGCAAGCCAAAAGACGGCCTTTCACAACGCATTGAATATCAAGGCGTTACACTGACAGCGACAATGCATTACGGGAAAGGGCGTGAAACCGCGCACAAAAACATCGCGGCAAACTTGCAAGGCACGCGCTTAATGACTACCTTTGCACCCGTGAACGGCGGCCGCCGGGGCTGAAAAGCACTGTGGGAAACGCCGCGCCATACTTGCGAAGAGAGTTTTGTACTCATCATCGGAGGGCATAATGCCGGATAAGATGACATGGGGGAACCAGCCATCTTGTCCGGCATTGCGCGTTATTTGTGAAAGGTGAAAAGGTAAAAGGGTAAAAATGTAAAATAAAAAAGACAGCAAATGGAAAGAGACGCGATTGACTTCGGCACGGAAAAGGTGTCAACACTGTTCAAGAAACTGTTTTTCCCGACGCTTCTGGGCATGCTGGGCATGTCGGCCATGACCGCCATCGACGGCATATTCATAGGCCACAGCGTAGGCAGCGACGGCATCGCGGCGGTCAACATCATCTGCCCGCCGCTGATGCTGCTTACCGGCCTGGGACTGATGACGGGCACGGGATGCTCCGTAGTGGCGTCAATCCACCTGTCGCGCGGCAAGACCAAGGCGGCCAGGCTCAACGTCACGCAGGCGTTCCTCTTCGCAACGGCGGCCGCGGCGGTGCCCGTCGCGCTGCTGCTGGGCTTTACCGACGAGGCCGCGAGGCTGCTCGGCTCGTCGGAACACCTACTGCCGCTGGTGCGCGACTACATCGTGTGGAACGTGCCGTCGTGGGTGTTCATGGTGTGGGAGGCCGTGGCGCTGTTCGTAATCAGGCTCGACGGCGCACCCAAGGTGGCCATGGCGAGCAGCCTGACGGCGGCGGCCCTCAACGTAGTGCTCGACTGGCTGTTCATGTTTCCGCTGGGATGGGGCATCATGGGGGCGGCCTTCGCCACGTCGATAGCCACCACCTCGGGCTGCCTGATAGCCGTAGTCTACATCCTGCGCCACGCCAAGACGCTGCGCCTGGCGCCGCTGAAGGCGAGCCGCACGAACATGAGGCTGACGGCGAGGAACATAGGCTACCAGTGCCGCATAGGCTCGTCGGCGCTGCAGGGCGAGGCCACGCTGGCCGTGCTCATACTGATGGGCAACTTCGTGTTCATGCGTTACCTGGGCGACGACGGCGTCGGGGCGTTCGGCATAGCGTGCTACTACACGCCTTTCATCTTCATGGTGGGCAACGCCATAGCGCAGTCGGCCCAGCCCATTATCAGCTACAACTTCGGCCTCGGGGCGTCGGCGCGCGTAAGGCAGGCCGAGCGCACCGCGCTCATTACGGCCGCCGTGTGCGGCCTTGTGGTCGTGGCGGCGTTCACGGGGCTGCCCGGCTGGCTCGTCAGCCTGTTCGTAAGCCTCGACAACGGGGCGGCGCGCATAGCGGTTGACGGTTTCCCCTACTTCGCCGCAGGCTTCGTTTTCTTCATCTTCAACCTTACGGCCATAGGCTATTTCCAGAGCGTCGAGCGCATCAGGACAGCCCTTACGTTCGCCATGATGCGCGGCTTCGTGCTGCTCGTGCCCAGCTTCCTCATAGTGCCGGGGCTGCTCGGGACTCACGGTATATGGCTGGCCATGCCCGTGGCGGAGGCGCTGACGGCACTGGCCGTAATCGTTTACTACACCGTGAAAAGGCGTAAAGACAGGCGGCAGGCCCCGCATGACAAGCCGCAGGCACACCGGCGCAACCTGATTGACGGTCTTTCGCATTGCAAAAAGCCACATATTGCACGCTAAAAGGCCGTCTTTTGCAAGCCGAAAGACGGCCTTTTACAACGCCGCTGATTATCAACAGGTTACAAGCAGGCGGCGGACAGCTGGCGGAATGGCCGTTTGCCGACGGGTAAACGCTGGGTGCACGGTGGGCTGACAGCCGCAAAATATGGGCGCGGAGGGGCGCGAATGTCATGGAAATGACGTATATTTGTCTCACGAATATAGGATGCGGCCCGGCAAAGGCAAATCAAAAAATTGCGTCTTTCATTTGCTTTTGCACTCGCCTTTCGCTATATTTGCAGACGTGAACACAACCAACTGAATGACTATGGAAAAATACTTGGCTGACAACAGCAGATACACGGGCGGCATGGAATACGCCCGTTGCGGACGGAGCGGAGTGCTGCTGCCCAAGGTGAGCCTGGGTTTCTGGCACAACTTCGGCGGCACCGTGCCTTACGAGCACTGCCGCGAGACGGCGCGCTACGCCTTCGACCACGGCATAACGCACTTCGACCTCGCCAACAACTACGGCCCACCTTACGGCTCGGCGGAAGAGACGATGGGGCGGCTCATGGACGACGACCTGCGCCCTTACCGCGACGAGCTGTTCATAAGCACAAAGGCCGGCTACGACATGTGGCCCGGACCGTATGGCAACTGGGGTTCGCGCAAGTACCTCATGGCGAGCCTCGACCAGAGCCTCAGGCGCATGCGCCTTGACTACGTAGACCTGTTCTACAGCCACCGCTACGACCCCGAAACGCCGCTGGAGGAGACCCTCCAGGCTCTTGTCGACACGGTGCGTGCCGGGAAGGCGCTGTACATCGGCATATCGCGCTGGCCTTTAGACGCGCTCAAGGTGGCGGTGAAGTACCTTAGGGAGCACGACACGCCGCTGCTGATATACCAAGGCCGCCTAAACCTGCTCGACCGCGCGCCGCAGGAGGAAGGCATCACCGACTATTGCGCCAAGGAGGGCGTGGGCTTCATAGCCTTCTCGCCGCTGGCGCAGGGACTGCTCACCGACCGTTACCTGAACGGCATTCCAGCCGACAGCCGCATGGGGCACGGCTCCTCGCTGAAAAGCGACGCGCTTACGCCCGGCCTGCTCGACCGCCTGAAGCGGCTCAACGCCGAGGCGGAAAGCCACGGCGAGACGCTGGCCGAGGCCGCCCTGGCATGGGTGCTGGCGCAGAAAGGGGTAACGTCGGTGCTCGTAGGCGCAAGCAGCACGGCGCAGCTGGAGAAGAACCTGCGGTGCATGAAAGCAAGCCCCATAACCGACGGCGGACTGTAACGCCGGCGGCGGAAATGCAAAATGCCGTCTTTCAGCTTGTGAAAGACGGCATTTTAGCATACGAAAGACGGCCTTTTGGAATGCAAAAGGCCGTCTTTTGTAAGACGTATGATTATCGGCTGTATGACAAGCGTCAGCTGGCGGCCTCCGCCTCGGCGGCTTCCTTGGCGCGCTTTTCCTCGTCGATGCGCTGAAAGTCCTTCTGGCGCAGCACGAAACTGTTGGTAAGATACTTCTCGCGCACCACCTTGTTGGCGGCCAGCTCTTCGGGCGAGCCTTGGAAGAGGATGCGCCCCTCGAAAAGCAGATATGCGCGGTCGGTGATGCAGAGGGTGTCCTCGACGTTGTGGTCGGTGATTAGAATGCCGATGTTGCGGTACTTCAGCCGCCACACAATGTGCTGTATGTCCTCAACGGCGATGGGGTCGACGCCTGCAAAAGGCTCGTCGAGCATGATGAACTTGGGGTCAATGGCCAGGCACCGGGCGATTTCCGTGCGTCGCCGTTCGCCACCAGAGAGGCGGTCGCCGATGTTCTTACGCACCTTCTCAAGGCGGAACTCCTTAATCAGGCTCTCAAGTTTCTCCATCTGCTGCTTGCGCGTAAGGTCGGTCATCTCGAGCACAGAGAGGATGTTGTCCTCGACGCTCAACTTGCGGAAGACGCTCGCCTCCTGCGGCAGGTATCCTATTCCGGCGCGTGCGCGCTTGTAGACGGGGAAGCTCGTTATGTCCTTGTCGTCAAGGTATATGTGGCCTGCGTTGGGCACGATAAGCCCCGTAGTCATATAGAAAGAGGTAGTCTTGCCGGCTCCGTTAGGACCGAGCAGCCCCACAATCTCACCCTGCCGCACGTTGATTGACACGTCGTTGACCACCGTGCGCTTGCCGTAACGCTTGACAAGCCCCTCCGTTCGCAGCACCATCTCACACGACTGGGGAGCTTCCATGTTGTTGGTTGTTTCGTTCATCCTATGCTTGTTTGGCTGCAAAAGTAGTAAAATTGTACCTAATAATGGTTTATAAAGTCAAAAACTCGTACTCACGTTGTAGTTTTTTTAGTTATTTTGGTTACTTTTGCAACATCAATTGAAAATTGAGAAAACGGGGAATTGAGAATTATGATTTGCACTGCAACCATACCTTGGCACAACATACAACGGTAATCATAATTGTCAATTCACAATTTTCAATTCTCAATTTGTAAGATTATGAATTGTGAACTGAAAGTCAGCGTTTAGCTAATTATGAATTAAAAAATATGCTTCTGCAAAAATACCTCACGTCTTTCGGCCGCTACCTCATGCTCATGGGTCGCGCCTTCGGCCGCCCCGACAGGTTCAGGATGTTCCTGAAGCAATATGTGAAAGAGATGTCCGCCCTCGGCGTCAACTCCATAGGCATAGTCCTTCTGATATCATTTTTCATCGGAGCGGTAATCTGCATACAAATAAAACTCAACGTGCAGAGCGCGTGGATGCCGCGCTTCGTCACAGGATACGTCACGAGGGAAATAATGCTCCTTGAGTTCTCGTCGTCTATCATGTGCCTCATCCTTGCCGGAAAGGTAGGCTCGAACATCGCCTCCGAAATAGGAACGATGCGCGTGACACAGCAAATTGACGCGCTGGAAATCATGGGCGTGAACTCCGCCAACTTCCTCATAATGCCAAAAATCCTCGGCATGGTTACGCTGATGCCGTTCCTCGTAATCTTCAGCACGGCAAGCGGCATCATCGGAGCTTACGCAACAGCCTACATCGGGCACGTAATCAGCCCGGAAGACCTTACCCTCGGACTGCAATACGACTTCACCCCGTGGTTCATGTACATGAGCATCATCAAGAGTCTGTTCTTCGCGTTCCTGATAACCAGCATCCCATCATACTACGGCTACACCGTAGAGGGCGGCTCGGTAAACGTTGGCAAGGCCAGCACCAACGCCGTAGTGACCAGCAGCGTGATGATACTCTTCTCCGACTTGTTCCTCACGCAGATGCTGTCTTGACAGCATACAAGGCACAAGGGACAAGCAAACAAGGGCATTTGCCTGTCTCTTAAAAACAAGAAATACAACAACCAAGCCGACGGACAAACATCCTTGTCAACTCGTCAGCTTGTCACTTGCCAACTGATAAACCATGATTGAAATAAAGAACCTTTGCAAGTCGTTCGGCGAAAAAGAAGTACTGAAGGACATTAGCGCCGTATTCGACAGCGGAAAGACCAACCTCATAATAGGCCAAAGCGGCTCGGGCAAGACCGTGCTAATAAAGAACCTCGTAGGGCTTCTTGACCCTACGAGCGGCGAAGTGCTGTATGACGGGCGCAACTTCGTGGCCATGGACAAGAAGGAGAAGGCCGCACTGCGCCGCGAGATGGGCATGATTTTCCAGAGCGCGGCGCTGTTCGACTCGATGACAGTGCTCGAAAACGTGATGTTTCCGCTTGACATGTTCTCGTCGATGACGCTCCGCGAACGCATCAACCGCGCCAGGACGTGCCTAGACCGAGTAAACCTTACGGGCACGGACCACAAATATCCGGGCGAGCTTTCAGGCGGAATGCAGAAGCGCGTGGCAATAGCAAGGGCCATATCGCTGAACCCCAAGTACCTGTTCTGCGACGAACCGAACTCCGGACTCGACCCGAAGACATCGCTGGTAATCGACCAACTGCTGCACAGCATCACCCACGAGTTCGGCATAACGACCATCATCAACACCCACGACATGAACTCCGTGATGGGCATTGGCGAGAACATAATCTTCATACACGAAGGACGCAAGGAGTGGGAAGGCGTAAGCTCGCAGGTGATGGGCAGCGACAACCAGAATCTTACCGACTTTATCTTCGCCTCTGACCTGCTCAAGAAGATGCGCAAAGCGGCCCTCGAGAGGATGAAGTGACGGTTGATTATTTCCAGACAAAGCGCAAAATTCCTGTCAAAATGTTTTGATTGTCAATTTAATTGCATACATTTGCCACCGTCAGCCGTCATTATCAAGGCTGCGTAACATAAACAATCAAAACATTGACAATCATGTGTAAAACCAGATTTCTGGCCGCATTTGCGGCCATGGCGTTGCTCGCCGTTGCGGGCAAGGCCGACGCTTGCACGGGCATCACACTCAAAAGCCAAGACGGCAGCACCGTCGTGGCGCGCACGATAGAATGGGGCGGCAGCGACTTGAACAGCCGCTACGCCATCGTTCCGCGCGGTTACACGCAGTCGTCATACATCCCCGGAGGGACGAAGGGCGGCATGACGTTCACCGCCAAGTACGGTTTCGTGGGGCTGTCTGTGGAGCAAGAGGAGTTTGTAACCGAAGGACTGAACGAGGAAGGACTGTCGGCCGGACTGTTCTACTTCCCCGGTTACGGGCAGTATGAGGAATACGACGAAGCCTTTAAGGCGCAAAGCATAGCCGACCTGCAGCTCGTCTCGTGGATGCTTGGCAGCTTCAAGACCGTTGACGAGGCGGTAGAGGGGCTGCGGCAGGTACACGTCGTGGCAATAGACCCTCGCGCATCGACCGTCCACTGGCGCGTGGCCGACCAGTCAGGCCGCCAGGTTGTCATCGAGATTGTGGGCAAGAAGGTGAACGTCTACGAGAACAACGTAGGCGTGCTGACGAACTCGCCGGGCTTCGAGTGGCAGGTGACCAACCTCAACAACTACGTAAACCTCTATCCAGGAACGGCAAAGCCGAAGGCCATGGGCGGCATACAGGTAGCCTCGTTCGGTGCGGGCAGCGGCTTCTTGGGGCTTCCCGGCGACGTTACCCCACCCTCGCGCTTCGTCCGCGCGGCACTGTATCAGGCCACAGCGCCCGTCCTCGCCACGGCTGACAAGACCGTAAGGCAGTGTTTTCAAATACTAAACAACTTCGACATTCCCATCGGCATAGAGACGGCCGAGGGCGAAACGGCGATCGACATACCCAGCGCGACGCAGTGGACGTCGGCCACCGACATCAGCGGACGCAAGCTATACTACCGCACGATGTACAACAGCGCAATCCGTATGTTCGACCTCAACAAGATTAACTTCGGCAAGACGAAGTACAAGAGCTTGCCGCTCGACGAGGTGAAGGAGCAACCAATTTACGCTATCGGCGTAAAGTGAAAAAACAGACACACCACCCCAACCCTATCTGACACCCACCCCAACCCTCCCAAAGGGAGGGAGCTGAATTACCAATGCAAACATAAATAAAGATGGGAATGAACATAATAGATATTCATTCCCATCTTTTTATTATCCTATAAAGCATGTCAAGCCCCCTCCCTTCGGGAGGGTTGGGGTGGGTGTCAACTCCTACTTCGGCATTTCCGGCGTCCCGAATGGTATTTCGCCGACGCTCGGCAGTCCTTCGGGCATTATTATGGGGCCGCTGCGCTCCTTGCGGTTGAACACCGCGTTGTCAATCAAGTCCTTGACGAGCGGGCCTACCGGCAATTCCAAAGTAAACTTTTCGCTGAACTTGATTTTAGGTGTTATGATGGGCGACGTTACCCAACGCCGCGCGAACGTGTCGTAGTAACGCTCCACGCCGAGGTCTACGCCGACCGTCTCGCCCATGAACGTTACGAAGCCGCCGTACCCGGAGGTGCCCATGTAGGGGAAGGCGGCCATCGTGTAGAACGAGCGGTTGTCGGTGTAACGGCCGAAGACGGTGGCCGACCACTGGTCGCTGAAGCGGTATGTGGCCGCGCCGCTGACGCCGAAATGTGTCCTCGTGCCGCGCCACAGCAGGTAGCGGTCGGCCGAGAGCGAGCCTGTCAGCGTGAGGTTGCCGACGTTCTGCACTACGCCTACCAACGCGTTCTGCCTCGACATGAGCGCAGGCATGGTCTGGCGGAACGACGAACCGATTACGGCTCCGCCCTGCCACTGCGTCACTATGCCGCCGCGGTTGAAGTCGAAGGCATACGGATTGTGGCCGAACTGCGGCATGGCCGACGCCGGAGTGATGCGCCCGAGACTGCGGTAGTCTACCGTAGGCACTGCCAGGCTGTCCGCCATGCGCCACCGTGGCAGCCTGGCCGCGCGCGGCGCAAAGCCCTTCACGTTGGCCGCGAACGCCAGCGAGTCGCGCAACGCCTCGGGACTGGGCACATTCATCACCGCCGGAGCAAGGCCGTAGTTCAGCCCGTCATCGCCAAGCAGTCCGCCCACTTCCTGCGCGCTTGCCGCCCCGTGCAAAAAGGCAAGGCACGCCGCAATGCCAAAAAGCCTGTACTTCATCGTTATAACTTGTGCGTTTTACTGCCGTACATACGGCATAATGCAAAATTACCCATTTCCGCCGACACTCGGCAAAAGCGCAATATAAATATAGTTAAACGGCATAATTATGACCGCGCCGCCACCTTTGCGGAGGCAATCGGCAAACAATTTTAAGCGCGCCAATAACCCATTGACACTCAATCGGTTACAAGCGACATTGCAAAAGACCGTATTTTGCATTCCAAAAGACGACCTTTCAGGCGGCAAAAGGCCATCTTTTACATTGTAAAACACCACCTTTTGCAAAACAACAAACTTTAACACATCAACAGAACACCTATTCATATTCTTCAGTATCTTTGTAAATACAGAACATAAGAGAGCATTATTGCCCTATCTCATTGACATACAACAAGGCTTTCCAAACCGAAACAGTTGAAAATATAACAATTATAAAAACAAATGAAAAAGACTATCATACTATTATTTGCACTCTGCACGACCTTTGTCTGCACCGCGCAGACATTCACTTTGTCGCAGCTTAAAGGCTGCAAATGGGTCAGTTACGAGCTTGACGGGAAAGTAAATACTGTTTGGTTTACTGATTCTGCTTACTTCGATGAAAACTTTTATACATCATTAAACAAGACCGCAACGTCTAAAATGCATTTCTATTTGTCAAACACAATTGAAAAAGTGTTTGACGAATCGAAAGTTGGAGCAAATACTTCTGGCAAATATCTCATAGTAAAAAGCGGCAACGCCAAGCATGGCTTCAACTTGGTTGTATGTGAAATAATGGGCGTTAGCGATACCAACCTGTCGATAAAATACAACGTTTACTCGGCGAAAAAGACAATAGGCGGTGTTAAATTCGTGGAAAATTTTACCAAAGTGCAGGACAGAACAGCAACGCCTTGCGTTGACGCGGAGCAGCTGAAAGGCGGCAGGTGGCAGGCTGTCGACGTGAGGAAAATCAACGATGACGGCGGACACATGGAAGTATCTTTTACCGACTCGCTTTGCATTACCGACATATCGCTTTACGAAGGGAGCGACACGGTACACGTGGAGTCGCAGTATTACCTGTCTGACAGCAAACCCGGGACGTTCGACCAAGCGAAGGTTGGCAAAGCCACGCACGGCAGATACATTGTAATAAACGAGCGGAGGCGCACGCTGGCCGATTCTACCTGGCGTTATCATCTTGTTGTGCGCGAGATAATGGAAGCATCAAAAGACCGCCTTGTCATAAAATGGGACGAGAAAAACACATGTACATTCAAACGGGTATGTGCATTTTAGGGTTCATCCGCAGTTTGAGTGTATAGGATTGCAGTACCTTCGTTTGTCGTTGTGATTGCATTTCATGTAAACATCCTACTGCAATCCAGGCTGTCGGTAACCGTCATGCCGCACTCCGATGCGGCATCCAGTGTATGCTGACAGCACTTTTGATGTCTTGGATGTTTTCTGTACCGCATCGTGGTGCAGTATGACAGCCGCATCGGAGTGCGGCATGACGGTTACCGACAGCCTGGATTGCAGTAGGAAGTAAACGTATAATAGTCTTACCTGCCATGCACCTGAACTGCAGATGAACCCATTTTAACGTGAGTTCTGTATAAGGAACAATTTTACTAATAAAGAAGAACTTGCCTTTTCTTTCGCCCCAAGTGGTCGGCTGGTATCTGTCATTCCGCGCTCCGACGCGGAATCCAGTGTAGCCGCCGAACTTTTCCCATGTTATTGGTACTGGATTCCGCGTCGGAGCGCGGAATGACAGATACCAGCCGACAGCTTGAAGTTAGATGATTGCCAATATTTCTTATGCCGAACTGACGTCATTTTAGGGTTAGTCAAGCAACACATGCAGTATAAAACCGTTACAAATTCGACGCAAACACTATAAACGCAAACATTTAACAGTCGTTCAAAACGAATGCGTAAGCAAAACCATCAGTTTACGTTTCGATTGCGAAAGGCGGTCTTTTACGATGTAAAAGACCGCCTTTCGCATTGTAAAACATGGCCTTTCGCACGGCGAAAAGCCACCTTTTTTCAACGCCGCCACGCAGGTGCGTATAATATAAAGGTGACCGGCGGCGTTGTAACAATTCATAAACACCGTCGTAAAATCTTGTTAAAGCGATTGCAAATACTTGTTCATCAGGCTGAAAAGCGGCTGTAAAACGTTTGTCCGAACTTTGCAGCCGGAAACAACAATGATGAAAACAGGATGAACAAGACGAAAAGATTTATCAGCTCGGTAGCATTCATGTCGCTATTGGCAGTGCAGGCTTTTGGAGCCGACATTACCGATGTTGACCTGAAAGGACGTGTGAAGGACCGCCAGTCGAACGAACCGCTAATCGGCGCCACGGTGCAGGTGGTGGGCAGCACGGTGGCCGCCGTGACCGACGCTGACGGAAACTTCCAGCTAACGGGGTTGCGCGACGGCATCTATGACATCGAAATAAAATACGTAGGTTACAAGACGGCGGTGAAGCGCCAGGTGAAAATAGAGGACGGCAAGGCCGCCACGCTCGACTTTGAACTTGAGGCCGACAACCGCCTTCTGGCTGGTGTGGAGGTTGTGGCGAAGGCCAACCGCGAGTCGGAGAACGTTACGATGATGGAGCAGAAACGCTCCGTCGTTGCCATCCAGGCCATCGGCGCACAGGAGCTTTCGCGCAAGGGCATCAGCGACGCGCAGTCCGCCGTTACGAAAATATCGGGCATATCGAAGCAGGAGGGCGTGAAAAACGTATTCGTGCGCGGACTGGGCGACCGTTACAACATCACCACTCTGAACCGTTATCCGCTGCCTTCTGAAGACCCGGAGTACAAGAACATCGCATTAGATATGTTCTCGACGGACATCATACAGTCGGTAGACGTGAACAAGGCGTTCTACAGCAACACTCCGGCAGACGCCGCCGGGGCAGACATCAACATAACGTCGAAGGAGCTTACAGGCGACTACAAGCTGGGCGCAAGCCTTTCGGGCGGCTTCAACACGCAGACGCTCTCGTCCGATTTCATGCGCATGGACGGCGTAAACTCGCTGGGTTTCGCCGACAGGACGCAGCCCGGCGACAATCTTGGCACGTACCGCTTCGGCAACTCCCTCGACCCCTCGAAGCAGAACCTGCAAATCAACCAGAGCTATACGCTATATGGCGGCAAGCGGTTCAGGCTTGGCGACGACGCCCTCTCATTCTTCATCGTAGCCTCGCACAGCAAGGACTACACGCATTATGACGAAGAGGTGCGCAACACTACGACGGCCGGCACACTGACACAGGACATGGACGGCGACATATCGAAGGTGAAGACGAGCCAGCTGGCTATGGCGAACGTCGAGTATTCGCTCAACCGCAAGCACCGCCTGGCGTACAACTTCATGCTCGTACACTCGACCGACGAGAGCGTGGGCGACTATCTCGGCATGGACTCCAAGTACGAATCGTCAGACACATACGAAGGCTTCATGCGCCGGCAACAGGCCAACGACAACATGCTCATCGTCAACCAGCTCGACACGCGGTGGAGGCTTGGCAAGATGTTCGACCTCGACGCAGGCGTGTCTTACAACATAGTGAACGGCTACGAGCCCGACCGCCGCATAAACAACCTCGTACTTACCGACGACGGCTACGTGCCGATGAAAGGCTCAGGCATACAGCAGCGCTTCTTCTCGAAGCTCAACGACAACGACCTCAACGTGCGCGCATCGCTGAAGTACAAGCTGAAAGACCGCTTCGACCAGCGCTCCAACATACTGTTAGGCTACATGGGACGCTTCATCGACGACGGTTTCGAGGCCGTGGATTACGACATGTCGGTAGCGAGACAGGCCGGATTCGACATCGACAACGTGCGTTTCGACAACTATTACAACCAGGAAAACTATGCCGACGGTTACTTCACGCTCGAACGCCACATTGACACTTACGACGTGAACAAGGACATCCACTCCGCATACGCCGAAGGCACATACCAGTTTACAAGGCAGTTTACCGCAAACCTCGGGCTCAAGTACGACAACGTTAACATGAAAGTGGACTACAACGTGAACAAGGGCGGCACGAAAGGAAGCCAGGAAATCGGCAAAAACTACTTCCTGCCGAGCCTCAACCTGCGCTACGACATAACCGAAGACCACGCCCTGCGGCTGGCCGCAAGCAAGACTTACACCCTGCCGCAGTCGAAGGAAATATCGCCATACAGATACGTCAGCGTCAGCTTCAAGAGCCAGGGTAATCCCGACCTGAAGCCGTCAGACAACTACAACGTCGACCTGAAGTGGGACTGGTACATATCTCCATCCGAACTGCTGTCAGTCACCGGCTTCTACAAATACATCAATAACCCGATATCAAGGATAGAGGTTGCCAGTGCGGGAGGCTACCTTTCATACCAGAACATATCCGACCACGCCACCGCGGCGGGCGTTGAAGTGGAGCTGAAAAAGCACATCTTCTCGCACAATCTGAAGGACAACGGACTAAGCCGTCTAAGCTTCGGCTTCAACGGAGCATACACATACACCTGCGCCAAAGTGCAGCTGGCAACCGACAAAAGCGGCTCGCAGCTTGAAGGAGCAGCCCCGTGGCTCGTCAACGCAGACGTTAACTACCTGCTGCGCAAGGGCGGCAACTCCGTAACGGCAGCCCTCGTGTTCAACTACTTCAGCGACCGCATCTACACAATCGGCACGCAAGGCTACCAGGACATCATGGAGAACGGCATCCCGACGCTCGATTTCGTGGCGCAGGCGAAGCTCGGCCGCCACTTCGGCATAAGCCTCAAGGCGCGCAATCTGCTCAATTCGGCACACCAGCTGACGCGCAAAGGCGACGGCGACAACAACGAAGTAATACTAAGCAAATACAAGAAAGGACTTGACTTCAGCCTCGGCCTGACGTACAACCTGTAATGGTAGAGTGAAAAACGAAGAGTGAAGAGCTAAGAACCAAAGTCCTCTTACAACAGAATATAAGGCATATCAGGCCCATCTGGCCTGTCAAACAAGGTAAAAAGAAAACATAACAACCAATTGTACAACTAATTATTTAGCAACATGAGAAAGTTTTTTCTGAGCGCAATGGCAATGATTGCCATGATTGGCGCAATGAGTTTGACATCTTGTAGCGATGAAGACAATGGCGACGGAGGCGGCGGTGGAGGCCTTGGAGGCGACGGCGTGACCCTCGGAGGCACGGTAGACGGCACACTGACGCTTGACGCAAGCAAGGAATATCACCTTACAAGCGCACTCGTCGTACCCGAAGGTGCCACCCTCGAAATACCTGCCGGAACTACAATCAAGGCCGCAAAGGGCTTCGGCAACTACATTCTCGTAGAGCGTGGAGGCACCATCAAGGCTGAAGGTACTGCAGCACAGCCCATCGTAATGACCGCCGACGACCCCAACGCGACATCTGGTTACTGGGGCGGACTTATCATAAACGGCTACGCCCCGATATCAGGCGAGACCACGGGAACGGAAGGCATGACCGAAATCAGCAACACCATACCCTACGGCGGAACTGAAGCCGACGACAACAGCGGCATTATAGAATACGTGGAACTTTGGTACACTGGAGCAAACAACAGCGACGAAATTGAGCACAACGGCCTTACGCTGAACGCCGTCGGCAACGGAACGACCATCGACAACATATATATCGCCGAGGGAGCTGACGACGCCATCGAGTTCTTCGGAGGCACGGTGAATGTAAGCAACATACTTGCAGTGAACTGTGACGACGACTGCTTCGACTTCACACAGGGTTATTCAGGCACGCTTAGCAACTGCTACGGCATCTGGGAGGACGGCTTCAAAAGCACCGAGGAAGACCCGCGCGGCGTAGAAGCAGACGGCAACCTCGACGGCAACGGCACAAACCACTCGCCGCAGGCCAACTTCACCATCGAGCACATGACCATAGTAAACAACTCTTCGCAGCCGATGCAGGACGCTATCAAGGTCCGCCGACTCGCAACAGCCAACATAACCGACGCCGTTGTGTATGGAACCGGCTGCATTGAGAACCTTGTCGACGTAACCGACAGCAAAGGCGCAGCCAATAATGCGACAGGAATAAACGTGACGAACAACGCCTACTTCATATCTGACGACGTTGTAAACGACGGCGGAACAAGCTATCCCGGCATACAGCTAACAACGGGCAACAACGGCGCGGACACCAGCGTGTTCGGCTGGACGGGCTATGAGTTCCCCGAACTGAAAACTCCCACTGAATGGACTGACAGCAACCTGCCGCTGGAAATCAGCGAACCAATCGCGCTGAAAGCAGGAAACGAATACTTTATCGACGGCTCTGTACACGTGAAAGACGGCGGAATACTCGTAATCCCGGCAGGAATGACAATCAAGGCAAGGGAAGGTTTTGAGAACTTCATCCTCGTGGAGCGCGGCGGAAAGCTCTATGCCAACGGTACGGAGGACGCTCCCGTCACATTCACCGCTGACGCAAGCGACGCTACGGCAGGCTATTGGGGCGGCATAATAATCAACGGCAAAGCCGTAATATCGGGCGAGAATGCAAGCGGCAACGAAGGAACTACCGAGATAGACAACAACATTCCTTACGGCGGCGACGACAATTCCGACAACTCCGGCGGACTGAAATACGTGAAAATACTCTACTCCGGCTCCAACAACAGCGATGAAATAGAGCACAACGGACTGACGCTGAACGGCGTAGGCTACGGAACAACCATCAAGAACATCTACATCGCCGAGGGCGCTGACGACGCCATCGAGTTCTTTGGAGGCTCTGTAAACGTAAGCAACCTGCTCGCCGTGAACTGTGACGACGACTGCTTCGACTTCACACAGGGATATTCAGGCACGCTTAGCAACTGCTACGGCCGCTGGGAGGCAGGCTTCACAAGCACCGAGAGCGACCCGCGCGGCGTAGAGGCAGACGGCAACCTCGACGGAAACTTCCCCGGACACACTCCGCAGTCAGACTTTACAATCAGCAACATGACAATCGAGAACCTTGCAACCGGCGCTACAATGCAGGACGCTATCAAGGTGCGCCGCGGCGCGAAAGCCACCATCGAGAACGCGCTTGTCATCGGTTCGGGCGAGATTGAAGAGCTTGTAGACCTTTCAGACAGCAAGGGCACGGGCGACGCTGCAAGCGTAATCAACGTGACTAAGGGCGCAACCAACGTAGGCAAGGACACCAACGACGGCAACCCCGCAGGCGCGACAATCAACATCGCAAGCGGAAACACCGGCTGCCCGACCGACATCTTCGGATGGACGGGATACTCGCTGTAAGCTAACACCCACCCCATCCCCTCCCCAAGGGAGGGGCATGAGCTACCGACAGACTTGTAGGCAATAAAACGAAAGCCTGCATCCTCCTTAACAAAAGGCATGGATGCAGGCTTTATTACGTATCTATCTCACAGTGGCATTCAACGCCCCTCACCTCGGGAGGGGTCCGGGGTGGGTGTCAAGTACCACTTCGAGTATTCCACGTAGTGCTTGGCAAAGCTCTCGGCCTGCTCCGGGCGCGTCTTTTTCAAGAACTTGGCAGGCACTCCGCCCCATATTTCGTGCGCCCCGATTTTGGTGCCTTGCAGCACGAGAGCGCCTGCGGCTACAATCGCCCCCTCGCCCACCTCGGCGTTGTCGAGCACCGTCGCGCCCATGCCAATGAGCGCGCCGCGGCGTATCGTGCAGGCGTGTACCGTGGCGTTGTGGCCTACCGTCACGTCGTCTTCCATCACAACGGGGCCCGTGGTGTTGGTAACATGCACGCACGCGCCGTCCTGTATGTTGACGCGGTTGCCCATAGTAATGGGCGCAACGTCGCCGCGCACCACTGCGTTGAACCATACCGAGCACTCGTCGCCCATCGTTACTTCGCCCACGATGGCCGCCGTCTCGCTGAAGTAGCAGTCCTTGCCCCACTTCGGCGCAAGTCCCTTAACCGTCTTTATCAATGCCATAATATTTGCTTTTACTGTTGTTTCGATGTGCAAAAGTACATATTAAATGAATAATTAAAAATTAATAATGAATAATTTTATTACCTATCGGCAAACAAACCGTATTTAACACCTAAATGACAGGCCGTCTTCCGCACTGCAAAAGGCCGTTAATTGCAACGCAAAAGGCCGTCTTTCAGCGTGTAAAAGACGGTCTTTTACTTTATAAGTAAAGGCATGTTGAAACGTTATACATTATCAGGCGACAAACACATGGCAAGATACAATGAAAGCAAAACAGGCCGTTTTGCTTACGGTTTTCGGCCGACAGCCATCAAAGCATTACTCTCCGATAGTCGCCACGACATACTCGGAGCATGTACCGATGCGGAACTTCGCGCCCCAGATGCCAATGCCCGAACTGACGTAATAGCGTGTACCGCCGCGCCGCCAAGGGCCGTAGGCGTCCTCGTAGACGCTCTCCGTAATCCATGATATAGGCCATGTCTGTCCGTGGTGGGTGTGTCCGCTAAGCTGGAAGTCAACCCCTGACCTCTCGGCCTGCTCCAAATGGTAGGGCTGATGGTCGAGCTGTATGACGTAACGCGACGTGTCAACGCCCCTCATCAGCGCACCGATGCTCTTGCGGTGACGGTTGGAACGGTCGTCGCGGCCAACGATGGTGATGCCGCCTACGGTCGCCGCGCTGTCGCGCAGCAGCGTTATTCCGGCCTCGCGGTAGAAATCGAGCGAGCCGTCAATGCCCGCGTAATACTCATGGTTGCCCAGGCAGGCATACACGGGGGCTTCAATGCGGCGCAGTTCGGCGGCCATGTCCTCCTCCCGGAGCGGCCGCAGGCTGCCGTCAACCACGTCTCCGGCCAGCAGCACGATGTCCGGCCGCTCGGCGTTGACCATGTCAACCCACCTTGCCAGCTCCTTCCTGTTGTTATGGTAGCCCAGATGCAGGTCGCTCATCATGACAAGCTTCACGCCACGGGCCGCAGTCTTGGCCGTAGGCAACGCCACTCTGTGCCGCGCCTTGTGCATGTAGTTGGCGTAACCGGCGGCGAACACCGCCACCATGAGCACCGTAACGACCGCTACGGTGTACCAGTTGGCGTAAAGAACGGTCTTCGGCACGATGTGCAGCAGCCGTCCCAAGTCCATCAGCAGGAACAGCATCACAAGGTAAAGCAGCACAAACACTGACGTATTGCCCACCTCATAGCACGTCCGTGCGAGCCATAAGGGGAAGCGGTCGATGGCGTGCGAGAAGTTGAGGAACAGCGTAGAGAATGCCGCTACGCACACCGCCACAACTGCACTCTTGCCGCCCGTGCCCAACGGCAGCATGCACCAGACGTGCCACAGCACGTAAGCCAGCCCCACGAAGGGCAGGATGAAAAATACAAAAAACCACATAAAACAATACGAAAAAACATCAAACACCCACCCCAACCCTCCCAAAGGGAGGGAGCTTGATTAGCTTTGTAATTTATAATGACATAATGTTACCAGCCATAACCACATGCAAAGCATACCAAACTCCCTCCCTTTGGGAGGGTTGGGGTGGGTGTCAGGTGTTTATTTACTTTTCTCCCAGTACCTCCACGGCCCTTCTAAGCCTGCGGAGAGTCTCCTCCTTGCCGAGGAAAGCCGATATGTCGAACATGCTGGGGCCTTTGCCTATGCCGACAAGAGCCAGTCGAAAGGCGTTCATAACGTCGCCGAGCTTGTAGCCCTTGGCCTCGACCCAGGCCATGACCTCGCGCTCCTGGTTCTCCAGGGAGAAGTCGTCAAGGCTCTCAAGCAGGTCGGCCAACTCTGTCATCACCTGCGGAGAGTCCTCCTTCCAACGCTTGCGCACGGTCTTCTCGTCGTACTCCACGGGCGGAATGAAGAAGAAGGAGCACAGCGGCCACAGCTCTTTCACGAAGTCGACGCGGTCTTTCATCATGTGCACCACCTGCCTTACGCGCTCCATAGGCTCGTCAACGCCGTTGCCGGCCACGATGGGCGCGAAGAGGCTTGCTATTTCGTCGTCGCTCTTCTTGAGCATGTATTCATGGTTGAACCATACGGCTTTCTTGTAGTCGAACTTCGCACCGGCCTTGCTGCACTTCTCGATGTCGAACTGGCTAACCAGCTCGTCGAGCGTAAACAGCTCCTGCTCCGTGCCCGGATTCCAGCCAAGCAGCGCGAGGAAGTTGATTACCGCCTCGGGGAAATAGCCCTGCTCGCGGAATCCGTTGCTTACTTCGCCGGTCTTGGGGTCGTGCCATTCCAGGGGGAACACGGGGAAACCGAGGCGGTCGCCGTCGCGTTTGCTCAGCTTGCCCTTGCCGTCGGGCTTCAGGAGCAGCGGCAAGTGGGCGAACTGCGGCATAGTGTCTTCCCAGCCGAAGGCGCGGTACAGCAGCACGTGCAGCGGCGCACTGGGCAGCCACTCCTCGCCGCGTATTACGTGGGTGATTTCCATCAGGTGGTCGTCCACTATGTTGGCGAGGTGGTACGTAGGCAGTTCGTCAGCGCTCTTGTAGAGCACCTTGTCGTCGAGTATGTCGCTCTTGATTACCACGTCGCCGCGGATTAGGTCATGAACGTGCACCTCCTCGCCCGGCTCCACCTTGAAGCGGACAACATACTGCACGCCGTCGGCTATGAGCGCGTCGACGTCAGCCTTAGGCATAGTCAGCGAGTTGCGCATCTGTAGGCGCGTGTGGGCGTCATACTGGAAGTTCTTTACTTCCTGGCGCTTGGCTTCAAGCTCCTCGGGAGTGTCGAAGGCGATGTAAGCCTTGCCTGCGTCGAGCAGCTGGTCTACGTACTTCCTGTATATGGCGCGGCGCTCGCTCTGGCGGTAAGGGCCGTGCTCTCCGCCGAAGCTGACGCCCTCGTCGAACTTTATGCCCAACCAGCGGAATGACTCGATGATGTATTCCTCCGCCCCGGGAACGAAGCGCGAGGAGTCGGTGTCCTCAATCCGGAACACCATTTCGCCGCCACGCTGGCGCGCGAAGAGGTAATTGTACAGCGCGGTACGCACTCCACCTATGTGGAGCGCACCTGTAGGACTGGGCGCAAAGCGCACCCTTGTTTTTCTTTCTTCCATCGTTTTTCAAGTTGACAAGTGACGGGGGACGAGGTGACGAGCCGTCAGGGGCAAGTTGACGAGCAGACAAGTGACGAGCGGACAAGCCTGTTTCTCACCGTCTCACCCTCTCACTTTCTCACCTTTCCGTAACCTTCTGGCAGTCAGCGCGTTACAAAACGCACGGCAAAAGGCCGTCTTTTAGCCTGCAAAAGGTGGCCTTTTAGCGTGCAAAAGACGGCCTTTTGCACCGTGAAAGGTGGCCTTTTGCAAATCGGCCGACCGCCAATAAGCCCTCCGGCACTTGAAATTTTGTGCAAAAATACTGTTTTTTTGCCAAAGTGGAGTAAATTTTTCGTATTTTCGCAGGACGAAGAATACAACACCATACAAAATGATAAGATTCAGCAAGACAAGCGGCAAGCCGTGGAGCCGGTGGCTCATAAGCACGCTGCTGGTGGTAGTGACGGTGGGCATAATAGTGTTTTTCCTGCCCCGCAACAGCGGTCCGCAGTTCCGCTACGACATAGGCAAGCCGTGGATGTACGGTTCGCTCATAGCCAAGTTCGACTTCCCAATATACAAGACGGAAGCCACAATCAAGTATGAACAAGACAGCATAGTGGAGGCTTTCGAGCCTTATTACAACTACGACGACGCCGTAGAGAAGGAGCAGGTGGCCAAGTTCCTGGCCAAATACAAGGACGGCATACCGGGAGTGACGGCCGACTACGTGAGCCTCATCGCCGACAGGCTGCACAGGCTGTACCAGGCCGGCATAATGAACGCCCCCGAATACTCCGACATAAGCCGCGACACGCTGCACATGGTGAGGGTAGTCAACGGAAAGAACGCCGCCAACATTGAAATAATGTGCCTCTACTCTACCATGACCGCGTATGAACAGCTATTCTCCGACCCTAAAATCGCCGCGCAGAAACAAGCCCTGCAACGCTGCAACCTCAACGAATACATACAGCCGAACCTGAAGTATGACGAGGAAAGGAGCGAGGCGGAGATAAGCGACTTGCTGAGCACCATACCACTGGCAAGCGGCATGGTGCTTAGCGGACAGAAAATAATCGACCGCGGAGAGATTGTAGACGACTATACTTACAGGGTGCTTAACTCATTTGAAAAGGAGACAAAACGCCGCAGCGCCAGCGTCGCGGCAGTACCCTCGACCATAGCCGGACAGGTGCTCTTCGTTGGCATGCTAATCCTCCTCTTCACCACTTACCTGCGCCTGTTCCGCAAGGATTACTTCGAGAAGACACGCAACCTTGCCATGCTCTACGTCATGATAACGGCCTTCCCGGTGCTCGTCTCGCTCATGATTACGCACAACGTGCTAAGCGTGTACATACTGCCGTTCGCCATAGCGCCCATATTCATACGCGTGTTCCTCGACTCGCGCACGGCCTTCACGGCGCACGTCGTCATGGTGCTCATCTGCGCCGCCGCCGTGAAATACCAGTACGAGTTCATCATAGTGCAGCTCGTGGCCGGCATAATAGCTATCTTCTCGCTGCGCGAACTGTCGCAACGCGCCGAGATATTCAAGGCCGCCGTGCTCGTAACCCTCGGCAGCTCGGCCATATACTTCGCACTGCAACTGATGCAGGACAACAGCATTCTCACCATGGACCACGGCATGTACATGTACTTCATAGCCAACGGTGTGCTGCTGCTCTTCGCCTATCCGCTGATGCTTGTCATTGAAAAGACGTTCGGCTTCATATCCAACGTAACGCTCATCGAACTGTCGAACACCAACAAGAAGCTGCTGCGCGACCTCAGCCAGGTGGCTCCAGGCACATTCCAACACTCCATAATGGTGGGCAATCTCGCCGCCGAAATAGCCAACAAAATCGGCGCGAAGGCGCAGCTCGTGCGCACGGGCGCGTTCTATCACGACATAGGCAAGATGAAGAACCCTGCCTACTTCACCGAAAACCAGATGGGAGGAGCGAACCCACTTGACTCCATGCCGCGCATAGACGCTGCCCAAGTGGTAATCAGCCACGTCACCGACGGGCTCAAGACTGCCGAGAAATACGGCCTACCCGGCGTCATCAAGGACTTCATAAAGACGCACCACGGCACGGGCAAGACCAAGTATTTCTACATATCCTACAAGAACGAGCACCCCGACGAGCCGGTGGACGACACGCTGTTCACCTATCCCGGGCCCGACCCATTCACACGCGAGCAGGCCATACTGATGATGGCCGACACCGTGGAGGCCGCCGCACGCTCGCTGAAAGAATACACGGAGGAGAGCATATCCAACCTCGTGAACAAGCTGATTGACCAGCAGGTAGCCGACGGCTTCTTCAAATACAGCCCCATAACGTTCCACGACATAGCCGTAGCAAAGCAGGTGCTGACCGACCGACTGAAGGCCATATACCACACGAGGACAAGCTATCCGGAGCTGAAAAAGGAAGCAAACACCCACCCCAACCAAACCCAGAACCCACCCCAACCCTCCCAAAGGGAGGGAGCTTAATTAGCTTTATCCTACCATTAAAAGACTTCTCAAATTCCACGCTCTTAACTCTTGATTTACAAAAGGCCACCTCTCGCAACGTGAAAGGTGGCCTTTTAGCTTCCCGTTTGCCGTCTTTTACACGCCGAAAGACGGCCTTTTGCAAAGTCGCCGATAACGCACTGATATATAACAATTTACAAAGCGCACAGAAATAGGTACAAGAAAAGTGAAAAATCCATCGGCTTTTACTGCTTTGCCAATGGATTTTTCACTTTTCATTTTTAATTTTTCATTTCATTATAATGGGTCAACGTCAAAGTAAACCGTCACCGACTTGTACCTGTTGTCCTGCAAAACGGTGTCCTTGCCACGGTTAAGGTAAAGGCGTACTTTGGCGCGGTCGAGTCCGTTCTCAAGCTTCACGACCATCTTGCGTATGTTCATGGCCTTGACCTTTGCCACCGACGGCTTGTCAGGGCCAAGCACCCTGTCGCCGAACCACTGGCGGAGCAGCGCGCCCATGGCCTCTGCCGCAGCCGTAACCGTAGGCTCGTCCTTGTGGCGCAGATAAACGTTTATTATGTGGTAGAACGGCGGATAGCGGAACAACTGCCGCTCTTCCATCAGCTCGGAGTAAAAACCGTCGGTGTCGCCACGCACCACCTGGCCAATGACAGGCAGCTCGGGGCTCTTCGTCTGCAACAATACAAGCCCCCGTTTGCCCTTCCTCCCGGCGCGTCCGGCCACCTGCGCCATCATGGTGAAGGCGTGCTCGTAAGCCCGGAAGTCAGGATAGTTGAGCATGGAGTCGGCGTTCAGTATGCCCACTACCGACACTTTGTCGAAGTCCAGGCCCTTGCTTACCATCTGCGTGCCGATGAGTATGTCGGTGCGGTGCGCCGAAAAGTCGCTTATAAGGCGCTCGTATGCGTTGCGTGTGCGCGTCGTGTCGAGGTCCATACGCGCCACACGGGCGTCGGGAAACAGCTCCATCACCTTGTCCTCCACCTTCTCCGTGCCGTAGCCCCGTCCGCGCAGGTCGCGGCTTCCGCAGCAAGGGCACACGTCGGGCACGGTGTATGTGCGGCCGCAATAGTGGCAGGTAAGCTGTCCGAGAGCCTTATGGTAGGTCAGGGAGACGTCGCACGCCTCGCACCTCGGCGTCCATCCGCACTCGCGGCACTCAATCATCGGGGCGAAGCCGCGGCGGTTCTGGAACAGTATTACCTGCTCCTTGTTGTCCAGCGCACGGCGTATTGACGATAGGAGGAGCGGCGAGAACGGGCCGTTCATCATCTTGCGGTGCTGCAAGTCCTTAGTGTCAACCACGGTGATTTCGGGCATCTGCATGTCGCCATACCGCTTGTCAAGGCGCACATAGCCGTATTTGCCCGTCCGTGCGTTGTGCCATGTCTCGGCGCACGGCGTGGCAGAGCCGAGCAACACCTTTGCTCCGGCCTTTGCGGCGAGCATTATTGCCGCCGAGCGTGCATGGTAACGGGGGGCAGGGTCTTGCTGCTTGAACGACGTTTCGTGCTCCTCGTCGATGATGACAAGTCCCAAACGGGTGAACGGAAGGAGGACTGCGGAGCGCGCTCCGAGGATTACGTCGTAAGGGTTTTGCGACATCTGCTTCTTCCATATTTCGACCCTTTCGGCGTCGGAATACTTTGAGTGGTAGATGCCCAGACGGTCGCCGAAGACGCGCTGGAGCCTCTGGCGGATTTGAACGGTCAATGCGATTTCGGGCAAAAGGTAAAGAACCTGCTGCCTACGCTCCAACGCCTGACGGATAAGGTGTATGTATATTTCGGTCTTTCCGCTTGAAGTGACACCGTGAAGCAGCACCACATTCTTCTTAAGAAACGAAAAGACGACCTGGTTGTAGGCTTCCTGCTGCGCCTCATTAAGAGGCTTTATGTTGTCGAGATGCGGCTCGCCGCCGTGGTTGAGGCGGCCAACCTCGCGCTCGTAAGGCACGAGCAGACGGCGGTCTACGAGGTTTTTCAGCGTGGCCGCCGTGCAGTGGGCGGTGTTGAGAAGCTCGTCACGCGTCACCTCCACGACCTGTTGGCGTGTGGCCGTTCCCTCGATGGTGTCCCAACGGCTCATGGCGAGGAAGCAGGCGAACGCCTTGTGCTGCTTCTCGGCGCGCCGCAGAGTGTCCAAAGCCACATGGAGGGCACGTTCAGAAGCGTATTCTTTGGCGAGGGCGAGGCACGTCTCGGTCTTCGGGCGGTAGCTGTCGGCCGACTTCAAGCCGCCGGGCAGTGCGGCGGAGAGCACGTCGCCGGGGGCGCACATGTAGTAATCGGAGAGCCAACGCCACAATTCCAGCTGGAGGTCGGTTACGATTGGCGCGTCGTCCATAATGAGTTTTACCGGCTTGACGGCAAACTTGGGCTTGTCGGCGTGCACCTTCATGATGATGCCTACATGCGTCTTGTTGCGCCCGAAGGGCACAAGCACACGCCTGCCACGCTCCGCCGACGCTTCCATCTCGGGCGGAAAGGAGTAAGTAAAGAGGCCGTCGAGCGGCACGGGAAGGAGAACGTCAACGTAATTCATAATGCATAATAGGGCTGCGCCGTGCAAAGTTAATAAAAAGCCAGCTGTTTACAGCAAACCGAGGCTACTAATATTATGAATTGTGCGTTATGAACGCATGAATTACTGCCCCACTCCGTTGAGTCTGCGGCGCAGTTCGTTGGGAGTGCAGCCGAGGTTTTTCTTGACATAGCGGCCGAAGAACGAGGTGTTGGGGAAGGCAAGTTCGTTGGATATTTCCTTGACCGACTTGCGCGAGCTCTTGAGCAGCGTCTCGATGTCCTTCGACACGTATGCGTCGATGATTTTCGATGCGTTCTTTCCGCCCACTTTCTTGCACACAACGGAGAGGTACTTCGGCGTGATGTTGAGCCGGTCGGCGTAATACGACACGCTGCGCGGCTTGGGATAAGCCGTCGAGAGCAGGTCGATGAAGTCGCCAAAGATGTTCTCCCCCGACGACAACGGACGCGGATTGAGCCGCGCGAAACGCTCGAACGTGCTGCGGAACTCGAACACGAAGGCCTGCATCAGCGCGTCTACGATATGGCTGCGGTAGGGGTTAGCCTTGTCGGCCAGCTTCTGCTTGAGCAGCCAATAATACAGGTTGAACGTGCCGACGGCGGTCTCGCTAAGCGAGATTTTGGGGTTCTGGTCGAAGAACATCTTGAAGTTCCAGCTCCTTACCGACACCGGGAGCATCCTGAAAGCATACTCCAGCGACATGAACAGGCCGCGGAACTTGAAATCCGGACTGGTCTCCGCCTTGCCCACCACGGCCTCGGGCACGCCAATCACGATGTCGTTCCTGTGCGCCGTGAACACCCTGTGGTCGATGCTTAACATCAGTTCGCCCTCGATGCAGAGTATTACCACGATGCCGTCGAGCCGCACATACTCGGCCCGTTCGGTCGAAACCAGCTCGTCAAAGAGATATATGCGCCCGTCGTCAAACAAAGGGGCTGCCGGCGACAAATCGCTTGCTTTAATCTGTTTTACATTCATATTGACAGTTTTCAGTTTCATATCGGCACGCGGACAATGCTTTTCCGATTATCCGCCTGTCCCGTTTCACCTGCAAAGAAACGATTTTTCCGCGAAACGGCGGTTATCTGAAACACATCATGTATTATCCAAATTTCCGCGCAATAGTTAAAGATGCTTATACATATTACAGCCCTTCACGCGCGCGTGGACAGCATTTTATATGCCGCCCTGCGACCTGCCGCATAACCGCCTGGCATTCAACGTGTTGCAAAAGGCCGTCTTTTAGCCTGCAAAAGACGGCCTTTTATCGACCAAAAGACGGTCTTTTACAACACGAAACACGGTCTTTCGCAACGCCGACGGCTACAAACGGAATTGTCAAAGCCCACAGACTGCACCGTAAACGCACTGTGTCCCGGCGGTAAAAAGTAGTGTCCTATAACTCCAAATATTCCCAAACAGGACATTTTCAAGGAACATAAAAAGAGAAAACGGCCATTATATCGTGCTAATTTTGCAGTACGAAAACAACAAAACAGCACGGAAATGAAGAAAATCAAACAAATCACACTCATGCTGGCAGCCGCCACCCTTACGGCCTGTGGCGGCGACACGGCCACAAACGGAACGGAACGCAAGGCCGTAAAAGTGGAAGTGACACAGGTGAAAGCCGCCACAACCGACCGCACAAGCCGTTACTCGGGCACCATAGAGGAAGAAAACGGCACGCTGTTGAGCTTCGCCGTGGGCGGCACGGTGAGCCGCGTGCTCGTTGACGAGGGCGACCGCGTAGGCAAGGGGCAGCTAATAGCCACGCTCGACACCGAGCAGCTGACCCACAACCACGCCTCGGCACACGCCGCCCTAGCGCAAGCCGAGGACGCATACAGGCGCATGGAGGAGCTGCACGGCAAGGGCAGCCTGCCCGAAATAAAGTGGGTGGAGGCGCAGACCGCCCTCGAACGCGCCCGCGCGGCAGAGCAGTCGGCGCGCAAACAGCTCGCCGACTGCCGCCTGTACGCCCCGTTCAGCGGCGTAATATCAAAGAAATTCGCCGAAAAAGGGCAGAACGTAGGCGCCGGAACGCAAATAGCCAAGCTCGTGGCCGTAGGCCGGATGAAGGTGAAAATCGCCGTGCCCGAAAGCGAGATGGCGCAAATCAGCGTCGGACAGAAGGCCGACGTTACCATAGAAGCCCTTGGCGGAGCGTCAATGCAGGCCACGGTAACGGAGAAAGGCGTGGCCGCCGACCCGCTGTCGCGCTCTTACTACGTGAAGCTAAGCCTGCCCAAAGCCGACAGGAAGCTGCTGCCCGGCATGGTGGCCGACGTAGCCCTACGCGGCGGCAACACGTCTATGGCGTGCATACTGCCTGCACACATCGTGCAGATTGACGAGCGCAACAACGAGTTTGTATGGCTCGCCGTAGGCGGCAAGGCCGTGAAGCGCATCGTAACCGTTGGCGGCTTCACCGCCGACGGCGTGACCGTAACAAGCGGACTGGCCGACGGCGACATGGTAATCACCGCCGGAGCGCAGAAGGTTAGTGAAGGAATGAGGGTGAAATATACAAAATAACCCCCAAACAACAGCACCAGACACCCACCCCAACCCTCCCGAATGGAGGAAGTTTGGAATGCCGTGCTGGTAGTATGCGGCGGCGTATTTGGCCTATCAGGCTCATCAGGCACATTACAACCAATCACCCGATAACCTATCAAAGCTAATCAAGCCCCCTCCCTTCGGGAGGGTTGGGGTGGGTGTCCAGGTGTGGTGCGGTGGTTATTTAAAATAAGAATCAATTATGAAACAACAAAAACGAAACTTCGTCGAGTGGGCGATGCACTACCGCAAAATCGTCATCCTCGTAGCCTGCTGCCTCGTGGCGTTCGGCATGTACAGCCTGCCCGACATGCACAAGAACGAGTTTCCCGACTACACCATACGCCAGGGAGTCGTCATTGCGGCTGCTCCGGGCGTGCCTGCCGACGAAATAGCCGAGCAGGTTGCCAAGCCGTTGGAAGACTACATCTTCTCTTACAAGGAGGTGAAGAAGGCCAAGACCTTCTCAAAGAGCACCGACGGAATGGCCTACATACAGGTGGAACTCAACGACGACATCGATGACAAGGACGCCTTCTGGAACAGGTTTAGGCACGGCGTGACCGACTTCAAGGCGCAACTGCCAGGCAACGTGCTCGCCATACAGGTGGTTGACGACTTCGGCGACACGTCGGCCCTGCTCATAACGATGGAGAGCGGCGACAAGACATACCGCGAACTGTCCGACTACATGGACGCGCTGAAGGACAGCCTGCGCCGCATAGAGAGCGTGGGACGCATGACCGTGAGCGGCATGAGGCAAGAACAAATAGCCATATACGTTGACAACCGCCGCCTCGCAAACTACGGACTTAGCGACCGGACGCTGGCCGCGACACTGGCGCAAAAGGGCTTCACCACGAGCGGAGGCCGCGTCAAGACCGTCGACTACGTGCAGCCGCTATACGTGGAGAAGTCGCTCAACTCGGTATATGACATCCAGCAACTCATCGTTTACACCGACCCTTCAGGGCGTAACATACGCCTCAAGGACGTGGCCGACGTGCGCCGCGAATACCCCAAGCCGTCAAGCTACATAGAGAACAACGGCAGAAAGTGTCTGCTTCTCAGCATAGAGATGAAGAAGGGGCAGAACATCGTGAAGATGGGCGAGGCCGTCAACGCGGCAATCAGCAGCTTCCAAAAGACCCTTCCACAAAGTGTCAGCATATACAAGATAACCGACCAGAGCAAGGTTGTCGGCGACAGCGTCACCAACTTCCTGACGGAACTGCTCATAGCCGTGGCCGCCGTCATAATAGTCGTAATGCTCCTGTTGCCCATGAGGGTGGCGCTCGTGGCCGCCTCGACCATTCCAATAACCATATTCATATCCCTCGGCCTGTTCAACGCTTTCGGGATAGAGCTTAACACGGTGACGCTGGCCGTGCTAATCATGTCGCTCGGCATGATAGTGGACAACTCCATCGTCATAATCGACAACTACCTGGAGAACATCGGCACGGGAATGTCGCGGTGGAACGCATCAATCAGCAGCACCACCCACTTCTTCAAGTCCATCCTCTCGGCTACTCTCGCCATCACGCTGACGTTCTTTCCCTTCCTGTTTACCACCCAGGGAATGCTCCACGACTTCCTGCTTACGTTCCCGTGGGGCGTCACAATAGTGCTGGGAGTATCGCTGCTAGTGGCCACGCTGCTTGTCCCGTTCATGCAGTTCTGGTTCATCCGCAAGCCGATGAACGGCGGCAATGGCGGCGACGGGCGCAAAAGCTTCTCGTTCCTGGACTTCATCCAGAAGTCATACGACAAGCTGCTTGATGTCTGCTTCGCCCATCCCAAGGTGACAATCGCCGTCGGCGTGCTGTCAGTGGTGGCCGGAGCGGTCATAATGGGCCGTCTGCCGCAACAGCTCATGCCTGCTGCCGACCGCAACCAGTTCGCCGTTGAAATATACGCTCCTACCGGAACGGCGCTCAACCGCACATCGGCCATAGCCGACAGTTTGGCCGACGTGCTGCGCAAAGACGAAAGAGTGGTGTCCGTTACGTCGTTCATCGGCTGCTCGTCGCCGCGTTTCCACACGGCATACGCACCGCAAATGGCAGGCGAGAACTACGCGCAGTTCATAGTGAACACCACTGGTGTGAAAGCAACCGAGGAACTGCTTGACGAATACTCGCCGCTATACAGCGACCGTTACCCCGGAGCACGCGTGCGCTTCAAGCAGCTAAGCTACAGCGAGGCGGTGTATCCAATAGAAGTAAGGCTTAGCGGCGGCGACCCGGGAGAGCTGCGCGCACAGGCCGACAGGCTCGTAGCCGCGCTGCGGCGGATGCCGTTCCTCACGCAGGTGCACACCGACTGCCTTGAGCCTTTGGCCGCAGGCAGCATCAAGATGAAAGAAGACGAGGCGTCGCGCCTTGGCGTAAGCAACCTGACAGTTGAGTCTACGCTCGGCATGAGGTATGGCGACGGACTGCCGATAGCTACCGTATGGGAAGGCGACGACGACATTCCCGTGGTGATGAAGAGCACCAAGGCCGACAGCGCGACCAACGCCGACGTGGCGGCAGAGCGCATCCCGGCGGCCGGAGGGCTGGCAACCGTGCCGCTAAGGCAGGTGGCCGACATCGTACCGGCATGGAAACCGGGACAGCTCGTGCGCCGCAACGGCCTGTACACGGTGACGGTAGAGAGCGACGTAAGCCGGGGCTTCAACGCCATGAAGGCCACGGCAATGGTGAAAGAGGCGGTTGACAGCACCATGACTGACGGCACCGTGACCGTAAGCTACGGCGGAGAAGAGGAGCAGGGCGTGGAGAAGATGCCGCCCATAATGAGAGGACTGGTTGTAGCGGCGGCAGTGATTTTCTTCATACTGCTGGCCCACTACCGCAAAGTAAGCCTCGCCCTACTCGTATTTTCAAGCATCGCGCTGTGCACATTCGGCACCGCCGCCAGCGTGCTTATACAGGGAATAGACTTCAGCGTAACGTGTTATCTCGGCGTAATCAGCCTTATGGGTATCATAGTGCGCAACGGAATAATCATGATTGACTATGCCGAAGAGCTGCGCCTGACTGACGGGATGCACGCCGAAGAGGCCATCTACCACTCGGCCAAGAGGCGAATGCGCCCAATCTTCCTCACCTCCGCCGCCGCGTCGATGGGCGTAATACCGATGATTTTGGGCGGAAGCGGACTGTGGATGCCAATGGGCACGGTGGTATGCTACGGCACACTCATCACCATGGTGTTCATACTGACCGTGCTGCCTGCGGCCTACCTGCTAATGTTCCGCGGCACGACGGACAAGAGATTGAGAACTGAAGCCATTGAAAACGAATAAATTTTGATTATGAGAACCATCATATTATCGGCCGCGCTGCTGCTGGCGGCATCGTCGGCGCAGGCGCAACGCCTGATGACCGCAGAGCAGGCGGTGAGCGACGCATTGCAGAACAACGTGCGCATGAAGAACGCCAACAACGACCTTGAGGCCGCGCGGCAGGCCAAGAAGCAGGCGTTTACAAAATATTTCCCTACCGTAAGCGCAACGGGCATCGGCTACATGGCCGACAAGGGACTATTGGAAATGAGCCTCGCGCCGGGCATGGAGATGTCGATGATGAAGAACGGCATCATGGGAGGCGTGTCGGCGCAGATGCCGCTGTTCACGGGCGGACGCATACTGAACGCCAACCGGCTGGCCGACGTCGGCGTGGAGACGAGCCGACAGCAACGGCGCATGTCGCATAACGAGGTAGTGCTGACCGCCGAGACATACTTCTGGCAGGCCGTGATGCTGAAAGAGAAGCTGAAAACGGTAGAAGCCGTAGAGCGGCAGCTTGACAAATTCACCAAGGACGCCGACGCGGCGGTGGCCGCCGGAGTGACAGACAGGAACGACCTGCTGCAAGTAAACCTTAAGAAAAACGAGACCCGGAGCAACCGCATAACGCTTGAAAACGCACTGACAACGGCCAAACGCCTGCTGGCACAATACACCGGGCACGACGGAGACAGCATAGACGTGAGCGCGGACATGAACGGCTCGCTGCCACCCTCGCCCCTGCAACTGTACGCCGAGCCGCAGGCCGCGCTGGCGAACACCGCAGAATACGCCCTGATGGAGCAGAACGTGAAGGCCAACAGGCTGAAATACAAGATGACCGTAGGGCAAAACCTGCCCACGGTGGCCATCGGTGGCGGATACATGTATGACGACCTGATGGACAAGAGCCACCAGTTCTGGGTAGGCTTCGCCACGGTGAGTATACCGCTGACGGGCTGGTGGGGCGGCTCGCACGAGATGAAGAAGCAACGCCTGGCCGTAAGGAACGCCGAAAACACGCTCCAGGACAACAGCCAGCTGCTGGTAATCGGCATGGAGAACAAGTGGAACGACATGAACGACGCTTACCGCAAAATCGGCATAGCCTTGGAGTCAATAGCCCAGGCGGAGGAGAACCTGCGCCTGCACGACGACTACTACCGCGCCGGAACGGCCACGATGAGCGACCTGCTCGAGGCCCAGACGCTCTACCAGAACAGCCGCTCGGCCTACGTCGAAGCGTATGCCGAATACCAAATAAAGAAGCGTGAATACCTGCAAGCCACCGGGCAATGACACGCTTTTCACCCACCTTGTAACCATCTGATACTCAACACGTTTGCGAAAGGCCGTCTTTTAGAAAGTAAAAGACGGCCTTTTAGCGTGCAATTCACGGTCTTTTGGAAGGCGAAAGACGGCCTTTCGCGGTTCATCCGCAAATCTTTTGGATGAAGTAAAAGCTCTATTAATGAAAACATTTGTTCCGCCGGATTTGCAATCCGGCGGTTCTTAATTGCGGATTTGCAATCCGCTCATATATATACATATTCTTATAAATGCACGGTTTAAGCGGATTACAAATCCTTATAGTAAATTTAGGCGGATTGCAAATCCGCCTAAACATATTACCGACAGCCTGATTTGCAGAAGACAATAAACGGTAAATACTTTTACCAACCATCCAAACAAACTGCGGATGAACTGCCAATCGCAGAAGCCTCAACGGCGGAACAAAAACAAAGGGAAGCCCCTTTGGAAGGAGCTTCCCTTTATATTGCATGTGCGGCAACGCCGCTACGGCGCGCTTAGAAGTAGTAAGCGGCTGAAACCTGCCATGTGTTAGAACGGCCGCGGACTACCTCTTTCGCACCGTCGAACACTGTAACTTCGCCCGTCTTGCCGCAAACGATGTTGTAGTTTGCGCCCACCTGCAAATGGCTAAGCAGCATTACGCCAAAGCCTACGTTGACACTGAAATTTGAAGTCTTGAGTTTCCACGACGAAATGTTTTCTTCGATGGTCTGGTGCTTGTCGCCAACGTTGAAGCCGAACTGCGGACCTGCTGCAAGATACACAGCCGCAAGACTGCCCAGACCGATGTCATAGCGCAGGTTGATGGGGATGTTTATCGCCTGCTGCTTTAACTTCTTGCTGGTTCCCTTCACCTTGGCCTCGCGCTGGTCGTAAAGAGCCGAAGCGTCGATGCCAAGCCCGACGATGGGCAGGGTGAACTTGACGGTAGGGCCGATGAAGAAGCCCGTGCGGTTAGACGACTCAAACACATCGTCGCTGAACGACATGTCTGTTATGTTAAGACCACCTTTCAAACCGAACTTGAACTGTGCGTCGGCCGGAAGGGCGAAGCATGTGGCCGCCACGAGGACGGCGAGTGTAAAGATTTTTTTCATACTTTTGGGTTTTAATGGTAATATAATTCACAATGCATAATAATCTGACGGGCAGCAATGCGACGTATGCATTATTATGAATTGTGCATTATGAATTATGAATTAATTAATGTCTCTGACGGCGCACGGTGACACGCGCGGGTGACGAGCCTGACGATGAAGAACGGCTCGACGAACTACGCTTGCGCACCGAAGCCGACGCGCGGCGGTTGCGTTTTGACTTCTTGACCTTCTTGTCCTTGACGTCAAGTTTGGCTATGCTGTCGAGCGAATCCTTGCGTGCCTGGTCGCCCCAGATGTTCTTCTCGAAGGCGGCCAGCTCGCCCTCAATGCGCCGCTGCTCCTTTGCCAGGGCTGAATCAGTGGGGCAATACTGTGCAAGTGTGCGCCCGAGCATATTGGATGTCTTATAGATTTTACCCTTGTACATGTTGCGCGCAAAGTAATCATCCATGCTCATGGTGGCCGCATTGTTGAGGTTGCTTGTCATTACGACCTGCTTTGACAGGTAAGGAGCAATGTCGTCGTACTTCACCCAGAACAAAGGGTATTTCTGTTCGCCGTCACCGAAGTCGTCAGTGCGCCACAATATAGGGCAGAGGGCTACCGGCTTTACGTGGAACGTGGCAGATGCCTGGTCGTAATACGCGCTCTCCTTGATGTAATACGACTTCACTTCGGCCGACGGTATGTCGCTGTCGTCTATGCGAATGCTGTTGTTTACGCGCTCATAATATATGTGGTAGTTGTCGATAAACGCCTTGCGGTCTACCTGTGCGGAGTCGGTAAACACCTCGTTGCCGTCAAGGCGGTACTCGTAAGCCTTTACCGTGCCGCTCATCATGAGCTTGAACAGGTAGGTAAACAAGTTCATCTGCGAGCCGGCCGGCTCTACGGGATAGTACAACGCGGCGTTGGCATCCTCCTCAAGCAGTATTTCACGGTAAATGTCGCGCCGCCAGACAACGTCCTCCGACATCTTTGCCGCAACAGGGAATGATATCTTCGCACGCGTGGTAAGACCTTGGGCGCTTTGCGCGGCACGCTTCTGCTGCTCGCGGCGGCGCGCCGCCGGCTGCGCGTTTACGGCGTCAACGGCGAACACAACGAGGAGCAAGGCCACGGCGAAGGCACGGAGCAACGGGCCTTTGCACCGTTTAAAGGAACACCATATAGATTGTGGAAACAAGAAACCTGTCATATATTCTTAACTCTTAATTCTTAACTCTTTACTTATTTTACTATCACTTCCATCGACGCTGGCAGCGTGCGGCGTATTCCGTCGGGGCCAACGGCGGTGATGCGCGTTATGTAGAAACGCTTGTTGCGCGCCAAGCGGCGGAACGTTTCACGCTGACGCTCGGTGAAAGAGTCGCCGTTTGACACCATCGGTACGGCGTTGCCCATGTTGTCATAGAACACCGCCTCGAAGCCCAGCACATTGAACGGGATGTCCAGCAGGCCGTCGTCTATTGCGGCCTTTATGCCCTTTGCCGACATGAGCGAAGCCTTGGCGAGCCCTCCAGTGCGGAAACGGTTGTCGCCGATTTGTATGTACGGTGTCGGGTCGGGCAACTTGCGCACCTTGAAAGTGAACTGGCCTACCTGCCGCGCCGTACCCGTTTGGAGCGACAAGACATTGATTGTAACGTCCTGTCCTACTGTCGACGGACGCGCGATATACTTGCCCGGACCTACCGGCTGGAGTGCTCCGCCGCTCATAGTGGCCGACACCTTGGTAAGCGGAACACCGGGAATGCTTATGCTGATAGGATTGTTATAGCCTGCATAAAGCACGTTCATAAGGTCGGCGGAGACGGTCGCGCTGGGGTCAACTACAGTATATTTCTGCGAGAAGTCACGGCGTATCACGTCGCCGTTGCCGTTTTGCATGGTGATGTAACCTGTCAGGTTGAAGTCTCCCGTACGGCTCGTCACTATCTCGTATGTATTGTCGCGCAGGTTCATCTGCCGTCCGCCGATGAATATTTGCGGCTTCTGCGTAGTGTCAACGGCGGCCATCACGATTTGCGCCGAGAACTTGTCGCCGCGCACAATGGTCTGCGCATTGGGTATTACGAAAGCACTTAGCTTGTTGACGCGTATGTCCTTCACGTCGATATTCGCCACAAGAGTGTGCAAAACCTCGCCTTCGGCATAACGGACGTCGCTCTGCAACTTTGTAAGCAGCGTCACGGCGGCGGCAACGGGCATGTCCTCAAACATGTACTCCTGCCAGTTCTTGCCCATGGTCTTGGCGTTCTTGGGCAACGTTGTTGTCAGGTTGCTGGCTATTATGGCCTTCTGACGCTCGTCTGGAACCATCGTCAGGATGCGCTCACGGAACGAGCTGATGGCGTCGAACAACTTTTTGCCCTGCCCTTTGCCCGGAGCGAGCATCACTTGGTTGGCCGCCTCGAGGTCATCCTTGCGCTCGATGTTGAACACGTCGCCGTCATCCCCGTCGGCCTCCTTCACGATTGCAACCTTCAGCTCCTGCGCGAAGTTGTACAATGAGTCGCTCATGCGCTTCACAGCAGTGGCCTTGTCAAACCACGCCTTCACCTTCTGTGGGTTGGCTTTCATCTGCGCCTCAAAGTCACCGTAGAGCGCCGCGTTCTCCGAAGCCGAGTTGGTGGTGGTGCGGTGGAGGCTTTCCTCTACAAGGGAAAAGCCTTCAAGAACTTCCGTCGACACGTTGAGCGCAAGCATTGCCATCAAGACGACATACATAAGGTTTATCATCTTCTGGCGTGGAGATACAGGTCTTTTCTTTATTGCCATGCCTTATTACCCTTCAGCGTTGTTCCCGTTGGCCGTGGTTGCACGCATGTTGACCGTCATGGCCTCAATCATGCGGGCGTAAATCTTATTTAGCTGTTCTATCTGCGAAGCCATACGGCGCGACTGTTCGTTGATTTCGTCGATTGTGCCTATTTGCGAACTTGCGCCCTTAAGCTGCATCTCGTACACCTTGCAGATGCCAGTGAGCGTGCGGTTCAGGTTTTCCATCTCTTCCGAATCGCGCGTCAGTCGCTCGCTTTGTTCAGAAACCTTGGCCAAAGTCTCCGTAAGTTTCTTCAGTTCTTCAACATAATTGGTCGTAGCCTCTTCCATTTCAGGCGACACTTGCTGCTGGCCTGCCACCCATCCGGGCACAGCCTGGCCTGCAACAACAGCCTGACCTGAAGGCTGAACACCGTCTCCGTCAGCGCCGATGGCCGCAACTTGCCCCTCTACAGGTACAGGCTGCCCTCCCACAGTACCGACATAAGCCACCATTCCAGGAGGAACAGCAGCTCCGGCTGCCACGGACTTGGCATCAACAGACTCTTCCATGGCCTGTCCCTCATTGTCTTCAGGATACTCGTCGGTCACATGCGTAGGCAGTTCCTTGCCTATCGCGGTCTTGTCAAACGGACGGTCGAAGGCCGAAATAAAGAACACTATGACCTCGGTACCCATACCCAAATAAAGCATGAGGTTGGCTCCAGGCAAGTGTGTTAGCTTGAAAAGCGTGCCAAGAATGACGATTGACGCTCCCCAACTGTAAGCGTAGTTCAGGAACGTTTGCCCCGGAACGCTGTCCAACCACCGTTGCAGGCGGTAGATGACATTATATTTGCTGTATTCGGTCATTGCTATTTCTTCTTTCCTTTTTGTTTCACACTCGTAGTATTGGCCAGGCTGCGCACGCAGCGGAAGCCGATGTAGCAGCGCGGCTGATTCTGGTATTCCCATGTACGCCAAGCCGAACGTATGTAAGACTCGGGGTCTTTCCACGACCCTCCGCGCACGCTCTTCTTCTTCAAGCGGTACGGGTCTTCCTTGGCTGCGTTGTAACGAAGCTCCGGGTTGAGGTCGTTCATGGCGTCTATGCCGGCCTCGGTGTATGTGGTGCTAGTCCACTCGGCCACGTTGCCGGCCATATCGAACAGTCCGTTGGAGTTTGAAGAGAACAGCCCCACACGGCTCGTGATAAGGTTTCCGTCCTCAGTATAGTTGCCGCGGTCGGGCTTGAAGTTGGCGAAAAAGCATCCGTCTTCGTTCTTTACGTCAACCTGCTCCCACGGGAACTCCATCCCGTCCTTGCCGCGGGCGGCATATTCCCACTCGGCTTCCGTCGGGAGGCGGTAACGCTGAATGTACCTGGCTTCGCCGCCAAGCCCCTTCAGCAGGTAGTCCGTGCGCCAGGCGCAGAACGCGTTGGCCTGTTCCCAAGTAACGCCGACCACAGGATAGTCGTTGTATGCCGGGTTGCTGAAATACTGGCGCATATAGACCTCGTTGTCGGAGTTGACGAAATCGTTGACCCAGCACGTCGTGTCGGGATAGATGTTGACGATGTACGTGTTGAGGAAGTCCCACGGACCGCTAAGCGGACGGTCTATAGTCTGCCTTACTATGCGGCCCTCGTCGTCGATGTAGGCCGTGTCCTTCGATATCATGACAACCTCGTCAGGGTCTACAGTAACGTCTGTGTTAAGGTTGCGCAGGGCCGGGTCGAGGCGGTTGCGGCGCAATGCGGCGGCCGTATAGTCGTAAACCTCGTAACGGTAGTTCATCTGCGCGGCGTCGAGCATCTTCTCACCGGTCACTGGATTGGTGACGTATAGGCTCTCGATGGCGCGCAGCTCGTCCTCGTTGGGCTTGCGCGGCAGGGCTTTCTTCCAGTTCAGGTGCGGCGTAACGGGGTCGCCGTTGCGGTCTTCGGTTATCATGTATGTCTCGTCGCCGCCGTAGGCCGGGTCGGCAAGACGTGTGCGGAGGATGGAATCGCGCACCCAAAAGACGAACTGCTTGTACTCTGAATTGGTCACTTCGGTCTCGTCCATCCAGAAGCCGTCGACTGATATTTCCTTGTTAGGCGTCTGCCTGCCCCAGAGGCTGTCGTCTTTCTCAAGTCCCATCTTGAGGAAGCCGCGCTTGACGAGGGTCATGCCGTAGGGCGTCGGCTCGGTAAAGCTCCTGCCGCCGACACCCACAACCTCGCCGCCTCGTCCCGACGACGACATCCGTCCGCCGAAACATCCGGTCAGCATGATTGCGGCGAGCAGGCCGAGCGCCGTCATTATCTTAGTTTTCTTCATATTGTATTTATAGTATTCTCACGCTTTTATGTTTGTTACGTCCTTTCTTGAACAGGTTGACATCCACCTGGTAGCCGATAATCAGCTCGTGGCTGCCGTTGCCGAGGCTTATGCCCGACGTGTAAGCCTCGTAGCTGTAGCCTATGTGTACGCCGTGGAAACTACCGCCCACGAGCACCGTAACCGACGTCGTCGGGCTGTAAGTCACGCCGCCGTAAAGCATTTTCTTGTCGTTGGTGTAGACCAGGCGGCCCGACACGTCGCCCCTCCATTCCACGCCGTCAGTGCGCACGAGCACGGAGGGATGTATTGTTAGAAACGGATTTCTTAGCTTAATATTGTATCCCCCGGTCAAATAAAACGTAGGGTCGATTTGCAGTTCGCTGGTTTCGCCGAGGTTTACAAGCGGCGAAGTAATGTGCTGCGCGGAAACGCCCACATACCACGGGCCGCGCGTATAATACAGGCCGAAGCCTATGTCGACGGCGCTTCCGTTCACGTCTGACGTGCCTAGGGCGGGGTCGCCGCTGTCTTCCACGTCCACCTTGGAGCCGTCGAAGCCCTCGCTTAGCAGCCCAAGCTGCACGCCTGCGCTCAACATGCCGCCGAAGAGGCGGTGCTTGTAGGCGTATTGCAGTGCCAGCCGCTGGTGGGTGAACAGTCCTATTTGGTCATTGAGCAGCGACAGGCCTACTCCGTGGTAGTTTTTGAGGAAATAGAGCGGCATGTCCGCGCCTACGTACATCGACTTGGGGTTGTTCTCGAAGCCGGCAAGGCTCATGGCGTATGCCGCCGCAATGTTGAGTTTCTGCTGCTTGCCCACTGCGCCGGGGTTGAAGTAAGGCTCCAAATCCCAGTAGTGGCTGAACGACACGTCATACTGCGCGCCGGCACGTGAGACGGCGAGCAACAACATGGTAAATATGATTAGAATGCGTCTTTGCACGACAATATAACGGCTGCATCGCGCGTTTATTGCACTATAACAATTAAGAATTAAGAGTTAAGAATTAAGAAAATATGTCCCGGCGGTTGCCTACGAAGCATATTTTCTTAATTCTTAACTCTTAATTCTTAATTCAACAACTCTCCGCTTAGTACTCGTCCTCGTTGAAGAAATTGTTTCATTCTCACTTTCAATTAGTTGTCTAAATTATATTATTGTTTAGACAAACAAACCACGCTATCTGAGATGGTCTGAAGCGATAGGAGGAATGGTTAGACAAACAAATATTGCGTATAACGATTATAATATATTGAAACAAAATTCCTCTTAGCAATATCTAATTGGCACAAAATCTATTCTTATCATTTTCATATTCTTCTTTAATCCTATAAACTTGAGGCGAGTCAGGATATTGAGCCAATGTTTCTTGTATCCTATCTTTTATTTCCATCTTGGTATGACTTCTGGATTTAATAAAGTATTCCAATTGCATAGATGCTAAAAGTTCCTCCTTACGTTTACTAATGCTTTCGTGCATCTCTTTAAGGAGGCAGTTAAGCACATCTTTTATTTCAGTATCCCATGGATAATGATTTACTAAACAACGAAAATAAGCTTCTATGTGATATGGATTAGTTGATTTACTATTATAGTTCTCTTTTGCTAAAGGGAGAGCTTTCTCATATTCGCGTTGATTCAAATAAACATTTACTAATTCACGTCTAGCAACTTGCATACTTGGATTGGTGCCTAAAGCTTTAAGGAGATACTCCTCTGCTCTAGGATAATCTGCCTTATATCGATAGTAAAATCCCAAAAGAAAGTCTTTACTACTTTTGTCATATATCTTATTAATGTATTTAAAGAAATCTGTATTTTTCATTCGAGCTAGAACTTGGCATAACCTATAATACAACTCCTGCAAAGGTTCATCTGTATAACTTGAACTATCTTCCAAAGCATGTAAACAAATCTTTCTCACTTCTTCATAACTCCCCCGATCATAAAGGTCTATGACAGTACTGATAACAATGGAAGGCATGATATATGCAACACCTTTACCCGACAATAACTGCTTCCGTAAATCATACAAGAATACTGACAGTTCACCTAAATCATCTTCGACAGTATCTATCTTATTACAAATTATTTCCTCAATACGGTTTTTCATTATAGAATCCAATTCCAAATTACTTCTACGTATATAATCCGCCACACCCCCATCCAAACTGATATTATTACCACCGGGACCATAAAAACTTAAAATGGATAATGATTCGAACTGATTTATTAGTTGTTCTATTTCTGGGTAATCTTCCTCATACAATTGTTCTAATAACTCGAAACTTATCATATCAACTTCTGAAAGCACTTTCGCTAAAGTAAGAGCTGTATTATTTCCTTTAAACCAACTAATCACTCTAGAAAAAACTTCATCTCCAATTGCTACAAGACTATCAATATTCTTTTTCGCTGTTTTTACATTTTTATTTTTAATTTCGAGTACAGCATGCTCAAGCTGCTGAGGTGAGGACTTGAGTTTATCAATAAAATATTCAACGTCATTATCCTCTATTTGAACATTATAGTAACGACAATAGTTTACAAAAAATCGCTTGCGTTCATCTTTTGTAAAACCAGAAAGATTTATGTGAATTATTTGAGGATATGCTCTTAATTCTGAATATCTAGGTTTAACTCTACTACTTATAAATATCTTTAAAGAATCGATCATGGCTGGATGGGATATAATCTTTTTTCCCCATTCAGAAATAGTTCCATCATATAACACAAAACTCATCTCATCCTCTATCAATAAAAAAGAGTGAGCATTGATTATCCGATTAATGTAAGATACCGATTTAGCTATCTGATGTTCATAATCTAATTTAAGAATATCCTCATATGAAGCCCTGCTTAGCCCTAAACCTTCATGCAATTGGAGAATAAAATTATCTAAATATGATTTTTGAGATAGCTTTATTTGAAATCCTTCTGGAATAAATGATAATCCGTTACTATCCTGAATGCATTTCTGAATAAATCTCGTTCTTCCACTCCCAGGTTTGCCAGATACTACTAATGAGCGATGAGGCATTTGCACACTATCGTACATAGCCTTCTGAAATTCATCTAATTCATTGCTGCGTCCGATAAAAGTATTTATAAGCTTTCCATATGCACTATTCTCACTACAACGAATCTTTCGTTGAGCTTCAATAATAAATTGACCTATAATTTTCGGAGATGTTATCATTTTTACGTTTAAACTCCAGTCTCGAGTCATCCATAATGGTAGCTCTTCTAATTTTACCTCTTCGTCAATTATATAAGGCAAAAAATCTTTAATTTTACCTGAGTCGTAAAGTTGTCGAGCTTTCGACATTTCAAACTGCACCCAATTAGACTTGAGCGCATCTTGAGATATAAGTAAAACAAAAATCGGTGCATGATTTAGATTTCGAACTATTTCGTCCATTGTTTTGGTCGCAGGATAAAAATCGAACTCATCAACAATGCAGTTGTCCCGTTTTACTATATCTACTATTTTTTTAACGAAGGACTTCTGAGTACTTCTGTGAGATATGAATGCCAAAGTTGATTGCATATTATTATGTGATTAAGTTTGTGCAAATATAGTGGAAATAAATCGATTTATCGAATATAATTCCCTATATTTGCACTATTCAATCAAGACATAATATGAAACTGAATAGGATAAAGGCAGTATTGGCAGAAAAAGGCATTTCACAAACATGGTTGGCTAAACAACTTGGCAAGAGTTTCAGTATGGTTAATGCATATGCTTGCAATAGGATCCAACCTAATTTGGAGACCCTTCAGCAAATAGCTGTTATCCTACAGGTGGATTTAAAAGACCTGATAACCGACAAAGAAGAAAGGTGAAGCTCATGGAATATAAATTCAATGAAAATACACGTGTGCAGGTTCCTGCCGCCATGCATTTGTGTAGGCTTGGATATACTTATTTGGACAATATAACAGAATATGACAGTAAAACAAATATTCTGACGGATGTGTTTTTGCGCAGCGTTCAACGTTTGAATCCGATACTGTCCGAATTACAGGCAAGACAATTGCTGAATGAAATCACATTGATACTTGACAATAATGACCTTGGAAGGGAGTTCTATAATAAACTGTCTTCCAATAGCAATATCAAACTGATAGATTTCCAGGATGCTGATCATAACGAATGGCATGTAACTACCGAATTCACTTGTGAAAGTCAGGACAGCGGAGACAGTTTCAGACCGGACATAACATGTTTTGTAAACGGACTACCATTAGCTTTTATTGAGGTCAAGAAGCCGAATAACCATGACGGCATTCTGGCAGAAAGAGAGCGTATCAACGTGCGGATGCGTAACGAAAAATTCAGAAGATTCTTGAATGTCACCCAGCTGATGATATTTTCCAACAATCAGGAATATGACAATGAAAACAGGGTTCCTATTCAAGGTGCGTTCTATTGCTGCTCTTCAAAGGATAAGGCTTTCTTCAATGTCTTCCGTGAGGCTGATAAAGATTTTGTGACTAAATATCCATATAAGGCCGTATCTGACAGTGTGGAGAAACAGATATTGCAACACCGGAATTGTGTCGTGATCAAGAATCTGCCTGATTATAATACGAACAAAGATACGAATACTCCAACCAACAGGATTCTGACATCAATGCTCAGCAAAGAGCGTTTTCTGTTTTTGTTGAGATATGGTTTTGCCTATGTGGACAGAAAGATTGAACTGGAAGACGGCAGCAAGACTACGCAGTTGGAAAAGCATGTAATGCGTTATCAGCAGCTTTTTGCCTCACTGGCCATTCAAAAGAAATTGGATAATGGTATCAAGAGCGGTATTATCTGGCATACACAAGGCAGTGGAAAAACAGCCTTGGCATATTATTCCGTACGCAGTCTGACTGATTTTTATGCAGCAAAGAATACAGCTGTAAAATTTTATTTCATTGTTGACCGCCTTGACTTGATGGAACAGGCCAAGGATGAATTTGTGGCAAGAGGACTGTCTGTTAGAACTGCAAACAGCAGGGATGAATTGATGTCAGATATACAGAGCACGAATTTGACAGAAAATGCGGAGGGTAAAGCTGAGATAATGGTGGTAAATATCCAAAAATTCAAACAGGATTCTGCCAAAATACAGATTGATTCCAATTACAGCATCCGTTTGCAACGTATTTTCTTTATTGATGAAGCGCATAGAGGATACAATCCACATGGAAGTTTCTTGGCAAACCTATTGGCAGCCGATAAGGATGCTATAAAAATTGCTTTGACAGGTACGCCTTTGTTAAAAGAGGAAAGGGAGTCTTGGCGTGTATTCGGTGATTACATTGATACCTATTATTACGACAAGTCAATAGCAGACGGTTATACACTGAAACTCATGCGGGAACCTGTCGAAACAATTTATAAAGAGAAAATAGAGAATATTCTTGACAAGCTGGCAGGCGGCATAGAAGTCAGAAGAAGTGATATTGACCGCAACAAGATCATTGAACATGAATCTTACCTCAATGCATTGATAGACTATATTATTGCCGATTTCCGTCGGTTCCGTATCGAACAGGCTGATGATACTGTAGGTGCAATGATTGTGTGCAAGACAAATCCTCAAGCCCGTGAAATGTATCGTTTGTGGCAAGAGCGTTTCAACAAAGCTTTGTATATCGAAGGGAAACATGAAGAAAGTCTGATGTTGGCGGCTGAACCTATGATTGCCTATGGATATCATGCAAAACCTTTGAGAGCTTCTTTGATTTTGCATGATGAAGGAGACAAGGAAGAGCGTAAGGCGTACATTGATGAGTACAAGAAAAAACTATCAGTCGATGTCCTGATTGTCAATCAGATGCTTCTGACTGGGTTCGATGCTCCCCGTTTGAAGAAACTCTATTTGGGGCGTAGCCTTGATGGGCACGATTTGCTGCAGGCACTGACTAGAGTAAACAGACCATATCATAAGTTCAAATATGGTTATGTAGTGGATTTTGTAAACATCAAGGAAAATTTTGATGCGACTAATGACCGCTATCTGCGTGAACTGAATCGTACAGCCGATATTCAGGAAACAGGCGAAAAGGAAACAGTAGGAGAAGCTCTCATTGTAGATAAAGAGCAGATTGTAGAGCAGATAAAAGAAATTCGCAGCGTTTTATTCAATTATACATGCGACAATCCTGAAGAGTTCAGAAAGGAAATAGATGAGATTGAAAACAAAGACAATCTATATACGCTCCGATCTACTCTCGAAAATGCCAAGGCAATCATTAACCAAGTAAGGGCTTTTGGCGATGAAGAGTTGAAAGAACGAATCAACAGTTTGCCTAAAGGTACTATTCCTACTCTGATCACTGAAGTTTCTCACCGTATAGAACGAATGAATTTTCTGGAAAGTACCGAACATAAGGCAGATGTATCTGGAATTATCAATGTCGCTCTTTCTGAACTGGAATTTGAGTTCAAAAAAGGCATTTCAGAAGAATTACGTATTATTGTCAATGATATTCGGGAGCGTTGTGAAAAAGTACAGGCTGAATTTGAAGCCAACTTTGACAAGGCGGAAGACAAGTATGTGATTTTGGCTGAAGAGTTCCGGGAATACTTCAGAAAGAAAGGCTTCGTTCCTCAAAATACGCAAGAAGCTAAAGAAAGCATTGATTATATGGATTCGGTAATGAAAAAAATCCGTGAGATAAACCGTCGCAATAATATACTCAAAAAGAAATATCAGGGAGACGAGCGCTTTGTCCGTATCCACAAGCGTATAGAAGAAGAAAATGAAAAGCGAGAAAAGCCTCTTATTTCCAAAACTGAATACGAAATAGCAGAAAGTCTGTCAAAAATGAAGCGTGAGATTGATAACCGTATTTACCTTGATATAAACATCATAGCGAATGAAAACAGTTTCAAACGGGATACGTTGGCTATGATAGGCCATCAACTCGTCGACTTGGGGATAAAAGCGAGTCTTCCCGACAGGAAGTTCATCAACAATCTCATTGCAAATGAATATATAAACCAATACAATCAACTTTACTTGAGATAATATGGATGCAAATACCCAGAATATATCAGAAGCTACTATAGCCCTTATTGATTCATTGAAATCGACCACTTCCCATTTTGGTCTTGCCAATAGTGGAGGTGAGTACAAGATCATTACGGAAATGTTTCTGTATAAGTATTTCAATGATAAATTCGGATATGAGGCAAAACAGGATAAAATATACGGAGAAAGATTGAGCAAGGCAGACAAGTGGGATGCGGAATATGATAAATTCACTGAAGAGGAAGTCGAAGATCTGTTCAGCTATCTTCCCGCATCTGTTCCGTTGCTTAAACCTGAGCATACATTGGCGCATTTGTATAATACTTCAGGAGCAGGAGATTTTTCAACACGTCTGGATGCGACACTGATTGACATTGCCAATCTGAATGCGGAGACTTTTTCTGTTGTAACTTCAGGGAAAAGCAGAGTCAATATATTCAGTGCACTCACACAGTTTGTAACAGATCCGCAGAAAAGGGATGATTTTGCACGTTCATTGATGAGTTCCGTTGCATCATTCAATTTTGAAAGTGTTTTTGCGGAAAAATATGATTTCTTCTCACGGATATTTGAATATCTTATAAAGGATTACAACAATGCTGGGGGCGGAAAATATGCGGAATATTACACCCCGAGAGCCATCGCACAGGTAATGGCCCGCCTGCTGGTCGGAGATGAAGCAAACCTACGTGGAGTGACCTGTTATGACCCATCGGCAGGAACAGGTACTTTGCTTATGGCTTTGGCTCATCAGATAGGTGAAGACCGTTGTACGATCTTCAGTCAAGACATATCGGAAAAATCCAGTGAGATGCTCCGGCTGAATCTCATTCTGAACAATCTGTCAGGAAGTCTTCCTAATGTTGTACAAGGGAATACTCTTACGGAACCATACCACAAGGAAGAAAACGGATCTCTCCGAAAATTCGATTTCGTTGTGTCCAATCCGCCATTCAATCTGGATTTCTCAGATTTTAGAGATACATTAGCTTCTGATACGGTGCGTTTTTGGGCGGGAGTCCCATCTGTGCCGGCAAAGAAGAAAGATTCAATGTCTATCTACTTGTGTTTTATCCAGCATCTCATCAATTCGCTGAAAACAAATGGCAAGGGGGCTATTGTCATTCCTACGGGATTCATTACAGCCAAAAGCGGTGTTGAAAGAAAAGTCCTGACGAAAATTGTAGATAACCGCTGGGTGTATGGCTGTATTTCTATGCCAAGCAATGTGTTCGCAAATACAGGTACGAATGTTTCCGTTCTGTTCTTTGACAAAGCTGCTTCTGCTGAGAAAGTCATATTGATTGATGCGAGCAAGTTAGGAGAGGAATATAAGGAAGGGAAAAATAAAAAACGTAGATTGCTGAAGGACGACATTGACTTAATTGTCAATACATTCAAAAATAAAGAAGCCATAGAGGATTTTTCGGTTGCGGTAAGCTATGATGAAATAAAGGAGAAAGGTTATTCGTTGTCTGCCGGACAGTATTTCGACATCAAGATTGACTATGTGGACATTACCGAAGAAAAGTTCAATAACCGCATGGCAAATTATAAGGCTGAACTGTCACGTCAATTTGCAGAGAGCCATCGTCTGGAGCAGGAGATAATGAAGCAGTTGGACGCTTTGCACTTTAATGTAAATGTTGGAAGTAATGAGTAAAGAATTGACCATCATAGATAAAGACTACATCCGGTGGGTGGAAGACCTTAGTGTACGCTATCGTCAAAGCCAAATTAAAGCAGCGGTCAGGGTTAACCGTGAGTTGCTTAAATATTACTGGGAACTTGGTCGTGACATAGAAGAGATGCGTGTGGAAGAACGATGGGGCGAGAAAGTCATCAAGAACCTTTCTGTGGATTTACAACGCAGGAATCCCAACTCGACAGGTCTTTCTCGAACCAACATATATTACGCAAAGAAATTCTATCTACTTTATTCTCAGTATTTAAAAATTGTCCCACAAGCTGTGGAACAATTACAAGATGGAAAAGTGCCACAACCTGTGGCAGAATCCTCGAAACCTGTCCCACAAGCTGTGGGACAATTGGAAGAAATGCTTTTTTCCATACCTTGGGGACATCACCGTTATTTGATGGACAGATACAGCAAAGAACCGGCAAAGGCTCTCTTCTATGTGAGAAAGACGATGGAAGAGGGTTGGAGTCGAGACACATTGCTCAACTTTATGGATAGCGGCCTGTATGAACGGGAAGGAAAGGCTTTGACAAATTTCACCCGCACATTGCCGGAAACGACAAGCGATCTTGCACAAGAACTGACAAAAGACCCTTATAACTTTGCATTTACAGGAATAACTCAACCTTATAATGAGCATCTTCTCAAAGATGCGCTGCTTGCCAATATCTCGCAATTCTTGCTGGAACTCGGTACTGGATTCGCATACATAGGCAAAGAGTATAGACTTCAGATCGGACAAAAGGAGAAATTTATCGATCTGCTTTTCTACAACTTGAATCTATCATGCTATGTAGTGATTGAAGTGAAAATCGGCGAATTTGATTTTCAAGACCTCGGACAGTTAAGCGGCTATGTGGTCGCTTGTAATCATATTCTTAGAAAAGAGGGAAGAGACAATCCTACAATCGGTCTGCTTATTTGCCGTCAAAAGGATTCAATGCTTGCCCAATACGCATTGGAGGGCAGCAATCTCCCATTGGGAATATCTGAATATGAGCTGTCAAAGCTATATCCGGAAAAAGTGGAGGGAACTATGCCTACTATTGAAGAGATTGAGGCAAGATTGGAAAACGTAAATAGCGACAAACAATAAATTTTTAGGATGGATAAAATTTCTCCAAAATATCAAATGAAGATCGTACAAAATATCAATGATAAATTGTATGAATTATTCAAATCGTATGACGATGTAGAAGCCTATGTAGAAAAATGGCGAGAAGTCTATGATAACTTTGGAAATGCAAATTTCTACATTCAATACAAAGATGAAGAACGCAAGAAAATTGATTTAAAAAGGACACTTCATCAGGTAGATGGCGAAACATTATTGAAAATGGCTATTGACTTGGGTATTGAAACACCTGATTTCATCCCATCTGTCCCTACGTTTAAAAATGAATTAAAATCATCATATGAAACTGCTGCGCAAACATTCGAAAAAGCATACTGTAATGTAGAAAAAGATCCCAATCTTGCTATCGGCCTAGCTAATTCAGCATTAGAGAGCATTTTTAAAGAGATATTAAAAGATGAAAGGTTGCAGATTCAGTATGACAGTAGGGACACCACATCAAAGTTGGTAAAAAATATTTGTAAAGCATTTCGTTTAGACAATGGAGACTCATTACCCCAAGAAGTACAGACAATAGCTAAATCCTTGATAGCTTGTAGTAATGCTATTGAAGACCTTCGTAGTACAAAAACTGAAATGCATGGTAAAACACAAAATGATTTTATTATTAAAGATCCTATGTGCGCTTACTTTGTTGTTAATGCTGTGTCTACTGTAGGATTATTTTTGCTAAACTACTATAAGGGTAAATATCCTCCACAGGTAAATAATACACTATCGGAATTTGATCCAGATGACGATTTGCCTTTTTAACAAACAAGAGTATGGAATTGAAAAAATATAAGCTTGGAGAAATCCTCGATGTCACAAGAGGAGCAAGTCTCAGTGGCGAGTTTTATGCCACCGAGGGTGAATACATCCGTCTGACTTGTGGTAACTTTGACTATCAGAATAATTGCTTCAAAGAGAATAAGTCCAAAGATAATCTCTATTATACAGGTGACTTTCGATCTGAGTTCTTAATGGAAAAAGGAGATATTATCACTCCTTTGACAGAACAGGCTATAGGTCTGCTTGGCTCAACTGCTATTATTCCCGAAAGTGGTAAATATATCCAAAGCCAAGATGTGGCAAAAATTATTTGCAAAGAGGACTTGTTAGACAAAGATTTTGCATTTTATCTTATACCCTCTACTTTGGTCAAACAACAACTAAGTGCAGCTGCCCAACAAACAAAAATCCGCCACACTTCACCAGATAAAATTAAGGATTGCACTGTGTGGATTCCTGAATTGGCGGAACAGAAACGCATTAGCAAGTTGCTTCGTAGTCTTGACTACAAAATAGAGCTTAACAGAGCTATAAATCAGAATTTACCGATACTTGACCATTCATCAGAAGAGGTAGAAGTTCATTACGCTGCTTAATAAGGCTTTCGTTTTCCTTTTGAATCTCTAACTGTCTGTCATTGAGGGCTGATACCATTTCTTCCCATAAATCTAATACATTATCACTTGGCTTTAATATTGGGAACTTCAGTATATCCTCACGAGAAACCTCTTTGAAGGTTGTTCCTGTACCCAATTGTTCTATCTGTCTGATATGATGTTGTAGATAATAATATAGATAAACGGCAATGTTTCCCGATTTAGGGGCAAAGCTCTTAAAACCCTGGTTTGTACACAATTCGGTTTTTGAGATTGCCAATAAACCTATTGGTGCACGGCTTGACATCAATATTGTATTTGAAGGTAACAAATGAGTGCTGCAAGAATCATAGCCTACCTGTGAAATGTTTCGTTCTCCTTTATAGACAAACTTTTGCTTTTGGTCAGATAAATCCTTTGGAGTAATCCAAACTATGTCCCCTCCATAATTTAATTCATTAATAGTTGAGGGAGTTGCACCATTATAAATCTCAGCAACATCATCTATTTGCTTTGTTTCCCATGAAATAGGTATATCACGCTTCAGTTTCTTATTCCAAACCATTTCGCCACCACTAGATTTATACGGCCTTCCATTTTCATCAGGAAAATCAAACTGCACAAACCAGTAATCGTAAAGTTGCTTTGCCATCGCCTCTAAATTCTGATTTATCCGTTCATTAAGATGAATTTTCCTGTCTAAATTCAAAAAAAATGTGCCAATGCTTTCCTCTGAACAGGAAAATGTTGGCATTTCATATCTTAGAATTTGTTCTTTGTCCCCACGAGGCATCTTGCTTCCTTTTGTCCCCTGCATCACATAGTCAAAAAAGGAATCTTGAAGAAGTATAGCATAAAGAAAACTTGGTGAATGTCCATCTTTCACTCTGAAAACCAGCACATCAGGAGATGCTCCACCATCAATATCTGCAAACCAAACTTTTTTAAGGTAAGGTCTAATATTAGCTATTAACACATCGCCACGCTGATAACGAATAAGGCTACAAGGTTGTGGCGGAAGATTAGTTGCAACCTCCCGTCCTTTCTTGTTTTGCAATATACAATCAGTCGTAACATATTCTGCCAAAGATATATCATTGCTGCTGATTTTATCTGTTACATAATATGCAATAGAAGATAATTTAGCCATTTACATTCATTTTTGAATGCAAAGTTACATTTTTTAGGCAGAATCAAACACTATCTATCCTAAATACTTTTTGTGTGCCAACTTTACATTGTTTTGGTTTACAATGGCATAGTGCAGAGTCGTATCAATACGCACATGGCCTAATAAGCGTTGAACTTGCTCAATAGGCATACCTTTGTCAATAGCCATTGTCGCAAGGGTTCGGCGAAATTTATGAGGATGTACCTTTGGCATAGAAAGAGATTGCCCTAACTTTCTGACACGCATTTCCACACCGCTGATAGTAAGACGTGTATGAGGCGAATGCAGTGAAACAAATAGAGCCGGTGTATTATCTGTACGCTCATTAAGATATTGTTGTAGGTGTAATTTTGTCCTGGCATTGAAATAAACGATACGTTCCTTGTTGCCTTTTCCAAATACTACGCATTGCCGCTCATGAAAATCTATATCTTCACGGTTCAGTTTCACCAATTCACCTACACGGATACCTGTGGATGATAGGATGTCTATAATAGCTAAATCTCTTTTGTTGGTACAACTGTCCCGAAGTTGTTCCAACTGTTCATCAGAAAGTACCTCTTTTACAAGAGAGTCTGTTTTTACTTTATGAATCCGCCTTACAGGACTCTTTGCAATATAGTCTTCATCCTCCAACCATGCAAAGAAACTTGAAAAGATACGCCGCATATTGTCAATAGTTACTTTACTGGACAAATGCTCTTCTTGATAATTGGACAGATAGGTACGAATATCTGCCGTAGTTATATGACAAATTGCTACAGACAGTGCATGCAGCAATCGTTCAATGGTATTACGATAGTATGCCAATGTTTTGTCAGAGCATCCTTCTATCTTCTTTGCTGATATAAAAGAGTTTAGAAGATGCTCATTTTCTTGTACTTGTTGTTTTGCACATTCTTTCTTTTCGATGATTTCTACATTATGCAGTTCTGATGCAAGTACTGCTTTAAGCTGTACCATTTGTCGGCAATCCAAGTTACGCTGCATTTTCGCAACTATCGCCTGAATGATGTTCTCTTTCATAATTCTGATATTTTAGTCCATATATAATATAAAGGACTGCTAAATCAGAATTTAGAAGCGATGGCAAAACAGCTCTATGATTACTGGTTTGTGCAGTTTGATTTTCCAAATGAAAACGGAAGACCATATAAATCAAGTGGTGGTAAAATGGTTTGGAATGAGAAATTGAAACGAGAAATACCCAAAGTGTGGGATATATCTTTAATAAAAGATATCGCTACCACATATTCAGGAGGTACGCCTAAATCAACAAATATAGAATACTACAATAACGGAGAAATAGCTTGGATAAACAGTGGGGAATTGAATAGTCCTATAATCACGAAGACTACCAATTATATTACAAAATGTGGATTAGAAAATTCTAGTGCAAAATTATATCCAAGCAACAGTATATTGGTCGCAATGTATGGCGCAACAGCAGGTAAAGTTAGCTTGCTTACATTCGAGGCTTGTTCTAATCAAGCTGTTTGTGGTGTTATCCCTACAATAGAAAATATGTTATACTATGTGTATTTCCATATATCATCATTGTATAGCCATTTTATTACTATCAGTACGGGATCCGCAAGGGATAATATTTCTCAAGATACAATTAAAAATATCTTATTGCCCATACCAACAAAAAATATTCTGAAACTATTTGATGAGAAGATTGGAAACATTTACCAAATGATTGTAAATAACTACCAACAAATAGATTCTTTGACTAAGCAACGTGATGAACTTCTACCGCTTTTGATGAATGGTCAAGCTTCAGTAGGCTAAATTCCGTCCTTTCGGACTTCGTCCTCAGTCCGGTATTTACGGCTGTGCCTCGGCATGGCTCAAACTGCGTTTGGCTTGCATGTAAATTCTGATTTATCGGTTTGTATTGACTTAATCATTAGGACAACCACAAGAATTTGCAGCTATCCTAATGATTTATTTTGGAGTTACCTGCGTATAGTTTTTCTTTGAGAATTACGGGCAACTTGCACTGCGTGCATCAGGCACCTCCGTTTATATGCCTCTTCCTCTTCATCCGGCCTGCGTCCATCCCAACGAAGGTCTGAGTCGGAATTACCACCACCGCCTCCGGAAGAAACTGGTATCGGTTGCCCACTAATGAGCGCATCAGCTACTGCAAAAATCATATTGCGAACTGAAGGTATAGCCAGCTGGCCGAGCAATGTATTCAGCTCTGACTCCATATTTTCGTTTGTGTCTGAAAGAATTTTATTCTCCCGTCTCAACTGATACAGTTCTCCATAATCCGCCAGAACATTATTCTGGGCGGCTTCGACCTGTCGGGCTGCATCATTTCTGTATAGAGATTCTATCTTACGGACAATCTCGGTGAACTGCTTGGAGATAGACCGATTCTGACGCTCAATCCATTTGTCCGTACCGAACAATGGTACTTTCTCTGTAATTTGCGGTGGCGTGAAATCAACCTTGTGGTTGCGAAATGGCTGTATAACAGAACGGGCTTTCGCCGCATCCTTTGTCAATTGTTCTAATTCATGTTCCTTTGCATGGAGTTTATTGGATTTGTCTTCAAGTTTTTCCTGATACTCGGTAATGAGTTTCTGTATGTCAGCCTTCTGCGCTTCATACCTGTCAAGAGTTATCTTGCCGGACGCGAGAGCTTCATCGATTTCTTTAAGCCGATTCCTGCCGGCAAGCATTTCCCGTTCAAGTTTTCGTATCATTGTCTGAAGTCCCTTGACTGCTTTTTCCGCCTGTTTTGCCTCTTTAGCCAATTTGCGGATATAGTCTCGCTTGTGCAAATGCTGAACATTGCGCCCAACAATGCTATCACCACGCTCCAACCCATACTTGCTACCGACCTTCTCATAAAGTGAGGTGTGCATTTCCCGAAGAATCTGTCCGTATTCGTAGCGGGTCTTGCCAAACTTAGCCGACCACATGACGCATTCGCGTCCACTTTTGGCTCGTTGTCCTACAGGAACGATCAAGGCATGGATATGCGGGCTGCTCTCATCAAGATGAACCTGGAAGCCGATTATGTTTTCCTGTCCGTACCGTTTGGCGCACCAGTCATAGACATCTTTTGTCCATTGTTCTATTTCCGGACATCGTTGGAGATGGCTGTTATCTGCACCCTTGTCCAGATTTACGGTTTGGGTTCCAAATGCCATCTCAAGTGTACGCTCATGATTGCCTCCGAAGATAAATTTCGCACAACAGTTTGGTTGAATTTTGCTGTCCGGCTTGAAAGGCTTCCAGCCCAGCTCAGTCAGCCGTTCCCGTAAACGGATTTCAAGCGATTTCTCTTGATAGCCTAACGGATGAACTTTCCCATCGGGTCCAATCTCGAAATTCAACTTCATTCTGGTCTTATCATAGTGATTGGTCGGATCCTGATTCTTGCTGTCAATCTTGTCGTCATTCCAACGTCTTTCGTTTTCATTCGCCTCTGCTGTGCCGAATGACTTCCCGGCTTCAACATGCATGGCCTGTTTAATATCTGTGTTCATATAGGGTATTCTTTTGATAAATGATTAATATTTGAGCTTGCTCTTGTGCCAGTCCGCTCTGCGGGACAATGACCGGATTTTATTGCCGTCAGGCAAAAAGTCCTTATTATGTTATGGACTTTCTATAAATCCACGGAACAAGTTCCTTTACTATTCAATAAGTTCCAGATCCAGTTCATCAATGAGCAACTGCAATGCTGGATTCCGTTGTATCATCTGACGGAGCATCTGTCTCTTTGATGGCGAATACAGAAAGAAGTCTGCAATGTCCAATCCCTGGCGGCGTTGCTCTTCATCGGATATACATTCCAAGACATTGGACACAACAACCCTTTTGCATATTCCAAACAACAAAGCAGACTTTTCTTTCCATTGTTCTGTTGCTCCTAAATCAGGAATGAGAGTGACCTCCCTGCCTTTGAGAACCTGCATAGCTTCACTTTTGAAACAGCCGTTCTTTCCGCCTGTTGCCAGCCATATATAATCGGGAATAAAATGACTCATTACGACAGCGGTCTTTTCGCTTTCCACCAGCATTACCGGAGACGATGAGTTTTTCAGAAGATGTTCCCCGTACAGGCATTGCTTCAAATGGAAATCCTGCAATTTCAACTCGGAGTGCGCCCAACTGACAAAAGCCTGAGGCTCTTTAACCCGGTGTCCTGTCTCCGCATTATAGCACATTACCTTGCCGGTTCTTACCTGTCCATTTATATCTGTCTGCC
>CAKZVT010000042.1 GCA_937922435.1 uncultured Prevotella sp. | reverse complement strand
GTGGCAATCAAGCTCCCTCCCTTGGGGAGGGTTGGGGTGGGTATCCAATATGCCGCCTTTCGGCCTGCGAAAGGCGGCATATCATACGGTAAAAGGCGGTCTTTCGCGTCGCGAAAGACCGCCTTTTGCAATGCGTTGGCTCACAGCCGGTTGCGCAGGCGCACAACTACTGCATGGCGGCGAGCATGGCCAGGGCCTTGTCTTCGGCGGCTTCCATCAGCTCGCGCTCGCCCGGCCCCTTGTCGTTGATGCCGCAAAGGTGGAGTATGCCGTGTATGATGACGCGGTGAAGCTCGTCCATGTAGTCCTTGCCAAGCTGCAAGGCGTTAGAGCGCACGGTGTCGAGCGAGATGACGAGGTCGCCGCTTATGGTGTCGCCTTCGTCGTAGTCGAAGGTTATTATGTCAGTGTAGTAATCGTGGCCGAGGTACTCGCGGTTGACTTCAAGTATTTTCTCGTCGCTCACGAACATGTAACCTATTTCGCCGGTCTTCCTTCCATAAGACGCGGCCACGGCCTTGACCCACGCCGTAACCTTGCGCCTCTTTATTCGGGGCATCGCCACCCCGTCTGCGTTGTATGTTATCATAATTGTCAGAAGCCCCCTCCCGGCCTCCCCGAGGGGAGGAGCGGCTGACGCAAAGCCCGCCGGGCGGACGGATACGTCATGCACGCTTGGAGTTGCATCGGGCGTTTTTTAATGTTGTTGTATTTGTATAAATCTATTCAAAGGAAACCAGTTTCCTCCCCTCGGGGAGGTTAGGAGGGGGCTAACGCTTTTACCGCCGCCTTGACGACGTCGCTCTCCTCGTTGATAATCTGGAAGTACTCGCTCATGTCGAAGAGGTCGCGCGCAACGAGAGCCTTCAGTTGCGCCTTGAGGTAAGGCAGCGTGCGCTGCAGCTCGTCGTCGTCCTTGGGCTTGACGTTCTGCTTCTCGCCTTCCTTCATCACCTCGTCTATGAGCGACTGGGGCACCTGGAAGCCCGTGCGGAACGCGCCGAACTCGGGGAAGAGCGAGCGCAGCTGGGCGCGGTGGTTGTCGATGTAGCGCAGGCTGGAGTTGATGATTATGCCCTTCAATACAAGCTGGCGGTGGTAGCGCGTGTACTGCGTCGTATCGAGGGGGACGAACACGTCGGGCATTATTCCTCCTCCGCCGTACACCGCGCGGTGCTCCTTGAGCGTGTAGAACTTGAGCGAATCGGCGAAGTGTATGCTGTCGCGGTTGGTCAGCTCGCCGTGCCTCAGCCGCTTGTCGAAGTCGAGGGCGTAGTCCTCCATGTCGCCCTTGGTGTACGGTTTCTGTATGCAGCGGCCTGCGGGGGTGTAGTAATGGGCTATTGTCAGACGGAGCATAGAGCCGTCGGGCAGGTCGATGGGACGCTGAACGAGGCCCTTGCCGAACGTGCGGCGGCCTATTACCGTGCCGCGGTCATGGTCTTGTATTGCGCCGGAGACAATCTCCGCGGCCGACGCGGTGAACTCGTTGACGAGCACGTAGACGCGCCCTGTGCGGAATTTGCCGTTGCCCCGCGCCTTGTAATCGGTGCGTGGGAACTGCCGTCCCTCGGTATATACGATGAGTTCGCCCTTGTCAAGGAACTCGTTGGCTATCTGCACGGCCGCCTGGAGGTAGCCTCCGCCGTTGTCCTGAAGGTCGAGCACAAGGTCTTTCATGCCCTGCTGCTCAAGCTGCTCAACGCCCTGCATGAACTCACCGTAGGTAGTCGCGCCGAAGTTTCCTATCCTTATGTAACCCACTCCGGGGCGGAGCATGTACACGGCATCGACGCTTTTCACGGGTATCTTGTCTCTCTTGACGGTGAACTTCAGCACTTCGGGCACGCCGCGGCGCACAATGCCGAGGTTAACCTTGGTTCCCCTGGGGCCTCTCAGGCGGCGCATTATTTCCTCGCGTGCCATCTTCACTCCGGCAATGGCTGTGTCGTTGACGGTCACGATGCGGTCGCCGGCCATGATGCCGACCTTCTCCGACGGGCCTTTGCTTACGGGCTGGATGACAAGCAGCGTGTCGTCAACCATGTTGAACTGCACCCCTATGCCGTCGAAGTTGCCCTGCAACGGCTCGTTGAGCGCCTTCACCTCCTTCGGGTCGGCGTAAGACGAGTGCGGGTCGAGCTTCTCCAGCATGCCGCGTATTGCGTCCTCAACGAGCTTCTGCTCGTCAACGGAGTCGACGTAGAGGTTGGTTATGGCCGCCTCGGCTATATTCAGCTTGCGCATGGGGCTGTCGCCGGAGAAGTTGATGCGCATCTGGGAGTGCAAAGGTAAAAGGGTAAAAAGGTAAAAAAGTAAAACTATCGGTGCTTTGGTTTTCATTGTTTGTATTTCTTATTGGGCTTATTTATTCTTATTAGGCTCATTTGGCCTAATAGGCCGAATAGGCCAAATGAGCCTGATAAGCCCGATACGCGCTGTTTAATTTTTACTTGTTAATTTTTAATTTGAAAGTTCCTCCTCTTCGGGGCGGTCTTCCTCAATCACCAGATTGTCTATGATGAAGTTCTGACGCTCGGGCGTATTCTTGCCCATGTAGTACTCGAGAAGCTTCTGCACCTGGTCGGTCTTGTGCAGAGTGACCTGCTCCAGGCGCATGTCGGGTCCTATGAAGTTGCGGAACTCGTCAGGACTTATCTCGCCGAGACCTTTGAAACGGGTGATTTCGGGGTCGGGGCCGAGGGCCGATATGGCGTCAAGCCGCTCCTCCTCGCTGTAACAGTAACGCGTGATGAAGTCGCCCTTAGTGCCTTTTGCGGCCTCAAGCGTGGCCTTATCCTTTATCTTCGAGCGGCGGTTGCGCACTCGGAAAAGCGGCGTTTGCAGCACGTAGACGTGGCCTTTCTTTATCAGGTCGGGGAAGAATTGCAGGAAGAAAGTGATTATCAGCAGGCGTATGTGCATGCCGTCGACGTCGGCATCGGTCGCCACGATTACCTTGTTGTAGCGCAGGGTGTCGAGTCCGTCCTCTATGTCCAAGGCCGCTTGCAGGAGGTTAAACTCCTCGTTCTCGTACACCACCTTCTTAGTCAGGCCGTAAGAGTTCAACGGCTTGCCCCTAAGAGAGAACACAGCCTGCGTGTTTACGTCGCGGCTCTTGGTGATGGAGCCGCTTGCCGAGTCGCCCTCGGTTATGAAGATGGAGCTTTCCTCCTTGCGGTCGTTCTTCACGTCGCTGAAGTGTATGCGGCAGTCGCGCAGCTTGCGGTTGTGCAGGTTGGCCTTCTTGGCGCGCTCTCGGGCCAGCTTCGTCACTCCGGCCATCTCCTTGCGCTCCTTCTCGGAAGCCTGTATTTTCTGCAGCATGACCTCCGCCACGTCGGCGTGTTTATGCAGATAGTTGTCCACCTCGGTCTTGATGAAGTCGCCAACGTACTTGTTCACGCTCACGCCGTCGGGCGACATGGTGAGCGAACCGAGCTTGATTTTGGTCTGACTCTCGAACATCGGCTCTTCGACATTCACCGCGATGGCGGCCACGAGGCCGTTGCGTATGTCGGTGTATTCAAAGTTCTTGTTGAAGAACTCCTTTATTGTCTTGGCTATGTGCTCCTTGAACGCGCTCTGGTGAGTGCCGCCCTGCGTGGTGTGCTGGCCGTTGACGAACGAGTGGTACTCCTCTCCGTACTGGTTTGTATGCGTAAACGCTATTTCAATATCCTCACCTTTGAGGTGTATTATGGGATAGATGCCGTCGGTGGTCATCGTGTCGTTCAAGAGGTCTTCAAGTCCGTTGCGGCTCAAGATGCGGCGGCCGTTGAACATGATGGTAAGCCCCGTGTTGAGGTAAGTGTAGTTGCGGAGCATCGTCTCGACGAAATCCGTGTGGAAACGGTAGTTCTTAAACAGCGTGTCGTCAGGCTCGAAATAGACGTATGTGCCGTTTTCGTCCTGCGTGTCCTCGGTCGTGTCGCTCTTCTGCACGCCCTTCTCGAACTGCACCGAGCGCACCGTGCCGTCGCGGTAGGAGCGCACCTCGAACGCCGAACTCAACGCGTTGACGGCCTTTATGCCGACACCGTTAAGGCCGACGCTCTTCTTGAACGCCTTGGAGTCATACTTTCCGCCGGTGTTGAGCACGCTTACGGCCTCGACGAGCTTGCCCTGCGGTATGCCTCGTCCATAGTCGCGGACGGTCACGCGCAGCTCGTCGTCGATGTCAACCTCGATGCGTTTGCCGGCGCCCATCTTGAACTCATCGATTGAGTTGTCGATGACCTCCTTCAGCAACACGTATATTCCGTCCTCGGGCATAGAGCCGTCGCCCAACCGGCCGATGTACATGCCGGGTCGGGTGCGCACGTGCTCCATGTCGGACAAGTGGCGGATGTTATCATCAGTATAAGAAACCTGTGGATTTTGTATTTCGTTTTCGCTCATAATTATTTGACAATCATAGGACTAATAAGCCTGATGGGAGTAATAAGCCCGATTGGCCGGATGAGCCAGATAAGCCCTAAACACCATCCATTAAAGAAGCAAGGCATACCAAGCCCCCTCCCTTTGGGAGGGCAGGGGTGGGTGTTAGTCTTACAGCCACTTCTTGTAGCACCTCCTGCGCTTGTGCAGCTTTGGGTCGAGGTACTGCCACTGGCTCTGCACGTTCTCGTTGGTCTCCATCTCAACCTGGCTCTCGCCCCACTTGAAGCCGTATGCCTGGTAGCGCGGTATGAGGTCGGCGAACATCAGGGCGTTGGCTCCTTTCATGCGGTACTCGGGCAGGACGCCGAGCAGGAGCAGGTCTACGCCCTCGGTCTTGTGCGCCTTCAGGGCGCGCAGCACGTGCCACCAGCCGAAGGGGAAGAGCCGTCCGCGGCGGCACTTCTGCAGCGCACGTGCCAGCGAGGGGATGGTGATGCCCACGGCAACGGGCTTCCGGTCCTCGTTCCAGTCTTCCACAACAGTAATCAGGCTTAGGTCGGCCAGGGGGAAGTACATGTCGATGTACTGCTCTATTTGGCGGTCCGAGAGTTCCGAGTAGCCGTAAAGGTCCTTGAAGCAGACGTTGATTAGGTCGAACATCTTTTTGCCGTAACCACCCTCGAATACGTCCTTCTTCGTCAGTTTCCTTACGTGCAGGTTGTACCTCTGCTGTATCATCTCGGCTATCTTGGTGTACTTCTCGGGCACGGTGTCGGGCACCATCATCTTGAACTCCACGTAGTCGTTGTCCTTGTCGAAGTCGCCCAGCCGCTCCATGTGCTCCGGGTAGTAGGGATAGTTGTATATGGTGGGCATCGTGCCGAGCTGGTCGAAGCCCCATGTGAGCATGCCTTCGGGGTCGAGGTCGGTGAAGCCGAGTGGGCCTATCATCTCGTCCATGCCCTTCGACTTGCCGTACTGCTCCACTGCGTCGAACAGGGCGCGGCTCACGTCGATGTCGTCGATGAAGTCGAGCCAACCGAAGCGCACGCACTTGCGGCCCCACCGCTTGTTGGCCTTGTGGTTGATGATGGCTGCCACGCGGCCTACGATGCGCCCCTTGGCGTCGAGCGCCATGAAGTATTCGGCCTCGCAGAACTCGAAGGCGGCGTTCTTCGTCTTGTCCAAGGTCTTCATCTCGTCCGAGAAGAGGTTAGGCACGTCCTGCTCGCAGCCCTCGTACAGGTCGTAGTGGAAGTCGATAAACCGCTCAAGGTCGCGCCTTGTGTTTACCTTGCGTATTGTTACTGATGACATTTTACTAATCTGTTTAATCATGCAAAATTAACGTTTTTTCAAGACATACGGAAGATTTGCAAGTTAAATAATAAAAAACCGGGTGGCAACCCCTGCCCATCGGGCTTATAAGGCTTATCCGGCCCATTGGGCTTAATTAGCCAGATTAGCCTAATAAGCCAGGTCATCCGTAGTTTAGGTGTATAGTATTACTGTACCTTCTATTGTCTTTGTGATAGCATTTTATGTACGCCTCCTACTTTAATCCAGGCTGTCGGTAACCGTCATGCCGCACTCCGATGCGGCATCCAGTAAACACCCACTACGTCAAATGTTACAAGCTGCATACACTGGATGCCGCATCGGAGTGCGGCATGACGGTTACCGACAGCCTGGCTTGTGACAGGATGTACACATGAAATGCTATGGCAAAAGCAAAAGGCAATGCTGTTATCGCATACACCTGAACTGCGGATGAACCATAAGCCATATGGGCAGGCGTGCGGTTGGCGGCCTTTCGCCTTCCAAAAGGCCGTCAATCGCACGCTAAAAGGCCGTCAACGGCAACGCAAAAGGCGGTCTTTCGCAATACAAAAGACGGCCTTTCGCAACCCGTTGGGTGTCAATACGTTACACAACCGTTGGCAACAAACATAGTCGGTACGCGCACGCAGGCGCACGCTTTTACATCCCGTAACAACTTTGTAATTATTTGTTAAACCTAAAAACAAATTCATGTAACGTCCGTGTAACACGGATGTCGGAACTTTGCACCCGTCAAATCATTCAATAATTTTTATGAAAAAAAATTACAGGAAACTATCGACATTCTGTCTGGCGGCAATGCTCTCCACAGCAGCCTTCGCCGCCCCCGACTCCAACGAGGCCGCTTTCGGCGTGATGCGCGGCCGCGTCGTTGACACTCAGAACCAGGTACTGCCGGGAGCCACGGTGATGATTGAAAGCCTGCACACGGGCGTGGTGAGCGACGTCAACGGCTACTACACCCTCGCCAACCTGAAACCGGGCACTTACGTGGTGAAGGTCAGCTACGTAGGATATGAACCGAAGACGATGAAACTGACAATCTCGCCCGACAAGACTGCCGTCCAGGACTTCGTGCTCTCTGACGGCGTGGAGCTTCAGGGCATCGAGGTGAAAGGCGCGTTCCACGGACAGAGCCGCGCCATCAACCAGCAGAAAAACAACTTCAATTTGACAAATGTAGTGTCGGCCGACCAGGTAGGCAAGTTCCCCGACTCCAACATAGGCGACGCCCTCAAGCGAATCAACGGCATCAACGTGCAGTACGACCAGGGCGAGGCGCGCTTCGGACAGGTGCGCGGAACGTCGCCCGACCTTACCAGCGTCTCCATCAACGGCAACCGCCTGCCCTCCGCCGAGGGCGACGCACGCAACGTGCAGCTCGACCTCATACCGGCCGACATGATACAGACCATCGAGGTTAACAAGGTTGTAACCGCCGACATGGACGGCGACGCCATCGGCGGTGCCATAAACCTCGTAACCAAGAACACGCCTTACCGCCGCGTGTTCAACGTAACGGCAGGAACGGGCTACAACTGGATAAGCGACAAGTTCCGCCTCGACCTCGGCGCGACGTGGGGCGACCGCTTCTTCAACGACAAGTTCGGCATCATGGCCGCCATATCTTACCAGAACTCGCCGGCCGGCTCGGACAACACCGAGTTTGAATATGACCTCGACGACGACGGCAACGTAGTGCTCACCGACGCAGAAGTGCGCCAATACTACGTAACACGAGAGCGCCAAAGCTACTCGCTCTCGATGGACTACGACTTCAACCCGAACCATAAAATCTACTTCAACGGCATCTACAACCGACGCAACGACTGGGAAAACCGCTACCGCGTAAGCTACAAGGACCTGGCCGACGGCGCAGGAGAGATGAAGACCGAGATACAGACCAAGGCCGGCTCCAAGGACAACCGCGGCGCACGCCTTGAGCTCCAGCAGACAATGGACTTCACACTCGGCGGCGACCACCTGCTCTGGGACAAGCTGCAAATGGACTGGATGGCCTCTTACTCGCGTGCAAGCGAAGACCGCCCCGACGAGCGTTACTTCACCATCAAGCAGAAGGACATGACCATCGACATGGAAGACGAGGGCGGACGTCAGCCTTACGCCATTACGCCCATCTCTGTTCACGACGGCGACTGGGAAGTTGACGAGTTCACAAACGCCAACGAATGGATACGCGAAAACGAGTGGAAGGCCAAGGTTGACTTCGAGCTGCCCCTCGCAAGCGGCCTCTTCGGCAACTCGCTGAAGTTCGGCGCGAAGTACACCCACAAGCACAAGACAAAGGAAGTGCTGTGTTACGACTACAAGGACGGCTACGAAAGCATCTACGGAACCGACTACACCAACTATTACACATCGCAGATACGCGACGGCTTCATGCCCGGCGACCAGTACAAGGCTATGGACTTCGTAAGCAAGGACTACCTCGAGCAGTTCAACGCGAAGGACTGGGCGCTGCTCGGAGGCGAGCAGGTACTCGAGGAATCGGCAGGAGACTATGACGCAACCGAGCAGGTTACCGCCGCATACCTGCGCTTCACGCAGAAACTGGGACGCAAGTTCACCGTAATGGCCGGCCTCCGCATGGAGTACACTGACCTCGAGACGAGCGGCTTCAACTGGAATATCGACGAGAATGGGAAAGAGACCCTCGACCCAACGGGCAAGTTCAAGAACAACTACATAAGCTGGCTGCCGAGCTTCCTCGTCAAGTGGGACGCTACGGACGACCTCAAGGTGCGCGCATCTTACACCAAGACGCTGGCACGCCCCAAGTACTCCCACCTCGTAGCCAACGCTTCTTACAACACCGAGGAGTCGCCAGTTGAAATCACACTGGGCAACCCCGACCTGAAGCCCATCACCTCACACAACGTCGACCTGTCGGGCGAATACTACTTCAAGAGCGTAGGTCTCGTATCGGCGGCAGTGTTCTACAAGCGCGTCAAGGACTATTCTGTCAACCTGAAGCGCGACATGGCTTACGGCAACTACGCCGAGGCAGAGGTCAGCCAGCCGCTCAACGCCTTCGACGCCGACCTGCTCGGAGTAGAGCTTGGCTTCCAGCGCGACTTCGGCTTCATCTCTCCGGCGCTGCGTTGCGTAGGCTTCTACGGCAACTACACTTACACCCACAGCAACATCGTGAAGTCTGCCTTCGGCGACAAGGACGAGCAGGCGCTGCCGGGTTCGCCCGAACACATGGCCAACGTGTCGCTTTACTTCGACAAGTGGGGCTTGAACGTGCGCCTGTCTTACAACTTCACGTCGGCCTTCCAGGACGACGAGGAGTACATAGAGGAGGCTGCCCTGCGCCGCTACTACGACGCAACGCACTACATGGACCTCAACGCCAGCTACACCTGGGGCAAGAACGTGAAGTTCACCATCTACGCACAGGCCAACAACCTGCTCAACCAACCCCTGCGCTACTACCAGGGCACGAAGGACAGGACGATGCAGGTGGAATACTACGGAGCGAAACTCAACGCTGGGTTCAAAGTGAACTTCTAAGGGAATAGACAAACTAACATCCTAACACCAAACCCTAACACCCACCCCAACCCTCCCCAAGGGAGGGAGCTTGAATGGCATTACAAGTTAAACAAAAGCATCATCCAAACAGTAAAAGCATACCAAACTCCCTCCCTTGGGGAGGGTTGGGGTGGGTATTAAATTATCACAAAATGAAAAGAATATCATCAATCATCCTCCTACTGGCCGCCGCCGTAATGACGGCTTTCGCACAGACACCGGCCGAATGGGCAAAACTTGAAAAGTCAGTGAACTTCTACGTGGCCAACGACCTTGGCCGCAACGGCTACTACGACCAGAAGCCAATAGCCGAACTGATGGGCCGCATGGCCGAGACCGTCGGCATAGAGTGCGTTGCCGCGGCAGGCGACATACACCACTTCGAGGGCGTCGTGAGCACCGAAGACCCTCTCTGGATGACCAACTACGAGCTCATCTACTCGCATCCCGAACTGATGCTGGCCTGGTATCCCATCTGCGGCAATCACGAGTACCGTGGAAACACGCAGGCCGTGGTCGACTACGCCAAGGTGAGCCGCCGTTGGGAGATGCCGGCAAAGTACTACACGAAGGTAATCGAGGACGACGACGTTACCGTGCGCCTCGTCTTCGTTGACACCACCCCGATGATAGAGAAGTACCGCAAGGACACCGAGAAGTACCCCGACGCCTGCAAGCAGGACGTACAGAAGCAGCTGGCATGGCTCGACCAGACGCTCGCCGACGCCAAGGAAGACTGGGTAATAGTAATAGGCCACCACCCCGTCTACGCGCAGTCTACCAAGAGCGAGAAGGAGCGCACCGACATGCAGAAGACACTCAACGCCGTACTCTTGAAGCACCCGAACGTCGCAATGTACGTATGCGGCCACATACACAACTTCCAGCACATACGCAAGCCGGGCTGCAACATCGACTACGTGGTGAACACCAGCGGCTCATTGAGCCGCGAGAACGTAAAGCCAATCGACGGAACGCAGTTCTGCTCGGGCATCAGCGGCTTCTCCCTCGTCTGCGCCGACAAGCAGGAGCTTGACCTGCACCTCATCGACAAGGAGGGCAAGGTGGTCTACACGGTGAGCCATAAGAAGTAAAGCTCTTTTCAAGAAGTTATAGAATTTAGAGAAGTTAACTTCTTAGCGAGCTTACGTTTAGGCGGATTTGCAATCCGCCTAAATATATTATAAGGATTTGCAATCCGCTCAAAGCGCATGGGAACATATTGAAAACAACGGTCATGAGCGGATTGCAAATCCGCAATTAAGAACCGCCGGATTGCAAATCCGCCGGAACAAATGAACGCCAAAGGCGGCCTTTCACACGATGAAAGGCCGTCTTTTGCATTCCCGTTTGCCGTCTTTCGCATTGTAAAAGACGGCCTTTTACAACGCATTGACGGCCAAGGCGTTACGCGGTTGAAAATCAACCGCATTCCAAACAAATTGCCACCAAGCCTTGCTTTATAGCCGTAAAAGGAGTATCTTTGCCTTAAAAACCACGCGAATTCGGTATAACTGCTATTTTCATAATAGCGAAACCATCCTTTGTAGGGACATAATTCATTATGTCCGCACGTTCTGAAAGAACGTTTTTCATTTGCCGCGCTTGTGTAATACGCCTCTTCGCGGCGTACGGACATAATGAATTATGTCCCTACAAAGGATGGTTTCTTATACCGAACTAACGCTAAAAACACTATTACGATGAAACGGATTATAACGATTGCCGCGCTGGCCTGCCTGCTGGCCGCACCGGCCTGCGCGCAGAAAAGCGTGAAGAAGACGAAGACGGAGCTGTCGATGGAGCGGCAGGGGATGGTCGACATACACACACATGACAAGACAATACCCGTAAGCCTGATGTACGCCAGGGCCGACAACTTCACCGGACAAATACTCTACACCGACCTGACGCGCGCCTACCTGCATCCCAAGGCCGCCGCCGCGCTGGCAAAGGCGCAGAAGAGACTGAAGCAGCTGCGGCCCGACTTGAGCCTGAAGGTGTACGACGCGGCGCGCCCCATGAGCATACAGCAGCGCATGTGGGACAAGGTTAAGAACACAAGCAAATACTTCTACGTGAGCAACCCTGCACGCGGAGGCGGCCTGCACAACTACGGAATGGCCGTCGACATAACGCTGTGCGACGCCAAGGGTGACACGCTCGACATGGGAACGCCCATCGACTACATGGGCTCGGCAGCCCACATAGACCGCGAGGACGCCCTCGTAAAGAGCGGACGCATAAGCCGCCAGGCGCAAAAGAACCGCCAGCTGCTGCGCGAGGTGATGCGCTACGCCGGCTTCCGTCCGCTAAGGACGGAGTGGTGGCACTTCAACCTGATATCAAGGGCCACGGCAAGGAAGTATTATAAAGTCATCAAATAAAAACCAACACCCACCCCAACCCTCCCAAAGGGAGGGAGCCTGACATGCCAATATTGGCGGCGCATCGGGCTTATTCAGCCCATCGGGCTTATCAGACTTGCAACAGCAAAGCCAGTCAAGCCCCCTCCCTTGGGGAGGGTTGGGGTGGGTCTCAACATTATGACCACCCAGGAATTCATCTCCCAGCACATAGACGACGACATCCGCCATCTCGCACTGCGCCACGCCGGGCGCACGGACATCGACCTCGCCTACGCCCTCGACCAAATAGCAGGCCGCCAGCGGGCGCGGACGAAGCTGCCGCGATGGGCCGCCACCGAGGGCATAATATATCCGCCGCACATCTCTATGGAGCAATGCTCGTCGGAACAGACGGCCATGTACAAGGCCGCAGTAGCCAAAAGGCTCATCGCCACGCTCTCTTCTGCCTATTCTTCCGGCGAAAACCAAACAATAACCACTCCATATGGCGTCGGCCACTCCTCCCCTCGGGGAGGTTGGGAGGGGGCTTCCATCGGCCGGGAGGGGGCCTCCCCCACCCTGCTTATCGACCTCACGGGCGGCTTCGGCGTAGACTTCTCATACCTTGCGCCGCTCTTCGGCAAGGCCGTCTACATCGAGCGGCAGAGCCATTTGTGCGACATCTCGCGACATAACATGGCCGCGCTGGGCATCAGTCAAGCCGAGGTGATTTGCGGCGACTGTGCGCAAATTATCGAAGGAATAAGCCATGCCACGCTCATCTACGCCGACCCGGCGCGCCGCTCACAGTCGGGCGGACGCACGTTCGCCATCAGCGACTGCACGCCCGACGTGCTCTCGATGCGCGAGGAGTTGCTCAAGAAGGCCGACTACGTGATGCTCAAGCTCTCGCCCATGCTCGACTGGCGCAAGGCAGCGGCAGACATGGGCGCACAGGTGGGCGAGGTTCACATCGTATCCGTCGGCAACGAGTGCAAGGAACTGCTGCTCGTGCTCTCGCGGAAATACACTAAAATAGAGCGCATTTACTGCGTAAACGACGGCCAAGAGCTGTCGTTCACGCCCGAAGAGCTGTCCCAAGCCACCCTACAACCGCATAACCGCATAACCCAAAAACCGCAAAACCCCACAACCGCAGCCTTCCTCTACGAGCCCAACGCATCGCTGATGAAGGCCGGATGCTTCGCCCTCATCGGGCAACGCTACGCCGCACGGCAGGTAAGCCGCGACAGCCACCTGTTCCTCTCGCCCGTGGAAATACCGCAGTTCCCCGGCCGCGCCTTCGCCATACGCGCCGTGACAACGCTCAACAAACGCGAACTTAAAACGGCCTTGGACGGCATCGACCGCGCCAACGTTGCCGTAAGGAACTTCCCACTGACGGCGGACGCGCTGCGCAAGAAGCTGAAACTGCGCGACGGCGGCGACACATACATCTTCGGCACGACCACAGGCGACGGCCAACACGTGCTCTTCATCTGCGAGAAACACTACCAAACTAAAACCATACAATCATGAAAAAACTCATCATCTCACTCGCGCTGGCGCTCGTAACGATGTCGGCCGGCGCACAAGGGCCGCAGGCCAAGACCGCGTGCGGCGTGCTCGAAGGCACATACGAGTCGGGCATCAAGGTGTTCAAGGGCGTGCCCTTCGCCCAGCCTCCAGTCGGGGAGCTGCGCTGGAAAGCGCCGCAGCCCGTGAAGCCGTGGACGGGCGTGCGCCAGGCAAAGCACTTCGGCCCCAACCCGATGCAGCAAAACCTCTTCGGCGACATGAACTTCGGCACGTCGGAATACAGCGAAGACTGCCTCTACCTTAACATCTGGACACCGGCGGAGACGATGACCGAGCGGCTGCCCGTGCTCATATACTTCAACGGCGGAGGGCTTATGGCCGGTTCGGGCAGCGAGCCTCGCTACGCCGGAGAGTCGATGGCGCGGCGCGGAATAATATCGGTAACGGCCAACTACCGCGAGGGAGTGTTCGGCTTCATGGCGCATCCCGAACTGTCAAAGGAGACCAGTTACAAAGGCTCGGGCAACTACGGATTCCTCGACCAGGCGGCGGCCATACGCTGGTTGCAGGACAACATAGCGGCCTTCGGCGGCGACCCGGAGCGCATCACCATAGCAGGCGAGTCGGCAGGGTCGGCCTCGGTCAGCGCGCTTATGGCCTCGCCGCTGTGCAAGGGGCTGTTCGCGCAGGCCATAGGCTCAAGCGCGTCGGTCATGGCATACAGCAAGATTGCCACGCTCGAAGAGGCCGAGAAGGCCGGAATGGCCGTGATGAAGGCCATAGGATGCAAGAACCTGAAGGAGATGAGGGCAATGCCGGCCGACGAACTGCTGGCAAAGGCCGCAGGCACGGGCATGGAACGGATGTACAACATAGACCGTTACTTCCTGACGGAACAACCCGTCGAGACCTACGCCGCAGGCCGCCAGGCGCGCGTGCCGCTGCTCGTTGGCTGGAACTCGGCCGAGATGCCCGTAACGGCTGTGCTCGGCGGACGCCCCATGACGGAGGCTTCGCTGCGCGAGGCGCTGACCCCTCGCTTCGGCAACGACACCGACCGCATAATCGAGGCATACGGAATAAGGACTGACGCCGACGTGGCCGGACAGCCCGGAGCACAGCTGGGAGCCGACATGTTCGTGGCCTTCGGCACGTGGAAGTGGTGCGACATGCACGCCAGGACAAGCGGCATGCCCGTCTACCGCTACCTCTACACCCATCCGCGCCCGGCAATGCGCATAAGCGGAAAGGTGGCCGGACTGGCCGGGGGAGTGAAAGACAAGGCCGAGGGCGAGGCCGACGCGCCTGCGGCCACCGGCGCGGTACACTCGGCCGACATAGAATATGCAATGGGCACGCTGCCCACCAACCGCGTGTACGACTGGCAGCCGCAGGACTTCACCGTGTCGGCCATCTTCCAAGGCTACTACCTCAACTTCATAAAGACAGGCGACCCCAACGGCCTCGGACTGCCCACGTGGCAGGCGGTAAACGGCCACAGCGTGCCGCCCGTAATGCAAATAGGCGTCGACACGCACGAGAAGGCCGACGCGCAGCTGGAGAACTGCTACCGCACGGTGGACGAAGTGGTGTGGGGAAAGTGAAAAAAGTGAAGCCCCCTCGGTTAAAGGTAAAAAGGTAAAAGGGTAAAAAGGTAAAAAGCCTTTGGGAAAGGTTAAAAGGTAAAAAAGTAAAAAGGTAAAACCAAAAGGCCGTCTTTCGCGATGCGAAAGACGGCCTTTTACGTTGTAAAAGACGGCAAAACGGAAGGCGAAACACGGCCTTTTGCAAAACGCTCCGCCACAGGCCGTTTTCACCTTTTTACTTTTTTACCGTTTTACCCTTCATTAAATCGTTTCACCGTTTTACTTTTTTACCTTTTTACCTTTCCTCGTAGGCTTTTATCTGACTACGTGCAAGACTGCGTTACCTCGCCATTACCTTGGCGACATGGCCGCCGGCCTTCACCACATATACACCCGGCTGCGGCAGAGTGTACACGTTGCGCCCGGCGCGGGCTTCGGTGTCGATGACGGCACGGCCGTCAAGAGTGTAGACAACGACGCGCTGCTCACCGGCCGACACTACGTGGAGGCTGCGCCCTGCAACGTAAACGCTTGTGCCGTCGGCCTCAACCCGGCCTACGCCTAAACTTTCGTCTGTAAGGTCGACAAGCTCCATCCTGCCTGACAGGGAGTAGACTTCCTGTCCGCAGAACAAGCGGTAAGCGTACACGCGGTAGCCGAACGTCTCGTCATCGCCCTGCTCCAGCCCGTCGAACGTGTACGAAGTGACGTCGCCGAAGGTGTAACCGTTGCCCTCCTCGGTGATGACCTGCGAACCGGCCTCTACCACCTGCGACACCTTGATGTCGTCAATGAAGAGCATCTGGCCGGTATTGCTGTAAAGCAACAGTGCCATGTCGGCCTCTCCGTTGTCGAACTCGAGCTTGACTTCAACCGGCTCGTACTCGCCTGCGAGCTTGGCTTTCTTATAGACACTCGTACCGGCCTGCACCACGAGCGAGTCGCCTTCAGACCCCATTCCGCCGCATGCGGTTATGGTTACGGTGAACTTGCCGCCGTTGCCTGACAGGTTCATGGCCGGTGTCTGGATAAGTCCGGGAGAACCGATGAAGCCTCCGGCGTCGCAGCCCATCATCCCGGCGATGGTCGTATTGTTCTGGCCTAACCATCCGGCAGTGGCAGTATAATCGTCCAAAGACGACGGGCTGAACCAGTTGTAGAGCGAATTAGGCATGCTCTCCGACCCCGAGGTCACCTTGTCAAAGTCCTCTTCGAGCAAGACGGTCTCCTTGGTTTCGGGCACGGTGTACACGCGGAAGTTGCGCACATAGTAGCCGTCGGCCTTATCCACGGGCTGCCACCGGGCCGTATATCCGCCCTCGGACACGTCAGCAGCCTTGTCGAGCGCGGGCGGAAGGAGGTCGAGCACGGGCACGGTATTTGACGAGGCCGAAGTAAACTCGGCATTGCGCGCCTTCACGGTGTACACATAGTCTACGCCGGTCTTTATGCCGGTAACCTTGTATGACGTGGCCTTGACCTCGCGGTCGGTGAACAACGGCGTGCCGCCAAGCTGCGTCATGTACGACACCTGGTCGATGGCAACCATCGGCTCCTTGCCCTCGTCGTTGGCGTTTTTCTCGAACACCATGTTGATTTGCCTTATTTCGCCCGTCAGGTTGTTGGCGATGGAGATGTATTCGCCCTCGGTCGAGATGCGCTCGATGTCGATTTGGCCGAGGTTGTACCACTCTTCCTTGCCGCCATTCTCAACCATCACGTTGACCTTGAGCGTGCTTGCGTTGACGGGGTCGGCAGAGATGTTTTTGGCGAAGAACTTGAAGTCGATGACGGGAGCGTCGAACCTGGGCGTCTGTAGCCAGTCGTTGGTCTCGCCGAGCACCAGCGCCTGCGAGCCGTCAAGCCCCTCGTCGGCCAGCTGTACGCCGTCGCCCTGCCCCAGTACGATGGTCCATCCCTCGGGATAGTTGGGCGAAGAGGCGTCCACCTTGCCGTCGGCCGTCCTCCTGATGCCGTCAAAGCCCTCGGTGACGGTAGACTTGCTTATGTCGGTTTCATATACGCTTAACAGGTAGCTCTCGGCTTCGTCGGTAGGCTGCCAGTTGGCAGTGAAGCCGTCGGCGGTATAATCTGTAGCCGCGGTCGCTACAGGAGGGATGATTGACGTGGCTACGCTCGTCACCTTGATGTCGTCCAGCAGCACCGCTCCCTTGGCCATAGACAGCTGGAGGATGCACCCGGAGAACCCGCCCTTGGTGAAGTGCGCCTCGCAGGTTTTCCACGACGTGCCCACTTCCACGGTCTGTTTTTCCAGCTCGCCCGAATTGTCTTGCAGGCTTACCGTCATGAGGTCGCCCTCAAGTTCCTGCCCGTCGGCCAAGCGCGCGCGGAACGCAACCGTAATGTTTCCGGCGTAGTTGCCCACAGGGGTGATGAGGTAGCCGGGCAGTTCGGTGTAGCTCTGTCCGTCTTCGGTGAACTTTCCGAGCATCACCGCGCATACGCCGCCGGCCTGCCTTACCGCAGCTCCGTACCATCCGGGCGTATGTGTGTAGGTTGAGGGGATTTCCCCCGTTACGTTGTCCGACAGGTTTTTGGCGTCGGGCTGTGCTTCAGTACCGGCAGTGAAGAGCGAGAAGTCCTCTTCAAGCAATACTTTGGCTTCAGAGCCTTCGTCGGCAGTCAGCAGGCTACCGGCAAGGGGGGGGTAAAAACAGGCCGTCCTACGGGATTTAGCCGTGGTTGGGCGTTTGCCGGAAGGCTCGCCCCGAGAAGCGCGGCGACAACCGCACCCGTTGCAAGGGTAAAAATCTTCTTCATGTCAAAATTGATTTAGGTTAAACATATATGAAGCATCCTGCAAATATAGCATATTTTTTCAAAATAGATGCAATACATGACACATTTCTGACAAACAGCCATAATCACATGCACAACGGCAGGCCAAACGCCCTTTGACTGCGCACAGCCGACAATGGCGCAACCCGGAGCGGCGCAGCCTGCGGCCAGGCTTGAACAGGCGGACGCGAAGACAAAATGCAAGAGGCGGTTCATCCGCAGTTCTGTTGGATGAAGTAAAGCTCTATTAATGAGAACACCCTGCTTTAATCCAGGCAGTCGGTAATTGTCATGCCGCACTCCGATGCGGCATCCAGTGTATGCAGCCTGCAACATTTGGCGTATTGGATGTTTACTGGATGCCGCATCGGAGTGCGGCATGACAATTACCGACTGCCTGGATTATAATAGGATGAATTCATTGACGGTAATGATTAAATAATGAACAAATGTTTTTATTTCATCCAACAGGTTTGCGGATGAACCCAAGAGGCCGTCTTTCGCGATGCGAAAGACGGCCTTTCACGTTGTAAAAGACGGCAAAACGGAAGGCAAAACACGGCCTTTTGCAAAACGCTCCGCCACAGGCCATTTTTACCGTTTTACCTTTCATCAAATCATTCACATTATTCACTGTTTCTCCTTTTTACCGTTAACCGAAGGACTCACTTTCTCCCTCCCTCGGGAGGGTTGGGGAGGGGCTTCAGTTCCTTCCTAAAGCGCAGGAAATAGAGCAGGCCGGCCAGCGACAGGCACACGGGGAAGGCCGACCAGATGCCTACGAGGCCGTAGCCTAAATGTATGCCGAGCAGCCAGCCAAGCGGCAGCGACACCACGAAGTAGGAGAAGAAGGCTATCCACACCATCGGACGGACGCACTCTATGCCCCTCAACGCGTTGGCGAAGGTGTACTGGAGGCCGTCGCCGAACTGGTAGGCGATGAGCGGGAACACCGTGACGGACACGAGCGAGCACACCTCGGCGCTGTCGGTGAACCACCAGCTCATCTCTCCGCGCAGCAGGAATATGGGCACTGACAGCGTAAAAGCGATGGCAAGGACTACGTGAAGGCCGCTGGCTGCCGTGCGGCGGACGGCGGCGTAGTCGCCCTGTCCGGCGAAATAGCTTACGCGCACGGCCACGGCGGCGGCCATGCCGCTGTTGACCATGTAAAGCACGGACGACACGGTGAGCATGACCTGATGGGCGGCCAGGGCCGTAGTGCCGAGCCATCCCACGAAGATGGCCGACAGGGAGAAGGCCGCGCTCTCCATGCCCAGCTGCAAGGCGACAGGCAGACCCAGCGCGGACTGCCGTCTGACGCTGGCGCGGCTCACACGACCCGAGGCGAACCCGGCGCGGTACTCGCGGTAACGCCTGTGCCGGAAGAACACCAGGGCGCACGCCGCGGCCATGACGACGCGCGACAGGGCCGTGGAGAGTCCTGCCCCGAAGAGGCCCAGCTCGGGCGCGCCCAGCTCGCCGTAGATGAGCACCCAGTTTCCGAAAATGTTGAGAAGGTTGCCGCCGATGATGACGTACATCGGCGTCTTGGTATCGGTTACGCCGTCGAAAAACTGCTTGAACGTATTGAAACAGCACAGGAAGGGCAGCGAGGCGATGTTGACCCACAGGTAGGGACGCATCAGTGGGAGCAGCTCTTCGGGCTGGCCGAAGCGGTGGATGTTCAGGCAGAACACCGACAGCACCGCCACAAGCGCCACAGAGAGGCCGGTGTTGGCCGCGAGGCCGTTCTTGACCGCCTCGCCGATTGCACCCCTCTCGCCGCGCCCGAAAAGGCTGCCTACGACGGGCGTGAGGCTGTACGAGAAGCCCGTAGCGAACAGCACGACGAGCATGAACATGGTGTTGACGAAGCTGGCGGCTGCCAACTCCTGCATGGAGTGGTGCCCCACCATGAGCGTGTCGGCAAAGCCAAGCACCACGTTGCCTATTTGTCCCACAACAATGGGCACGCCGAGGCGCACCAGCGCACCGTAACGTTCGTCTAATTTTGCGTAAACAGAAGCCATAACGGCTGCAAAGGTACAAAGAAAAGGACTGTTTGTAAAGGTAAAACGGTAAAAAAGTAAAAAGGTAAAAAGCCTTCGGGAAAGGTAAAAAGGTAAACATTACTGATTGAATAACAAAAATCCCTGCTGTTGTTTCCAACAGCAGGGACTTCCACATTTCCATTTAATTAAGCCCTAAAATGGTTTTACCTTTTTACTTTTTTACCTTTTTACCTTTCCCGAAGGCTCTTATTTCACCTCAATCTGCTTCAGCGCCTTGTCCTCTTTCTTCTCGGTCTTGGGCAGGTTGACGGTGAGCACTCCGTCGTTGACTTTGGCCTCGATGCCGTCCTTGTTGACGTCGTCGGGCAGGAGCAGCGTCTGCTCGAACTTAGAGTAAGAGAACTCGCGGCGCAGGTAGTGGCTCTTCTTGTCCTCGTCCTTCTTCTCGGCCTTGCTCTCCATACGGATGTGCAGGTTGCCGTCGCGGTCGATGTTGACGTTGAAATCCTCCTTCTTAAGCCCTGGAGCGGCAAGCTCTACGGTGTACGCCGTGTCGCTCTCCTTAACGTTGATTGCCGGCGCGGTGGCGTTGGCGCGCGTCATGAAGTCGTTGTCGAAAAAGTCATTGAATACATCGGGCATCCAAGTGTTGCGTCCGAAAACTGGTAACATAGCCATAATTTAATCCTCCTTGTTTTTGTTTTTTATTGTTGTCATCCGGTCGCTCGGCCCTTTCGGGCTCCGCTTCCTTCGATTGCCCCTCGCTCTCGCTTGAAGCTTTCACCAACCAACATGCAACATCCGTGCCACTTACAAATCTTGACTTGTTGTCATGTTTTGCCGACAATAAGTCAGCAAAGATTAAATATTTTAATCATTCTAACACTTGTTTAACGACAAATTGTCAACCACCGCCACCCTGCCCCACCCCGTTCCGCGCCACCGCGCAAAGCATTACGCCGCGCCACACATGACGGCCTGCGCAACCACCTGACAGCCAACGTGTTGCGAAAGGCCGTGTCTTGCAGGACGAAAGACGGCCTTTCGCACGCCGAAACATGACCTCTTGCAGCGCGAAAGGCCGCCTTCCGCACGCCACGGCGCGGCGAGGGGCACGAAAAACGGCGGCGCGCATCACTGCACACCGCCGCAAACATAAATTATGTAAAATACAAAGATAGATAAAATCTTAGTCGTTCAGCTTCGCCTTGATGAACTCGCGGTTCAGGCGGGCGATGTTGGCGATGGACTCGTTCTTGGGGCACTCGGCCTCGCATGCACGTGTGTTGGTGCAGTTGCCGAAGCCAAGCTCTTCCATCTTCATCACCATAGCCTTGGCACGCTTTGCCGCTTCGGGGCGACCCTGGGGCAGCAGTGCGAGCTGGCTGACCTTTGAGCTGACGAAGAGCATCGCCGAACCGTTCTTGCAGGCTGCAACGCACGCGCCGCAACCGATGCAGGTAGCGCAGTCCATAGCCTCGTCGGCAGCCTCCTTCGGTATGAGGATGGCGTTTGCGTCCTGCGGCTGGCCTGTGCGCACGCTGACGTATCCGCCGGCCTGTATGATTTTGTCGAACGCTCCGCGGTCAACCATGCAGTCCTTGATTACTGGGAACGCGGCCGAACGCCACGGCTCTACGGTGATTACGTCGCCGTCGTTGAAGCGGCGCATGTAGAGCTGGCAGGTGGTAGCTCCGGTCGCAGGGCCGTGGGGATGGCCGTTGATGTAGAGCGAGCACATGCCGCAGATGCCCTCGCGGCAGTCGTGGTCGAAGACGAACGGCTCCTTGCCGTCCTCGATGAGCTGCTCGTTGAGGATGTCCAACATCTCGAGGAATGAAGTGTCCGTCGGTATGTCCTTCATCTCGAACGTGTCAAAATGTCCTTTTGCCTTAGGCCCGTTCTGACGCCAGACCTTGAGCGTGAAACTTATGTTTTTTTTCATTGTTCTTTAATTTAATAACCGATAGACTCGTCAATTAGTTCTTGTAATTTCTGGTTTGTACCTTTATAGCTTCGTAGTGCAACGGTTCCTTGATAAGCTCGGGCGCTTTCTCGTCGCTTCCCTGGTACTCCCAGCAGCCTACGTAGAAGTAGTTTTCGTCGTCGCGCTTTGCCTCGCCTTCCTCCGTCTGGTACTCCTCGCGGAAGTGGCCGCCGCACGACTCGTTGCGTGAAAGTGCGTCGTAAGCGATGAGTTCGCCCATAGTGATGAAGTCGCGCAGGTGGATTGCCTTGTCAAGCTCTGTGTTAAGGCCCTCCTTCGAGCCGGGGATGAAGAGGTTGGTCTCGAACTCCTTGCGTATTTTCTTGATGAGTTCAAGTCCTTCCTTCAGGCCCTCTGCGGTGCGTCCCATGCCCACATGCTCCCACATGATGTGGCCAAGCTCCTTGTGGATTGAGTCTACCGAGCGCTTGCCCTGTATGCCCATGAGGCGGTCGATTTCGGTCTGTACGCCCTTCTCGGCCTCCTCGAACTCGGGCAGGTCTGTCGAGATGCGCGGCCAGATGGACTGGTCGGCCAGGTAGTTCTGGATGGTATAAGGCAGTACGAAGTATCCGTCGGCCAGTCCCTGCATGAGGGCTGACGCGCCGAGGCGGTTGGCTCCGTGGTCGGAGAAGTTGCACTCGCCGATTGCGAAAAGTCCTTCGATGCTGGTCATCAGCTCGTAGTCTACCCAGATGCCGCCCATAGTGTAGTGGATTGCGGGGTAAATCATCATCGGGTTGTAGTACTTCACGCCGTTGATTTCGTTGGCAAGCTCGCCCGGATTGACGTCGGTTATTTCCTCATACATGTCGAAGAGGTTGCCGTAACGCTGCAATACGACGTCTATGCCAAGGCGCTCGATGCTCTCGGAGAAGTCGAGGAACACGGCCAGACCGGTGTTGTTGACACCGTAGCCCTTGTCGCAACGCTCCTTTGCGGCGCGTGACGCCACGTCACGGGGCACCAAGTTGCCGAAGGCAGGATACCTGCGCTCCAGGTAGTAGTCGCGGTCTTCCTCTGGAATGTCGCTGCCCTTCTTCTCTCCGCGCTGCAATGCCTTGGCGTCTTCGAGCTTCTTGGGCACCCAGATGCGGCCGTCGTTACGCAGAGACTCCGACATAAGCGTCAGCTTCGACTGGTTCGTGCCGTGTACGGGGATGCAGGTCGGGTGGATTTGTACGTAAGAAGGATTTGCAAAGTATGCTCCCTTGCGGTAGCAAGCCATTGCGGCGGTACAGTTGCAACCCATCGCGTTGGTCGAGAGGAAGTATGTGTTGCCGTATCCGCCGGTAGCTATTACTACGGCGTTGGCCGAGAAACGCTCCAGCTTTCCAGTCACGAGGTTCTTCGCGATGATGCCTCGTGCGCGGCCGTCAACAATCACCACGTCTTCCATCTCGTAGCGTGTGTAGAGCTTTACGCGGCCTGTGTGCACCTGGCGGCTAAGCGCGGAGTATGCGCCGAGCAGCAGCTGCTGGCCGGTCTGTCCCTTTGCATAGAATGTACGCGACACCTGCGCGCCGCCGAACGAGCGGTTTGCCAGCATGCCGCCGTACTCGCGGGCGAACGGAACGCCCTGTGCCACGCACTGGTCGATGATGTTGTTGGACACTTCGGCCAGTCGGTAGACGTTGGCCTCGCGTGCACGGTAGTCGCCGCCCTTCACCGTGTCGTAGAACAGACGGTACACGGAGTCGCCGTCGTTCTGGTAGTTCTTTGCGGCGTTGATACCGCCCTGCGCGGCGATTGAGTGCGCACGGCGCGGAGAGTCCTGTATGCAGAAGTTGAGCACGTTGAAGCCCATCTCGCCGAGCGAGGCTGCGGCAGACGCTCCGGCGAGGCCGGTGCCTACGACGATGACATCCAACTTCAGTTTGTTCTTTGGGTTGACGAGACGCTGGTGAGCCTTGTAGTTGGTCCATTTCTCAGCTATCGGTCCCTCTGGTATCTTGGAATTGATTTGCTTTGCCATAACAATTATGAATTATGCATTATGAATTATGAAATTGAATTACCACTGGCTCGGCGCAAGTCCGAAGGCGAAGGCCAGCACTACGACGAGGAAGCCCAGCATGAGCAGCGTCGTGTAAACGATGCCTATTACCTTCCAGCGGTTGAACCATACCTTGCCGCTCCAGCCGAAAGTCTGCATCGCGCTCCAGAAACCGTGGGAGAGGTGGAACCAGATGGCCGCCAGCCACACGATGTAAAGCAGCACGTAGACGGGGTTCGCGAACGTGTCGAGGATGTAGGCGAAGCCGTCAGAGGGCAAGTGGGGCACGGCGATGCCCGTCAGCTCGGCGAACATCATGTTGTACCAGAAGTTGAACAAGTGGAGCAGAAGGCCCAAGAGCACGATGATGCCCAGCACGAGCATGTTCTGCGAAGCCCACTCCACCTTGCCGGGACGCGACGTTACGGCGTAACGCTCGTCGCCGCGGGCGCGGCGGTTCTGCATGGTGAGCAGGAAGGCGTACACGATGTGTATTACCGCAAGTGCCGCCAAGGCCAAGGTAGCCACGAGGGCGTACCAGTTAGCCCCGAGGAACTCGCACACCGCGTTGTAAGCCTCGCCCGAGAACAGGGCCACTAAGTTCATTGACATGTGGAATGTCAAGAACAGGATAAGCGCGACGCCGGTTACCGACATCACTACTTTCCTTCCGATGGATGAATTACATAACCACATAAATGATTTAAGTTTTAATGTATTAAATGAATTGATTGTTGTTGTCAACCCACACAGAAAACGCCCTCCGCCGACGCGGAAAGGCTGCGCCGCTATACCTTATAATAGGTATGCCGGCATCCATTGGAGGATGCAAATATACTCCATTTTGATGATAAATCAAACCTTTTGGTAAAAAATTCGATTTTAATTCTTACTTTTGCGGCGTAAAGGTTATAAGGTCATGCGGTTATGCGGTCATAAGGTTATCGGTCATGCGGTTATAAGGTTATGCGGTTATAAGGTAGCAGAGCCATGCAGACGTTCAAGCCAATGCGGCCCATACGATTTCAATATGCCGTGTTTTACAATGCAAAAGACGGCAAATGGCAATGCAAAAGACGGCCTTTTACAAGCCAATATGCCGCATTTCGCAACGCCTCCGTTTTCAGGGATGAAACCAATCGAACTTACGCAAGACCGCAAACCGTAAACAAACAACCGCAGAACCCCATAACCCCACAACCGTAAAACCGTAAAAAAACAATGATTTTACACTACGACGTTATCGTAATCGGCGGCGGACACGCGGGCTGCGAGGCGGCCGCGGCGGCGGCACGCATGGGAGCACGCACCTGCCTCGTCACCATGGACATGAACAAAATAGCCCAGATGAGCTGCAACCCGGCCGTCGGCGGCATAGCCAAAGGCCAGATAGTGCGCGAAATCGACGCGCTGGGCGGACAGATGGGTATCGTCACCGACAAGACGGCCATCCAGTTCCGCATGCTCAACCGCTCGAAAGGTCCGGCAGTGTGGAGTCCGCGCGCGCAGTGCGACCGCGGTAAGTTCATCTGGCAATGGCGCACCGTGCTCGACCATACCGACGGCCTCGACATTTGGCAAGACCAGGCCGACGAGCTCCTGGTGGAGCGCGGCGAGGCCGTAGGCGTGCGCACCGTGTGGGGCGTGGAGCTAAGGGCGAAGAGCGTAGTGCTCACCGCAGGCACCTTCCTCAACGGCCTGCTGCACATAGGCCGACGCCAGCTGCCCGGCGGACGAATAGCCGAACCGGCCGTGACGCGCCTCACCGAGAGCATCACGCGGCACGGCATAACAGCCGGACGCATGAAGACCGGCACGCCCGTGCGCATCGACCGCCGCAGCGTTCACTTCGAGGATATGGAGGTGCAGGAGGGCGAACACGACTTCCACAGCTTCAGCTTCATGCCGGCCGGACGGCCGTTAAAACAGCTTGAGTGCTGGACTTGCTACACCAACCCCGACGTACACGCCACGCTGATGGCCGGACTGGCCGACTCGCCGCTGTACAACGGGCAAATCCAGAGCATCGGGCCACGCTACTGCCCGTCAATAGAGACCAAGCTTGTAACCTTTCCCGACAAGCAGCAACACCCCCTATTTCTCGAACCCGAAGGCGAAGACACCAACGAAATGTACCTCAACGGCTTCTCGTCGAGCATGCCGATGGACGTGCAAATAAACGCGCTGCGACGCATACCGGCGCTGCGCGATGCCAAGGTGTACCGCCCGGGATACGCCATAGAGTACGATTTCTTCGACCCGACGCAGCTGCGCCACACGCTCGAATCGAAACTCGTGCCAGGACTCTTCATGGCCGGACAGGTGAACGGTACCACCGGCTACGAAGAGGCCGCAGGACAAGGACTGGTGGCCGGGGTGAACGCCGCGCTGCGCTGCACGGGCAAGCAGACCTTCACCCTGGGCCGCGACGAGGCTTACATTGGCGTACTCGTAGACGACCTCGTGACAAAAGGCGTGGACGAGCCTTACCGAATGTTCACCAGCCGCGCCGAATACCGCATACTTCTAAGGCAGGACGACGCCGACGCACGCCTCACAGAGAAGGCTTACAGGCTTGGCCTTGCCACGCGCGAACGCTACGACTGGTGGCTCGAAAAGAAAGAAGGCATCGACCGCCTGACCGATTTCTGCGCCACCACGCCGGTGAAACCGCACGACATAAACTCCGCGCTCGAAGCGCTTGGCACTACCCCCCTGCGCGAGGGATGCAAAATAGCAGACCTCATAGCGAGGCCGCAGCTAAACATGCAGAACCTTGCCGACCTGCTGCCCGGACTAAAGCAGACGATAAAATCGCTGCCAAACCGCGAGGAGGAGACCGTCGAGGCGGCAGAAATAAAAATGAAGTACAAGGGCTACATAGAGCGCGAACGGCTCGTGGCTGACAAGATGCACCGCCTGGAGAACATTAAAATACGCGGACACTTCCGCTACTCCGAGATGCAGCAGCTCTCGACCGAAGCGCGGCAGAAGCTCGAAAAAATCGACCCCAAGACACTGGCGCAGGCCAGCCGCATACCAGGCGTGTCGCCGAGCGACATCAACATCATGCTGGTGCTCATGAAACGGTGACACAGAAAAGTGTTTCACGTGAAACAAATTGAAGATTTTTCATCAAGCCAAAACGATGGAACGGACTGAAAGATAGCAACATACGGAGACCGTCCACAACTTTGCTTGAATGTTAAAATCGACAAGTTTCACGATGAAACCAGCCGTGTTTCAAGGCTGCATGCCATCACCTTGGCGACACCGCCCTACCCCACATCGGGCATCCAAAGACCGCCGCCACGGCCAACGGCAACCGCCTGCCGGACGGCCTGCAAACAGGGGCTTTGCAAAAGGCGGCAAAACGCATTGCAAAAGGTGGCCTTTCATCATGCAAAAGGCCGTCTTTCACACGGCAAAAGGCCACATATAGAAAAGGTAAAAAAGGAAGGTGAGAAAGTGAGAGGGTGAGAATGTGAGAAAACAAGACGGCGAGAAGGAGGGAAAGCAGCCTCGCCTCTCCGTCATCCCAGCCCTCCCAAAACTCCCAGTTCTCCCAGAACTCTCAAAGAAATAACCAATCAATAATAAAAAAGAAACAACTAAAATGAACAACAAGACACTGCTGGAAAACCTGAGGTGCATACCCGATTTTCCGAAGAAAGGAATTAATTTCAGGGACGTGACGACACTGTTCTCCAACCCCGAATGCCTGCAAATAATGGAAGACGAGCTGTACGACCTCTACAAAGACTGCGGCATCACGAAAATAGTAGGCATCGAGAGCCGCGGCTTCATCATGTCGTCGGCACTGGCTGTAAGGCTTCATGCAGGCGTGGTGCTCTGCCGCAAGCCCGGCAAACTGCCCTGCGACACCATCCAGGAGACGTACAACAAGGAGTACGGCACTGACACAATAGAAATACACAAGGACGCCATAACGAGCGACGACGTTGTGCTGCTGCACGACGACCTGCTGGCTACCGGCGGCACGATGCGCGCCGCCTACGACCTCGTAAAGAAGTTCAACCCGAAGAAAATATACGTTAACTTCATCATCGAGCTGACACGCGAGGGCCTGCACGGCCGCGACGCCTTCGACAAGGACGCGGAAATAACGACGCTGCTGAAAGTGTAAAGAGATAAGCCCCCTCCCAAACCCTCCCCGAGGGGAGGGAGAGATGAATGCCAAAGTAAAGATTAAAGTCTTCGCTTGAGAAAACAACGGCCCTGCGGCGTCAGCTCCCCCGCCCCTCGGGGAGGGCTGGGGAGGGGCCGTTTCACGTGAAACATCACCTTTGAAAATCCCTTTGTACAAAGCACTTACGCCTTATGACTAAAGAAGAAAACGAGAAGCGGCTGGCCTGCCTGAAGGCCATCGTGAGCAACATGCCCACGAAGCCGGGCAGCTACCAGTACTACGACGAGCACGGCACAATAATATACGTGGGCAAGGCGAAGAACCTGAAGGCGCGCGTATCGTCTTATTTCCACAAGGAAGTAGACCGCTTCAAGACGAAAGTGCTCGTAAGCAAAATCCACGACATTACCTACACGGTGGTTAACACCGAGGAGGACGCCCTGCTATTGGAGAACAGTCTTATCAAGAAATACCAGCCGCGGTACAACATTCTGCTGAAAGACGGCAAGACGTATCCGTCAATCTGCGTCACGAAAGAGTACTTTCCGCGCATCTTCAAGACGCGAACCATAAACAAGCGGTGGGGCACTTACTACGGCCCTTACAGCCACATAGGCTCGATGTATGCCATCCTTGAGCTGATAAAGAAGCTCTACAAGCCGCGCACATGCCGCCAACCCATAACGCAGGAGGGCGTAGAACAGGGTAAATACCGCCCCTGCCTGGAGTACCACATACATAACTGCGGCGCACCGTGCATTGGCAAACAGAGCTATGAAGACTATCAGGAGAGCATCGCACAGGCTCGCGAGATACTGAAAGGGAACACGCGCGAGCTGCAACGCCGCCTGTATTCGCAGATGCAGCGGCTGGCGGAGGAGATGCGCTTCGAGGAGGCCGAGGTGATAAAGCAACGCTACCTGCTGCTCGACAGCTTCTGCGCCAAGAGCGAGGTGGTGAGCCACACCATTACGGACGTTGACGTGTTCAGCGTCAACGACGACGAGCGGACGGCCTACGTGAACTACATGCACGTGACAAACGGCAGCATAAACCAGGCGCAGACGTTCGAAATGAAGAAGAAATTGGGCGAAACGGCGCTCGAAATACTGCAAATCGCCATCCTGCAAATACGTGAACGGATGGGCAGCACGTCGCGCGAAATCGTCGTGCCGTTCGCCGTAGACATGACGCTTGACGGCGTAACGTTCACCGTTCCGCAGCGCGGCGACAAGCGGACGCTGCTCGACCTCTCTGAAATGAACGGCAAACAGTACCGCTTCGACCGCCTGAAACAGGCTGAAAAGCTGAACCCCGAGCAGAAATCGGTGCGCCTGATGAAGGAAATTCAGGCCGCCCTGAAGCTGCCGAAGATGCCTTACCAGATAGAAATGTTTGACAACTCGAACATCAGCGGCACTGATGCCGTGGCGGCGTGCGTGGTGTTCAAGAAGATGAAGCCCAGCAAAAAGGACTACCGCAAGTACATAATCAAGACCGTAACGGGGCCTGACGACTACGCATCCATGCAGGAAGTGGTGCGCCGCCGCTACTCACGCATGGTAGAGGAAGGCCAGCCCCTGCCCGACCTTATCATAACCGACGGCGGACAAGGGCAGATGAGCGTGGTGCGCGAAGTTGTGGAAAAGGAATTAGGACTCGATATTCCCATCGCCGGACTGGCCAAGGACGACCGCCACCGCACCAACGAACTGCTGTACGGCCTGCCGCCCGTCGTCATAGGAATGAAGACCGACAGCGAGCTGTTCCGCCTCCTGACGCACATGCAGGACGAGGTTCACCGCTTCGCAATAACCTTCCACCGAGACAAGCGCAGCAAACATGCGCTGCACTCGGAGCTTGACGACATACGCGGCATAGGCCCTAAGACAAAGGACGCGCTGCTGCAAGCCTTCAAGTCGGTAAAGCGCATCAAAGAGGCTGATTTACAACAACTTACAGACGTCATAGGGCAAGCGAAGGCGAAGATTGTGTGGGAATACTTTAAAAACCCACCCCAACCCTCCCCAAGGGAGGGAGCTTGATTAGCCCCGAAAGCGCCGACATATTTGCCAAAAAGGCTGTCAGCAAACAGTTATAAGCATTAAATAGTAAAACAATTAAACAACAAAGCACATCCAGCTTCCTCCCGTCGGGAGGGCTGGGGTGGGTATAAAATATGAAAACAGTTATCCAGCGCGTGAGCCGCGCGTCAGTGACGATAGGCGGAGAGGTGAAGTCCGCCATCGGGAAAGGCTACATGATACTCTTAGGAGTGGCCGATGGCGACACCGAAGAGGACGTTGACTGGCTTGTGAAAAAGACCGCCGCGCTGCGCATTTTCGACGATGCGGAGGGCGTGATGAACCTCCCCGTGACCGCCGTCGGCGGCGAGATATTGGTTGTGAGCCAGTTTACGCTGCTGGCGTCGTACAAGAAAGGCAACCGCCCTTCATGGATTCACGCCGCCCGGCACGAGGTTTCCATACCGCTGTACGAGAGCTTTTGCGAGAAGCTGCGCCGCGAAACGGGGCTTAAAGTGCTCACGGGCGAGTTCGGAGCCGACATGAAAGTGGAGCTGATTAACGACGGCCCGGTGACTATCTGCATGGACACAAGGCACAAGGAGTAAAGCCCCCACCCTGTCCTCCCCGAGGGGAGGAGCACAAGAGGCTCACCTTGCAACATACATTAAGCAACAATTTGCCTCCACACTGTCACCTCCCCCCGGGGAGGCCGGGAGGGGGCTAAAAATAATACGACAATGAACAACGAAATAACCATACGCGAAGCGCAACGCCTTGTAGACCAATGGATTAGGCAATACGGCGTGCGCTATTTCAGCGAACTTACCAACATGGCGTGCCTCACCGAAGAAGTGGGCGAGCTGGCACGCGTCATGGCGCGCAAATACGGCGACCAGAGCTTCAAGGAAGGCGAGCCGCAAGACCCGTCGGACGAGATGGCCGACGTGCTGTGGGTGCTGCTCTGCCTTGCCAACCAGACGGGTGTTGACCTCACCGAGGCGCTGCGCAAGAGCATAGAAAAGAAGACAAAGCGCGATGCCACAAGGCACATTAACAATGAAAAATTAAGGTAAAGGAGGGAAGGAGTAAGGAGAAAAGGAGTAAGTAGATATGCCTTAAAAAACTGACTTTGAACAAAGCGCATTGTGACTTACCGACAAATAAAACAACAATAAAAACACAGAAGAGTATGACAACAGACAACAAGCACAACGAAACGGCTCACGACCACAAGCATGAGGCGGATTTCCCGAAGATGAGCAAGTATGAAGAAGCGCTCAGCAAGTATCAGACCGACATTGACGACAACGCCGTGCGCGAGGCTGTGCGCAAGCTGATAGCCGAGAAAGTGCACGAAAACGACACGCCGGAGGTAAAGAAATTCCTCTTCGGCAGCATCGAACTGACATCGCTCAAGACGACCGACAGCGACGAGTCGATACTCGCCTTCACCGAAAGGGTGAACCAGTTTGACGCCACCTACCCCGACCTGCCCCACGTGGCGACCATCTGCGTGTACCCGTGTTTTGCGCGGACGGTGGCCGAGTCGTTAGAGATTGACGGCGTTGAAATAGCCTGTGTATCAGGCAGTTTCCCCTCGTCACAGGCTCTCTTGGAGGTAAAGATAGCCGAAACGGCGCTCGCCGTGAAGGACGGTGCTACGGAGATAGACATCGTGATGCCCGTGGGCAAGTTCCTCAGCGGCGACTACGAGGGCGTGTGCGACGACATCAACGAGCTTAAACAGGCGTGCGGCGACGCCCCGATGAAGGTAATCCTCGAGACGGGATGCCTAAAGACGGCCTCGAACATCAAGAAGGCGTCAATCCTGGCAATGTATGCCGGAGCTGACTATATCAAGACATCTACCGGCAAACTTGAGCCTGCGGCAACGCCGGAGGCGGCTTACGTGATGTGCCAGGCCATCAAGGAATACTACGACGAGACGGGCATCCAGATTGGTTTCAAACCTGCCGGAGGGCTTAACTCGGTGATGGACGCGCTTATCTACTACACCATCGTGAAAGAGGTTCTGGGCGAAAAATGGCTCACCAACAAGTGGTTGCGCTTAGGCACCAGCCGGTTGGCCAACATGCTGCTGAGCGAAATCCTCGGCGAAGAGACGAAGTTCTTTTAACACCCACCCCACCCCTCCCGAAGGGAGGGAGCTTGACATGCCTAAACCAAAAGCCATAGCCGAGTAATAAAGGTTATACGGCATTACCTTACTTGCGGCTTTCAGTTCTGCGTGACGGCTTTATAAAACAGACAGTCTCCAAAGATGGCGATAAATACAAAATACTTGCTATCACGCAAAATGGCTGACGAACTTTAATATATGCCAAAATGCAGGCTGACAAGCCATCTTTTACAATGCGAAAGGCGGCAAACCGCAATGCGGTTTGCCGCCTTTCGTAATCTGTTGGCTGTCAAGCCATTAAGCCGCTGCCGCCCTACTCTACCCTGCAAAGCATATCAAGCTCCCTCCCTTCGGGAGGGCTGGGGTGGGTGTCGAGTGCAGTTGGGGTAGGTTTTAGGCTGGTTTTGTGGTGCGCCTTTACTTATTCCTCTTAATCACAAAGTCAAGATATGCGCGCAGGCTTTCGCGCAGCGTGGGGTCGTTCACCTCCTTGCGGATGAAGTCCGACGCCTCGGCGTGCAGCTCTTCCATGCGCTGCTCGGCGTATTCTATGCCGCCGTGCGCCTTTGTGAAGTCAACGAGACAGGCTATCTCGTCGCGGTTCACGGTGCCGTCCTTCACCTTCCGCGCCAGCTTGAACATGCTGTCGTAGCCAGCCGAGTTGAGGGCGTGGATTACGGGGAGGGTGAGCTTGCCCTCGGCCATGTCGTTGCCGGTGGGCTTGCCGATGTCGGCGGAGTCATAATAGTCGAAGATGTCGTCCCTGATTTGGAAGATTATGCCCAATGTCTGGCCGAACTTCTTTGCCTCCCCCACCCTGTCTTCGGGCATTCCGGCCGATATTGCGCCGATTGCGCAGCAGGCTTCGAAGAGGGCTGCGGTCTTGCGGCTGATTATCTTATAATACGTTTCCTCAGATATTTCGCTGTCGGATATGCTCGTCAGCTGCAGTATCTCGCCGTCAGACAGCGTGCGGCCAAGCTCGGCAAGATACCTTACGATGACCTCGTTGTGCGTTACCGAGACGTGCAGCAGGGCGGTGGACAGGATGTAGTCGCCCACGAGCACGGCCACCTTGTTGTCGTACACGGCGTTGACCGAAGCCTGCCCCCGGCGCTCGCGGCTCTCGTCCACCACGTCGTCGTGAACGAGCGATGCCGTGTGCAGCAGCTCCAGACCCACCGCCGCGTGCAGCGTCGAGTCGTTAACCCGGCCATAGTTCTTTGCCATAAGCATGATGAGCATCGGCCTCATGCGCTTGCCGGCGCGGTTGCGGATGCGTGTGAAAATCTCCTCCTGCAACTTTCCGTCATGCGTAAGCGATGAGTTGAAAAGGTTGACAAACTGCCCAAGCTCCCTCTCTATTGGCTGCCTGATGATGGATAAATAGTCGGTCATGCTACTAAATTTGTTACAAAAGTAGTTATTTTCTCGGATTAATTGCAAAAAATAAGTAACTTTACACGTAAAAACCGACAAAAAAGATGGACAAGCTTTTCCTTTTTGACGCTTACGCCCTAATATACAGGGCTTATTACGCGTTCATCAAGAACCCACGCATAAACACAAAGGGCATGAACACATCGGCCGTATTGGGTTTCTGCAACACTCTGCACGAGGTGCTGGCGAAGGAGAAACCCACGTATCTTGGCGTGGCCTTCGACCCCCACGGCCCGACGTTCCGCAGCGAGGCTTACGCCCAGTACAAGGCGCAACGCGAGGAAACGCCCGAGGACATACGCCGCTCCGTGCCAGTAATCAAGGAAATATTGGGTGCGATGCGCATACCCGTGCTTGAAGCCGAGGGCTTCGAGGCCGACGACGTGATAGGCACCCTTGCTAAGAAAGCCGACAGCGAGGGCATCAGGACGTACATGCTTACGCCCGACAAGGACTACGGCCAGCTGGTGGGCGGCAACGTCGTGATGTACCGTCCGCGCCACGGCGGAGGCTACGAGACGCTCGACGAGGCCGGCGTGTGCCAGAAGTACGGCATCACGGGCACGGCTCAGGTTATCGACCTGCTCGGCCTCATGGGCGACGCCGCCGACAACATACCGGGCTGTCCGGGCGTTGGCGAGAAGACCGCCGTCAAGCTGTTGCAGCAGTTCGGGTCGGTTGACGCCCTACTGGAACGCACTGGCGAACTGAAGGGCGCACTGAAGAAGAAGGTCGAGGAGAACGCGGAGCAAATCAGGTTCTCAAAGTTCCTCGCCACCATCCGCACCGACGTGCCCGTTGAACTCGACCTGGAGAAACTGCGAGTGACCGAACCCGACACCGCCGAACTGCGCCGGTTGTTCACCGAATTGGAGTTTAAGACGCTCTTGGACAAGTTTCTTAACAACCGTGAAAACATTAAAAATAATGCTAACGGGCAGCTCGATTTATTTTCAGAAATCACGACCGACGGGCAGGTTGGCGAAGAAAAATCCGCTCTCAAGACGTTAACGGACACGCCTCATACGTATAAACTCGTTGACACAGAGGAAGATATGCTCAAACTCCGTGACTTTTTCATGACAAAAAGTTTTTTAAGTTTAGACACGGAGACGACTTCCACCAACACAATCGACGCCGAACTGGTGGGTTTGAGCTTCTCGGTCAGCGAAAACGAGGCGTTCTACGTGCCCGTTCCGGCCGACCGTCAACAAGCGCAAAACATTGTTAATATTTTCAAATCGGTCTACGAACAGCCCTCAATCCTCAAAATCGGGCAGAACATAAAGTATGACATGGAGGTGCTGGCGAACTACGGCGTCGAACTTGCCGGCGAGATGTTCGACACGATGTTGGCGCATTACCTGCTCCAACCCGAGCAGCGTCACAACATGGACGACATGGCCGAGACGTACCTCGGCTACCGAACCATCCACATCGACGAGCTTATCGGGCCGAAGGGCAAGGGTCAGAAATCGATGCGCGACCTGCCGCCGGAGGAGGTGTACGAGTATGCCGCCGAGGACGCCGACGTCACCCTGAAGCTGAAGAACCTGCTTGAGCCGAAACTGAAAGAGGCCGGCGTGTGGCAGCTCTTCAGCGAAGTGGAGATGCCCTTGGTGCGTGTGCTGGCCTCGATGGAGAGGAACGGCGTGAGGCTTGACACCGACTCGCTCAAGGAAACGTCGCAAATCCTCACCGCAAGGATGAACGACATCGAGCAGGAAATATACCGGCTGGCCGGCGAGGAGTTCAACATCGCGTCGCCGAGGCAGGTCGGCGAGATACTGTTCGGCAAGATGAAGATTGTAGAGAAGCCGAAGAAGACCAAGACGGGGCAGTATGTCACGTCCGAGGAAGTGCTCCAGCAGCTGTGCGGAAAGAGCGAGATAGTGGGCAAGATACTGGAACACAGGGGGTTGAAGAAGCTGCTCGGCACATACGTAGACGCCCTGCCGAAGCTCGTAAACCCACGGACGGGGCACATACACACATCGTTCAACCAGACGGTTACGGCCACCGGGCGGCTCTCGTCGTCAGACCCCAACCTGCAGAACATACCCGTGCGCGGCGAGGACGGCAAGGAGATACGCAAGGCGTTCATACCCGAGGAGGGCTGCCTGTTCTTCTCAGCCGACTACTCTCAAATAGAACTGCGCGTCATGGCGCACCTCAGCGGCGACGAAAACATGCAGGAAGCCTTCCGCGAGGGCTACGACATCCACGCCGCAACGGCTGCGAAAATATACCACGAGACGATGGACAGCGTGACGCGCGACCAGCGCACACGGGCCAAGCGCGCCAACTTCGGCATAATATACGGCATCACCGTGTTCGGACTGGCCGAGCGGCTTGACATCAGCCGCAAGGAAGCCGCCGAGCTGATTGACGGCTACTTCGCCACATTCCCCAAGGTGGCGGAATATATGGAGCAGGCGAAGGAGACTGCTCGGGAGAAGGGCTACGCCGAGACCCTGATGCACCGCCGCCGCTACCTGCCCGACATCACGTCGCACAACGCCACAGTGCGCGGCTTTGCAGAGCGCAACGCCATCAACGCTCCCATACAAGGCACCGCCGCCGACATAATAAAGATTGCAATGGTGCGCATCTACGACCGCTTCCGCCGCGAGGGCCTGCGCTCTAAGATGCTGTTGCAAGTGCACGACGAATTGAACTTCAGCGTCTATCCCGACGAGAAGGAGCGCGTGGAACGCATAGTTTTAGAAGAGATGCAGGGCGCATATCCGCTCGACGTTCCCCTCGTGGCCGACTGCGGATGGGGCGCAAACTGGCTGGAGGCACACTGATTGCAAATGAAAAATGAACAATGAACAATGAAAAATCCACTGCTGTTTAAATGAAAAATGAATAATGAATAATGAAAAATCCAGTGCCATTTAAATGAAAAATGAATAATGAACAATGAAAAATCCAGTGCTGTTCAAGGGAAAAGTGAAAAATGAAAAGTGAATAATACATTTCCTTTTTCCCATCAGGCCAATTCGGCTCATCCGGCACATTCGGCTCATTCGCCCGGCCTCCCCTACCCTATAATCATGCCGAAGGCCGCATACCGCACCGCGATATGCGGCCTTCGGCGTTATTAAAGACCATCTTTCGCAAGCCCAAAGACCGCCTCCTGCAACTATCTGAATTACAATAAATTACCACAACCTTGCACACTACCCAAAAGAGTAATGGATTATTCACTTTTCATTATTCATTTTTCATTTAAACAGCAGTGGATTTTTCACTTTTCATTTTTCATTTTTCATTTAATAAATTGTATCTTTGCAAAAGACAAACACGACGGACATGAAACAATACCCAATAGGCATACAGAACTTCGAGAAGCTGCGCCGCGGAGGCTACTACTACGTTGACAAGACGCAGTTGGTGTACAAACTCGTATCGGAGGGCAGCTACTACTTTCTAAGCCGCCCGCGCCGCTTCGGCAAGAGTCTGCTAATCAGCACCATACAGGCGTTCTTCGAGGGCAAGCGCGACTTGTTCGAGGGGCTTGCCATCGACCGGCTGGCCGACGACTGGACGCCCCACCCCATACTGCACATCGACCTCAACACGCAGAAGTACGACCGCCCGGAAAGCCTGGAGAACCTGCTCAACGGACAGCTGGACGAATGGGAAAAGCTATACGGTAGCAATCCTGCCGAAATAGGGCTCGCAATGCGCTTCAACGGCATAATCAAGCGCGCCCACGAGAAGACCGGGCAGCGCGCCGTGATACTTGTCGACGAATACGACAAGCCCATGCTTCAGGCAATCGGCAACGACGAGCTGCAAAGCGCCTACCGCGAAACGCTGAAGCCGTTTTACGGCGCGCTGAAGAGCCGCGACGCCGACATACGCTTCGCTTTCCTGACAGGCGTGACGAAGTTCGGCAAGGTGAGCGTGTTCAGCGACCTGAACAACCTCAACGACATATCCATGTCGCCATGGTATTATGACGTTTGCGGCATAAGCGAGGCGGAGCTTGAGCGCGACTTCCACGAGGACATCGAGGCGCTGGCAGAGGCGCAGGGCATGACCTACGACGACTGCATGGCAAAGCTGAAACGGCTTTATGACGGCTACCACTTCGACGCCGGAACGCCCGGAGTGTACAATCCGTTCAGCCTGCTAAACACATTCTACAACAGGAAGTTCGGCTATTACTGGTTTGAGACGGGCACGCCGACTTACCTTGTGAAGCTGCTACAGCTGCACAACTACGACCTTAACGAGATGGCCAACGAGCAGACGTCGGAAGACGTGCTCAACAGCATCGACGCGGCGTCGACAAACCCAATTCCCGTTATCTACCAGAGCGGCTACCTTACGATAAAGGACTACGACCCGGAGTTCGAACTTTACACGCTGGGCTTCCCCAACGAGGAGGTGGAAAAGGGCTTCGTCAGGTACCTGATGCCGTTCTACACAACGGTGAACCAGAGCAAGACGGCCTTCGAGATAAGCCGCTTCGTCAAGGACATTGAGCGCGGCGACTACGACAGTTTCCTCACCCGGCTGCGCTCTTTCTATGCCGACATTCCCTACGAGATGCAGCGCGACCTGGAGGTTCACTATCAGAACGTGCTCTTCATCGTCTTCCGCCTCATGGGCTTCCACGTTGCCGTTGAATACCGCACAAGCAACGGCCGCGTTGACCTTGTCCTCAAGGCACGCGAATACATATACGTCATGGAGTTCAAGTTCGACGGAACTGCAGAGGAAGCCATCCGCCAAATCAACGAAAAGGGCTACGCCGCGCCATTCAAGGCCGACGGACGCCGCATCGTAAAGCTCGGAATAAACTTCAGCCGCGAGACGAAGACAATAGACAAGTGGATAGTCGAGGAAGAAGGCTGACAAGAACAAGATTGCAATCGGCGGCATATTGCAGTGCAATATGCCGCATTTAATACAACAAGCGGTGACCTTTAGCAATGCAAAAGGCCACCGCTTTGTTTTTAATTGGAAATCAATATCTTACACGCTTGCATCCGACAAATTACAAGTCTTCACCATTAGCCTTGTTGTATCCATTTTCGTAAAACATCATAATAACATATTTACCATAACTTGATGGAGCTTTACTTACCACAAACCACACTAATCGATTTACAGCACTTGGATCTATGTCACCTGCTGAAGATTTCTGTGCAAAAACAGCTTCATAACGTTTGTCATTAACAGTTATTTCGTAATCAATATCCTCATCTTCGGATATTGTTTGGTCATCCTTAAAATTTATGTACCTTGGATTTTCCTCAAATTGACGGCACAAGTTATTGAAATTTATCTTAATTTGAGTTTTGTCGCATCCATTTTTATCTATCACGCCTATCCGCCACACTTTTCTGTTGTTTGTCTGCACGTTTACATAGACATTCTTTCCGTTGAACTCCCCTTCAAGCATGTCAGTACCAGGTACGCTTGTAAATCCCTTTGCCTTGAGCTTGCTTATCATCTCTGACCTTGTACCATCAATGGGTATTCCGAGAAAACGCGTCACATCAGGTGCACCCTGTCCATACGACATTGCACATGCAAAAACCAAAAACAAAACCGATAAAAACCTTTTCATAGTAATACTCTCCTGCCCCACCAGCCCCTGCAAGGCACTTTAATATACGTTGAAGCGTGAGACTGCAATGCCAACACTTTGAATTGAAGGTCCTGAGAAAACCCTTAGCACGAAGATGGTGACAGCAGCCCACGCCAAGCGTGAGAACCATCATGCCAATCTCTTGTGCTAAATGAAAGTTTCTCAGGTTTTCAATTCACAAGACAAGCATAACGCTTCTTAATTCCCAAAAATGTCGCAATGCGGCAAAGCGCATATACACCGCAAAAATAAACATTTTCTGACGAAACGCAGGATATTTGCCGCTGAAAACATTGAAAATGTGCCGGATATTGCCTAATTTTGCCCGGACAACAATAAAAAGACGAACTACAATGGATATGGACAGCAATTTTGACTGGGCGGAGGGCATGGCGTGCTCCGTGACCGTAGCCGACAAGGACTGCGTGATAACATACATGAACCGCAGGGCGAGGGAGCAGTACAAGAAGCACGGCAACCTCGTGGGCAAGAACCTGCTGGACTGCCACAACGAGCGCTCGCGCGGGATAATACGCCGCATTCTCGAGACGGGCGGCACCAACTCGTACACGATTGAGAAGAATGGCGTGCGCAAGATGATTTACCAGACGGCCTGCACCGGCGCCGACGGGCAGGTGGAGGGCATCGTAGAGATTTCGATGGTGATACCCGGCGAGCTGCCTCACTACGTGCGGAATTAAGAGTGAAAGGGTTGAGAATTAAGAAAAAATAAGCCATGCAGGCAGGCACGGAAGGTGTTTTTTCTCAATTCTTAATCCTTAACTCTTGATTTTTTCCGTACCTTTGCACGCGTAGAATGTAAACGTTTATATCGATATGTCATTAAAATGTGGTATAGTGGGGCTGCCCAACGTGGGCAAGTCAACCCTTTTCAACTGCCTGTCGAGCGCCAAGGCGCAGGCGGCAAACTTCCCGTTCTGCACAATAGAGCCTAACGTGGGCATGATAACCGTGCCCGACGAGAGGCTTACGCGGCTGGCAGAAATCGTGCATCCGGGCCGCATAGTGCCGGCCACATGCGAGATTGTAGACATTGCCGGACTGGTGAAGGGCGCGTCGAAGGGCGAGGGCCTGGGCAACAAGTTCCTCGGAAACATACGCGAGACGGACGCGATAATACACGTGCTGCGCTGCTTCGACGACGACAACATAACCCACGTTGACGGCTCAATCGACCCCATACGCGACAAGGAGATTATCGACACCGAGCTGCAGCTGAAGGACCTGGAAACCATCGAGGCGCGTCTGGCCAAGCAGCAGAAGGTGGCCGCCGCCGGAAACAAGGACGCAAAGGTGGAAGTCGCAGTGCTGGAAGCATACAAGCAGGTGCTCGAACAGGGCAAGAACGCACGCATAGTGGAGTTCGAGAGCAAGGAGGAGCAGGAGGCCGCGCGCAATCTTTTCCTGCTCACAGCCAAGCCCGTGCTGTACGTATGCAACGTTGACGAGGCTTCGGCAAAGACCGGCAACGAATACAGCCGCCGCGTGGAGGAAATAGCCAAGGAGGAAGGCGCCGAGGCGATGGTAATCGCGGCCAAGACCGAGGAGGACATCGCGAGCCTTGAAAGCTACGAGGACAAGAAGCTGTTTCTCGACGAGCTGGGGCTGGAGGAGAGCGGCGTGAACCGCCTTATCAAGAAGGCCTACGCCCTGCTGAACCTCGAGACGTTCATCACCGCCGGCGAGATGGAGGTGAAGGCGTGGACGTACAAGAAGGGATGGAAGGCTCCGCAGTGCGCCGGAGTGATACACACCGACTTCGAGAAGGGCTTTATCCGCGCCGAAGTGATAAAGTATGACGACTACATAAAGTACGGCTCAGAGGCCGCCGTGCGCGAAGCCGGCAAGCTTGGCATCGAGGGCAAGGACTACGTTGTGCAGGACGGCGACATAATGCACTTCCGCTTCAACGTGTAACCAAACCCACCCCGCCCCGCCCGAAGGGAGGGAGCTTGGTTAGCTTCTTCGGCTACGTAATATGAAAGCGTAAAAAGACGGCAAAAGACAATCAAGCCCTTGCCATCCGGAAATGCCGTGGCAAGCGCAAAAGTCGTTGCCAAACAGGTGTTATATTAATGTGATTATAATTATATAAATTGAATTACCTCACCAACAAGGGTTATCAAACTCCCTCCCTTTGGGAGGGTTGGGGTGGGTAAATTATTGTTATGGACACTTTTCTCTACATTCTCTGGAACCCCGACCTCGTGGCGTTCCGCATAGGCGGCTTCGCCCTCCGCTGGTACTCGCTGTGCTGGCTCTTGGGCCTGCTGGCGGCGTTCCTCATAGTAAGGAAGCTGTATCAGGAGCAGAAAATCAAGCCGGAGCTGTTTGACCCGCTGTTCATCTACTGCTTCATAGGCATACTCATAGGCTCGCGCCTGGGCCACTGCCTGTTCTACGAACCCGACTATTTCCTTTCCAGCGGCAAGCACATGGTGGAGATGGTGCTGCCAATACACTTCCTGGCCGACGGCTCGTGGAAGTTCACCGGCTACGAAGGGCTGGCCAGCCACGGCGGCACCATCGGACTAATCATAGCCCTCTGGCTGTACGTCCGCCGCACAAAGGTCAACCTCTGGCGCGTGCTCGACAACGTGGCCATCGCCACTCCCGTCACAGCCTGCCTCATACGCCTGGGCAACCTGATGAACTCCGAGATAATAGGCAAGGCCACCGACGTGCCCTGGGCGTTCATCTTCGAGCGCGTGGACCTGCTTCCGCGCCACCCCGGACAACTCTACGAGGCCATAGCCTACGCCCTGTTCTTCTTCATCGGCTGGTACCTCTACCGCAAGCAGCCGCAGCGCGTCGGCACCGGCTTCTTCTTCGGCCTCTGCATCACGCTGATATTCACCGCCCGCTTCTTCATCGAGTTCACCAAGGACATACAGGAAGAGTTCGAAGCCTCGATGCTCCTCAACATGGGCCAGCTGCTCAGCCTGCCCTTCATCGCGCTCGGCTTCGTCTGCATGTTCTGCCCGAGGCTCATCCAACGGCTCGGGGCGGAGAAGTAAGTTCTTAGCAGACAAGGGACGAGTTGACGAGTCAACGAGGGACAAGAGACAAACTGAAGAACCTTATTCACATAACATCCCGTTCGTCCCATTACTCCTTTAATACAATATTGTCAGGCAAGTTCGTTGCTTGCCTGACAATACCAAAATGAAAAACATGCTTAACCGAAAATACTATTATGGAACAATTTACATGGATACCTTTTTTCGAAGAATTGGCAGACAAGCTGCTTGAATACAAGAACAACAGGCAAGCGTTGCTTGACTTTATTTATAAAATACCTGCCGAATATGTAAAATATTTGCACGAGGAGGACGGCTCTGAACTTGACGACATATGCCCGTTCACGGTCATCGGGATAATGAACAGAAACCAGACATTTGACAACAGGATAAAAATAATGTCATTGTTCAAACAACATCTTGGTATCAAGGCAAATATACCAGCAGATTTTGTAGGCATTCCAACGTTAAACCCACAAAGAAGTTGGTTTTTCGGCTATGAAAACGTAAGGAAACAGCACGATATAGATAACCTTTGGAGCTTGTTTCAAGCAGCAATAGAATACGCAGACAAAGGAAATGAGTATGAAACAGAATTCATCTCATGCTACAATAACGCAATGAAACAATACAGTGTGAAATGGAACATCACGCAAGGACTGTATTGGATAAGACCGAATTTCTACGTTTCACTTGACGGTCCAAGCCGCACTTGGATGGAAAACAACGGTATAACAGGTAATTTAGGCAATAATCCCCCTTCGGGACAGAAATACTTGGAAATAAGGCGGAAAACTGAACAACTTGCAAGAAAAGGATATAATGAGATGAAGTCGATACCTGAATTTATTGCCGATGCCTTTGATAAAGCAAAAACACGCGAAGATATTTCTACAACAGACATGGAAGGCATTGACAATGACGAGCTAAACAAAATGCTCAAACTTCTCGAACATAAGAAACAAATAATCTTACAAGGTGCGCCCGGCACGGGCAAGACATACACGACCGCAACACTTGCCGTAGCCTTGTGCGACGGAAAAGAAAACCTGCCAGGCACAAGGAAAGAAATTATGGAACGGTATGATGAGCTCGTTGCTGACAAAAGCATCGCTTTTACAACGTTCCACCAGTCGATGGATTACGAAGAGTTTGTCGAAGGCATAAAACCCAAAAAGAATGACGATGGCGGCATATCGTATGAAGTTGAAGACGGATTGTTTAAGAAAATGTGTAAACAAGCCAACTACATTGAACGCACGGCTGGGAAAAACGATATAATACGTGAATATCCAACCATCTGGAAAGTGTCGCTGCAAGGCACAGGCGACAACCCGACAAGAACAGACTGCCTGAAAAACAATAGAATAAGGATTGGATGGGATGAATACGGAAAGGAAATTAATGAGGAAACTGACTTTTCTAAATACGGTGGAAAAATTGTGCTCGACGCATTCATAAACAAAATGCAAAAAGGCGACTATGTGCTGAGCTGCTATTCATCAAGAACCATTGACGCTATTGGTGTAATCGAAGGTGACTATGAGTGGCTGGACGACATAAATATTTACAAGAGGAGCAGAAAAGTCAGATGGCTGGTTAAAGACATAAATGAAGACATTTACGAACTGAATGACAATACGGCAATGACGTTAAGCACTGTCTACAAATTAAATAATATAACTTATGACAAGCTGAACCTGCTACTTGACAAATATAAAGCCAAAACTCTAAATAGACCAGCGGAAAAGGACAAGCTGCCGTTCGTGCTGATAATAGACGAAATCAACCGAGGCAATATTTCAAAAATACTTGGTGAACTGATAACCTTGCTCGAAGCCGACAAGAGGCTCGGGGCGGACAACCAGGTAACCGTGACACTGCCTTATTCGGGCAAGAGCTTCGGCGTGCCGTCAAATCTTTACATCATCGGCACGATGAACACCGCCGACCGCAGCGTGGGATACATAGACTACGCCGTAAGGCGCAGGTTCGCGTTCTTTACAATAAAGGCAAGCCGTAAAGCCATAGAAAGTTATTACGGGGACAACGACGAGCTGTGCGACATGGCATTAGGATACTTCGACGAGGTTAGCGCGCTGTTCGACAACGTTTCCAACGAGTTCGACAAGGACGACGTGATGGTTGGGCACTCGTATTTCATGGCCGAAAATAAAGATGAACTTGACATGAAGATGGAATACGAGGTGAGGCCGCTGCTGCTTGAATACGTCCGCGACGGCGTGCTGAACATCAGGAAAGACAGCAATGAATACAAGAAGATAGCAAACTATCCAGCAAGCCCGGAGGCAACAGCAAATGACGACGATAATTGACAAAAGGGAACATGAGGAGCTTGATTACGAAGAAATAGGCAACCATGTGGCGTTAGACGGCATACCCATGGCCAACTGCGGCACACCCGACAGGCTGTTGGGATTGACCGTAACCGACATAAAAGCACGCACGCTGAGAACTGGATATTACATCGGCGCCGCATGGATAGCCGAAGGCGACACGGCACTACGTGTATCGCCGAAAATAGAAGACATCGACTGGTTAAGGATGTTCACCGACTGCTTTTACGAAGCTGACGGCGAGATACAGAAACACATCCACAACATTTACCAAATAGACTTCGACAAGCCGAAAATAGAATACAACGGAGGCACAATTATGCTGACACCGTTCATCATTGCGCACTTTCTGTTCTTGGTTAAGAACATTGTACGCAAAGGCTTGAAAAAAGACTACCGGCATGAAGAACAAAACCTGGAAGGAAAGCTGAAAGGCAGGCTTCTGTTCACAAAACAGCTGAAGAAAAACATCGCCGTAGGCAGGCTCGACAGGAACTTTTGCCGATACCAGACATTTTCGGAAAACTGCCTTGAAAACCGGATAATAAGACATGCGTTACTGTACGCAAGAAACTTCATGGCCAACAACCATTCAACGTTCAACCGTGAGCTGCACGAACTATTGACAAAAAACCTTGCAGCATTCGCCGGTGTAACAGAAATAACCAGCCGGGAATGTATGGTAACATTACACACAAGCCCCGTATTCCATGACTACAAACGCACATTGAAGGTTGCAAGGATGATAATACGCCGGTTCGACTGCGACATGCAGCGGTCGCAGACTGAACACGACACGCTCGTGCCGCCGTTCTGGATAAACATGCCGCTGCTGTTCGAGCTTTACATGCTCGGCAAACTGCGCATGAGGCATGGCAAAGGTATAAAGTACCACACAAGAAGTACGGGCAACGAAATAGACTTCGGCAAGCCTTCAGAACAGCTGATAATCGACACCAAGTACACAACAAAGTGGAGCGACGACGGCATTGTGGCCGAACACATCAGGCAGCTGGCAGGCTATGCACGCAACAAGAACATACGGAAGAGGCTCGGCGTTACCGACGACAACGTCATTATGAACTGCATGATAGCCTACCCCGACAGCAACGGAGCAAGCGAATTTACCTCCGCCAACATACAGGATGAGCCTGCTGTGAAGGCAATCGACAGCTATATAAAGACATACAAAATAGGAATACGCCTGCCTGAACTTCAACAATAACCCCTTGGCGGAACCATCGTGCCTACTCATGGCAGATACTTACGGCTTTGCTTACGGTTTCCGCTTGTTTACGGCACGTTTGCAGGAGGCATCCTTTCATGGTGCAAAAGGCCGCCTTTCAAAGGGCGAAAAGCCATGTCTTGCAGGCTGAAAGGACACCGTTTGGAAAAACAACCATAGCCGGGCCGCCCAAAACAACTCCGCCAACGGCGGACAATAATGAACAAGTAAAAGGGAAGTAGAGGAAATTTGCGGAAAAATTCCTCTATTTCCCTTTTATTGTAAGATTATTTTCCTTATATTTGCGGCATATTCACGACGCAATGATAGAAAACACCCCGAAACACAACCAAAAGCTTTTCAGGGAAGCCGTAAAGCTGATTTACGACCCCGAAACAGCCCAGCTGATGAAGAAAATCAACAGTTCGTACCTCTACTGGGACAAAGTGAAATATATGGCGCCGGCGGATGTAGACCCCGCCGTGCTGTGGCAGGCCGTGAAGCTGCAACGCATAGCCAACGCGAAAGCCGTGACATTCGGCAAATATAAGTTCTATTTCACCGTAACGGAGCAGATGCACGCCATGCTGCACGAGTTCGACATGAACATCGGCGGCAGCCTCGGCACGAACAACCTGATACCCGAAAACGACAAGAACTTCTACCTTGTAAGTTCTGTCATGGAGGAAGCAATAGCCTCAAGCCAGATGGAAGGCGCCTCGACCACGCGCAAAGTAGCCAAGGACATGCTGCGCAAGAACCTTAAGCCGCGCGACAAGAGCCAGCTTATGATAGCCAACAACTACGCCACAATACGTTATCTGTCGGAGCATAGGAACGACGAATTCACCGTGGAAAGGCTGCTCTACATCCACCGTTACATCTCAGCGGGAACGCTTGAGAACAAGGACGACGAGGGAAGCATTCGCCAGACCGACGACATCGTGGCGATGGACGGCATAACAGGCGACATCGCCCACACACCGCCACCGCACGAAGAGGTGGCTCAACTGCTCGAAGAACTGTGCACCTTCGCCAACAACGACTCGCCCGACGACTTCATCCACCCCATAATCAAAGGCATCATACTGCATTTCATGCTTGCCTACATCCACCCCTTCGTTGACGGCAACGGCCGCACGGCGCGCTCACTGGTCTACTGGTACATGATGAAAAAAGGCTACTGGCTCACCGAATACCTGTCAATATCACGCATCATTTACACCAGCAAGGCCAAATACGAGCGTGCTTTCCTCTACACCGAACACGACAACAACGACCTGTCGTACTTCATCCAGTTCAACCTCGACACGATGAAACGGGCCTACGAGGAACTGAAAAACTACCTGCAACGCAAAATCAACGAGCGCGACAGCATCCTGATGTTCAAAGGCGTGAAAGGCATAAACCAGCGACAGGCACACATACTGAAAATCATCACAGGAAAAGAAAACGAAATATTGACCGTAAAGGAAGTAGCCACACGCTTCAACATAACAGGTCACACTGCAAGAACCGACCTGCAAGGGCTTGTAAGGCAAGGTCTGATGGACGAAATACCGCTTAACAACAGGTTAATCGGATACGTGAAATCTGAAACATACGATGAAATCATAAAACATAAAACAAAAGGGAAATAGAGGAATTTTTCCGTAAATTTCCTCTATTTTCCTTTTATTCCTCAATAAAAAACGGTTTTACCTTTTTACTTTTTTACCGTTTTACCTTTATAAAATCAGCTCCATGTCAACCACGTCGAGCCAGCGGCCGTGCTTATAACCCACGGCGCGGAACAGAGACACCTGCTCAAAGCCGAGGCGGCGGTGGAAGTCTATGCTGGCCTCATTCTCGCCAGTGATGCAGGCGATGAGCGCACGGAAGCCGAGGCGGCGGCAGTCGGCTATAAGCAGGCGCATAAGCTCCGTACCCGTGCCGCGCCGCTTGGCTGTGGGGTGAAGGTAGATGGTAGTCTCAAGGGTGGCGGCGTAAGCGGCGCGCTCCTTCCACAAATGGGCGTAGCAGTAGCCCACTACCCTGCCCTCGTCCACCGCCACGTAATACGGGAACTGCCGCGATATGTCCTCCACGCGGCGGCGCATCAGCTCCACTGTGAGCGGCTCGGTCTCGAAGCTCTCCACGCCATTCACGATGTACCAGTTGTACAGCTCCGTGATTTGCGGTATGTCCTGTTCTTCTATCTTGCGGTAAAACATATATTTTTTGAATGAAAAATGAAAAATGAATAATGAATAATGAATAATGAAAAAATGAATAATGAATAATCGGGACAATGGCGTATGCCAAATTATTCATTATTCATTGTTCATTTTTAATTTACTTCCCTGTTACTATCTTCTTGATGTCGTTGAGCTTGTTGAGCGCCTCTACGGGAGTAAGGTTGTTGATGTCGAGCCCGAGTATTTCGTCGCGCACCTGGCAGAGCACCGGGTCGTCCAGCTGGAAGAAGCTGAGCTGCATGCCGTCGCGGCCGGCGTTGATTTTCTCGGCCGACGGCTTGCCCACCGCGCCCACCTGTGCGTTGTCGGCCTCGAGCTGTTTCAGTATGGCCTCGGCGCGGCGGACGATGCTCTTGGGCATTCCGGCGATTTGCGCCACGTGTATACCGAAGGAGTGCTCCGAGCCGCCGCGCTCCAGTTTGCGCAGGAAGATTACCTTGCCGCCCACCTCGCGCACGCTGACATTGTAGTTCTTTATGCGCGTAAAGTTCTTCTCCATCTCGTTGAGTTCGTGGTAATGCGTAGCGAAGAGCGTGCGCGCGGCGGCCTTGGGGTGCTCGTGCAGGTACTCCACGATGGCCCAGGCGATGCTTATGCCGTCGTAGGTCGACGTGCCGCGGCCAAGCTCGTCGAAGAGTACGAGCGAGCGCGGCGTGGCGTTGTTGAGTATGTTGGCGGCCTCGGTCATCTCGACCATGAAGGTGGATTCGCCGAGCGAGATGTTGTCCGACGCTCCCACTCGTGTGAAAATCTTGTCCACCAGACCTATTTTCGCGCTCTCTGCCGGCACGTAGCAGCCCGTCTGGGCCATCAGTGCGATGAGCGCCGTCTGGCGCAGCAGAGCCGATTTTCCGGCCATGTTGGGACCGGTTATTATTATTATTTGCTGGCGGCGGTCGTCCAGGTAGACGTCGTTGGGCACGTAGCGCTCACCTACCGGCAGCTGTGTCTCGATGACGGGGTGGCGACCCTGCTTGATGTCGAGCACTATGTCGTCGGCCTCGATTACGGGCCGGACGTATCCGTGCTCCTCGGCCGTCTTGGCGAACGACAGCAGGCAGTCGAGCTTGGCTATCAGGGCGGCGTCCGTCTGTATTGCCGGTATGTACTCCTGCATTGCCACTACAAGCTCGCCGAAGAGCCTGGTCTCCAGCGCGAGGATTTTGTCCTCCGCCCCGAGTATTTTCTCCTCGTATTCCTTCAGCTCCTGCGTGATGTACCGCTCGGCCTGCGCCAGCGTCTGCTTGCGCACCCAGTCGGCCGGCACCTTGTCCTTGAACGTGTTGCGCACTTCGAGGTAATAGCCGAAGACGTTGTTGTAACCTATTTTCAGCGAGCTGATGCCTGTGGCCTCCATCTCGCGCTCCTGTATTTTCAGCAGATACTCCTTGCCGCCGGTGGATATGCTGCGCAGCTCGTCAAGCTCGGCGTTGACGCCCGGCTTGATTACGCCGCCCTTGCTGACCAGCTGCGGCGAATCCTCGTTGACCTCGCGGCCTATGCGGTCGCGCAGCCTCTCGCAGAGGCTGATGTTCTCGCCGATGCGCCTCAGCGCGCCGTCGCCCGACTCCAGGCAGGCGGCCTTCACCGGACCGAGTGCCTGCAAGGCCATGCGCAGCTGCACCACCTCGCGCGGCGATACGCGCCCCACGGCCACCTTTGATATTATGCGCTCGAGGTCGCCAACGCGGTGGAACTGGCTGTCTACGACGCCGCGGAACTCCGTGTCGCGGAAGAACGTGTCGACCACGTCGAGCCTGGCCTCTATGGCCTTGGCGTCGCGCAGTGGGAATACGAGCCACCGCTTCAGCAGCCTGGCTCCCATCGGGGTGACTGTACGGTCGAGCACGTCAAGCAGCGACGCGCCGTCGTCCTGCATCGGATGGAGCAGTTCGAGCGAGCGTATGGTGAAGCGGTCGAGGCGCACGTAGCGCTCCTCATCGATGCGCGATAGCGAGGTGATGTGCCCGATGTGCGTGTGCTGGGTCATCTCGAGGTACTGCAGTATAGCTCCCGAGGCCACGATGCCGCTGCGCAGGTGGTCTACGCCGAAGCCCTTTAGCGTCTTCACGCCGAAGTGCTTGAGCAGCTTCTGCTCGGCGGTAGGCTCGGCGAAGACCCAGTCGTCAAGCTCGAAGGTGAAGTACTTGCTGCCGAACCACCGTTCGAACGTCTCCCTCTTGCCCCTCTCGTAAAGCACTTCCTTGGGCGAGAAGTTTACGAGCAGCTTCTCCACGTAGTCGTAAGAACCTTCGCCTGCGAAGAACTCGCCCGTCGATATGTCGAGGAAGGCCACTCCGCAGGCCGCCTTGCCGAAGTTGACGGCGGCCAGGAAGTTGTTTTCCTTGTAGTCGAGCACATTGTCGGTCATGGCCACGCCTGGCGTCACCAGCTCGGTGATGCCCCGCTTTACGAGCTTCTTGGTTAGCTTGGGGTCTTCCAGCTGGTCGCATATTGCCACGCGCCTGCCGGCCCTTACGAGCTTGGGCAGGTATGTGTCGAGGGCGTGGTGGGGGAAGCCTGCCATCTCCGTAGGCGTGCCATCCTGCTGCCCGCCGTTGCTGCGGCGCGTCAGGGTGATGCCGAGTATGCGGCTGGCGTCGACGGCGTCTTGCAGGTAAGTCTCGTAGAAGTCGCCGCAGCGGAAGAGCAGCAGCGCGTCGGGATGCTGCTCCTTGAACGAGAAAAACTGCTTCATCATCGGCGTAAGCCCTTTGTCTTTCTTGGACATGGTTTCGGTTGTGGGGTTTTACAGTTGTGGGGTTATGGGGTTTTACGGTTATGGGATTATGCGGTTGTACGGTTGCCTGGTTGTACGGTCACGGTGCAAGTCCGCATGTTCCGACCTGCAAAGTTACGAAAAATCGGGCGGATAGTAAAACTTCCGCCCGATTTTAATGCTTGATATTTTATAGAAAATATATATGTGGCATTTCATATTTTCCTGTTAAAATTCCAAGCCCACGCCTCTTAATTTACAGTTCTTTCACCAACAAACGGGATAAAAGACTCTGTTCCGTGTTTAGGGACAATATAATGATTTGCTGTCTTTTTCCTTTTCAGATATCTGTTTATTGCTTCACCTACATACTTAGCTAAATTTACTGGTACTGCATTACCAATCATTTGTTCCTGATTTGTCTTAGAGCCCAAAAACTTAAAGCTCACTGGGAAAGTTTGTACCATGCTACGTTCCTTTGTTGTAAGAGCCCTTATCCCATCTTTTGATGAAACAGGGTCATTTGGACGCAACTCATATCCTTTAGGCATAGGTCTATTGACACCCCTAATTGTCGGACTTGGCTCATTTACACTAAAAATACCTCTCCTTACATAACTTCTCGGATGGCGATAATAGAACTCTATACCTAAAGCATCTCCAAAATAATCGGCTACAGTCATAGGATGTTCAGCCAAGCCTCCAATTATTAATGCTTGACAAATTCCATGCATAATATATTTATCAAAACTTTAAAAACTTAGCATAATAAGAAGTTTGTATTATTTGGCGTTCCTGTTTTTGAAATGATAAAGCAGTATTATAAACTGGATTAAAATACATGTGATGTTTAGGATTTTCTTTAAAATTACTAACAACAAAAAGACAATATTTCTCCTTAAAATATTCAGCCACGTTAAATTCTTTTTCAGTCATCAGGATATTTCCCTCTTTACCATTTAAACCTTTTACTTCTATCAAAAAGTCATTAGATGCACAAGATAATTTAAAATCATAACCACACCCTAAATTTGTAGTATCACAAAGATTATAATTTTTAAATATTTCTATATCCTCATAATTCATAACAAAATATTCTTCAGCTGCTTTACCTGTTATCAATCTACTTGCAAAAAATTTTTTTTCTTTCTCTACTTCATTTGGATTTTCATAAATATTGTTTGAAGCGCATAATCGTATTATTGAATAAAAATCATCAAAAGTCCAATTAACAGTTTTTGACAATATTTCATGACAGAAGTCCCTCAATTTACGATTACGCCATCCCTTTCTTGGATTCGGAAAATAAGGATCAAATTCATCTCTATAATTTTGTATTGACTTTGGAATAACGCCTATTGAATATCCTAAAACATTATAAGCCTGTTTGAAACTTGAAAAACCTAATTTTTCAAGCCCCAATTTATCATATTTCGATAAAAACAACCCTATAAAAACAGCTTTATCTCGCTTTGAAAGTGATAAAAAATCAAATATCATAAACTTTTATAAAATTCTGCTACAGCATAATCCAATCCATAAAATTGGGAGAATATATAATTTTGTCCTCCGCCAAGAATAATGTTCTTTATTTCGTTTTTCTTTATCCTCGGATGCAAAAGTTCATCAGACTTCAGAAACTTGTAAGAACGAGTGCCCGGCAACGAAAAAGCCTTATCGTTTGCATTGCCATAAGAATGGTTCTTTATTATGCTTACATAATCAAAACATCCATAAGAAACATAGTCAAAAAGCATTTTGTAAATCCATATTATAGTACGCTGAAAGCGACTTATGCTTTTGCCTTTACCATGTTCTTCCTGTACACACATCTGCAATGTCGCCAGATTAGACCAAACAAACACATCCAAGCAATCATCAGCAAGGCGCATCCGGCCTTCTTCTGTTTTCCAAACAGGCTGTACAATCAAAGGCTTCTGATATTTCCACATATCAGCCGACACCCTTAACACGGCATCTTCTATTTCCTTATAATGTGGGGCAACGCTGTCAGCATCTTCCCAATGACTTATTTGAGGAACTCCACGTATCAGTTCCCTCAACCTGTTTTGACGTTTCTCGTATGCCTCACATATTGAACAGGCAAGAAAGCAAATCGTAGGAGGACGCATTACTATTTCACAACTATATTTGTCCTCATTGAATTTTTTAGTAGTATTATCCGGGAGTGCAGTCAACTTTATTTCAAGCCCAATAAGACTTTCATTTGTCGAACGGTTAACCATAACCAAATCTATCTTTTCCCTATCACCCGTATAAAACTTTTCATATGCAGAATACCCTGCTTCAAAATTATAAAATGCGTCCTCCGACAGAGGATTTATACCAAATAAATCTGAACCAGAAATAGCATCATGTTTCAGTTTATTGTTTTTATCTATACACAAATAAACAGGATTGACACCTTTTGAATACATATATGCCACCAAAGAAGCAGGGAAAGAACTATTAAACTGATTCTTACCCCAAAAATATTCTTTGGTATAATCCCGGCTTGAATATTTTTGGCCAAATAATCCTGGTTTTTCCATATTAATAATATTAATTATTGCACTTATAATCCTTTAATAGTGGCAAAGTTACGAAAAATCGGACGGATGGTGAAACTTCCGCCCGATTTTTATAAGGAGTGTCATGCTGTACAGCCTAACACCGCAGCGTGTGCCGACAGCTTGAAAGTACCGGCTGCAAGCGCCTATACATCAGTGGCTGCGCGTGCCTACGCCGTGGCCTATGCCGGTAGAGTTGGTGCTTGCGCCCGAACCGATGCCTGCGCCGGAGCCTATGCTCACGCCCGAGCCTATGCCGGTGTTGTTCTCCTTCGTAGGCTTCTTCTTGCCGGTAGTGGCGCCGTGGCCTATGCCCGTGTTGTTCTTATTAGGCTTCTTCTTGCCGGTGGTAGCGCCGTGGCCTATACCCGTGTTGTTCTTATTGGGCTTCTTCTTGCCGGTGGTAACGCCGTGGCCTATGCCGCTGTTGTGCTTGCCGGGCTTCGCGCCGGTGCCTATGCTGTGGCCGTGCCTGTTGGTGTTGCTGTTGTGGCCCGAGCGTATGCCGTGGCCTGTGCCGGAGCCGTAGGTCCTGTCGGGGCCATTGCTCCTTATGGCATGGCTCGACTTGAAGTCCTTGCCCTTGTACCAGCTAATGTTGTTGTACTTCTTGCCGTGCTCTCCGCGGTAGTATCGGTACGAGCGTGGCACGGGGTAGTACATCTTCGAGCGGTTGGTGTAGCGCGTGTACACCTTGAGCACCACGCCGTTGCTCCATTTGGCCGGCGTGTAGAAGTAGTCGGCCTTGTAGAACTTGCTGTACTGCATCGGCGTGAGCACGAAGTTGATGTCGTAGTTGCGGCGGCTAAGGTACGTGCCCTTGATGTCCTTCGACGAGTTTACCGACATGAAGTAGTCGAAGTTGATTTCGTACACGGCGTCATACTGCGCCTGGTTAAGTCCCAGCTCGTAGGCCATCTTGTCGGTGAGGAACAATGCTTCCTGGCGGGCCTCGTTATAGCCCATGGCCCGCGCCGCCAGCACTCCCAGTGCCATGACGGCGACGATGATAAAACGTCTCATCTCGTTGTCTTTTTTATTTACATCTGCAAAGATAGAATAAATAATTAAGAATGAATAATGAAGAATGAATAATGAAGAATGAAAAATGAAAAATGAAAAATTAAGAATTAAGAATGAAAAATTAAGAATGAAAAATTAAGAATGAATAATAAGGCATACGCCATAAAGTAATTCGTAAGGCAATTCTTCATTTTTCATTCTTCATTTTTCATTCTTCATTTTTCATTCTTCATTTTTCATTCTTCATTTTT
>CAKZVT010000041.1 GCA_937922435.1 uncultured Prevotella sp. | reverse complement strand
TCTTCGCGGCGTGCGGACATAATGAATTATGTCCCTACAAAGGATGTTTTCTTATGCCGAACTCACGTTTTAGATAAGATAAGCTGCACCTCGGAAATGAAAATAAAAACTCATTTCAATCGATTTTATTTTGCATTTCACTCGCTTTGCATTATCTTTGCAGTGAATAAACATCATTATTATACAAAAATAACACTACCTGCCTATCGAAACATCATTACTTCAAGAATAAAAAAGTAATAATGAAAAATCTTAACGTATTGACCGACGAGGAACTCGCCCTGGCCTATATCGACGGGAACAACGACGCTTTCGACGAGCTGTTGGCACGCAACCAAAGCAAGCTGTTCTCATATATTTTGTTCGTTGTAAGAGACGAAGACAAGGCCAACGACCTGTTCCAGGAAACCTTTGTGAAGGTTATAACCAAGCTGCACGAGAAGCGCTACGTGGACAGTGGCAAGTTCAGCGCATGGATTATGCGCATAGCCCACAACGTAATGATGGACTGGTACAGGGAGCAACGCGCACGCAACCTCATCGAACTGTCGGAAGAAAACAACCTGTCGAACCTCAGCAAGAACGACATACTCGACATGAACGTGGAAAACCGCTACGTGAACGACCAGATAATGACCGACGTCAAGCGGATGATGAACCTGCTGCCGCCCACGCAGAGGGAGGTGGTGTTCATGCGGTTCTACCAAAACCTGTCGTTCAAGGAAATCGCCGAGCTTACCGGCGTAAGCATTAACACGTCGCTCGGCAGGATGAGATACGCCATACTCAACCTGCGCAGAATGACACGCGAGCACAACATCGCGCTGCAGTTAGACTAAAAAAACGACACCCACCCCAACCCAACCTGACACCCACCCCAACCCTCCCCAAGGGAGGGGGCTTTGATTATCTTGCCCGGTTGTTATGGCACAAGCAAGCCAAGCTCCCTCCCTTGGGGAGGGTTGGGGTGGGTGTCAGGTTGGGTTGGGATGGGTGTAATTCCCCTATAGCCTTTTCAGCTCTCTTATTTTTTCCTCCGGGTCGGCCGCCTTGAATATGTAGCTGCCGCTTACGAGCACGTCTACGCCTGCGGCGACGAGCCTCGGCGCAGTGCCGGCCTGCACTCCCCCGTCAACCTCTATAAGCGCACGCGACCCCGAACGGGCAATAAGCCCGCGCAGACGCTTCACCTTGTTTATAGTATTCTCTATGAACGCCTGGCCGCCGAAGCCGGGGTTTACGCTCATGAGAAGCACCATGTCGACATCGGCAATTACGTCCTCAAGCATGCAGACGGGCGTAGAGGGGTTGAGTGTAACGCCAGCCTTCATCCCGGCGGAATGTATTTCGTGGATGGTGCGGTCAAGATGCGTGCAAGCCTCGTAGTGCACATTCATCATCATGGCGCCCGTCTCGGCCGTGCGCGTGATGTAGCGCTCGGGCCGGGTTATCATGAAATGCACGTCGAGCGGCTTCTTGCAGACACGCGCCACAGCGTCGATTACGGGAAAACCGAACGAGATGTTGGGCACATACACGCCGTCCATCACGTCAAGATGAAGCCAGTCGGCCTCGCTCCTGTTAATCATCTCGATGTCGCCCTTCAGGTTGAGGAAGTCGGCGGCAAGCAGTGAAGGTGATACCATTGTAGCCATAACCAGTACTGTGTTGCGTCAGTTAAGGCAGTACGCCTCGGTTTGTCCGTTCATCTTCACCACGCGATACGTGTAGGCTATTTGCCTGATTAGGTTGAGCGTCTTGTACGACGGCGACTTTTCTTCTTGTGTAAAATATTTCATAGGCATATCATTTTGGTTGTCACTTGTTTATTTATGTAACGCCCCCGTAGGCGTTTTATTACACGCCGCACCATGTTTTTTAACGATTGTAAGCAAAGCCTGCATCCATAGAAGCCATAAGGAGTTGAAGGAGCCGGCGCCAACTGCGGCGGCAAACGAGCTAAAGGACAAAACCTATTGACAGCCAGCACGTTACAAAAGGCCGTGTTTTAGCCTGCAAAAGACGACCTTTTAGCGTGCAAAAGACGACCTTTTGGAATGCAAAAGATGGCATATTTGATACCCACCCCAACCCTCCCCAAGGGAGGGAGCTTGATTGCCACGTACTACTTTGCCTATTGATGTATGAAACCCTGCTGCAAGTCATGCTGGCAGTAATGTGTTTTGGCGGATTTGCAATCCGCCAAAACACATTACCCCAACCTTAAACCATGCGGTCGGTAACTGTCATTCCGCGCTCCGACGCGGAATCCAGTATATGCAGCCTACACCGTTTTGCACCCTATGTGTTTTCTGGATGCCGCATCGGAGTGCGGCATGACAATTACCGACCGCATGGATTGCAGTAGGATGTTTTCGTAAACAGGACTTGTATATCATCCAAAAGGTTTGCGGATGAACCGCATATTGGATTCAACATGAAAAGCGAGAACCCTACAAATAGGTACTGGCGGAGAAACAGGTAAACGCAAAATACCTATATATTATGATTGCATAATTCACGGAAAAACCGTTACTTTGCAGCTGGAAGCAAAACAAGCAAACAGCAAGCATCGGCTACAAAAACAGGCGGACAATGAAGAACAACAAGATGTACGAGGCTGACGACAAGATGATATCGCTTATCGCCGACAACTACAACATACTGCAAAGCCTCGGCAGGTTCGGCATCAACCTCGGCTTCGGCGACAAGACCGTGAGCGAAGTGTGTGAAGACCAGGGCGTAGACACGTACACGTTTCTGGCCGTGGTTAACTTCTCAATCAACGGACACCGCGACATTGACGACGGCGGACGCTTCTCCATACCGACGCTGCTGCACTATCTGAAGGCGTCGCACGAGTATTATCTCAACTTCCAGCTGCCTACAATACGCAAGGAGCTGGCCGCCGCACTCGACGAGAACGACAACCTGGCGCGCCTCATAATGAAGCTGTACGACGAGTACGCGCACGAAATAAGGAAGCACATGCAGTACGAGGAGAAGACCGTGTTCCCTTACGTTGACAACCTGCTGGCCGGAAAGGTGAGCGACGACTACGACATGGAGACCTTCTCGAAGAAACACGGACAGACAGACCAGAAACTGCGTGAGCTGAAAAACATCATAATAAAGTACCTGCCGAGCGACATACAGCACAACAACCAGCTCACTGCCACGCTCTACAAGCTGTACAACAACGAGGAATGGCTCGAAAACCACTCGCTCGTGGAGGAAAGCATCTTCATACCGGCCATAAGGAAACTGGAGCAGAAGTACAAACAGAACGACGTGAGCGTGAAAATTTCAAAAATGATAAACCAAAACCAAGACGGCAGCGAAGCGCTAAGCGACAGGGAGAAAGACGTCATAGTAAGCCTCGTGCAGGGCATGACGAACAAGGAGATAGCCGACCACCTGTGCATATCAATCAACACCGTAATAACACACCGCCGCAACATTGCACGCAAACTGCAAATACACAGCCCGGCCGGACTGACAATATACGCCATTGTAAACAACCTCGTAGACATATCGGCGGTAAAACTCTGAACGGCGTGTACATATATAAATAGGTGGAGCTGGCACAAGCTACAAACTCGCTTGTGCCAGCTCCACCTATATTATAATAATGTAAAAATAACAAAAAAAACTCGCCTTGTAACGAAACTTTTTGTACCTTTGCGGACAGATAAGCTGCATTCAAGACAATCTATTAATACAAGACAAATACTTTTTGCAAACTTAAACCTATGAAACAATTACAGACATTACTGCTGTGCCTGTTGTTCCCATTGGCGGTATGCGCGTCAACATGGGACGAAGCTAAGTACAAACAAATCGAAAAAAGCATCAGGATGCCACAATTCGCCGACCGTACTTTCGACATAACGAAATACGGAGCGTCGCTCAAAGCTACGCCGGCGCAGAACCAAAAGGCCATAAACAAAGCCATCGAAGCCTGCTCGAAGGCCGGAGGCGGCCGCGTGGTTGTGCCCGAAGGCACATGGAACACCGGCGCGATAAGGCTCAAGAGCCACGTAAACCTTGTGATAGAAAAGGGTGCGACACTGCTCTTCGCCTTCGACCGCAGCCTCTATCCGCTCGTGGAAACACGCTGGGAAGGGCTTGACTGCATGAACTACTCGCCCCTGATTTACGCCTATAAGGAAACCGACATAGCCATAACAGGCCAAGGAACAATCGACGGCAACGCCTCGGACGACACATGGTGGCTGATGAGCGGCAAGACTCCGAAAAGCAAGGACGTGCCACTTCCCGAGAAACAGCAGAACCCCGGCGGACGCGCCGACCTGCTGAAGATGGCCGAAGACGGCGTGCCGCTGGAACAGCGAGTGTTCGGCATGGGCAAGGGTCTGCGTCCGCAGATGGTAAACCTCAACCAATGCGACGGCATACTCATAGAGGGCGTGACGATGGTTCGCTCGCCGTTCTGGGTGATGCACCCGTTGCTTAGCAAGAACATAACCGTAAGGAACGTCACCGTACACAACGACGGGCCTAACGGCGACGGCTGCGACCCCGAGTCGTGCGAGAACGTTCTCATCGAGAACTGCGTCTTTGACACCGGCGACGACTGCATCGCCATAAAGAGCGGACGCAACGAGGACGGACGCGAAGGCGGCAAGGGACGCTACACAGGGCTGCCAAGCAAGAACATCATTGTGCGCAACTGCATGATGAAGGACGGCCACGGAGGCGTGGTAATCGGCTCTGAAATATCGGGAGGCTGCAACAACGTGTTCGTGGAGAACTGCAAGATGGACAGCCCCAACCTTGACCGCATATTGCGCATCAAGACCAACTCGGCACGCGGCGGCGTTATCGAGGACATCTACATGCGCAACGTTGAGGTGGGCCAGTGCGCTGAAGCGGTGCTGAAAATCAACCTCGACTACGAGCCGAAGGAGGTAGCCAAGCGAGGATTTTACCCCACGGTGCGCAACGTCTACATGGAGAACGTAACCTGCAAGAAGAGCAAATACGGCGTAATGATTGTGGCGTTCGACGACCGCACCAACGTAAGCAACATCAACCTGAAGGACTGCCGCTTTGACGGCGTATACTCGAAGCCCGTCTACATCAAGGGCAAGACCGAAGGAGTAAACTATGACAACCTCGTAATCAACGGCTCAACCGTCCTCTCCAAATACCCCTACAAGCATTACAGCGAGTGGATGACGTACTCCGAAATGAAGCGAGTACCCCTGCCATACATGCTCGACTTCGCCAAGAAGCCGCGCTGGAACTACGCCAGCGGCATTGAACTTGAGTCCATGCTCGACACTTACTTGGCGTATGGCGGCGACAGCATAATCAGCTATCTGAAGGCATATCCTGCCAGGATGATTGCCGAAAACGGAGACATCACAGGGTACAAATACGAAGACTTCAACCTTGACAACACCCGTCCGGGACGTTTCATACTGCGCATGAACCAGCTGTTCCCCGAAAAGAAGTCGGACAAGGCACTCAAGACAATATTCAAGCAGCTTGAAAAGCAGCCGCGCACGAAGGACGGAGTGTGGTGGCACAAGGCTATCTACGCCCACCAGGTATGGCTCGACGGCGTGTATATGGGGCATCCGTTCTACACGATGGCCGCCCCAATACTGAAAGGCGAGAAGAAAGCCAAGAAGTATTACGACGACGCTTTCGAGCAAATAAGCAAGACTTACAACCGCACTTACGACGAGAAGACCAGCCTGTGGAAGCACGCCTGGGACGAGACCAACAGCATGTTCTGGGCAAACAAGGAAACAGGACTGTCCCGGCACACATGGGCAAGGGCGCAAGGATGGTTCGCAATGGCTATCCTCGAAGTGCTTGACGCCGTGCCGCAGGACTACGAGCACCGCGCCGAACTTATCGACATGCTCAACAACGTAATGAAAGCTACGGTAAAAAAGCAGGACAAGCAGACCGGCGTATGGCGCGACGTGCTCGACGTTGACGACCCACGCAACTATCTTGAAGCCACCGCCTCGTCGATGTTCACCTACGTATTGCTCAAAGGTTCGCGCCTCGGCTACTTCTCTGACAGCATGAAGAAAGCCGGCATCAAGGGCTACATGGGCATCCTGAAAGAGTTTGTCAAGGTAAACCCGGACAAGACAATATCTCTCACTCGCTGCTGCGAGGTGTCGGGGCTCGGGCCAGACAATCCCAAGAGCCGCCGCCGTGACGGTTCGTTCGAGTACTACATAAGCGAACCCATCCGCGACAACGACGGCAAAGGCATCGCCCCGTTCATCTGGGCTTCGCTCGAAATGGAAAAGCTTGGCTACGACGTTGCCAGCCTGAACAAATAAAAACAACAAGCGGACAAGCGCAAGGCAGGGACTTGCAACAGCCTCCCCTACCCTCGCCTGTCCGCTATTTCAACAATAATCATACTAAAACAACAAACTCATGAAAAAACAAGTTTTACTCTTTATAGCGGCGGCCTTAAGCTCGCCTGCCGCTTTCTCACAAACCGATGCTCCGGCTTTCCCCGGCGCTGAAGGCCACGGCCGATACGTTACAGGCGGCCGCGGAGGAGAAGTAAGGGTGGTAACCAACCTCAACGACAGCGGCGAAGGGTCATTAAGGGAAGCCGTAAAAGGCAACGACCCGAAAATAGTTGTGTTCAATGTGGGAGGGGTTATAGCCTTGGATGGAGAAGATTTCAAAATAGGAGACAACACCACAATAGCAGGACAAACCGCACCTGCCCCTGGCATAACACTAAGATACAGTACCATTAGACCAGGCAACAATAACATCATCCGCTTTATACGTGTACGCCGTGGAGAAGAAAAGAACCCCAATGACGGAGCTGACGCGATTTTTACCCGTGGAAGGACAGGTGTAATTATCGACCATTGCTCATTTAGCTGGAGTATCGACGAGGTTGCTTCAAATTATGACAACAACAACTTTACAATGCAATGGTGCACTGCTGCGGAAGGACTTGACACGGGACACTCAAAGGGAGACCACAGCTATGGCGGAATATGGGGAGGCAAGCTTGCAAGTTTCCACCACAATTTGATTGCACACGTGCTCAACCGCGTTCCACGCTTCAACGGCGCACGTTATGAAAACACCAACATTGACTTCAAAGACAACCTGCTGTATGACGAATACCAGTGGGAAAACTGCGTACAAGCAGAAAACGTCGACTTCCGCAACTGCGTGATGTACAATTGGGGTGATACCAACGGATGTTATGGAGGACCAGGCGGAGGTCAAATAAACATCATCAACAACTATTATAAAGGTGGCCCTATAACTCCAGACGATAAGGCAAACAGAGTTACACAAATAAGTGTCGCTACAGAAGGGAACTCTAAAGGCCATCCCAATATGTATGACATGACAAGCCGTTACTACATCAATGGCAATACAACTGAGACGAATAAAGGCGAAATCACCAAGAATAGGGACTATGATGGAGTAAAATTAGACAAGGGCACTGTATCTATTGACGGTGCAAGATGGTCGAAAGACGAAAATCATTTCTACGACGAAAGCGTGCCCCGCAAGACTTACGACGGAGCATCCTACATAAGGATAAATATGGATGAACCTGCCCCCGAAGGCGATATTACTACACACGATGCAGAGACTGCATTAGAGAAAATTTTGGAACACTGCGGTGCTTCGCTTCACCGCGATGCCATTGACGCACGCTACATGGAAGAGGTACGTACCGGCACTGCTGAATGTGAAGGCTCGACATCAGGAACACAGGGCATACTTGATTTAGCAAGTGACGCCATAGACTATTACAATGAAACAAATTTCCCAACAGGCGAGCATCCTGCCAACTTCGATACGGACGGCGACGGAATGCCGGACGAATGGGAAAAGGCTAACGGACTTGACCCGAACGACCCGACGGACGCAAGCGAAACGACGGTAGACAAGGAGAAAGGCTGGTACACCAACATCGAGGTTTACGCCAATTCGTTGGTTCAGCACATCGTCAAGGAACAGAACGCCGACGGCGAAAGCAACTACACGGAGTATTATCCCGATTGCGTGCCAACAGGCATCGAGAATATAAACGCCGGCGCATCAGAGGTTGAAAGGATAGAGTATTACACCCTCGGCGGCGTGAAGCTCAACGAACCGGCAAAGGGCATAAGCATCCGCAAAATAACTTTCACCAACGGCAAGACCGTTACCGACAAGGTAATCAAGTGAATGAGAAATTAAAAATGAAAAATGAATAATTAAATAAATGCGGCACTATAAAATATTTTGTGTAAATGGAAAATACGGGATTCAAGTTAGAGTCT
>CAKZVT010000040.1 GCA_937922435.1 uncultured Prevotella sp. | reverse complement strand
CCGTTGGTATGCTTTCGACGCTTGGGATAACGCTTGCCACCGACGCATACGGGCCTATTGCCGACAATGCCGGTGGTAATGCGGAGATGAGCGGCCTCGACCCGGAAGTGCGCAAGCGTACAGATGCGCTCGATGCGCTGGGCAACACCACCGCCGCTACCGGTAAAGGGTTTGCTATTGGCAGTGCGGCACTTACGGCGTTGGCACTTCTTGCTTCATATATCGAGGAGATAAAAATCAACATGTCGAGAGCTGTTGCTGAGGGAAAGACATTTATTGACAATGTAGGGAACACTTTTAACCCGGACAATGCAGGACTGCTTGACATGATTGACTTCTTCCAGGTAAACCTAATGAATCCCAATGTGCTTGTCGGTGTGTTTATTGGTGCGATGGCGGCATTCATGTTCAGCGGCATCACAATGGGCGCTGTTGGCCGTGCTGCAGGCTCTATGGTCGAAGAGGTAAGGCGGCAATTCCGCGAAATCAAGGGTATATTGGAAGGCAAGGCCACGCCCGACTATGACCGTTGCATAAAGATTTCCACCCGTTCAGCACTCCGTGAGATGATATTGCCGTCGCTTTTGGCGATTGTGATACCCGTAGTTGTAGGAATGGTGCTTGGCGTCGCTGGCGTACTCGGACTGCTTGTTGGCGGAATGTCAACAGGTTTTACGCTTGCGGTATTCATGGCAAATTCAGGCGGAGCATGGGACAATGCGAAAAAGATGATTGAGGAAGGCAATTTCGGCGGCAAAGGCTCTCCATGCCATAAGGCTGCCGTCGTAGGTGATACTGTTGGCGACCCGTTCAAGGATACGTCTGGTCCATCGCTCAATATTCTTATAAAGTTGATGTCAATGGTAAGCATTGTCATGGCAGGACTTACCGTCGCATTCATTTGACAATGCAGATTGATTAAGGCGGCGAGTCGTAACGCTGTTGCAAAAGGCCGTCTTCCGCATTGCGGAAGACGGCCTTTTAGCGTGTCATTCATGGCCTTTTGCACGGTGATATGCGGCCTTTTGCAATTTAATGCAATCTTGCCGGTTCCCGGCCTTTTTGCCGCAGGCTTGAAAATCTTTTAATGAAAGTGCTCCGTAATGGTAAAAAATATGTAAGTTTGCACGTGAAACGACTATTTTATGTACAATGAAAATAAATCTTGAAACATTTGAAGGACTGGCAACACCGTGCTACGTGCTTGAGGAAAAACGTTTGCGGCGCAACCTTGAGCTGATAAGGCGTGTGGCAGACGAGGCGCAGGTGGAGGTAATCTTGGCCTTCAAGGCGTTCGCCCTGTGGAAGACTTTTCCAATATTCCGCGAGTATATCGGCGCTACGACGGCCAGTTCGTTGTACGAGGCGAGGCTCGCCTGCGAAGAGTTTGGGAGCAAGGCGCACACATATTCACCGGCATATACTGATTACGAAATCGACGAAATAGCAAGGTGTTCAAGCCATCTTACGTTCAATTCGCTGTCGCAATACGGCCGTCTGCACGACCGTGCCATGCGTGCAAACGGCTCGTTGAGCATAGGGTTGCGCGTAAACCCTGAATATTCAGAGGTTGGCACGGCTCTTTACAACCCATGCGCGCCAGGCACGCGCTTTGGCGTTTCGGCGGACAAGTTGCCCGAACGCCTGCCTGAAGGCATCGACGGCTTCCATTGCCATTGCCATTGCGAGAGTGGGGCTGATGTTTTCGTAAGGACATTGGAGCATATAGAAGGCAAGTTCTCGCGGTGGTTCGGCCAAATCAAGTGGCTCAACTTCGGCGGCGGACATCTCATGACGCGTCGCGACTATGACGTACCCCTGTTGGTGAAGACGTTAAAGGATTTCCGTGCAAGGTATCCTCATCTGTCCGTCATACTCGAACCGGGCAGCGCATTCGCCTGGCAGACGGGGCCGTTGGTGAGCCAGGTGGTTGACATTGTGGAAGACCACGGCATACGCACGGCCATACTTGACGTCAGCTTTACGTGCCACATGCCCGATTGCTTGGAGATGCCTTACATGCCGGCGGTGCGCGGCGCGGAGACTATCGAGGATGCCTCGGAGGCCGATATGCGCTCAGTCAACGTCTACCGGCTTGGCGGCAACAGCTGTCTTTCGGGCGACTTCATGGGCTACTGGCGTTTCCCAAATGGCCTGAAGGTCGGCGACAACGTGATATTCGAGGACATGCTGCATTATACAACGGTGAAGACAAACATGTTCAACGGCGTCACCCATCCCTCCATCGCCTTGGCCCGTGAGGACGGAACGCTTGAAATGCTGCGCGTGTTCGGATATGAGGACTATCGCAGCCGTATGGACTGAACGTTTTTTCGGTGATATCATTTGTTGCCTGCATCTGTATATTATTAATGTATATATGCAATGGAACCTGCTAAGACGAGGCAATAAGTATGGAAAAACAAGTTTTTTTTGCTTGTTGGAGAAAAAAAACATCAGAAGTTTTGTGGATTTCAGAAAAAGTGGTATCTTTGCACCGCATTTAGAGAAATGCTCCTTTGAAAAGGAACAGGCGGCAATAGCTCAGTTGGTAGAGCGCGACCTTGCCAAGGTCGAGGTCGCGGGTCCGAGTCCCGTTTGCCGCTCAATATTCTGAATAAACCAAGTATCGGGAGGTATCCCGTTTTAAGCCCAAGTGGCGGAATTGGTAGACGCGCACGTTTCAGGTGCGTGTGCCTCACGGCGTGCAGGTTCGAGTCCTGTTTTGGGCACGATTTATTCAGAATATATTTTTATGCTGGAGAGGTGGCGGAATTGGTAGACGCGCTACTTTGAGGGGGTAGTGAAAATTGTTTCGTGGGAGTTCGAGTCTCCTCCTCTTCACATATTTGTTTTAATATTTTCAGGCGGCAATAGCTCAGTTGGTAGAGCGCGACCTTGCCAAGGTCGAGGTCGCGGGTCCGAGTCCCGTTTGCCGCTCTTCTTAAAACGAAAAATACAATCATGAATTTATATTTGAGATATTTTGACAAAGAGACATTGGTCGACAATGTTGACGATGCCATTGCCTTTTTGTATTCCATAGCGGAAATCGGTATGAATCCTGATTTGGAGCGTGATGTAAGGGATTATGTTGCCAGTAACGTTTACTATCCCAAGCGATATAAAATCCGTCCGAGAGTGTATTTCATAATAATAAAAACAGAGGCGGCCACAATGCTTGACTTCAAGCAGAAGAAGGCGCTGCGCTCGAACCTGCATCCGGGCGACCAGCGTGACGACATAACGCCGGTATTGGCGAAGTTGACGGAAGAGAGGCCCGGGTGGTATGAAGGCACGCTTGATTTCAAGCGGGTTGTGCTTGTTCCCGTTACAGGCAAGCATGAATATCGTGACACGCACTTCGTTGTCAATTGCAAGGCCATGTCGGGTATTGACTGTTACAACCGTATGGTGGAGCATTTGCGCGGACGTGTCGACAGCCGTAGCCAGTTTCCTTCGGCAAAGGGCAAGAATTTCCATTTCAAGTATTTGGGAATGTGGAAATAAGTTGTTGCTTGCTTTTTGTTTTCTGCACAATGTAGCTTCGTAATATCTGAAACAAATGAATAAAGTGATGCTTATTGGAAATGTCGGCAAGGAGCCTGCTGTGCGTTATTACGACCACGACCAGGCGGTTGCTACTTTTCCTTTGGCTACTACCGAACGCGGTTATACGTTGCAGAATGGAACGCAAGTGCCTGACAGGACTGATTGGCACAACATTGTATTATACCGTGGCTTGGCCAAAGTCGTGGAGAAATATGTGCACAAGGGTGACAAACTTTATATCGAAGGGCGCATACATTACCGTACTTATGACGACCAGAAGGGTATAAGGCATTATGTGACCGAGGTGTACGCCGACAACATGGAGCTGCTATCGCCGAAGCCAGTTCGTAATTCCGACACAGGGCAAGACATGCAGCCGGCAAATCAGGAAACAGCAGACAGCGCACCGTTTTGAGAAGCGGTGCGTTTGTTTATTATATGAATGTATGAGCTATGCCGTTGAAGTCAGTTGAAAATATTGCCCCGGATGTGCGGATGGGATTGTGGGACATTACTGAAAGTGTCGACGATTTTTTAGGACAAGGCGGTAATGCTGCAGTCTTGGAGGCTTTGATTGACGGCTATTCATCAGAACAGCGCCGCCGTGAGGTGCTGGCGGTGCGTATGTTGTTGGACAGAATGGTTGGGGCGGAAGTTGAACTACGGCATGAGCGGTCTGGCCGTCCGTGGCTTTCCAACGGCATGAATGTAGGCATAAGCCATACTAAAGGCTTTGCCTCCGTTGTCGTTTCGCCAAGCCGTAAGGTCGCTGTCGATGTTGAGTATATAAGCGAGAGGGTGGGCAAGGTGGCGGCGAAGATGCTGCGTCCTGACGAGAAGGCCGATACTTTGCTCGGACTTTTATTGCACTGGTGTACAAAGGAGACTCTGTATAAACTCTATTCAGACGAGCATCTGGCCTTGAAAGACATGCAGGTGTTGTCTGTTGAAGGATGCGAAGCTGCAGGGATTGTAAAAGCAAAAAACGTCAAACGCGGTGAGACGTTGGACGTTTTTTATCGTGTATTTGACAATAAGGTGCTTACTTACGCTGTTCTTTAGGCTTGTCGCTTTTTCTCTTAGGCTTGCCTTTACCTTTGAATTTCCCGTTTCGCTTTCCGCCGTTCCTCCGTTCTTTCCTTGGCTCGGACGCCTTGTATTCAGGAGCTTTGCCCAAGCCTTTGGGCAGCGGCAGCTTCTCAACCTCTTTCCCGAGGAATTTCTCTATTTGCATGAACATCGATATTTCCTTGCCACGTACAAGGGTTACGGCCACACCGTCGTGGTCGGCACGTGCCGTTCGCCCTATTCGGTGTACGTAATCTTCGCAATCGTGGGGCACGTCATAGTTCACCACCATTGAAATGTCGTCGATGTCGATGCCTCGCGCCACAATATCGGTGGCGACAAGTACGTCGACTTGTCCGCTCTTGAAGAGGTACATGACCTCGTCTCTCTGGCTTTGCATCAAGTCGGAGTGCATTTCGCCGCTGTTGATTTTTACCGACTTGAGGTATTTGTTGATTTCCTTTACTTTCTGTTTCGAACTTGAGAATACGATGACACGTTTCTGTCCGTATGTCTTGAAGATGTCACGCAACACCCCGTTCTTCTGGTTTTCGTGGCAGACGCATGCCAGTTGCTTGATTTTCTCTGCCGGTTTGCTTACTGCGAGCTTTATTACGGCTGGTGACTTTAAGATAGTATGGGCAAGCTCCTCTATCTTTTGAGGCATCGTGGCCGAGAACATGATTGTCTGGCTGTTGCCTGGCAGCAGCTTGGCTATGGAGAGTATGTCTTCGTGGAAGCCCATGTCAAGCATGCGGTCGGCCTCATCGAGAACAAAGAATGAAACTTTGCTCAAATCAACATTGCCCATTGTTATATGGCTTATCAGCCTGCCAGGGGTGGCGATGATGACGTCGGCGCCCATCTTCATGCTCTTGTATTCCTGGTCGTAACGGCTGCCGTCGTTGCCGCCGTAAACGGCGACGCTGCTTACCGACGGCATATAGTATGAAAATCCCTGCATGGCCTGGTCTATCTGCTGGGCCAGTTCGCGTGTTGGGCTCATTATTACGCAGTTGATTGATTCTTCGGGGAAGTCATCCTCGTCGAGCATGCTGAGTATTGGCAGCAGGTAGGCGGCGGTCTTTCCCGTGCCTGTCTGCGCTATTCCGAGGACGTCCTTGCCGTCCAAAATCTCTGGTATGCACTTTTCTTGGATGGGTGTGCACGATGTCCATCCCATATCGTCGATTGCGTCAAGAGTGTTGTCGCTCAAATCTAAGTCGTAAAAATCCATGTTGAATATCAATTTGGTGCTTTGCGGTAGCAGAAGTATGCTACGATTGTGAAAATTATGTTAGGTATCCATGCTGCTAGCATCGGCGGCGTGTTGGCGTTGATGGCGAACGTTGACGACACCGTCTGCAGCATGATGTATGTGAAGCTAAGTGCGAGTCCGATGCCGAGGTACAGCCCCATTCCTCCCTTGCGTTTCCTTGACGACAGCGAGAGCCCGATGGTTGTCAGTATGAACGATGCGAAGGAAGTGGCTATGCGTTTGTGGTATTCCACCTCGTATTGTACGACGTTGCCCGACCCTCGGTCTATCTGTTTGCTTATGTATTCGCGGAGTTGCGGACTGGTGAACGTTTCTTGTTGGCCTTTAGAGAATACAAGGTCGGTCGGTTCCATCATGATTGTAGTGTCCTTGACCGAGCCGCTGGTGATTGTCTCGCGCATGCCCTTGAGCTGTCTTATGCGCCAGTTGCGGGCCTTCCAGTGGTATTTGGAGTCGGAGATGGTGTCGTATTGGATTTCCGAAGCGGTCATGTGGCTTACCAGCTTTTTGTCCTCGAACTTGTCGAGGCAGAAGCCGTAGCCTTTTTTCGTGGTATTGTCGTAATGCTGTATGTATGCTATTACGCCTTTGCCTACTTGCAGCTGGACGTTCTCGGCCGAGGTGTTCTTTTTCTTGTTCTTGTATATGGTCTCGAAGTTCTGCCTTATGATTGTTCCCTTGGGTATGACGTATGCGCCGAGGAAGAATGTCATGACGGATATCAGCGCCGCCGAAATCATGTATGGGCGCATCAGCCTCTTGAAGCTCACGCCGGCGGCAAGCATCGATATTATCTCCGAATTGCCTGCCAGTTTCGATGTGAAGAAGATTACGGCGATGAATACGAACAGGGGGCTGAACAGGTTGGCGAAGTAGGGTACGAAGTTCATGTAGTAGTCTACCACAATGGCCCTAAGCGGCGCGTGGTACTGGGTGAACTTGGCAAGATTCTCGTTGATGTCGAAAACTATCGAGATTGATATGATTAGCGCGATGGAGTAGAAGTATGTGCCGATGAATTTCCTGATTATGTACCAGTCCAAGATTTTCAGGTATCTTGACGGGTTTAGGAAGCCCAGCTTCTTGCCGAGCCACGCCAACGATGCGTAAAGCCACCCGAGATGTTTCTTCGTCCACCTCGCGCACTTCAATATCCTTCTGAATTTCCTGATGTCCTTCGTCTTCATGCCGTTGTGTTAAATCCGTTTCCCCAGTTGGTCGATTACTGAAGATTTCCATCTTGTGAAGTCGCCTGCCTCTATGTGCCTGCGTGCGTCTTGTACGAGGCGCAGGTAGAAGGCCAGGTTGTGTATGCTCGCGATTTGCATTGCGAGCAGTTCCTGCGCCTTGAATAGGTGGTGCAGGTATGCCTTGGAGTATGTACGGTCTACGTCGCAGCCGTCGGGGTCGATGGGAGAGAAGTCCTTTTCCCACTTCTTGTTGCGCATGTTCATTGTGCCGTTGTATGTGAAGAGCATAGCGTTGCGGCCGTTCCTTGTCGGCATCACGCAGTCGAACATGTCGACTCCGCGCTCAATGGCTTCGAGTATGTTCTGCGGCGTACCGACTCCCATTAGGTAACGGGGTTTGTCTTTTGGCAGAATTTCGTTGACTACTTCAATCATTTCATACATTACCTCCGTAGGTTCTCCCACGGCCAGGCCGCCGATGGCGTTACCTTCAGCCCCCTTGTCGGCTACGAACTTTGCCGCGTCGCGCCTCAAGTCCTTGAAAGTGCAGCCCTGAACTATGGGGAACAGTACCTGGTCATATCCGTAAAGAGGCTCGGTCTCATTAAACCGCTTGATGCAACGGTCGAGCCAGCGTTGTGTGAGCATCAGGCTTTTCTTGGCGTACTGGTAGTCGCTCTGCCCTGGAGGACATTCGTCGAAAGCCATGATAATGTCCGCACCGATAGTCCTCTCGGTGTCCATCACGTTTTCAGGAGTGAAGAAATGCTTGCTGCCGTCGATGTGCGAACGGAACTCGCAACCTTCTTCTTTCAACTTCCTGATGCCTGTCAGCGAGAACACCTGGAAGCCGCCGCTGTCGGTAAGGATGGGCCTGTCCCATGTGTTGAACTTGTGCAGGCCTCCGGCGGCTTTCAGTACGTCAAGTCCCGGGCGTAGGTACAGGTGGTAAGTATTGCCCAGTATGATTTGCGCCTTCACCTGCTCCCTAAGCTCGCTGAAGTGTACGCCCTTCACGCTGCCGCATGTCCCTACGGGCATGAATATCGGAGTCTGTATCTGCCCGTGTGCGGTTGTGATTAGTCCGGTGCGCGCGTCGCTGGCGTTGTCTGTATGCTGTAGCTCGAAAAACATGTCTTTAATCCTCAATGCTGAACGTTACGGGGTTCTTCACCTGCTCGTCGGTCAGGGCGAAGTCCCATACCTCCTGTATGTTTTCCACGTAGTGGAAGTTCACTCCGCTGATGTATTCCTCGGATATCTCCTCTATATCTTTTCTGTTGTCCTTGCACATTACTATTTCGGTAATGCCCGCACGCTTGGCCGCAAGTATCTTTTCCTTAATTCCGCCTACGGGTAGCACCTTGCCGCGCAGCGTTATTTCGCCGGTCATGGCTGTCTTGGCGCGCACCTTGCGCTGCGTCAGCGCCGACGCGATTGACGTGGCGATGGTGATGCCTGCCGACGGACCGTCCTTGGGTGTCGCGCCTTCGGGCACGTGGATGTGTATGTTCCAGTGGTCGAATATGCGGTAGTCAATGCCGAGGGTGTCGGCATGAGCCTTGACGTATTCAAGCGCAAGCACAGCCGACTCCTTCATCACGTCGCCCAAGTTGCCCGTGAGCGTCAGCTTCGAGCCCTTGCCCTTGCTAAGGCTTGTCTCGATGAAGAGTATTTCGCCGCCTACGCTTGTCCATGCAAGGCCGGTAACCACGCCTGCGTATTCGTTGCCCTGGTATATGTCGCGGTAGAAGGGAGGGTTGCCCAGCAGCCTCTTCAGCTCTTCGGGCGTGATTTTATAGTAGGGCAGCGCACCGTCCTTGGCCTTGAGGAAGGCCAGTTTGCGCAGCGCCTTGTTGATTTGCTTCTCCAGCTGGCGCACGCCGCTTTCGCGCGTGTACTGCTCTATTATTTTCTCTATGGCCTGCTTGGTGAACACCAACTTCTTCTCGTCGGCCAGTCCCGTGTTCTCCTTTTCCTTCGGTATGAGGTGGCGTTTGGCTATCTCTACCTTCTCTTCCGTTATGTAGCCGCTCACCTCGATTAGCTCCATGCGGTCGAGCAGCGGACGCGGTATGGTGTTAAGGTCGTTGGCGGTGGCTATGAAGAGCACCTTCGACAGGTCGTAGTCTACGTCGAGGTAATTGTCGTGGAAGGCGAAGTTCTGCTCCGGGTCGAGCACTTCGAGCAGGGCCGACGCAGGGTCGCCGTTTATTGTGTTCTGTGTCACCTTGTCTATTTCGTCGAGTATGAACACGGGGTTCGACGAGCCAGCTTTCTGTATGCTCTTTATTATGCGGCCGGGCATGGCGCCGATGTATGTGCGGCGGTGTCCGCGTATCTCGGCCTCGTCGTGCACTCCGCCGAGCGACACGCGTGCGTACCGGCGCTTCATTGCGGCGGCAATGCTCTTGCCGAGGCTGGTCTTGCCAACTCCCGGAGGGCCGTACAGGCACACTATGGGCGACTTCAGGTCTTTCCTGAGGCTCAATACGGCCATGTGCTCCAGTATGCGCTCTTTCACCTTCTTCATGCCGTAGTGGTCCTTGTCGAGCACTTTCTCTGCGCGTTTCAGGTTGAGGTCATCCTGCGTGTAGCTTTCCCAAGGTAGGTTCACCAGCGTTTGTAGGTAAGTCAGCTGTACGCTGAACTCGGGGCTTTGCGGGTTGAGTATGTCGAGCTTGTCAAGTTCCTTGTTGAACGTTGCCGCGATGCCCTCCGGCCACTTCTTCTTCTTGGCCGCCTCCGTCAGTTCCTTGCGCTCGGGGTAGCTGTCGCCGCCGGTCAGTTCCTCTTTGATGTTCTTTATTTGCTGTTGCAGGAAGTACTCGCGCTGCTGCTCGTCTATGTCTTCGCGCGTCTTCGTGCGTATGTCGTGCTTCAGTTCGAGCAGCTGCATCTCGCGGTGCAGCATCTTGAGCAGCTTGAAGAGCCTGTCTTTTAGCGAGTTGGTCTTGAGCAGCTTTATCTTCTCGCTCGTTTCCAATGGCAGGCTGGTGCATACGAAGTTGAGCAGTATTACGGCGTTGTTGATGTTTTGCAGGGCGAACTGCGCCTCGTCGGGTATTTCGTCGTTCTTCTTCACGTAGTCGATGGTCACGTTGCGCAGGTCTTCTATGGCGGCCATGAACTCCTTGTCTTTCTCGTCGGGCATTTTCTCCGGGGCCACCTCCATCGTACCCTTCAAGAATGGCGCAGTACTGTCCAGGCTGGTGAGCTTGCAGCGGCCCATGCCTTGCAGGATTACGGTTACGCCGGCCTGCTGGCCGGGCATCTCGAGCACGCGTATGATTTTTGCGTGCACGCCGTATTCGTACAGCTGCTCCTTCTTTACGGGGTTGTCCTCTTCCGCGTTTTTCTGGCAGAACACGGCCAGCGCCTCGCCGGGCGTTTCCTTCAGATGGTTTACGAGGTTCAGGCTCGACGCGCGGCCGACGAGCACCGGCGACACCACGCCCGGGAAGAGCACCAGGTTGCGCGTGGCGAGCACGGGCAGCTCACCGTCCGTGTCGCCCTCGAACAGCTTGGTTATGTCGCCTTCGTAGTCGGCTATCATCGAGAATGCGTTGTTTGCTACCTTGTTCATAAGTCTTTGTCTGCGTCGACGGGCGAGGCCGGCTGGCGTGGGGGCGCACCGCGCCCCGCTGTCCCCCTTGGCCCGTCCGTCGCCGTGGTTCTTTCAAAAATGGTTATTGGGGTGCAAATTTACTCAATTCGGCCGACATATTCTTTCTTATGCGCGTTTTTTAATAAAAATAAAGTAAGTTGCGCCCTTAGGGCGTTCCTTGTGTGGGGGTGCACGTCTGCCTGGGGCGGACGGGGAGAGTGCGCATTTTACAAGAAAACAAGAAGTAAGAAATATGATTTTTTGCGGTGTGCCGCAAAAAATGCGGACGGCCTCGAGAGGCCGTCCGTACGTGTGTTGCCGTTTATTGTGATGCAAAAGGTCATCAACGGCAAGCTAAAAGGCGGTCTTTCGTATAGCAAAAGACCGCCTTTTGTAAGATGTTGTATGTCAATGTGTTATAGATGTTTTTAACAAATGTGTGTTTATGCGCCTTCGTCCGCAGTGTACGTGATTTCGATAACCTCCGTTGTCTTGTCGGTTATGCGGAATCGGTTGTCTGTGCGCAGGCCGACGAGCCAGACGATGCGCCCCCGTGCGTCGGCGACGATGGGCTGGCGGCGCTTGTCGAAGAGGTTGAGCTTGGCGTCGGTAAGGTAGTCGCTTACGAGCTTAGTGCCCTTCATTCCGAAGGGGGTGAAGCGGTCGCCCGGGGCGGCCGGCCTAACGGTTAGGGGGAAGGCCACGGCCGAGGCGTCGGCCATGCAGCGGCGCTTGTCGCCAGTTGGGATTTTGAAGTTCTGGTCGCGTAAGGTCTTGGCTATCCTGAACTTGGCGTGCTCGCCGTATAGGTATGTGCCGCATTCGGGGATGACGAGCGGACGCGGCGCGGCGTTGGCGTTGGGCTCGATGACGAGGCTGTCGCGGTCTACGAGCAGCGTGTGAGTGGGCGAGGTGAATGTGCGCCCCGGCCCTGCCTGCATGGCTTGGCGTAGCTGCTCTATCTGTGTCGGGGTGAAGGCGTAGCCCTTTAGCAGTTTGAAGAGCGTGTAGCCGGGCGCTGGCTGCGCCATGAGCGAGGGTATGCTTATGAGTGTGGCGCGGCCCCGGTGACTGACGGCCTCTGCGGCGGCTTTAGCGGCCATTGCATCGAGCGCGGCGGCGGCCTCGGAGACGCGTCGGGCGGTGGCGGCGATGCTTTGGCTGGCGGAGGGGTTGATGGTTCTCATGAGGGGGAGGATGTCGAGGCGTATTTTGTTGCGTACGACATCGTTCACAAGGTTGGTGCTGTCGGTGACGTACGCCTGGCCGGCCTCGGCCATGGCGGTCTCTATCTCATCGCGCGTGACGCAGAGCAGGGGGCGCACTATGCCGCCGTTACGCGGCTTTATGCCGGTAAGGCCGTCGACGCCTGTGCCCCTTATGAGGTTGAGCAGGACGGTCTCTACGGAGTCGTCCTGATGGTGGGCCACGCAGGTGGCGGCCGCGCCTATGTCGGCGGCCAGGCGGCTGAAATAGTCGTAGCGCAGGTTGCGCGCGGCCATCTCTATGCTTACCTTGTGCAGGGCGGCGTAGGTGGCGGTGTCGAAATGGGCAAGGTGGAGGCTGATGCCGTTGTCGTTGCAGAAGTCTTTGCAGAAGTTCTCGTCGCGTTCAGACTCGCTGCCGCGCAGGCGGAAGTTGCAGTGGGCGGCCTCGACGTCGTAGCCCAGCTCCTTGAGGGCGAGCGTCAGGGCCACGCTGTCGGCTCCGCCCGACAGGGCGACGAGGTACTTGCGGCTGTGCTCCATAAGCCCGTGCTGGGCGATGAAGCGCGACACCTTATGCAGGAAGCGCTTATTCAACATAGAGCACAAGCCCTTTAAGGTATTCCCCTTCGGGGTGGTATATGTTTACGGGGTGGTCGGCAGGCTGGTGGAGCTGGTGCAGTATCCTGACGTTCCTCTTGGCCAGGGCGGCGGCGGTGAACACGGCGTTGCGGAAGTGGTCTTTGGTAACTACCTGGCTGCAGCTGAAAGTAAACAGAATGCCGCCGCTCTTGATGCGCTCGAGGGCCTTGAGGTTGAGGCGCGTGTAGCCTTTCAACGCGTTGTGCAGGGCTGCGCGGTGCTTGGCGAAGGCCGGGGGGTCGAGCACTACGAGCTCGTATTTGCCGCCGGCCGTGTCAAGATACTTGAACGCGTCTTGGCAGAACGCCTCGTGGCGGCTGTCGCCTGGGAAGTTGAGGGCTATGTTGGCTTTTGTCAGCTCGACGGCCTTCTCGCTGCTGTCTACGGAGTGGACGAGGCTCGCCCCTCCGCGCATGGCGTAGACGGAGAAGCCGCCCGTGTAGCAGAACATGTTGAGCACAGCCCTGCCTCGCGAGTAGCGCTCCAGCAGCAGGCGGTTGTCGCGCTGGTCGACGAAGAAACCTGTCTTTTGCCCCTTCAGCCAGTCGACGTAGAACTTCAGTCCGTTCTCCACGGCTACGTTGTCGTCGCAGCCGCCGTATATGAAGCCGTCCGCCTGTCCCAGCCCGGCCTTGTAAGGCAGGGTGGTCTCGCTCTTGTAGTAGACGTTCTCTATACGGTCGCCCATGACGGCGGCGATGGCCTCCGCGATGTCGTGGCGGCATACGTGCATGCCTACGCTGTGAGCCTGCATCACGGCGGTCTTGCCGTAGCAGTCTATGACGAGCCCGGGCAGGTTGTCGCCCTCGCCGTGTACGAGGCGGAAGGTGTTGTTCGCAGGGTTGTCGGCTATGCCTATGGCCTGGCGCATCCGCAAGGCAGAGTCGAGCCGCGCGCGCCAGAACGCGGCGTCAATTGTGATGTCGTCGAACGATAGTACGCGCACGGCGATGCTGCCTATTTGGAAATGGCCCACGGCGGCGAACTCGCCCTTGTCGGTCAGTACGCGCACGGTGTCGCCTTCGCCGACGCCCTCGTCGATACGGCTTATCGCCCCGGAGAACACCCAGGGGTGAAACCGCTTAAGGCTCTCTTCCTTGCCTCGTTTGAGGTATACGTTTTTGTATGTGTTGTCAGTTCTCATGTGCTTCGGATTTTACAAGTTGGTAGTCGCCCGTCCTTTCAAGGCGCAGCAGCTCTTCGTATATGTTGATGCAGGCCCACGCATCGGTGGCGGCGTACAGCTTCTGGCTGTCGGTGAGTATGTCGGTTTCCCAGTTGCTTAGCCTGGCCGACTTGCTTATTTTCTGCTGGAAGAAGTTTGCGTAGAGCTTTTGCAGGCTTAGGTCCTCGATGCCCAGTTCGCCTACGTGCTTCTGTAGGTCGATGAAGTTGCCGGGAGTGAAGTCGGCGCGCTTGTGCAGCGAGTTGATGTCGTCGTGCAGCGACAGCCCCACCTTCTTTACGCTGACATCCTCGAGCAGCCTTATTATGGCAGGCGTCATGCCTGTGAGATTGAGCCTGAAGAGGAAGCACGTGTCGTGTGTGGACACTTGCAGTAGCGCTACCTCGTGGGTGCGCCCCTTCCTGAACGACGGCTTCGTCTCGGTGTCGATGCCGAGGATGTCTTGCGATAGCAGGTAGCCTACGGCCTTCTCGGCGTCGGTCGGGGTGGTGACGACTATAATCCTCCCGTCGAAAACGGCTCTCGGGAGCTTGGAGATGTCATGCTTGTCAAATCTGTCATATATAATTTTTCCCATAATGTACATGCAAAATGAAGCCTGCGCGACTTCGCAGGCGGTGTGCAAAAATATAAAAAAAAGGCGAGTTGTATGGTCAGTTCTGACAATTTTCGATTACTTTTGCAAATAAAACGGCAAAATTTCCAATGGGCAAGAAGAAAAACGTGCGTCCCGGCAAGTCCTTCAGTGAAGTTGTCGGGCTGAAAGCCATACTCCAAAACGACATCCTGAATTTCATCTTGGGCGTCGTCCTGATACTCCTGTCGATATACATGATTATCGCGTTCATATCTTATTTCTCGACCGGGCAGTATGACCAAAGCGTCATATTGGACCATACGTCGCAGGACATACTGAACAAGGGCAGGGAGTTCAAGAACAGCTGCGGTTCGCTGGGGGCTTTCGTATCATATTTTTTCATATCGAGGTGCTTCGGGCTTTCGGCCTTCATCGTTCCCGTATTCATGGGGATGGCTGGGCTGAAGCTTGTCAGGGCGTACAAGATAAACCTGCTGAAATGGTTTGTATGCCTTATGGTCATGATGATATGGCTCTCTGTGGCGGCCGCCAAGGTGCTGACGCCCGTGATGGGAAGTCGCATCTATAATCCGGGTGGTGACCACGGGCTGTACTGCAGCCAGTGGCTGGAGAACGTCATAGGCGTGTACGGGTTGACGGCCTTGCTGGTACTCACAGCCATCGCCTTCCTTACTTATTTGAGCAAGGAAACTGTCAACGTAGTCCGCAATGTACTCAACCCGATAGGCGCACTGACGAGAAAGGTTACTTTCGGGGTGACCAATGCCCCAGGCAAAGACGGGCGGGAGGAGGACACCGTACAATCGCTGGACGACCCGACGACGTTTGACGACCCTGAGCCGCAGACCGTCGTCTTCAGCGAGGGGGAGGACACCGGCGACAAGGCCGCCAAGGAAGAGGCCGCGGAGGCGGTAAAGGAAAAGCCGCAGGAGATAATCATCAATGAGACCGGCGGCGAGGCTGCGGCCGATTCGAAGGACGTGTCGGGACAGAAAGACCTCTCCGTGCCGATTGACCCGCGCGAACCGTGGGTCAAGTACAAGTATCCCACGCTTGACCTGCTCAAGAAGTACGACAACGACGGCAAGCCTTACATCGACATGAAGGAGCAGACGGCCAACAAGAACCGCATCGTGGACGTGCTCAACAGTTTTGGCGTGCAAATCAAGACGATAATGGCTACCGTTGGTCCTACCATAACCCTGTATGAGATAACTCCTGCCGAAGGCGTGAAAATATCGAGGATAAGGAACCTTGAAGACGACATCGCCCTTAGCCTTGCCGCTCTCGGAATACGCATTATCGCACCGATACCGGGGAAGGGCACCATCGGTATTGAAGTGCCCAACAAGAAGCAGAACATAGTCTCGATGGAAAGCATACTCAACTCAAAGCGTTTCCAAGAGACCGCCATGGACTTGCCAATCGCCATCGGCAAGACCATCACGAATGAAATCTTTATGGTCGACTTGGCCAAGCTGCCCCATCTTCTGGTCGCTGGAGCGACAGGCCAGGGAAAGTCGGTCGGTCTTAATGCCATCATAACGTCGTTGCTGTACAAGAAGCATCCCAACGAGTTGAAGTTTGTATTGATAGACCCGAAGAAGGTGGAGTTCAGCGTATATGCGCCAATCGCCCAGCACTTCATGGCCAAGGTGCCAGACGACAACGAAGAACCCATAATTACCGACGTGAAGAAGGTTATCCGCACGTTGAACAGCCTGTGCAAGCTGATGGACACAAGGTACGACCTGTTGAAGCTCGCCGGGGCAAGGAACATCAAGGAGTATAATAAGAAATATGTGAACCATCAGCTCAAACTGACCGACGGCCATGAGTACATGCCGTACATAGTCGTGGTAATCGACGAGTTCGGTGACCTCATAATGACGGCCGGCAAGGAGATAGAGCTGCCTATAGCGCGCATAGCCCAGTTGGCACGCGCCGTCGGAATACATATGGTCATAGCTACGCAGAGGCCGACGACGTCAATCATAACGGGTAACATTAAGGCCAACTTCCCCGGACGTATGGCGTTCAGGGTAAGCCAGATGATAGATTCGCGCACAATACTTGACCGGCCGGGGGCAAACCAACTGATAGGCCGTGGCGACATGTTGTTCCTCAACGGCAACGAACCCGTCAGGGTGCAATGCGCTTTCATTGACACTCCCGAGATAGAGCGTATCAACAGGTATGTCTCTGAACAGCCCGGTCCGCTTGAGCCTCTCGAACTGCCAGAGCCAGCTATGGACGACGGCGGAGAGTCTGGAAACGGCGGCCTTGAAGTGAACAACATTGACCCCTTGTTTGAAGAAGCTGCCCATGCGATAGTTATTAGCCAGCAGGGGTCGACCAGTATGATACAGCGGCGTTTCTCAATAGGGTACAACAGGGCAGGGCGCTTGATGGACCAGATGGAAAAAGCCGGCATAGTAGGAGCGGCGCAAGGTGGCAAGCCTCGTGAAGTCCTTATTCAAGATGAGGGCAGCTTGGAGAAACTCCTATCGCAATTGAAACGGTGATATCCGCAAATCTTGGTTTTGACAGAATATAAATAATATTGCAACCTTATAATAAATATGGAAATGTGTAAAATGAAAAGGTCGTTACTCGTATTTTTTGCGTTGTTCCTGTTTGTTTGTGTCAATGCTCAAAATGCAACCCAGGCTCGCAAGATATTGGATAAGACAGCTTCGATTATTGGCAACAACAAAGGAATAAGCGCGAGCTTCAGCGTGAGTGGCAAATATGGAAACTCGTCTGGAACGATATCGGTAAAAGGCAATAAGTTCAATGCCCGTACACAGCAGGCAATCGTTTGGTATGACGGCAAAACGCAGTGGACTTATGTCAAGAGCAGCCAGGAAGTCAATATAAGTACGCCGACGGAGGCGCAGCAGCAGTCAATGAATCCGTACAAGTTCATAAACATATACAAGAACGGTTTTAAACTTGGATTGAAAAATGTTTCCGGCGGTTGGCAGATACACATGTACGCCATAAATCAGAAACGTACAATCAAGGAAATGTATGTGACAATCGGCAAGAACTATTTGCCCCAAACGATAAAGATGAGGCAAGGCAACGGGTGGACGACTATAAAAGTTTCAAATTATAAGACGAAGCAGTTGAATGATGCGGCGTTCAGATTCAATTCAAAAGACTTCCCTAACGCAGAGGTAATCGATTTGAGGTAAGCTGGACAATGCTGCTTTTGAAACGCGGCAGGGGCTACGCGGAACCGTAATCTGCAAATTATATATCATGAATAAGTTTCAACTGTTCAGAACTCTCCGCCGCCATATAAAATTGGCAGAAAAGCGGAGCGTGGCATACGAGCAAAACAAGGTTGCCAAAGTTTTGATTTATATATGCGGCGCTTTTGTCGTGTTGTATCTCGTTTTCATTGCTATAATGTTGGCGCTGATAGCGAATGCGTCAACTTCGCAGACACCGTATGAATTTCTTTTCGGGCTTCTGCCGTTTTTCCTTGTCGTTGACTTTTTTGTCAGGTTTGTCAGCCAGCAGACGCCGGTACAGCTTGTCAAGCCTTATTCGTTGCTTCCCATACCAAAGTACATGTGTGTCGAGATGTTTGTGCTCTCAAGCGTAGTCACTCCCAATAACCTTGTTTGGACTGCCGTTACAGTTCCGTATGTATTGATGACCACGCTTTTCAGTGACGGCTTGGCCGCTTCATTGGGAATAATAGTATCCTTCCAGCTGTTCGTTACAATTAACAGCCAATGGTATATGCTGGTCAGGACAATGATTAACCAAAGCCTGAAGTGGTGGATATTGCCTGTTGTGGTTTACGCCGTATTGTTCTCGCCATTTTATTTTGACGGCATAGGGGCTTTGTTTGATATTTCGTCGTCTTTGGGGTGGGGATTCACTTTTTGGCATCCGTTATATTACATTGTTTTATTATTGGTGTTGGGAGCATTCATAGAAGGTAATAAACGCCTGCAATATCGCCTTACATATATGGAGAGCGCCAATGCGGGGGACGGAAAGTTGAGAAGTGTATCCGAATTCCGAATGTTTGACAGGTACGGTCAGACTGGTGAATACCTGAAATTGGAAATAAAAAGTCTTATGCGCAATAAGAATATGCGTAAGTCGTTTGTGTTCAGCACATTGTTTGCTGTTGTTCTCAGTCTTGTGGTTTCATTTACAGACTTGTATCAAGATGATTTTTCAAAGATATTCTGGGTTGCATATGTGTTTTTGCTTTATGGGGCAAATACGCTGATAAAAATAATGTGTGCGGAGGGCAATTATATTGATTTCTTGGCTGTGCATAAGGAAAATATAATGCAATTGCTTAAGGCGAAATACTTTTTTTACAGCTCTATTCTCGTGCTGCCATTCTTGTTGATGCTTCCTACTGTGTTTACAGGCAAGCATAGCCTGTTGGCTTTGTTTTCAATGATGTGCTTTACGGCAGGGCCTGTGTATTGCCTTTTCATGCAGATGGCGGTATACAACAGGCAGACAATGCCGCTTAACACGAAGTTCATCAGTAAAGGGAATGTGGAAAATAATTATTTTCAATTGGTAGCTTTGCTTGTGGCGATGTTTTTGCCCGTAGTAGTTATATCCGTGTTAAGGATTTCATTTAGCGAGGTCGCTTCCTATTCGGTATTGCTCGTTGCAGGTATTGCTTTTATCATGACGTATAATTTGTGGATTGCCAATATTTATCGCCGTTTTATGAAAAAACGCTATAAGAATATGGAAAGTTTCAGGGCAACTCGTTAAACTCCCGGGTTATTAGGAATTTTGTTTATATGTGATATGCGGCCTTTTGTTCTTCAATTGGCCGCATTTTGCATTGCGATATGCCATGTTTTGTGGGCTGATATATGGCTTTTGGGAAACAATGCGGCGAGGAGGCTTTGTAAATGTGTTGTTCTATGTGCTTGGCATTGTGTTTTTGAATTCGTTTTCATAATGCTGTCCTGATTGTAAGTTTATACAAAAAAATAAAGCGGTGGGCCTTCACAGGCAACCGCTCTATATCTTCAATAGGTATTAGTTTTTTAAGGTAAAAAGATTGTTTTCAGGATAACGATTGCAAATATATGGACTTTTTTTTTATTAACCAAATAATAATAAAGATTTATTTTTACAAATTCAGTGTGTGCCTGCACAGTTTTCTATTTTAACGTTTATTAATCAATATCTGCTGAAATCTTATTAAATGTGAGGTGATTTTTTAGTAGATGAAAGGCTTATTTTCACTTTTTATTAATATATATTTGTTTTAATGGATAAAACATTGTATTTTTGGGGTATGAAAACATATATCTACCGTCAGTCAAGATTGCTTTTTGCGGTTTGCATGTTCCTTTTGTGTGTGATGCAAGGGCGTTCCGCCAATTCTCCTAAGCGTGAATTCAGGGGGGCTTGGATACAGTGTGTCAATGGACAATTCTTGGGCATGGCAACCCGTCAGATGCAGGAAACGCTCGTGTATCAGCTCGATAGGCTTAAGGCCTGCGGTGTCAATGCTATAATATTCCAGGTTAGGCCAGAGTGTGACGCCTTGTATGAAAGCAGGTTCGAGCCGTGGAGCCGTTTCCTGACAGGGCGGCAGGGGCAGGCTCCGTCGCCGTATTGGGACCCGCTGGCATGGATGGTGGAGCAGTGCCATAAGCGTGGGATGGAGATACATGCTTGGATAAACCCGTACAGGGCGAAGACTAAGACCACGAGGGAACTTGCGAAAAACCATGTGGCGATAAAGCATCCTGAAACCGTTTTTGCATATGATGGCCAATTGATATTGAACCCGGGGCTTCCTGAAAACCGTGACTATATATGTAAGGTGGTGGCAGACATTGTTGAGCGTTATGATATAGACGGCCTGCATATCGACGATTATTTCTATCCGTACCCTGCTGTAGGGCAGTCTATTCCTGACGGCCGCGAGTTCGCCGCTTATAATAATGGAATAAAAGACATTGGCGACTGGCGCCGTTATAACGTCAACCTGTTTATGAAGCAGCTTTATGAGACCATACACGGCATTAAGCCGTGGGTTAAGTTTGGCGTGTCTCCGTTTGGCATTTACCGTAATAAGAAGTCGGCTCCAGCTATAGGTAGCAATACCAACGGCCTTCAAAACTATGATGACTTGTATGCAGATGTGCTCATGTGGGTGAATAACGGTTGGGTAGACTATTGTGTACCTCAATTGTATTGGGAGATAGGCCATAAGGCAGCTGACTATGCTACTTTAATCAAATGGTGGAACAAGTATGCCGGAAAGCGTCATCTTTACATCGGTGAGGATGTGGAGAGAACAGCTAAACACTCTGATTTGAGCAATCCCAACATCAACCAGTTGCCGGCAAAACGCAAACTTCACGGTGAGATGGGGAATGTAAATGGTACGGTATTGTGGTACGCAAAGGCTGTGGTAGACAATGTCGGCAATTATGGCTCGTTGCTGGAGAAGGTTTATTGGAAGCATCCTGCGCTTGTGCCTACAATGCCTTACATTGACGGGAAAGCCCCTAAGAAGGTAAAGAAAATGAAATTCATAGACATGGACGGAAAGCCTGTGCTGTTTTGGAAAGCTCCTAATGGAAAAGGCTGGAAGAATGAGGCGGTAAAATATGTGGTGTATAGATTTGAAAAAGGCGACCGCACAGACATTGCCGACCCGTCAAAGATAGTAGCCGTGACTACTGATGAGTTTTACGAGATACCTGCATCTGAAATCCGTCCGGGCGAGAAGGTCAAGTATGCGGTAACTTCGTTGGACCGGATGAGCAATGAGAGTAAACCAAAGAAGAAGTCAATTAAATATTAAATATCAGGCCATGAAAGTGAGTGATGCAACCCTTGCGCAGTTGGAGCGTTTTATAAGGAAGATAGCGCAGAAGTTCCCATTGGTGGAAGAACCTACGATAATGACGGACATACACTTGAGTTTGTCTCAAGAGACGGGAGAACTTATGGCGTTCGACGACAATGACAACGAGATAACCCGTTGTGTTATGGATGATTGGATAAACAGTTCGGAGTCTGATTTTTATGACAATGTCGCCAGTGTTATAAGGGATGTGCTAACTAATTTGCAGGATGTTGCTGACAATTTGTGCATACTGAAGCCATACAGTTTTGTCCTTGAGAATGATGACCGGGAGCATTTGTGCGAGTTGTACCTTGTCGACAGCGACATAAAAATCATCGGTGGCGACCTTATGAAGGGATTGGACGAGGACCTTGACAAGTTCCTTGACGATTTATTGAAATAGTATTCTTGCTTGTTAGACAGGTTGTTGCCTGCAAGCAATAATGACGATACAGGTATGTGATGTATGCAACTGGAAGTTGCATTGAAACCAGCATGTTGTCAAAAGGCTGCCTTTTACTCTTTGAAAGGTGGCCTTTTGCGTTGCAAGATGCCTCCTTTTATGGCATGAAACATGGCTTTTCGGAAAACACTTTATCTACATCCGGTAAACAAAGTGTTGCATGCGGCCTGCTTATAAGTGTTTTGCGTGGCAATCAGATTTCGTCTATGCTGACGTAGCCGCGTGTGACGGCATAGATTGTAAGTGCGGAAACGCTCTTCAGTCCTAGCTTTTCCATTATGTTGCGGCGGTGTGTAACGACCGTAGCCAGCGATATGTTGAGACGGTCTGCAATCTCTTTGTTTATAAGTCCTTTTACTATCAGGCTCATAACTTCTATCTCCCTTGCTGATAAAGGTCTGCCGCTGTTGGTGTCTTCCATAGGGGGCAAGTTACGTCCTGACGCGTGTGCATGCTGTTCTAAGGCAAGCAGTGACTTTATTAGTTGCTTCTCAGGGACAGACGTGCATAGGCTGTGGAAGCCAGATATGGGTTGTGATGGCGTTGACGAGGTACTTAGTATTATGGTCTTGCGTTGCCTGTCGGTGAAAAAATGAATGTCGTCTACCACCGCCCCGGTAGCTGCAAAGTAGTGTATGTAGCTGTCGGCGTACTCCGCCGGGATTTCTTTTACGCTGCGGAATGTGTCGATGTCAATCGTCGGCATTACTTCTTGCAGCATGTGCTTTAGTCCTATTGCCGCGAGAGTATCGGGATGTATGATGGCTATTTTAGGGAACATGGAGGTGGGGAAGTGAAGAATTAAGAGTTAAGAATTAAGAAAATATGCTCTTCCAAAAACATTGGCAATGGTGGTTTTCTTAATTCTTAACTCTTAATTCATAATTTTTTAAGACATGAATCCGAGCAAAGCTCCGGCTGCTACGGCCGAGCCTATGACGCCGGCGACGTTTGGTCCCATGGCGTGCATCAACAGGAAGTTGTGGCGGTCGTATTCAAGGCCGAGGTTGTTGGATATTCGGGCGCTCATTGGTACAGCGCTAACGCCTGCGTTGCCGATAAGCGGGTTGAGCTTTTTCGACTTCGGCAAAAACAGGTTCATGAACTTTACGAAAAGCACGCCTGAAGCTGTTGCTATGGCGAATGCCATGAAGCCGAGGAAGAAAATGTATATTGTCTTCAGCGTAAGGAATTCGCTGGCTTGCGTCGAGCAGCCTACAGTAAGGCCGAGTAGCATCACGATGATGTCGTTGAGCGCGCTTCCTGCCGTCTTGGCGAGGCGTGTTGTCTTGCCTGACTCCTTCAACAGGTTGCCGAAGAACAGCATGCCGAGCAGCGGAAGGCCCGAAGGCACGATGAATGTTGTCAATAGCAATCCGATGATGGGGAAGAGTATGCGCTCTGTCTGGCTCACCTGGCGTGCCGGTTTCATGCGGATAAGGCGCTCCTTCTTGGTGGTGAGCAGGCGCATGAGCGGCGGCTGGATGATTGGCACGAGTGCCATGTAGGAGTAAGCGCATACGGCTATGGCTCCCATAAGGTTGGGGCTTAGCTTTGACGATAGGAAGATAGCCGTAGGTCCGTCGGCTCCACCGATTATGGCAATGCCTGCCGCTTGGTTCGGTTCAAAACCAAGTGCCAGCGCAATCATGTATGCTCCGAAGATGCCGAACTGTGCCGCGGCTCCTATCAGGATGAGTTTCGGGTTGCTTATGAGTGCGGAGAAGTCGGTCATTGCGCCTATTCCGAGGAATACCAGCGGCGGATACCACCCTTGGCGCACGCCTTGGTAGAAGATGTTGAGCACGGAGTTGTCTTCGTATAGTCCGATTTCAAGTCCCGCGTCGGCGCGGAACGGTATGTTGCCGAGTATGATGCCCAGTCCGATAGGTACGAGCAGCAGCGGCTCAAAGTCTTTCTTTATGGCCAGCCAGATGAAGAACGCTCCGGCAATTATCATGATGATGTTGCCCGTCTCAGCGTTGGCGAAGCCTGTGTATGTCAGGAACTCGTTGAAGTTGCTTGAAATGAAATCTGTAAATCCCATGGTCTTTCTTTTTTAGTTGACAAGTCGTCAGTGACGAGCAGACAAGGTTGTTTTACTTGTTTGCTTGTTTCTTGTCTGCTTGTCAACTGTTTTTTACCCGATTGTTATCAGTGCGTCGCCTTCCATTACGGTGTCGCCTTTGTTTACAAGTACGGCTGTTACCGTGCCGTTGCATTCAGCTTCGATGTTGTTTTGCATCTTCATGGCCTCAAGCACGATTACTGTGTCGCCGTCTTTTACGGTGTCGCCGACTTTCACCTTTACTTCGGTGATGGTTCCAGGCAGCGGAGCCGTAACTTTTGTCCCTCCTGTCGGCACTTTTGCTGTTGGCTTTTCAGGCTGGTTGACAGGAGTGGTTGTAGTAGGTTGAGGCGGTGTTACCACTGGCTTATGAGGCATTGTAGCAGGGTTGATGGGCTGTTTCAGCTCCACTTCGAAAGATATTCCGTTTACGTTTACTTGTGCAATGTTGCCTTCAACGTTGACTATTTCCACGTCATAGTCTACGCCCTGTACTTTATATTGATACTTGTTCATTTTATTTTGCTTTATGTTTGGGTTGTAAAGTATTGTTTTTTATTTGTTTGCAATCGTTTATGGGATGATTGTCTCTTCAGGATATATGTTCCAGTTTGTGTGGTGCGGTTTTATGGTTATGACGTTGCTTTCGATGTCGTGCACGTCGTCTTCATACTGTTTTAGAGCCATTGCAATGACGGCGATGTATATTTCCTTGTCTATACCGCCTGTTTGCAGTCCGTCTTTCAGTATCACTTTAGTCTTGTGTCCTGTTTCTGCAAGTTTCTCCCCAGTCTTTACGGCAGCCTTGATAGGCTGTATTTTCCCGGCCTTTTTCAGCGCTTGCTTATGCGACATGAACAGTCCGAGTACGCGGAAGAACACGTAAAGCAGCGCGAGACAGAAGAAGACGATGCCCATAGACAGCACGGTTATGCCTAATCCGTATGGGTCGTCGCGCTTGATTTTCGCTATTTTCGTCTCGCTCATTTGCACGTAGTTCTCTATTCCAGGCGTAACGCAGTCGGGACTTTTCACTTCCCATGTGGTAGCCCCATCTTTAATTCTCGCGAAAGACTGGTCGGCGGCAAGAGCTGGGACGGACACGGAGTCGATAAGGTCAATTCCGTTACCGTCATACAAGGCTATCCAAAGAGGTTTGTCCTTTTCCGCTTTTGCAGAGAGATGCAATGTTCCTTGTGCTTGGTTGCCGTTAAGGAAGAACACGATGTGCTCGCGTGCCGACATGGATGTGCGGCTGTCGCCGTTGGGAATGCAGCTCATCATCGCTGTACGTTGAGGTACAGAGAGGCTTTTGTCGAGCACGCGGCGGTCAGTCGTTATGTACATGCCGCGCACGTCATACGTGGAGAAGGCGGTATTGGCAAGTTCTACCCATGCGCCCCGGTTCCCGTATTCGTCTTGTAGGTTGGCCTTGTTGTTGGTAAGCACTTCGTTTATCTTGATGTTTCTTGCCCCTTGGCCGAACATCGAGACCGTGCCTGCCAGCAAGGCGCAAAGCAGAAAAACGGTTTTCTTCATGTCTTGATGCTTTTTTAAGGTTTTTAAGGTTATATGGTTAGATGGTTGTCGTGATGGGGAATATGTCCATTTGTTGTTTTGTAGGGTTATCAGACCTTGTTTTTCGGCCTGTAACCCTACATCGGTGTTTCAATATTCATCATATTCCGCAGAAGAAAAGCACGATGATTTGTGCAGTGAAAATCCTTAGGAACATGCTTAACGGGTAGACAGTGGAATATCCTACAGCCGGCGCGTCCTTGGAGCATACGGAGTTTGCATACGCCAGTGCTGGCGGGTCTGTGTATGTTCCGGCTATCATGCCCATTATGGTGAAATAGTTGAACTTGTATTTCAGTCTGGCAATCAGGCCTACAATAATAATAGGTATGATTGTAATTAAAAATCCTGTATAGACATATTTCAGTCCGTCGCCTTGTACGATGGTTTCCAAAAATCCTCCACCGGCTTTTATGCCCACGCTTGCCAAGAAGAGAACCAGGCCAATTTCACGCAACATCATGTTGGCGCTGGTCGTTGTGTAGGTTACAAGGTGGACTTTGTAGCCGAACCTTCCTATCAGAATGGCGATGATAAGCGGGCCGCCGGCGATGCCGAGCTTGATTGGCACGGGTATGCCCGGGCAGGCGATAGGAATGCTGCCGAACAGTATTCCGACGAAGATTCCGACGAAGATTGTGGCGATGTTCGGTGCATTAAGGCGTTTCACGGAATTGCCAAGGACATTGGCCATACGGTTGACAGCCCCTTCCGGGCCTACAACCATTACGCGGTCGCCAACTTGGAGTGAGAGGCTTGAATGTGCAAACAAATCCATTCCGTGGCGCGTCACCCTTGTCACGTTTACTCCGAAGCCGCGCGAGAAGTGCATCTGCCCAAGCGTTTTGCCGTTGATTGACGGGCGTGTTACGACGATGCGCTTGCTTACCATCGGTTCGTCCTGCGTCTTCCAGTCCACTTCCACTTCCGGGCCGATGAAGGCTATTATGGCTTCGGCGTCTTTTTCGGCGCAGACAATGAACAGCCTGTCGCCGATGTGGAATACCGTTTTCCCCATAGGTGTTACCACGTGGCCTTCGTGCAGCAGGCGTGAGCATACGAAGTCGCGGTTGAGAAACTCGTGTACTTGGGCAATCGTCTTGCCTTCAAGATATCCGTTGCTTACCTCTATGCTCATGAAGTGAGGCTTTACGGCCTCGTTTTCATTCTCTTCCTCGTCAAGCTTTTCCTCTTCTTTTTCCGCACGGATGTGGCAGAAATAGCGGATGGCTATTGTCGCACCGATTATTCCGAGCACACCCAGTGGATATGCGCAGGCGTAGCCAGAGGCGATTTGCGGCACGTTGCCGTCCTTGAACACTGAAGCCAGCGCCTCGTTGGCTGCACCCAGTCCTGGAGTGTTGGTCACAGCTCCGTATAGCGTGCCGACCATCATCGGCAGGTTTTTCGGGTCTGACGTGTCGAAGAAGATATAGTAGCAGGCGAACATCACGAGGATGTTCAGCAGGATTGTCGTTGTTGACAGTGCGTTTAGCGTCACTCCGCCCCGTTTGAAGCTTTCGAAGAAACCAGGGCCGACCTGCAAACCTATCATGAATACGAACAATATAAGTCCGAACTCTTGCAGGAACGAGAGCACGCTGGGCGTTGCCGTAAAGCCTATATGGCCGGCTGCGATGCCTGCGAACAACACGAACGTGACTCCAAGGGAGATGCCGCCTATTTTTATTTTACCCAAGAAAACACCTACGGCAATGACGCTTGCATAAAGCAGTGCTATATGCGCTACGGAATCTGTCGCCGTAAATAAATTTATCAGCCAATCCATAATATTTCTTTAAGATGGTGCAAAAGTAGCTAAATTCTTACTCATTTGGTAATTTTTGTGCAATTATTTTGATGGCGTTTGGCCGCTTTTTGTATTTTTTACGGTTAAAGATTAAATTATGCTTCTTTTTTTAATCTTGTCAAAAAAATGTACTATCTTTGCATAAAGATAGCTTGTGCAGGGGCTGGCGGCAGGCATACGTGTCCGTAACGGCTTGGCTTCAGTGGGGCTGTTAGGCTTTGACGGGCCGCTATATGGAGGCCGCTTTGACAGCTGTTGGCGTCTTGTTTTATGGCGTTCCGTAAATACTTGAAAGACAGGAGGTTGCGACTTGCTTTGTAAAAGGTGGCGTTTTGCATGGCGAAAGGCCGTCTTTTAGCGCATGAAAGGCCGCCTTTGGCAATCCGAAAGACGGCCTTTTGCAGAACTGCGTAGGGCATGTGTGCTGCCGGATGACGGGCTGTGCGTCCGTAAGCAGGGTGGAGCAGATGGAATACATGTGGATTTTGACTGTTATGGTATATACTATTTATTATTAAAAGATTTTATGTCAAACTGTAAAGAAAAACTCTTTAGCGAGTTCAAGGCGCCTACACGTCAGGAATGGCTTGACAAGATTCAAGTTGACCTTAAAGGCGCTGATTTCAACAAACGTTTGGTTTGGCGGACTAACGAAGGTTTTGATGTGCCGCCGTTTTATCTGAGGGAAGACGTGTTGAAACTCAACACTCCCGACGCTCTGCCAGGCGAGTTCCCCTATGTAAGAGGCAACAAGAAGGCTTGCAACTGCTGGTATGTCCGTCAGGACATAGTTGCCGATGATGCCAAGGCTGCCAATGCCAAGGCTCTCGACATCATCAGCAGGGGTGTCGATTCTGTAGGTTTCAAGTTCCCGGGTTCTTGTGTGGACGAGGCTTTTGTCGAGGAACTGCTTGATGGCATTGACTGCGAGGCTGTTGAGTTGAACTTCAATACTTGCAAGCGTCACACGCTTGAGTTGGCCCGCCTGCTCGCCGCTTATTTCGACAAGAAAGGGTACGACAAGGCCAAGGTGTGTGGTTCTCTTGACTGGGACCCGATGGAGAAAATCGTCATGAAGGGACATGACACAACCCCCATACTTGCGCTTGCTCCGCAGCTTGTCGACGCTTTGAAGGATTATCCGCGCTTCCGCTGTATCTCCGTAAACGCCGTTGCTCTCAACAATTCAGGCGCATACATCGTGCAGGAACTCGGATACGCAATGGCTTGGGGCAACGAGTATCTTAACATGCTTGTCGAGGCAGGTGTGGATGTTGACCTTGCGGCAAGCAAGTTGACATTCAACATGGGCATTTCTGAAAACTTTTTCATGGAAATCGCCAAGTTCCGTGCGGCACGTTTGCTTTGGGCGGAGATTGTCAAGCAGTACGAGCCTAAGTCGGACGCTTCGTGCATGATGTGCGTCAACGCCGTAACGTCAAAGTACAACATGACCATTTTTGACAGCTATGTCAACCTGCTGCGTTCGCAGACAGAGTCGATGAGCGCGGCTTTGGCCGGCGTGCATTCGATTGTCGTTACCCCGTTCGATGCCGCTTACGAGACTCCCAACGACTTCTCGGAGCGTCTTGCGCGCAACCAGCAGCTGCTGCTTAAGGAGGAAAGCCACTTCGATAAGGTGGTTGACCCTGCAGCAGGCAGCTATTTTGTTGAGGAACTTACAACGTCACTCGCCAACGAGGGCTGGAAAATCTTTCTCAAAGTGGAGTCTGAGGGCGGTTTCCTCGAGGCTTCGAAAAAAGGTGTTGTTCAGGATGATATCAACGCAACGAACGCAAAGCGCCACGAGGCGGCAGCAAAGCGCAAGGAGTTCATCCTCGGAACAAACCAGTTCCCCAACTTTACGGAGAAGTCAGACGGCAAGCGTCCGCTTGGCTGTACATGCCAGTGCGGAGGCGGACACGACCACGAGGCAGCCTTCAAGGCCATCGAGACCACGCGTCTTGCCGCCGATTACGAGGACTTGCGCCTGAAGGTGGAAGAGAGCGGGAAAGTTCCAGTTGCGTTTATGCTTACTATAGGCAACCTCGCCATGCGCCAGGCACGTGCCCAGTTCAGCTGCAATTTCCTTGCCTGTGCTGGTTACAAGGTTATTGACAACCTTGGCTTCAAGACTGTAGAGGAAGGTGTTGACGCGGCATTGAAGGCCGGTGCCGACATCGTTGTATTGTGTTCAAGCGACGACGAGTATGCCGAGTATGCCGTTCCGGCGTTCAAGTATCTTGACGGCCGCGCCATGTTCGTGGTAGCCGGAGCGCCGGCCTGCATGGACGACCTCAAGGCCGCAGGCATAGAGAACTTTATCCACGTGCGTTGCAACGTGCTTGAGACATTGAAAGAGTATAACGCTAAATTGGGAATAAAATGAGAAAGAATTTCAACGACGTCAACATATTTTCCGGCATAAAGGCTTCAGACGGGGCTAAATGGCAGAAAGACAACAACATAGCTCCCGACTGGAAGACACCGGAGCACATAATGGTTAAGCCGGCGTACACGAAAGAAGACCTTGAAGGAATGGAGCATCTTGACTATACGGCAGGTCTGCCGCCGTTCCTGCGCGGCCCGTACAGCATGATGTATCCGTTCCGTCCGTGGACAATACGCCAGTATGCAGGCTTCTCTACGGCGGAAGAGAGCAACGCGTTCTACCGCCGCAACCTTGCCAGCGGACAAAAAGGCTTGTCGGTGGCGTTCGACCTTCCGACACACCGCGGGTACGACCCTGACAACGCACGTGTAATCGGCGACGTTGGCAAGGCCGGCGTTTCAATCTGCTCGGTGGAGAACATGAAGGTGCTGTTCAACGGCATTCCGTTGAACAAGATGTCTGTGTCAATGACGATGAACGGTGCGGTGCTGCCCATCATGGCGTTCTACATCGTGGCCGGACTCGAGCAGGGGGCAAAGCTTGAAGAGATGGCAGGTACCATTCAGAATGACATCCTGAAGGAGTTTATGGTGCGCAACACCTATATATATCCGCCGGCATTCTCGATGAGAATAATCAGCGACATCTTCGCTTACACGTCGAAGTTCATGCCTAAGTTCAACTCTATCTCCATCTCCGGCTACCACATGCAGGAGGCTGGAGCTACGGCTGACATTGAGTTGGCGTACACCATTGCCGACGGACTTGAGTATGTGCGTGCCGGTGTGAATGCAGGCATTGACATTGACGCGTTCGCTCCGCGCCTGTCGTTCTTCTGGGGCATTTCGATGAACCACTTTATGGAAGTTGCCAAGATGCGTGCCGCACGCATGCTTTGGGCCAAGGTCATTGAGCAGTTCCATCCGAAGAACCCGAAGTCGCTCATGCTGCGTACACACTCGCAGACGTCAGGCTGGTCGCTTACAGAGCAAGACCCGTTCAACAACGTTGGCCGTACATGTATAGAGGCCATGACCGCAGCCCTCGGTCATACGCAAAGCCTGCACACCAACGCTCTTGACGAGGCCATCGCGCTGCCTACCGACTTCTCGGCACGTATTGCGCGTAACACCCAGATATACATTCAGAACGAGACGAAAATCTGCAAGCACATTGACCCGTGGGCCGGCTCATATTACGTGGAGAGTCTTACCAACGAGTTGGCGCAAAAGGCTTGGGAGCATATTCAGGAAATCGAGAAACTTGGTGGTATGGCAAAGGCCATCGAGACAGGCGTGCCCAAGATGCGCATCGAGGAAGCCGCAGCACGCACTCAGGCGCGTATCGACAGCGGTGTACAGACCATCGTAGGTACGAACAAGTACCGTCTCGACCATGAAGACCCCATCGACATCTTGGAGGTGGACAACTCTGCTGTGCGCAAGGAGCAGGAGGAAGGTCTTGCCAAGCTGCGTGCCTCGCGCGACAATGCCAAGGTGCAGCAGACGCTCGACGCTCTCACAGAGTGCGTGCGTACAGGCGAAGGCAACCTTCTCGAGCTTGCCGTTGAGTGTGCTAAGGCACGTTGTACACTTGGAGAAATAAGTGATGCCTGCGAAAAGGTAGTAGGCCGTTATAAAGCAGTAATTAGGACAATATCAGGCGTGTATTCATCAGAAAGTAAAAACGACCCAGACTACAAGAAAGCCTGCGAGTTGACAGAAGAGTTTGCAAAGAAGGAAGGCCGCCGTCCGCGTATCTTCATCGCAAAGATGGGACAGGACGGACATGACCGTGGTGCCAAAGTCGTTGCTACAGGATATGCAGACTGCGGTTTCGACGTTGACATGGGACCGCTGTTCCAGACACCAGCCGAGGCTGCGCGAGAGGCTGTTGAGAACGACGTGCACATCGTCGGGGCAAGTTCGCTGGCTGCAGGCCACAAGACGCTCATCCCACAGCTTATTGAAGAGCTGAAGAAACTTGGCCGCGAGGACATAATGGTCATAGCTGGAGGTGTCATCCCTGCACAGGATTATGATTTCCTCTATAAGGCTGGCGTTGCTGCCATATTCGGACCGGGTACGTCTGTTGCCAAGGACGCTTGCGAAATGATGAACATCTTGCTTGACAAGTAACAATTCGGGAAGCGCGTTTCCCGTAATAAATGTTGCGGCAAGGGCGGCCATTAACGGTCGCCCTTGCTTTGTTTCCAGTTTACTGCTTATTGTAAAGATGCTTTACCGCATGCAAAGTATTCGCATATATCAAGAAAGCGTGTGATTTTGTTAAAATTTGCATCTGCAAGGTTTGCGGCTACACAAAATTTTGTATCTTTGCAGCCGTCTATTTTAAGAAGTAGTATGGCAAGAGGATTATTGACTCCTGACTATATATTTGAATCGAGTTGGGAAGTTTGCAACAAGGTTGGTGGCATATATACAGTGCTCTCAACACGCGCAAAGACATTACAAGACGCATTTAAGGATAGAATAATATTCATCGGGCCTGATTTAGGTAATGCCAACAGCCTTTATTTCAAGGAAGACGACGGGTTGTTGAAGGAGTGGAAAACGCAGGCTCAAGATGAGGGACTTATCGTAAGGCTCGGTCGTTGGTGTGTACCGGGGGAACCTATAGCCGTATTGGTGGATTTCAGTCAATATTATAAGGATAAAAACGATATCTATACTTGGCTATGGGAGCATTATGGAGTAGACAGTCTCCATGCTTATGGTGATTACGATGAAGCCTCGATGTTTTCTTATGGGGCGGCCAAGGTTGTAGAAAGCTTCTATAATTTTTATCTGGACGATACAAAAAAAGTCATCTATCACGGTAACGAATGGATGACAGGGCTCGGTCTGCTTTACATAAACAACAAGTTACCCAAAGTGGCAACATTGTTCACAACTCACGCCACAAGCATAGGGCGAAGTATCGCTGGCAATAACAAGCCATTATACGACTATTTGTTTGCGTATAACGGCGACCAGATGGCTGGCGAGTTGAATATGCAGAGCAAGCATTCGATAGAAAAGCAGACCGCCCGTTATGCAGACTGTTTCACCACTGTGAGCCAGATTACGGCCAACGAATGCAAGGAATTGCTTGACAAGGAAGCAGACTTCGTTCTTCCCAATGGCTTTGAAAACGATTTCGTTCCCAAAGGTGTTCAATTTACAAAGAAACGTAAGGCTGCGCGTAAGCGTATCTTCGAGGTGGCCAACGCTTTGCTTGGAGTCGAACTTGATGACGATGATACGTTGATTGTGTCAACCAGTGGACGGTACGAATTCAGAAACAAAGGTGTTGATGTTTATATTGAGGCGATGAACCGCCTGAAGCGTGACAGCCGTCTCGGTAAGAAGATACTTGCATTTATAGAAGTGCCAGGCTGGGTTGGAGAGCCCCGTCAGGACTTGGTGTCGCGTGTTGAGTCTGGTCAAAAGTACGACAAGCCGTTGCACGTTCCGATGATAACCCATTGGCTTCATAACATGAGCCATGACAACGTGCTTGATATGATGAAGCACCTTGACATGAACAACCGTGGAGAAGACAACGTGAAGCTTATCTTCCTGCCGTGTTATCTTAATGGTAACGATGGTGTGTTCAATATGAAGTACTATGACCTTGTGTTAGGCAATGACCTCTGCATATATCCGTCTTATTATGAACCATGGGGGTACACGCCACTGGAGGCAATTGCCTTTAAAGTACCATGTATAACATCAGACCTTGCAGGTTTTGGGCTTTGGGCTAATTCGGAAATAGGCCATAACGGTGAGATTATTGACGGTGTGAAGGTAATCCATCGCACAGATTATAACTATTCGGAAGTTGCCGACAAAATAAAGGACACCGTGACAGAGTTTTCCAACCTCGCTGCGGCTGATGTCAAGAAATCGCGCGACAACGCCGAGAAGCTATCAAGGAAAGCTCTTTGGAGTAATTTCATCAAGTATTATTACCAGGCATATGATTATGCATTGCGCAAGGCGGAAGCGCGTTGTCAGAACTGATTTACTGAAAACAACATAGAACATTGATAAATTATGAAGATTAAAGCCGATTACGTCAACGCCCCACAATGGAGGGAAACGACAGTAAAGTCAAGATTGCCCGAACAGCTTAAATGTTTGGACGAACTGGCTCACAATATGTGGTGGGCCTGGAATTATGAGGCCCGTGACTTGTGGAGAAGCCTCGACGAGGAACTTTACGAGGAGGTGGGCCACAGCCCAGTGTTGTTGCTTGAGCGCCTTAGCTATGACCGTAAGGAGGAGATAGTGCGTGACAAGGCAATAATGAAAAATGTCAAGGACATATACTCCAAGTTTCGTAAATACATGGATGTCAAGCCCGACAAGAAGCGCCCCTCTGTGGCATACTTCAGCATGGAGTATGGCATCAATCAGGTGCTTAAGATTTATTCTGGCGGTCTTGGCATGCTTGCTGGCGATTATCTCAAGGAGGCGTCTGACAGCAATGTCGACATGTGCGGCGTAGGCTTCCTCTACCGTTACGGCTATTTCAAGCAGTCGCTTAGTATGGACGGTCAGCAGATAGCTAATTATGAGGCGCAGAATTTCAACTCGTTGCCCGTCGAGCGTCAGCTCGACGCTGATGGCAACCCTGTGGTTGTAGACGTCCCATACGCCAATTATCTTGTTCACGCATATGTTTGGCGTGTGAATGTAGGACGCATCAAGTTGTATCTTCTTGATACAGACAATGAGATGAATTCTGATTTTGACAAACCCATCACACACTCTCTTTACGGCGGAGACTGGGAGAACCGTCTTAAGCAGGAAATCCTGCTCGGCATAGGCGGAATGCTCGCGCTGAAGAAACTTGGCATAAAGAAAGACATATATCACTGCAATGAAGGCCATGCCGCTTTATGTAATCTGCAACGTCTTTGCGATTATGTACAGGGTGGGTTGACATTCAATCAGGCACTTGAGCTTGTGCGCGCGTCTTCGCTTTATACCGTGCACACTCCGGTACCTGCAGGCCATGACTATTTCGATGAAGGTCTTTTCGGCAAGTATATGGGAGGCTATCCTTCAATACTCGGTATCACATGGGATGAGTTCATCGGCATGGGACGTACCAATCCCGACGACCATGGCGAGAAGTTCTGTATGTCTACCTTTGCTTGCAACACCTGTCAAGAAGTCAATGGTGTGAGCAAATTGCACGGTTGGGTTAGCCAAAAGATGTTTTCAGGCATATGGAAGGGCTACTATCCGGAGGAAAACCATGTTGGTTACGTTACCAATGGCGTACATTTCCCCACGTGGGCGGCTACAGAGTGGCGTAAGCTGTATGCTAAGTATTTTGACGCGTCGTTTATGGCGGACCAAAGCAATGAGAGCATATGGCACGCTATCTACAATGTTCCCGACGAGGTGATTTGGGACACACGTATGGCATTGAAGAAGAAACTTACCGATTATATACGCGACAAGTTCCGTGAGACATGGTTGAAAAACCAAGGAGACCCGGCACGAGTCGTATCATTGTTGGAGAAGATTAATCCCAATGCACTTATGATTGGCTTCTGCCGCCGTTTTGCAACATATAAGCGTGCGCACCTGCTATTTACCGACCTTGACCGTTTGGCTAAAATCGTCAACAATCCCGACCATCCTGTGCAGTTCCTCTTTGCTGGAAAAGCGCATCCGGCAGATGGTGCCGGCCAGGGACTTATCAAGAAAATCTTTGAAATAAGTCAGCGTCCAGAGTTCTTAGGTAAGATTATTTTCCTTGAGGATTATGATATGCAGCTCGCACGTCGCCTTGTTTCAGGTGTTGATATTTGGATGAACACTCCGACACGTCCTCTTGAAGCTTCAGGTACGTCGGGTGAGAAGGCTGAGATGAACGGTGTTGTCAACCTGTCTGTGCTTGATGGATGGTGGCTTGAAGGCTATCGCGAGGGCGCAGGTTGGGCGTTGACCGAGAAACGTACATATAAGAACCAAGGTTATCAAGACCAGCTTGATGCAGCTACTATCTATGGCCTTCTTGAGAACGAAATCATACCTTTATATTATAACAAGAATGAAAAGGGCTATAGCGAAGGTTGGATAAATGTAATCAAGAATTCTATAGCTACTATTGCTCCGCATTACACGATGAAGCGGCAACTTGACGACTATTACAGCAAGTTCTATACCAAGCAGGCTGCGCGTTTCAAGAAACTTTCTGCCGATGGCAACCGATTGGCAAAGGATATAGCCCAGTGGAAAGAAACTGTGGCTGAACGTTGGGATGCGATAGCTGTAGTATCAAAAGAGACCACCATGCCGGTTACAGGTATGGAAACAGGTGTGGAGTACAAGATTAAGTACGTAATCGACGAGCAAGGACTCAACGACGCTGTTGGTCTCGAATTTGTGTCGGTGACAACCGATAAGGATGGTGCAGAGCGTATCTCCAATGTGTTCCCATTCAGACTTATAGGTCATGAGGGCAACTTGTATACATTTGAGGCAGTAGTTGAGGCTTCGGAAGCTGGTACATACCGTACTGCAGTCAGGATGTATCCCAAGAATGACAACCTGCCGCATCGTCAGGATTTCTGCTATGTCAAGTGGATTTAATACGTAACGAGATGATTTTCTGAAATAAAAGGGGGAGCAATGGTTTTTCCGTTGCTCCCCTTTTATTCTGTTACTGTGTGTCTTGTTTTGCAGTGTCTCTGACCTTTAGTCGTGGCGCAGTAATCAAAGTTTTAAGCAAAGTTTTTGGTATGACGGTTTTTTTTACTTAACTTTGCGCCTCAAATATTATAGATATAAACGAAAAAATATATGTCTAACAAATTCGCCGAACATAAAGGGCTCGACTTGACATCAACAAACAAGTCGGTGTTAGAGGAGTGGAGCAAGAATGATGTGTTTCGCAAGTCAGTTACAGAGCGTGAGGGCTGTCCTCAGTTTGTATTCTTTGAGGGTCCTCCCTCGGCAAACGGCCATCCCGGCATACATCATGTGTTGGCTCGCGCCATAAAGGACACGTTCAACCGCTACAAGACAATGAAGGGTTACCAGGTTCACCGTAAGGCCGGATGGGATACTCATGGCCTGCCTGTAGAACTTGGAGTAGAGAAAGAGCTTGGCATAACAAAGGCGGACATAGACAATAAGGAGTCAGACAAGTACATATCCGTAGAGGATTACAACCGTAAGTGTCGCGAGAATGTGATGAAGTTTACCGCAGAATGGCGCGACCTTACGGAGAAGATGGGTTATTGGGTAGACTTGGACCATCCGTACATAACGTATGACAACAAGTACATTGAGACCCTTTGGTGGCTCTTGAAGCAGCTTTATGATAAGGGGCTGCTATACAAGGGCTATACCATACAGCCATATTCACCCGCGGCCGGCACGGGCCTATCAAGCCATGAGCTTAACCAGCCAGGATGCTACCGCGATGTTAAGGACACTACAGCCACGGTGCAGTTCCTAATGAAAGACCCGAAGCCTGAGATGACAGGGTGGGGTAAGCCTTACTTTATGGCATGGACCACTACCCCGTGGACACTTGCGGCCAATTCGGCTCTGTGCGTTGGCCCTAACATCGATTACGTAGCTGTACGCACATATAACCCGTATTCGGGCGAGCCGGTAACTGTGGTGCTAGCGGAAGTTTTGTTAAAGTCTTACTTCAACCAGGAAGGTGAGGGCGCGGACTTGGCTTCTTATAAGAAAGGCGATAAGGTTATACCTTATAATATAGTAGGACATTACAAGGGGACAGACCTCGTAGGTATGCACTATGAGCAGCTGCTGCCGTTGATTAGTCCGATGGAGGACGGAGCTTTCCGCGTAATCCAAGGCGATTATGTTACCACGGAAGACGGTACAGGCATAGTACACATTGCTCCGAATTTCGGTGCGGATGACGCTCTTGTGGCTAAGAAAGCGGGCGTTCCGCCAATAGTGCTGGTCGACAAGAAAGGTAACCAGCGCCCTGTGGTAGACCTTACAGGCAAGTATTATGTTGTTGACGACCTTGACGAGGCGTTTGTCAAGAATTATGTCAACGTAGATGCCTGGAACAAGTATGCCGGCCGCTACGTCAAGAATGCGTATGACGACACGCTTACAGACAAGGACGAGACGCTCGACATCACCATCTGCATGGACTTGAAGGCGCGTGGCATGGCGTTCAAAATTGAGAAGCACGTACACAACTATCCTCACTGTTGGCGCACGGACAAACCTATCCTATATTATCCCCTTGACAGTTGGTTTATCCGCTCTACCGCATGCAAAGACAAGATGGTAGAGCTGAACAAGACAATCAACTGGAAGCCGGAAAGCACTGGTACAGGGCGATTTGGCAACTGGCTCGAAAACCTTAACGACTGGAATCTCAGCCGTAGCCGCTTCTGGGGAACTCCGCTTCCCGTATGGCGTGACGAGGACGGCAACGAGACGTGCATCGGCTCGCTCGAGCAGCTTTACGGTGAGATAGAAAAGAGCGTTGAGGCTGGCTTCATGCCGTCAAACCCGTTGAAGGACAAAGGCTTTGTGCCCGGTGATTATTCTCAGGAGAATTATGACCGCATAGATCTCCACCGCCCGTATGTTGACAATATCATATTGTGCAGTAAGACAGGCAAGCCCATGAAGCGCGAGACTGACTTGATAGACGTCTGGTTCGACTCGGGCAGTATGCCTTACGCGCAAATACACTATCCGTTTGAGAATGCCGACGCGGTAGACAAGCGCACGGCGTTCCCCGCCGATTTCATCAACGAGGGAGTAGACCAGACGCGCGGATGGTTCTTCACCCTGCACGCCATCGCTACTATGGTGTTTGACAGTGTTGCGTTCAAGAATGTCATTTCGAGCGGTCTCGTGCTCGACGCGAAAGGCAATAAGATGAGCAAGCGTTTGGGCAACGCCGTTGACCCGTTTGACACAATAGAGAAATACGGTGCTGACGCGGTGCGTTTCTATATGCTTACAAACTCGTCGCCGTGGGACAACCTCAAGTTTGACCCTAACGGTGTGGACGAAGTGCGCCGCAAGTTCTTCGGCACGTTGTATAATACATATTCGTTCTTCAGCCTGTATGCCAATGTTGACGGCTTCGACTATTCACAGGAGGAAATCCCTGTTGCGGAGCGTCTGGAGATAGACAGGTGGATATTGTCGGAGCTTAATTCGCTTGTAAAAGGTGTTGACTGTGCTCTTGCCGACTACGAGCCAACACGCGCCGGGCGACTTATCGACGCATTTGTAAACGACGATTTGAGCAACTGGTACGTGCGCCTTAACCGCAAACGTTTCTGGGGAAAGGAGATGGATAAGGACAAGCTCTCCGCTTATGAGACTTTGTACACGTGCCTTGAGACCGTTGCAAGGCTGCTTGCTCCGTTCTCTCCGTTCTATGCAGACCAGCTTTACATGGACCTTACAAGGGCAACAGGCCGTGGCAACAAGGTGTCTGTGCATCTTGACAAGTTCCCTGAAGCAGACGACAGTCTCATCGACGGCGACTTGGAAGCACGTATGAAGATGGCGCAGAAAATCACTTCTATGGTGCTGGCCCTGCGCCGTAAGGTCAATATCAAGGTGCGCCAGCCGCTTCAGTGCATAATGATACCTGCGGTTGACGACATCCAGAAGAGACGCATCGAGGCTGTAAAGAGTCTTATTGAGAACGAGGTAAATGTCAAGGAGCTGAAGTTTGTCGATGGTGCGGATGTGCTTGTGAAGAAAGTGAAGTGCAATTTCCGTACAATGGGCAAGAAGTTCGGCAAACTGATGAAGGGCATTGCCGCACAAATGGATGCGTTAGGCCAGGCTGACATAGTGGCTTTCGAGAGGACTGGTGAAATACAGTTTGATGTTGAAGGACAGAATGTTACAGTCGGATTGGACGACGTTGAAATAATCAATGAGGACATTCCCGGATGGCTTGTGGCCAATGATGGCAACCTGACGGTTGCTCTTGAGGTTGAGCTCAATGATGAACTGCGCAATGAAGGCATGGCGCGCGAGCTTATCAACCGCATACAAAACCTCCGCAAAGACTGCGGCCTGGAAATCACCGACCGTGTAAACGTAAGCATATCGCCTGACGACCGTGTAAAGGCGGCTGTTGATTCGTTCTCCGATTACATAAAGGGGCAAGTGCTTGCAGACAGTATCACGATTGTGAAAAACGGCGGTCACGAGGTTGACTTGGACGGCTTCAATGTACGCATTGATGTCACCAAGGCATGAAGTGGGTGCTTGGCAGACATTGTTTTTGCATGAGTTGAACATTAACTTTAAAACATATATATTATGGCTGAAAAGACACGTTACAGCGATGAGGAACTTGAGGAGTTCAGGGGAATCATCAATGAGAAGCTCAAACTGGCGAGACGCGATTATAACCAGATGATGAGGACGCTGATGAATGCCGACGGCAATGATGTGGACGATACGTCGCCTACATACAAGGTGCTTGAGGAAGGCAGTGCAACGCAGACCAAGGAGGAACTGATACAACAGGCCAGCCGTCTGCAGAAGTTTATCCAGGGGCTTGAGGCTGCTATCGTAAGGATTGAGAATAAGACCTACGGTGTAGACCGTATAACGGGCGAGCTTATTCCTAAAGAGCGTCTCCGTGCAGTCCCACACGCAACATTGAGCGTAGCATCGAAAAATGCCAGGAAAAAGTAGGGCTGGTGATAAAGATTTGTAATACTTAACGTTTTTGTATTTTAGGAAAACCGGACTTTGCGTATTAATTACAGTCCAGTTTCAAGGTGACCGTAATGTCCGGTTTTCCGTCAGTGTTTTTATACGTAAACTATTGTACCCGTAATGATGGTTGCATCGGATGTTTATAAGAAACGGGCTTTGATTGTGCTTGTATTGACCCTTGTATTGCTCGTCATTGACCAGTGGATAAAGATTTCGGTAAAGACGGGCATGTGCTTGCATGAGAGTATAAGGGTTACCGATTGGTTTTACATCAGCTTCATCGAGAACAACGGCATGGCGTTCGGCATGACGATGATAAACAAATTGGTTCTTAGTATTTTCCGTATAGTTGCCATTGTTGCGTTGGGCTGGTATCTGTTTAGACAGTTGAGACGGAGGGTGCGTATGCTGTGGATTGTCTGCCTTACGCTTGTTTTTGCCGGGGCGATAGGCAACCTCGTTGACTGCATGTTTTACGGATTGATATTCAATGCTTCTTCACCTTATTACGTGTCTTATTTTGTTCCATTTGGTCATGGCTATGCTCCATTCCTCATGGGAAAAGTTGTTGACATGTTCTATTTCCCGCTTATTGTATCGACATGGCCTGAATGGATGCCATTCTGTGGTGGAAACGAGTTCGTTTTCTTCAGTCCGGTATTCAATTTTGCCGATTCGTGTGTCAGCGTGGGTGTTATTATGATGTTGTTGTTTTGTCGTAGGGAGTTATCAAAAATATCCTTTTCAAAGAAATGAAAACATTGCGCTTTGTGCCATTCTTGTTGCTCTTGGCCTTGGCTTTCTCTTGCAAGCCGCAAGTGCCTCGCGAATATATACAGCCTGACGAGTTTGAGGACATATTGTATGACTTCCATCTTGCAGACGGTATAGCCAATGGTGGTGATGAGCGTGGTGATGTTTCTTATAATGTTACGCTGTACAGGCAGGCTGTGTTGCGTAAATACGGCATTACGCAGGCAGAATTCGACTCTTCGCTTGTATATTACATGCGCCATGCCGACAGGATGCATGGAATTTATGAAAACCTTGCCGAACGTTTTGAAGATGAGGCTATGGCGTTAGGTGCTTCTGCTAATGAAATCCGTCGTTATGGCGGCATGACTTCGGCACGCGACACGTCAAACCTTTGGCGCGGTGTGTCAGCGGCAATGTTGATGCCTTGCGCTCCTTACAATGTAATGACTTTTGAAGTGGCGGCAGACAGTACTTATCATCCTGGTGACAAAATCATATTCAGTTTTAACGCGGATTTTGTCTACAAGGATGGGTTGAAGGAAGGTGTCGCCCTCCTTGCTGTTCAGTTCAAGAACGACAGTGTGGCGAGCAGCACTGTCAGGATGTCTGCCAATTCAAATTATAATGTTACGGTCTCTGATGTCAACCGTAAAGGAATAAAAGCCATCCGGGGCTTTATTTATTTGGGTAATAGGAAAAGGATGCGTGATGACAATGAAGACCGGAACGCCCTTCGCCTGATGTTTATCGACAACATCAGGATGGTTAGAATGAGAAGTGCCGGTGTGGAAAATGTTGCCTTGCCGCAGCAATCACAGCAGTCTGCAACTGTGCAGCGTGACAGTACGCAAGGAAATCAGAAGCGGAAGCCAGCAGAAAACGTTACATCTATGCCTGTACATAATAAAGGAATGGTTACGCCAGAACGAAAAATAATGCCTGTAAGACAGCTTGATGTCCCGTTGAAGATGTCTGAAAGCAAACCTGTAAAGGTAGAAAAGAAAACGGGCGGTAAATGATGGACGCATGGCAGGGTATAGACGGATTGCTGTAAATAAGGTGATAGTAGGTACGGAAACAATAAGTCCTTGCGTGTTGGAAATCAAAGAAGGCATGGTTGTATGCTATTACCGACTTGATGGTGAATTGCCTTTCACTGAATGGATAGGTGGAACGGTGGTTCTCTCCAAGGACAGAGACCGATGGGTTATAGAGAGTTCCACGGTGGACAACTTGACGGTTTAGTTAAAATTTAGATGAGTATATAGGCTTATACTCTAAAAAATAAGAATTGACATTTTTGCTATGAATGTTGTAAAGATAAACGAGGTAGATGTGCAGTTAGCCGCCCAAGCCGGTATGGATGAATTCGTAAATGTTTTCTATGATGCCATAATGGATTATTCAGGCGGTGAGGTAACGGCTGAAACGATGCGGGATGTGAATTCAGACCAGATGACATTGGTCGTATTCAAGATTTTGCATGATGAAGTTATGGACGGCGGCTTTGTGCAGTTGATATACAACGGTTATGGGCCTTTTGTCTTTTTCAATCCGTTTGCGAAGGCCGTAAAGACATGGGGGCTTGAAGACTTGGCTTCGCTTGTAAACAAGGCAGGTCGCCTTTTCAGAAAATATGGGAGGGAAATAGAGCAGGAATGCACCGACGAGGAGTTTATGGCTCTGTTTGAGAAATACCCGAAGTTTGACGACCTTGACGACGAATTTGTAGAGAACGAGGAGCGCTGGGTAAGCGAAATTGCGCATTACATAGACGAGCACATCGACCGTTTTGCGGAAATAATTTAAGTGAAGGGTGAAGAGTGAAGGGCGAAAATCCCAAAGTTGCTTATTGCTTATAAGCATAGCTGATGACTTCCACTCTTCAAACTCTCTAACTTTCTATGAAAATGAACAAGGAAGAAGAACAGATAAGAAAGAAAAGTCCTGTAAGCATACGCAACAAGAAAGCCTCTTTCGAGTATTTCTTTGTCGAGACTTATACGGCTGGCATCGTGCTTACTGGCACAGAGATAAAGTCTATCCGCATGGGCAAAGCCTCGCTGGTAGACAGCTATTGCTATATACACAACGGCGAAATCTGGGTGAAAGGCATGAACATATCGCCGTATTTTTTCGGTTCTTACAACAACCACGAGGCCAAGCGCGACCGCAAGCTGCTGCTTACCAAGCGCGAAATCCACAAGCTTCAGGAGGCCACGAAGCAGGTAGGCTTCACCATCGTGCCGACGCTTGTGTTCATAGACAGCAAGGGACGCGCCAAAGTAGACATCGCCCTTGCCAAAGGAAAGAAAGAATACGACAAGCGTCAGACGCTGAAGGAGAAGGAAGACCGCCGGGAAATGGACCGTGCCATAAAGCATTATTAAGGAGTAGGAGGGAAGGAGTAAGAAGTAAAGGAGTAAGTATATATGCTTTGTTGTATGTACTTATGACCGTAAACCCCTGTAACCGTATGGCCTTAAAACCATAAGCAATGATAAAAAACTTGATATTCGACCTTGGCGGTGTCATCATGACAATCGACCAAAACGAAGCGTTGCGCCGCTTTAAGGAGCTGGGCGTAGCCGATATAGAGCGCAGGCTTGACCCTTATACGCAGACAGGCATATTCGGAGATGTGGAAGAGGGGAAGATTACTGCGGATGAGTTTCGCGCGGAGTTGAGCCGCATTGTCGGCCGTGAGTTGTCGTTTGACGATTGCAGATACGGTTGGCTTGGCTACCGTAAGGAAGTTCCTCGGCGCAATCTTGACGCGTTAAAGCGGCTGCGTGGCGAAGGTTATCGCCTCATTCTCCTGTCAAACACCAATCCGTTTATGATGAGCTGGGCATTGACAAAGGATTTTGACGGCGGTGAAGGCTCGCTTGAAAATTATTTCGATGCGCTTTACCTTAGCTACCGCCTTGGCGTGATGAAGCCTGACGCAAGGTTTTTCCAGGCCATTATCGAGAATGAGCGCATCCTGCCAGAAGAGTCCTTGTTCGTTGACGACGGGTCGCGCAACGTCGAAACCGCACGCAAGTTAGGCTTCAACACCATGTGCCCGAGGAACGGCGAGGACTGGACGGCCGCGCTTTTTGCAATGTTGGCGGGCGGCAAATGAAGCCGTGTGCAATGTAGGCAGTAAGCAATAGCGTGTCGAGCTTGTGCTTGGAATGGATTGGCAGAGGCTCCTATATTCGTTATAATCACAATGTAAGACAAATTGCAGGTTTGCTTACATTGTGATTTTTTATGTTCACGAGAAGGCCGCTGTCGCAGATTTTACGTCAGCCGGTCATGAATAACGCCATTCTAAGTGTGCATTTGTAATGTGCTGGAATACAGCACGTTGTAAATGTGTACGTGAAAATGTGCAGTGTCGGCGGTGTTTTAAGGTAGCCCAAAAGCCTGTTTTGAGATACAAATCCGGCATTTTGCAGGTTTGTTAGCCGTTTTCCCAATGGCTAAATGCGGCGTTTGGCTTTGCAAAAGACGGTCTTTCAGATTGCCATAGGCGACCTTTCGCGTTGTGAAAGGCCGTTGTTCGCAGTCTGTGCAGGCACGGTTGGCATCACAATTTGAAGTGGCAATTCTTTATCTATTGTCATGCTGTTGGTTATAATATAAAAACGCTTTAATCCGTCAAAATAGTAAGAAATATTTAGAATTATAGAAATCCTCTTTTTCTACTTTAATATGTTTGCGTATAATTGATGTACAGTATAACTCATTGACAATCAACAAGAAAGGGACATCTCGCAGCGTCCCTTTCAGTGATTCCGTAGGGATTCGAACCCTAGACCCACGCCTTAGAAGGGCGTTGCTCTAATCCAACTGAGCTACGGAACCTATAAAATCGGGTGCAAAGTTACGCAAAATAATCTTCATACCCAAATTTTCCAAGCAAAAGTTAAATCAATATGAAAATTGAATAAAAAGACAAACAAAAGAACTCTAGTATCATTTCAACTTGTCATCAAGTATTTTGTAAAAATCGTCCGTCTCTCCTCTAAAACATTTTTCTACCTTGCCGTCAGGTGAAATGACGACCTTATACGGATAAGCTGTCACTCCGAAACGCACCTCCGTAATGCCGTCGGACGAGAATACGTTAATCCACGGTATGCCGTTCTTGCTTACTGCCTCCTTCCATTTGTCTTCCTTGTCATAGCAGGCAACGCCGACTATATCCAGTTTGTTTCTATACTTATCGTAATATTCCTGCATTTTTGGAAATCCATTGATACACCACGAGCACCACGAACCCCAGAAATCAACAACCACATACTTGCCTTTGCCGAAGATGGAGCTTAGAGTAAACTCGTTTCCGGCTGTATCTTTCAACGTAAAATCAGGTGCTCGCCGTCCTTCTTTCAGTTCCAAAACTGCGGATTTTTCCGCCTTTTGTTCTTTATCCAACCGTGAGAACAAATCGTCAAACGTATCAATATAGTCTTTGAAGCGGCCGTTCCTGACTTCGGGAGACAGCATCCTGATTGCCAGCAATACGTCCCTGTAATCTTGGCGCAACAAGATTGTGGCAGAAACTTCGTCGTCAAGATGGCTCATTATATATTGGTGCCCCATCTTCCACAGTCCTTTATTTATATCTCTATTGGCCGCTTTCCTTTCATCTGCCAGCATCTCTTTGTCAAGCCCATCGGCCACGCCCTTTTCATACTTGGCTGCCGCCGCATCAAACTCTCTTAAAATCGGCAGCATCGACTGCCTCATGCTGTCCCACCTTTGATAAAACTCGCTGCCGCCAATTGTCCAGTAATTGTCTGAAACCGACGGGCCTTCTATCTCAATGCTTTCATCCGGCACAAAGAACAGGAACGACTTATTGCCGTTCGACTGCACCGTAAGACTCGCATCATAAGCATACCCTATGTCGCAACTGTATTTGAAACATCCTTCCGCATCGACGGGCACCTTAACGTCTATATCCTTCTCGTCGGGCTCACGCATGGTATAACTTATCAGCAGCGTATCGTTACTGACATCGGTAAAATGCCCTTGATTGTAAAATTCTGCGCCTCAAGTTTCAGAGCCGTTGCAATCAACAGCATAATAACAAATACTCTTCTCATCTTCTTTCAATATTCAGACATGTCTTACACACTAAAAGTTTGCAGATTACCGACGAATAATCACGCGAAATATGACGGTAGCCTGCTCACAAAACGCATTTACGCAAAGTTATCGGATATTTTTCATTCCGTAAAAGCAAAAGACAAAAAATTAAGCAATAGACTAAAAAAGCCCTGTTGACAACGGCCTTTTACTCCAAACGCAACCAACCGATACGGCACTCGATACTCAAGGCTTTGCAATATGTGGCTTATTAGACTGCAAAAGGCCGCATATCACGCTACAAAAGGCCGTATTTTACATGGCAAAAGGCTAACTCTTACCGTTTAATGAAAAATGGTGAAAGACGGGACGAACCGTCTTTCACCATATAACTAATTGATTAACAGTCATATATCGGCATCTAATGAAGTATAAAACAATTATATACCACCATTAGGCGCACTCCGAAGAGCGTATAATCGGCTTATGAATTCATCGTTGCCAAAAACTCGTCATTGTCATGTGTGTGCATGATTCGGTCATGGATTGTGTTCATCGCCTCGATAGGATTCATGTCGGCAATGAACTTACGCAGCACCCACATGCGGTCGAGCGTAAGCTTGTCTTGCAGCAAATCGTCACGACGGGTGCTTGAAGCGACAAGGTTAACCGCCGGGAATATCCTCTTGTTACTCAAGTTGCGGTCAAGTTGCAGTTCCATGTTGCCCGTTCCCTTGAACTCCTCGAATATCACTTCGTCCATCTTGCTGCCCGTATCGATAAGAGCCGTCGCCACAATCGTCAACGAACCTCCGCCCTCAATGTTCCTGGCCGCACCGAAGAAACGTTTTGGTTTCTGCAACGCGTTTGCGTCCACACCACCGGTAAGCACCTTGCCGCTGGCCGGCGCAACCGTGTTGTATGCACGTGCAAGACGGGTTATGGAGTCAAGGAATATCACAACATCATGGCCGCACTCGACCATACGTTTTGCCTTCTCAAGCACAATTCCAGCTATTTTCACATGCCGCTCGGCTGGTTCGTCAAAGGTCGAAGCTATCACCTCGGCGTTTACCGTGCGTGCCATGTCAGTCACCTCTTCAGGGCGTTCGTCTATCAGCAGCATCATGAGGTAAGCCTCGGGGTGATTTGCAGCTATGGCGTTGGCAATGTCTTTCATCAATATTGTCTTACCTGTCTTGGGCTGGGCGACAATCAGTGCGCGCTGTCCTTTGCCTATAGGTGAGAACAAGTCGACAATTCTTGTGCTGAGGTTTGTGGTTGCCGGGTCGCCACACAACGTAAACTTCTCGTCCGGGAAAAGCGGTGTGAGATGGTCAAATGGAATTCTGTCACGTACTTCTACGGGGTCACGTCCGTTAATCTTGTCAATAGTAGTCAGCGGGAAATATTTTTCCCCGTCATGTGGAGGACGTACATGGCATTCTATTACATCTCCTGTCTTCAGGCCGTAACGCTTTATTTGTGTGGTAGATACATAAATGTCGTCAGGTGAAGAAAGGTAGTTATAATCGCTTGAACGCAGGAAACCATATCCGTCGGGCATTATTTCAAGTACTCCGTTCGCTGTTATGATGTCTTCAAAATCGAATGCCTGCATCGTAGCCTGTTCCATTCGTGGTGCATACGTAACGGCATTCATGTCCATTGGAACGGTCGGGTTGTCGAACATGTCATAGTTTGGAATGGCCATTTGGTCTTCAATCGGCAGGTCAACCACTGTGATGAAATCAGTCCCATCGCCCGGGTCGCCTTCCCATATGCCTGAAACTACAGCCTCACGCTTTTCGTCGGCCAGTTCGTTATGGGCATTAACTTTGGCTTGGAGCTGTGCTATCAAGTCCGACTGTACTTCAGCATCATTGTCATCTTCGTTGGGAGAATATTCTTCTTCCGGAATAACATTCAGTTCTTCAGTACCAGCTTCTTGTTCTTCTTGCATGAACGGAGGAACGGAGGTTGCAATGCTGTTGTCCGCTTTATCATCTTCAGGTAATGGCGCAGATGTATTTTCAGACAATATTTCTTCAGGAATGGCTTGTTCTTGCATTTCTTCCATGCTTGTATCTGCCGTGGTTTGCATGTCTGTTGCAGCCGCAGAGGCGGCTTTTGTTTTGCCTTTCCCCCTTGTCGTCTTAGGCTTTGCCGGTGCTTCTACAGGCACATCGTTAAAAAGCGAAGGGCTTTCATTCGCAACTTTATTTTTCTTCAGGTCAAAATTTTCTCCTTCTTTTCCGTTTACAGAATATACGCGGTCGGTGTCTTTTTTCACAATGCGGACTCTGCGGCGTTTTGTTCCAAGTGGATTTTTGATACCTTCAACCTCGGCTTGTTTATCGAGAATGGAGTAAACGATGTCCTCTTGGCTGTCGCCAGATTTTATTTTAGCGCCCAACTGTTCGGCAATACCTTCAAGTTCGGCGGCATTTTTAGATAACAATTCGTCTTTGCTATACATATTCAATGTATCTATGGAAATTTTAATGATTGAATTTGTTTCACGATTGGAAACAAAAGGTCGATTTTCTAATTGATGTGCAAAAGTAATAATTTATATTGAAGATAAAGAACCTGAACCCCAGTCATCTTTCGATATTTAACTCTTTTTAAGTGTGCGGCGCAGGTTGTGGCTTGGATTTTTTAGTGGGTAATGTCAAGGATGTTTGCTTGGAATATATAGGTGTGTCCGTCCTTGGGGCTATTCTCCGGCTAATTCTGCCAATTCAAGCCATCTTAATTCTTTTTCGTCAAGCTCGTCTTTCAACAAAGGAAGCCTTTTGCTTTTTTCCGTAAGTTCTGTTACAGATAGTGTTCCGCTACATAGTTGCTCTTCAATTGACTTGCGTTCAGCTTCGAGTTCGGCGATTTCTTTCTCCAAACGGGCATATTCAACCTTTTCCTTGTACGACAACCTGCGGCGTTCGGTACTGCGTTTTTCCTTTGTAACGGTAGGCTTCTGCTTGCCTTCAGGCGTGTCTTCTTTGCTTTTAAGCGAATGCCATTTGCGGTACTGCGTGTAATTTCCAGGAAAATCCTGCACGTCGCCATTGCCGTGGAATACAAGCAAGTGGTCGACCACCTTGTCCATGAAGTAGCGGTCATGGCTTACGACAATGACACATCCGGGGAAGTCGGCCAAGTATTCTTCAAGGATTTGCAATGTCTGTATATCCAAATCGTTTGTCGGTTCGTCAAGTACGAGGAAGTTGGGATTTCTCATCAATACTGTGCACAAATACAGTTTGCGCTTCTCGCCGCCGCTTAATTTGTACACATAGTTGTGCTGTTGCTCTGGCGTGAACAGGAAATATTGCAGGAATTGTGATGCTGAAAGGTGCTTCCCTCCGCCGACATCGATGTAGTCGGCTATTTCAGTTACGACATCAATCACCTTCTTTTGCTGGTCAAACTGTATACCTTCCTGCGAGAAATAGCCGAACTTGACCGTTGTGCCAATGTCGAATCGGCCGCTGTCCGGCTTCTCCAGGCCAAGCAGCAACTTGATAAACGTTGACTTGCCTGTGCCGTTGTTGCCCACAATGCCCATCTTCTCGTACCGGGCAAAGTTGTAGTAAAAGTCTTTCAGGATGACATTGTCCTCTCCCCAACTCTTTGATATATACTGGCATTCAAAGATTTTGCTGCCAATGTATATGTTTTTCGATTTCAGGCGTACTTGCCTTTCCTCGATGCGTTGCTTCGCTATTTTCTTCAATTCGTAAAAGGCATCCTCGCGGTAACGCGCCTTATGCCCGCGTGCCTGCGGCATACGCCTCATCCAGTCAAGCTCTTTTCTGTACAGGTTGTTGGCGCGGGCAATTTCCGCCCTTGTGTTGTCAATGCGCTCCTGCCGCTTTTCCAGATAATAGCTGTAATTGCCGCGGTATGTGTATATGGTCTTGTTGTCAAGCTCCAGTATCATGGAGCAAACCTTGTCAAGGAAAAACCTGTCATGAGTCACCATGAACAATGTCTTGTCGCTTCTCGACAAGTAGCCTTCGAGCCATTCTATTATTTCGAGGTCAAGATGGTTGGTCGGTTCGTCGAGTATCAGCATGTCGGGCTCGGTAAGCAATACATTCGCCAAAGCTACACGGCGCATCTGTCCTCCGCTTAGCGTGCCTATACGCTGTGACAGGTCGCCAATCTTCAACTGCGTCAAGATTTGCTTGGCCTTGAGTATCTTGTCTTCATTGCCTGCATGGTTGAAGCAAGCGTCGAGCACGGTGTCGGCTGGGGCGAACTTGGGCGACTGCTCTAAATACCCTACGCGCAGGTCGCGGCGGAATGTTATGTTGCCGGTGTCATATCCCTCGACACCGGCAATGATTGACAGCAAGGTCGATTTGCCAGTGCCGTTACGAGCCACAAGTCCGACTTTTTGTCCTTCGGATATTCCGAAGGAAATGTCTTTGAAGAGTACATTCGCACCGTACGATTTTGTAAGATGCTGAACGTCAAGATATGGTATAATGCTTGGCATCAGGCTTTTATGCGTTGTCCTTCAATGTTTTGTTGATTTTGTCTATGTAGTCGAGCACTTCGTCACGACCTGTCTTTTTCTCGCTGCTCGTAATAAAATAAGGTGGCAGTTCTTCCCATGTCTCGGTGAGTGTGGCCATGTATGTTTCTACTGACTGTTTCGCCTTTACCGGCCCGAGTTTGTCCGCTTTTGTGAATACTATGGAGAACGGCACTCCGCTGCGTCCAAGCCAGTTTATGAATTCGTTGTCAATCTGCATGAAGCCGTGGCGTATGTCTATAAGTACAAAGACGTTTACAAGCTGCTCACGCTGAAGGATGTAAGACGTTATCATCTGTTCCAGCTTCTTCTGTACCGACTTGGAGCGTTTGGCGAAGCCGTAGCCGGGGAGGTCAACCAGATACCATTCGTTGTTTATTATGAAATGGTTTATCAGCAATGTCTTGCCTGGGGTTGACGATGTCTTGGCCAGGTTTTTATGGTTGCACAGCATGTTTATCAGGCTTGACTTGCCTACGTTGCTCCTTCCGATAAACGCATATTCTGGCTTGCTGTCCTTAGGACACATCGTCCAAGTAGCGTTGCTTATTACAAATTCCGACTTCTTTATTTCCATATAGATAATTATTTCAGGCATGGCATACATATTTGAATGCCGTTGGTGGCGTAGCAAAAACGGAATATGTCATGCCTTTTGTTAATGATACAAGCCGATATGAAGCTTGTCAGTTCCCTTTTACAGATTGCAAAGATAATGCAAAATTTCGGTTGGGCGAAATGAAAACAAGATTGTTTTTGCCCTCAAGTATATGGAAGGCCGTAAACTGCAATGTAAAAGACCGTCTTTTGCACGCTAAAAGGCGGCTTTTTAGCTGACGAAAGGCCGTCTTTTGTAATGCGTTGCGTTTCAGGTAGTTACGTTGCAGAGCTGAAATGCCGTACAAAAGTGTATGCGGCAAGGTTGGCAAGTATGGGGACCAATATCACAACGGCGAGTCAACAAAATGATGATTTGTCTTGGATTTTACGGCATATTGAAGTAACTTTGTCGCGAAAATCATAATTACAATGTTTCAACAATACCCGTCGCAACTATTTGCAAAGGCTGTTTCCGAACTGGCAGGATTGCCCGGGGTGGGGCAGAAGACGGCTTTGCGGCTGGCGCTGTTCCTGCTTAGGCAAGACAGGGACAAAGTGGAACGCTTTGTGAAGACAATCGGCGACATGCGCAATGAAATCAAATACTGCCGCGTATGCCACAACATAAGCGACGCCGACGTGTGCCCCATCTGCTCGAACCGCCATCGCGACGCCTCTACCGTGTGTGTGGTGGAGAACGTGCAGGACGTAATGGCAATCGAGAACACGCAGCAGTACAACGGCCTGTACCATGTGCTCGGCGGCGTAATCTCGCCGATGGACGGCATAGGGCCTGGCGACATAGAAATCGACTCGCTGGTAGACAGGGTCTCGGCAGGAGGTGTAAATGAGGTAATCCTTGCGTTAAGCCCCGACATGGAAGGCGACACTACGAACTTCTACATCTACCGGAAACTGTCCAAGTTGGACGTGAAGCTAAGCGTTATAGCAAGGGGCGTGTCGGTAGGCGAGGAACTGGAATACACCGACGAGGTGACCCTCGGGCGTTCGATTTTGAACCGTGTGCCGTTCGACGGCAAGCCGTAGGCTTAGCGAAATGCACAGACATATACATATATTATATTACAAAATACGATGGAGAAATTCGCCACAATAGATAAGGCCAGACGGCTGCTTGCCGCCGAAATGTACACAGGCGTCATAGTCGCGTTGGCAATAGTGTTGCTGTATGAAAACGAAATCCTGTTGCCGGGCAGCTTTTCAGACTGCGTAAACGGGGAATTCATAACCGTGTCGGCAATGGAAGTCCTGACAATATGTATGCTGCCGTTGGCATTGAGGCTGTTCAAGTTCAAGAAGGTCGGTGCCATGCTAACCGCCTACAAAGGCCGCGCACTTGTAAGATGGGGCAGCATAAGGATGGCTATGCTCTGTGTCCCTATGGTGGCTAATACCTTATTATATTATTTATTCGGGCTGAACGTGGCCTTCGGCTACATGGCCATAATATGTCTTGCATGCCTTGTGTTCGTATATCCGAGCGCAAGCAGGTGCGCGTCTGAAACGGGAGGGGAACAATGAGGTTGTCTGTCGTCATTGTAAGTTACAACGTAAAGCATTACCTGTTGCAGTGTTTGGACAGCCTTCAACGGGCTTTGGACGGCATTGATGCGGAGATATTCGTTGTTGACAACCATTCAAAAGACGGCACCGTGGATTGCCTTAAGAAATGCGGTTGTGGCATAAAGCTGATAGCAAGCAAGCATAACAATGGCTTTGCAAAAGCCAACAATATGGCGATAAAGCGCGCAAAGGGTGAATATATACTGATGCTGAACCCCGACACGTTTGTAGGCGAGTCAACACTGAAAGAGTGTGTCAGTTTCATGGACGCGCATCCGCGTGCAGGAGCTGTAGGCGTAAGGATGCTCAAGGCTAACGGGGAAAAGGCCCTTGAAAGTCGCCGTGGGCTTCCTTCACCCATGACTGCGTTCTACAAAATGTGCGGTTTGTGTGCAAAATATCCTACGAACAGCCGCTTCGGAAAATATTACATGTGTGGCATGCCGTGGGACGAGCCAGGGCGCATAGAGGTAATCAGCGGCGCATTTTTCATGGTAAGGAGAAACGCGATACAGGAGGTGGGGCTGCTTGACGAGGACTTTTTCATGTATGGAGAAGACATAGACCTGTCATACCGCTTGCTGAAAAGCGGATACGAAAACTGGTATCTGCCTTCTGCTATACTCCACTATAAGGGCGAAAGCACGCAGAAGTCGTCGTTCAGGTACGTCCACGTGTTCTATAACGCCATGCTGATATTCTTCAGGAAGCATTATGGGCATTTGGGCTTTTGGTTGTCTATACCTATAAATATGGCAATCTACCTTAAAGCTTCCTTCGCATTGGCGAGAATGTCGTACAAAAGCATCAACAAGATGCTCGGGTTTGGCGGCGCAAGGCGTAAGTCTACGCCGAGATACTTGTTCATAGGTTCGGCAAAGTCGCTCGCAGCATGTAAGCGGATAGCCGAATACAACGGCCTTTCGGCTGATTATGTGGAGTGCGACGAGAAGTCGAACGGTGAAGGACACATAGCATATTCACTGCAAAGCGACAAGTCAAGCCCCGTTTACATTGTGTATGACACCACTTCATACAGATACAGCACCATACTCGATATCTTCTCGCGCAATCCCCACGAGAATGTTTACATCGGCACATTTCTTCCCGAACGCGGCATAATCATAACTGACAAGGAAATAATCTACTGATGACAGAATTGCTCCCATTTGTAAGTCTGCGCGCCATCGAGCCAGAAGACCTCGATGCCTTGTATGCAATAGAAAACGATATGAGTCTGTGGAATGTCGGTGTGACGAGCGTTCCGTATTCACGATACACGCTTTACGACTACATTGCCAACTCGAAAAACGACATTTATACAGACCGGCAGGTCAGGCTGATGATAGAGAATGACCATGGCGAGGTTGTAGGAATAGTGGACCTTATAAACTTTGACCCGAAGCACATGAGGGCGGAAGTCGGCATTGTAATAGAAAACAAATACAGAAACCGCGGTTTTGCCCAAGCGGCAATAAGCAAAATAAAGGACTATTCTATCGGCATACTGCACCTCCATCAGATATATGCCTATGTAGACAAAGACAACATGCAGTCGTTAAAACTGTTTGAGCGGTGCGGCTTTCAACTGTCAGCGGAGTTGAAAGACTGGCTTTTTGACGGGAAAAAATATCATGATGCGCTGCTCTTGCAACTTTTTTTATAAAAAGTCTTGGCAATCTTTGGCCGTTATAAAAAATATTCATACCTTTGCAACCGCAAATAAGGAAATGTCCGAAAGGTGCGTTAGTTCAGCCTGGTTAGAATGCCTGCCTGTCACGCAGGAGGTCACGGGTTCGAGTCCCGTACGCACCGCAAGGCTTCATTTACAATAAATTGCCTATGAGTGACAATCGCCCACAAATCAACGATTTTGTGGGCGATTTTTATATGGTATTCATAATTTAGAATAAAGCGTTTGGGATTTTATGGATAGACGAAAACTGATGGCTCTGTTTGTCGTAGAGCAGGGCATGGTGATAGGTCTGGTACTTGGCGTAGCTGTCGGATACAAGGTTGGTAATATCAAGATGGGCATTGCCTACGGGCTATTGGGCGGCGCTGTGTTGGGCGGTATTATGTCCTTGTTGGCTGCACGCTTGCGTAAAAGGAAATGAGAGCGGCGTTCACGCCTCGTCTTTAAGCCTTTTTGTGCAATTTTCATAATATGAAATTAACCATTAATTTTTGTCCGTTCACGCATTTTTTGTAATTTTGCACTTAAATTTTAGCAATTTTAGTTTATGTATAGGACTAATACATGTGGTGAGCTGCGCCTTTCTGATGCAGGCAAGCAAGTGACGCTTGCCGGATGGGTGCAGCGTAGCCGTAAGATGGGTGGCATGACATTTGTCGACCTTCGTGACCGTTACGGTATTACGCAGTTGGTTTTCAATGAGAATGAAGATACCGATTTGTGTGCCGAGGCAAACAAGCTGGGGCGTGAGTATTGCATACAAGTGGAAGGCAAGGTGTGCGAGCGTCAGAGCAAGAACGACAACCTGCCCACTGGCGACATAGAGATTATTGTGTCGAAACTCAACGTTTTGAGCGAGAGCGCAACGCCTCCGTTCACGATAGAGGACAATACCGATGGCGGCGACGACATCCGCATGAAGTACCGTTATCTGGACTTGCGCCGTCCGTCAGTGCGTAAGAACTTGGAATTGCGTCACCGCATGACAATCCTCATACGTAATTTCTTGGATTCAAAAGACTTTATCGAGGTGGAGACACCTATATTAATAGGTAGCACGCCGGAGGGTGCTCGTGACTTCGTTGTGCCGTCACGCATGAACCCAGGGCAGTTCTACGCTCTGCCGCAGAGCCCGCAGACGCTGAAGCAGTTGTTGATGGTGAGCGGCTTTGACCGTTATTTCCAGATAGCAAAGTGTTTCCGTGACGAGGATTTGCGTGCCGACCGTCAGCCGGAGTTTACCCAGATAGACTGCGAAATGTCGTTTGTGGACCAGGACGATGTTATCGACCTGTTCGAGGATATGTGCCGCCACTTGTTCAAGGAGGTGCGTGGCGTTGAGCTCCCGGCCAAACTCCAGCAGATGACATGGGCTGAGGCTATGCGCCGTTTCGGCAGCGACAAGCCTGATTTGCGTTTCGGCATGGAGTTCATCGAACTGATGGATGTGTTGAAGGGCACGGGTACGTTTGGTGTGTTCAACGATGCCGAGTACATCGGAGGAATATGCGTGTCAGGTTGTGCTAACTATACAAGGAAGCAGCTTGACCAGCTGACGGATTTCGTAAAGCGTCCGCAGGTCGGTGCGAAGGGGCTTGTGTGGGTCAAGTTCAACGAGGACGGAACTATAAAAAGCAGCATAGACAAGTTTTATTCGCCAGAAGTCATGCAGAAGCTTAAAGTTGCGGCAGGAGCGAACGACGGCGACTTGTTGCTGATTTTGAGCGGTGACAGGGCAAACAAGACACGGACACAGCTTTGTACGCTACGTCTTGAGATGGGCGACAGGCTCGGACTTAGGGACAAGGACAAGTTCGAATGCCTTTGGATTGTCGATTTCCCGTTGTTCGAGTGGAGCGACGAGGAGCAGCGTCTGATGTCAACCCACCATCCTTTCACTATGCCCAACCCTGACGACATACCTCTGCTTGAGGAACATCCTGAGCGCGTACGCGCCAAGGCTTACGACTTTGTTTGCAACGGAATAGAAGTCGGCGGTGGCAGCTTGCGTATACACGACGGCAGACTTCAGGAAAAGATGTTCAAGATATTGGGCTTTACGCCGGAGCGTGCTATGGCGCAGTTTGGCTTCTTAATCAATGCCTTCAAGTATGGTGCGCCTCCTCATGCCGGCTTGGCGTTCGGGCTTGACCGCTTTGTGTCAATTATGGCAGGTCTTGACAGCATCCGCGACTGCATAGCGTTCCCTAAGAACAACAGTGGGCGCGATGTGATGCTCGAAGCACCGGCGCCGCTTGACCCGAAACAACTTGACGAATTGCAAATCAAGATTGATTTAAGTCAAGAAAAGTGATTTTTGTCAAGAAATAGTCTTCTGGACGTGATTTTATTTTGAAAAACTTGTCATTCTTTTGAAGAAATACATTATATTTGCATCGACAAAAGACTAAATTTTGTCATCCACAAAGTGGAGACTTAAATGTGATTTAATTGGATTATGACAGAAAAGAAAGAGACCGTAAGGAAGACTGCAGCTACAAAGGCTACAGGTGAGAAGAAAGCGGCACCTAAGAGAAGTGCTGCCAAGAAGGTTGTTTTTGACATCAACGCAGAATCTGTCGGCTTCAAGGCTGGTGACGTATACCAGGCTCTTGCAACTGCGGAGAAGGCACTTAGTGTTGCCGAGATTGCCAAGGCTGCAAAAATAACTGAAGAGGAGACGCTGCTCGGTATGGGTTGGCTTTTCAAAGAAGGCAAAATCAAGGCAGAAGAGAACAAGATTACATTGGCTTAATCTGTTGAAATGATATCAAAGAAGGGTCGGCATTTCATGTTTACCGGTCCTTCTTTCTTCTAATTCTATGAATTACGACAGCGAAATCCTTTATGTTCTTAAAGAAGCTGGTTCAAAGGGATTAAGCATCAGGAAGATAGCGCGTCATGTGTTTAATAGCAGGAACAGCCTGTTTGACAATGTTTCCTTAGGTGATGTGCATCGTTATGTATCTGGGTTCTTGGCCAGGAACAGCAAGTCGGTAGACTCTTTTATTGAACGGACGGATGTTCGTGGCGTGTATCGCCTAAACCTGTCTAATGCTTCTCGTCAGCTACAGTTTGATTTTAAGGACGAGGAAAATGAAACAGCAGATGTGAATTTGTCTTGTGAAGACAAGTCGTTGTCTCTGTTTTGACAATATTATAAATTAATAAACCGCGGAAGTGGTAGGGAATATCCTTGTCATCCGTACTATGAATAAAAACAATTAGATATGTCAGGAAGATATTTGTTAGGTTTTGATGTTGGCAGTTCTTCTGTAAAAGCATCATTGGTGGACGCTGATACTGGTGTCTGCGCAGCTTCAGCTTTTTATCCGGAAAAGGAAGCTCCGATAGTCGCAATAAAGGCAGGTTGGGCAGAGCAAGACCCACAGATGTGGTGGGACAATGCCAAACTAAGTTTGAAAAAAGTTATGAGCGATGCCGGGGTTAGCGGCGAAGACATTAAAGCAATAGGCATTTCTTACCAAATGCACGGCTTGGTCTGTGTAGACAAGGACAAGCAGGTGTTGCGCCCGTCAATAATATGGTGTGATTCAAGGGCTGTTCCGTATGGTGAGAAGGCATTTGGTGAGCTTGGCGCAGAGAAGTGCTTGTCACATTTGCTTAATTCTCCTGGTAACTTTACAGCTGCAAAGTTGGCATGGGTAAAGGACAATGAGCCTGACGTTTTCGACAAGATATACAAGATTATGCTTCCTGGTGACTACATCGCAATGAAGCTGAGCGGAACTATAAATACGACAATCAGCGGACTTAGCGAAGGAATGTTCTGGGACTTCAAGAATAAGGATGCGGCTGGTTTCTTGCTGGATTATTTCGGCTTTGACAAAAGCATGATTGCCGACATTGTCCCTACATTCAGCATACAGGGCGAAGTGAGTGCGGCTGCTGCTGCCGAGTTGGGCTTGAAGGAGGGTACTCCTATCAGTTATCGTGCAGGCGACCAACCAAATAATGCATTGAGCTTAAACGTGTTTAATCCTGGTGAAATAGCTTCAACGGCAGGTACGTCTGGAGTGGTTTATGGTGTTTTAGGTGAAGTGAATTATGATAAGCGTAGCCGTGTCAATACATTTGCCCATGTGAATTATACTAAAGATATGGACAGGCTCGGTGTACTTCTGTGCATCAACGGTACGGGAATATTGAACGCTTGGGTGCGCAGAAATGTTGCTCCTGAAGGCATTTCTTATTCTGATATGAATGATATGATGGCTTCTGTACCAATTGGTAGCGAGGGTGTGACAATCATTCCGTTTGGTAACGGTGCTGAACGCGTGCTTGAGAACAGAGAAATCGGCTGCTCGATACATGGCGTAAACTTCAATAAGCACAGTAAAGCTCATATCATGCGTGCTGCACAGGAAGGCATAGTGTTCAGTTTCTGTTATGGCATGGAGGTAATGCAGCAGATGGGGATGGACATACGTAAGATACATGCTGGAAAGGCCAACATGTTCTTGAGTGACATATTCAGGGATACTTTGGCTGGAGTCAGTGGTGCTACGATTGAGTTGTATGAGACAGACGGCAGCGTAGGAGCGGCAAAGGGCGCTGGTATGGGTTGCGGTATATATAAGGATAATAACGAGGCGTTTGCGTCGTTGAAAAAACTTTCTGTCATAGAACCGGACGAGAAGCACCGTGCAGAGTATCTTGAAGCGTATACAAGGTGGAAAGAGAAACTGCAAAGGATTGTAGGTGCTTGATATATAGTGTTTTGGACCTTTTACTTTAACATATTATTAATAACCTGTAAATTGCATTTATTATGGCAAAAGAGTATTTTCCGCAGATTGGAAAAATCAAGTTTGAGGGTGCAGACAGCACCAACCCGTTAGCTTATCATTATTATGATGCAGAGAAAGTTATAATGGGTAAGAAAATGAAGGACTGGTTGAAGTTCGCTATGGCATGGTGGCATACGCTCGGCCCGGCAAGCAGCGACCAGTTCGGTGGTGGCACACGCGTTTATCCTTGGGACGAGAAGGCTGACGCCGTTGAGCGTGCTAAGGACAAGATGGACGCTGGCTTCGAAATCATGGAAAAGCTTGGAATCGAATATTTCTGCTTCCATGACATTGACCTTGTAGACGAAGGCGACACAATCGAAGAGTATGAGGCTCGCATGAATGCCATCACTGACTATGCTCTTGAGAAGATGAAGGGCACCAACATCAAGAACCTTTGGGGTACAGCCAACGTATTCGGTAACAAGCGTTACATGAACGGTGCCGCTACAAATCCTGATTTTGATGTTGTTGCACGCGCTGCCGTTCAGATAAAGACGGCTATCGACGCTACAATCAAGCTCGGCGGAACAAACTATGTGTTCTGGGGCGGACGCGAAGGATACATGAGCCTTCTTAACACTCAGATGCAGCGTGAGAAGGAGCATCTTGCTACAATGTTGAAGGCCGCTCGCGATTATGCTCGTTCAAAAGGCTTCACAGGTACATTCCTGATTGAGCCGAAGCCCATGGAGCCTACAAAGCATCAGTATGATGTTGACACAGAGACAGTTATCGGTTTCCTCCGTGCACACGGTTTGGAAAAGGACTTCAAGGTTAATATCGAGGTTAACCATGCTACGCTTGCCGGTCATACATTCGACCATGAGTTGGCTGTAGCTGTTGACAACGGAATGCTCGGAAGCATCGACGCAAACCGCGGCGACTACCAGAACGGTTGGGATACCGACCAGTTCCCGATTGACAACTGGGAGCTTACACAGGCTATGATTCATATTATCCGCAATGGTGGTCTTGGCAATGGCGGTTCTAACTTCGACGCTAAGATACGCCGTAACTCTACCGACTTGGAGGATATCTTCATCGCTCATATCAGCGGTATGGACGCAATGGCTCGCGCTTTGGAGAACGCTGCCAACCTGATTGAGAAGTCTCCTTATTGCGAGATGCTTAAGAACCGTTACGCATCATTTGATTCTGGCAAGGGCAAGGAGTTTGAGGAAGGCAAGCTTTCACTTGAGGATGTTGTCGCATATGCGAAGACTGTAGGTGAGCCTAAGCAGACTTCAGGCAAGCAGGAACTCTATGAGACAATTGTGAGCTGGTATTGCAAGTAATGTGTCATTGCGCATAAAAAAGGAGGCGGAATTAAAAAATTCCGCCTTTTTTCATGTTTTGTTTTCCATTTATGTCTTTTTTTTACTACCTTTGTCATTATAATGTTATAATAAGTTCCAGTTTTATGGCTCATTCGAACAATCATTTAGTCATAATGGCCGGTGGAGTGGGGAGCCGCTTCTGGCCGATGAGTACAACAGCAAAACCTAAACAGTTTATAGACGTATTGGGGACAGGGCGTTCGTTGCTGCAACTTACCTTTGACAGGTTCAAGGGGGTGTGCAGTCCTGAAAATGTCTGGGTTGTGACAAGTATTAATTATAAGGATTTGGTTGAAGAACAACTGCCCGAGATACCTGAAGGCAATATCCTTTGTGAGCCGTGCAGAAGGAATACTGCACCATGTATCGCTTATGTAAGTTGGAAAATCAAGGCTAAGGACAGAAATGCAAACATTGTAGTTTCTCCTAGTGACCATGTAGTGATGGATACGGACGAGTTCCGTCGTGTTGTATCACAATGTCTCAAGTTCTCCAACGAGACTGATGCCATAATAACATTGGGAATGAAACCTACCCGGCCAGAGACGGGATATGGATATATCCAGGCAGATTTGTCATCAAGTTCTCCTCGCAATAAGGAAATATACCGCGTTGATTCATTCAGGGAAAAACCTGATTTGGAAACTGCGAATAAATATATAAAGAACAAGAGCTATTTCTGGAATGCCGGAATTTTCATATGGAATGTTAATACGATAGTCAATGCTTTCAGGGTCTATCAGCCGACTATAAGTAGAATCTTTGAAAACCTGCTGCCTGTATACGGGACACCGCGTGAGCAGGAGGAAATCAACAGCAGGTTTCCAGAGTGTGAATCCATATCTGTGGACTATGCCATAATGGAAAAGGCAGAGGAAATATTTGTTTGTCCTGCGGATTTCGGATGGAGTGATTTAGGCACATGGGGTTCCCTGTTGGCGCAGACCAAACGCGATTTATATGGCAACGGTGTCATAGGTGACAACATATCTTTGTTCGACACGCATAACTGTATTGTCCATACATTGGGCAAGAAACGTGTTGTAATTCAAGGGCTTGACGGATATATTGTAGCAGAGAAAGATGACAAGTTGCTAATTTGCAAGCTTTCTGAAGAACAGCGCATAACCCAGTTCACAGAACAAGGCTGATTACAGAAATAATATGGAGATGTAGTCCAAAATGAAAAAACAAGTTGCTTTAATTACTGGAATAACCGGTCAGGATGGGTCATACTTGGCTGAATTTCTAATAGAGAAGGGGTACGAGGTGCATGGTTTGCTGCGCCGCTCTTCATCATTTAATACAGGACGTATAGAGCATCTGTATTTGGATGAGTGGGTGCGTGACATGAAGAAAACCCGTCTTGTCAATTTGCATTGGGCCGACATGACCGATTCCTCATCATTGATACGTATAATAGGCGAGACTAAGCCTTCCGAGATTTATAACCTTGCCGCCCAAAGCCATGTCAAGGTGTCTTTCGATGTCCCTGAATATACGGCAGAAACTGATGCGGTCGGAGTGTTGCGCCTGTTGGAGGCAGTGCGTATCTGCGGATTAGACAAGACTTGTCGCATCTACCAGGCATCGACATCTGAACTTTATGGCAAGGTGCAGGAAGTTCCGCAGAGCGAGACCACGCCGTTTTATCCAAGGTCGCCATATTCGGTTGCCAAATTGTATGGCTTTTGGATAATGAAGAACTACCGTGAAAGCTACGGTATGTACTGTTGTAATGGCATATTGTTCAATCATGAGAGTGAGCGCAGGGGTGAGAATTTCGTTACGCGTAAGATAACTCTCGCAGCATGCCGCATTGTCCAAGGATACCAGGACAAGTTGTACCTCGGCAATCTTGATGCGCGCCGCGACTGGGGGTACGCCCGTGATTATGTTGAGTGCATGTGGATGATATTGCAGCAACCCGAGCCGGACGATTTTGTAATAGCCACTGGCGAGATGCATACCGTGCGTGAGTTCTGTACATTGGCTTTCAAGGAAGCAGGTGTCGATTTGCGTTGGGAGGGCGAAGGCATCGATGAGAAAGGCATAGATGTCGCTACAGGCAAGGTGCTTGTGGAAGTAGACCCCAAGTACTTCCGGCCTTGTGAGGTTGACCAATTGCTCGGCAATCCAGCGAAGGCGAAAAAGGTATTAGGCTGGAATCCTACGAAAACGTCATTTGAGGAGTTGGTTAAAATCATGGTACGTCATGACATGAAGTTTGTCAAGAAACTTTACATCAAGGCTCAAATGGCTGAATAATCTTTTTAATGAAAATGAATAATGAAAAATGAATAATTGCCTTACGGCTTAATTTTTATGGCAGTAATGATTATTCATTTTTCATTATTCATTTTTTTTCATTAAATGATTGTTCATTATAAATTTTTCATTATTCATTAATTGTACATCATGTTGGACAAGAGTGCAAAAATATACGTTGCCGGACATCACGGATTGGTTGGTTCGGCCATATGGAATAATTTGAAACAGCGTGGCTATGACAATCTTATAGGTCGCAGCCATCGTGAATTGGACTTGCTGGATGCTGTAGCTGTAAAGGATTTTTTTGACAGTGAGCACCCCGATGCCGTAGTACTGGCTGCAGCCCATGTTGGCGGAATCATGGCAAACCTTACTTACCGTGCCGACTTCATCTATCAGAACCTGCAAATACAGCAGAACGTAATAGGCGAGAGCTTCCGTCACGGAGTGAAGAAACTCCTCTTTCTCGGTAGTACGTGCATATACCCTCGCATGGCTCCACAGCCCATGAAGGAAGACGCACTGCTTACATCTGAACTGGAATACACTAACGAGCCGTATGCAATAGCCAAAATTGCCGGCCTGAAGATGTGTGAGAGTTTCAGCCTGCAGTATGGTTGCAATTATGTGGCAGTCATGCCTACAAATCTTTATGGCCCTAACGACAATTTCCATTTGGAGAACAGTCATGTGTTGCCAGCCATGCTTCGCAAGATATATTTGGCAAAGTGTCTTGGCGAAGAACGATGGGACGAGGTGAGGATGGACCTCGATTTGCGCCCTGTGGAAGGTATCGACGGAAGCCGTGGGGAGGATGTAATATTGGCAGAGCTTGCAAAGTTCGGCATAACCCCTGGCTCTGTTACCCTATGGGGCACTGGCAGTCCCATGCGTGAGTTTCTTTGGAGCGAGGACATGGCTGACGCAAGTGTCCATGTGCTGCTCAACGTAGACTTTAAGGACACTTACAATCCCGACGACAAGGAGATACGCAACTGTCATATAAACGTAGGCACTGGCTGTGAGTTAAGCATACGTCAGTTGGCCGGTATCGTAGCCGATGAAGTTGGCTTCAGAGGAGAGTTGCGCTGGGACGCATCCAAGCCCGATGGCACGCCGCGTAAACTTACCGATGTGTCAAAACTTCATAGTCTGGGCTGGCGTCACAAGGTGGAGATTGACGAGGGGGTACATCGTCTTTACGAGTGGTACAAGCTTGGCATTTGTATCAACCACAAGGATTGAGGCAGGTGTTGGCTGGCCTTATTTCATGTTATTCATCTATACCAGCGGTTTGCAAATAAACCGCTGGTCTTTTTTTTGAAGTCAGATGTTTGCATGTTATCATGGACTTATGAAACGTCTGCCATGCAATCGATAAGAATAGATGTTTGTTGTAATGGCTCTGTCAGATTATATCCGGTATTCCAAACCTATTTTCAAAATCGCGGATTAAAGCCTTGAAATGTTCAGGAATATATCGCAAGGCTTCCAGGTAGATGGACGATGGAATACCGTACAAAGGTTCGGCTATGCTTCCTGCAATGCAGGCAATCGTATCAGAGTCTCCTCCAATGGATACTGCATTGCGGACGGCATCTTCAAAGTCGCAGGCATCAAGGGCGCATACAATTGCCTGTGGAACGCTGCACTGGCATGTACCTCCGTCCCCGGTTCCGTCTATGCCTTTCCATGAATAGCGCTTCCGTATTTCGTCTATCGGCATGTCGAGCTCATATCCGAAATCTGTTGAAATAGTGCTACGTATCTTTTCTTTGTTGTCGCCATTATGCGCCATGAATACGCAAAGAGCCGTGGCTTGAGCACCTTTGATTCCTTCAGGATGATTGTGTGTGCATTCGGCAGACTCTTTTGCTTTCCGCAGTACCTCCTCTTTTGTCGAGCAAGCCCAGCCTACTGGGCCTACACGCATGGCGCTTCCGTTGCCACAGCTGTTATATGGCTGCATTTGGCCGCGTTGTGATAGGTGAACCCATTGAATGAAGCCCGTCCCATAGCTCCCCATAGGATACGGGTTTTCCAATGCATATTTCAGATAGTACTGTCCGCTATCACCACCGTTTAGCAGCCAGTCGGCCGTAGCCAATGTCAATATGCTGTCATCGGTATAATCAGATAGTTCGTGAAACAAGGGGAAGTCTTTTGTCTTTATATTGTCAAACTCGTAAATGCTGCCGATGATGTCTCCGATGATGCTTCCGAACATAGTTTAAGTTTTTTGTATATTTGCGTAAAAAGGATTTTAGGAACGGCTATAAGTCGTAAAGACATATGTGGCTGTTTGCAGCGCAATATGCCGTTAATAGTATCGCGAAAGGTCGTCAATTAGTTTGTAAAAGACGGTTGTTTGCAGTGGTTCTAATGGTGCTTGATGTGTTTTATTGAATGTGGCTATTGGGGAATGTAAAATGGAATATAGTACAAGTATATAGCATGGTGAACAATGGAGGTGAGACTTGCGCGTAGCTCTTGCCGCTGTCCATTTACGCTATAACTGGAACAAGCGTATGCGTTTGCCGCTGTATATGGCCGCGAACATTATGCGCCGCGTTTCACCTTTGTCATTTAAGGTGTAGACGGCATAATATCCAGCGTTTATACGGCCTGTGTTGGCATACCCGTTTTTACACGGCAGTATTGCAATGGAACGTCCTGCTATGTCTTTCAGCATGATGAAGACGTTGTCCTGTGCGTCTTTTGGCATAGGTATGCGCCCGTTTTCAATAGTGATATTGTCCTGTTGTACCGGTGCGTTTGTGCGTGCAGCCGGGCTTTCGTGTCCTGAACTGTCGGTCGCGGTAACGGCAAAGTGCATTTTTTGTTCAGCCGATGACAAGGGTATACGGTTCTCTTTTAGGTTTACTGCCACAATGTTGTGTGCGGCGGCGGTGTCTACGGGGTAGGTGTCAGAGGCGTACACGTTGTATGTGGAGTTGTTTGCCGGATGCCATAGCAAGACGGATTGCCCGTGTGCCGCTTTTGCAATGGTAAGATGCTGCGGAGCTTCAGGTTTGTGGGACGGTGTCTGTCCTGTTGGCGGAACAAGTGCCGGGATGGGGGAGAATGTGTCTTTCATGAATCTGTACAGTCCTTTTGTGTCTTCGGTGAGGAAGCGCGCACGGAACAGTGCCACCCCTGCTCCTTGTGAACGCGCCACGTTCATCTGGCGTTCCACTTCGATTAACGGCCAGTCGCCCTCGCTTCGCGTGAGGCGGTAGGCGGCGATACCTGCAATTACAGAACTCGGGTTGGGCGCGCTTTCGCTCCAATCGGTCATAAATGGATAGAAATCGTTGCCGCTGAAGTATATCATAGGGTAAACTTGGTCGATGAGTCCTGAGCTTAACCACGATTGTGCTTCTTGGCTGCCTTTGTACAGGGCGTCCCATCCGCGGCTGTCTCTTCTTGGCAGTGGGGCGTGTTTGCCAATTGCTGCACAGCTTAACTTTACCCATGGTTTTATGGCTTTCACGCTGTCCCTTACGGCTGTGACTATGGCGGTTATGTTGTGTTGCCGTGTGGTCTGTTCGTATGCGTTGCGTGGTGACGGCCATGTTTCAGGGTAGCGGATGTAGTCAAGATGAATGCCGTTAACGTCGTAATGGCGTGTAATCTCGCTGCATATAGATGCTATGTATCGGGCTGATGACGGATGAGCGGGGTTGATATAGCCGTTTGCTCCGATTTTGCGTATCATGCCAGGGTGTTGCCTGCGTACAGACTGGCAACCAGGCGAATTCCATTTTCCTATAGGTATTGCTACCACCCATGCTTGAACCTCCATGCCGCGTTTGTGGCATTCGGTTATGGCAAAGGCGAGAGGGTCATATCCTGGGCTGCGTCCGTAGGTCCCAGTCAGGCAAGCGTCCCATTTTTCAATGGCCGAAGGGTATGTTACGGTGGCACGTAAACGGGTTTGCAAAAGTACAGTGTTTATTCCTGCCGCTCTAAGTTTGTCGAGCATCGTGCGCAATTCTTGCTTTTGGCTTTCAACTGTCTGTGGGCTTTTGGCTTTTGTTTGCGGCCAGTCTAACCCTTCCAATGTGGTCAGCCATACAGCTCTGACCTCGTGTTTGGGGAATGCCGTAATGTCTTGCGCCGTAGCAAAGTCCAACGTAAGCACGATGGCTGCAATGAGGGTGTATAGTCTGTTCGGGATATTCATCTGTCTTTTTGTCGAAGTAAAGGGCTTAAGCCCTGCAAAGTTACAGCAATTTTTGGTAATCTCAAATTTAATGTTTAATTTTGCAAATCAATTAATCAAACACAAGGTAATCATGAAGAGATTTGCAATGTTGCTGACAGCTGTGCTTACGGCTGTTGTCGGTTATGCCCAGTTTGAGCAGGGTAAGTGGTATGTTGGGGCGTCAGTCACTGGGCTTGATATCAGCTATAGCGGCGCAGAGGAATTCAATATCGGACTTGACGCGAAGGCTGGATATCTGCTTGCTGATGACTGGATGCTCTTGGGGCAGGTAGGATGGCAGCACAGCGGACTTGAAGGAGCAGCCGACAGGGTGTCGCTCGGCATTGGCGGCAGGTATTATATTATACAGAACGGCCTTTACTTGGGTGTCAATGCAAAGCTGATACACGCCAATCATAATTACAACGACCTTATGCCAGGCTTGGAAGTTGGTTACGCTTTCTTCCTTAACAAGACTGTCACCATCGAACCGGCAGTATATTACGACCAGTCATTCAAAAACCATTCCGATTATTCTAAAGTAGGTTTCAAGATAGGTGTAGGAGTTTATCTGTAAAATTTTAAGCGATTATGTATTCAGTTGACGAATTGGAAGACAGGCTTATAGACCTGGCGTTCGCCGAGGATATAGGCGACGGTGACCATACAACATTGTGCTGCATACCAGAGGATGCCATGGGCAAGTCACATTTGCTGATAAAGGAAGATGGCATATTGGCAGGCGTAGAGGTTGCCAAGAGGGTATTTGCAAGGTTTGACCCCACCCTTGAGGTTGAGGTGCTGATGGGTGACGGAGCCAAGGTAAAGAAAGGTGATGTGGCCATGATTGTTTCAGGTAAAGTGCGCTCTTTGCTTCAGACGGAGCGGCTTATGCTCAATATAATGCAGCGCATGAGCGGCATTGCCACGATGACGAATAAGTATGTGGAGCGTCTGAAGGGAACCAACACCCGTGTACTTGACACAAGGAAGACAACGCCTGGCATGCGTATGCTTGAAAAGCAGGCAGTCAAAATCGGCGGTGGAGTGAACCATAGGATAGGTCTTTTCGACATGATACTTCTCAAGGATAATCATGTTGACTTTGCCGGAGGCATCAAGAACGCCATTGACCGTTGCCATAAGTACCTTAAAGAGAAGTCGCTTGACCTTAAGATTGAGATAGAGGTGCGCAATTTCAGCGAGATACAGCAGGTACTGGATTGCGGCGGAGTGGACCGGATAATGTTCGACAATTTCTCTGTTGACGACACGCGAACCGCCGTTGAGATGATAGCCGGCAGGTATGAGACGGAGTCGAGCGGCGGAATAACGTTCGACACAATACGCCAGTATGCCGAATGCGGCGTTGATTTCATTTCTGTCGGAGCCTTGACACATTCGGTCAAGGGTCTTGACATGAGCTTTAAGGCTTGTTGAATATCTAATTGATAGTAAGGCAGTTAAGGGGATTCGCCGTTTCGCATACATCCTTTTAACTGCTTTAACTATAAGAATACATATATGTCTTTTCTTGTAACATTGCTTTGTGCGTCTGTCCTGTCGTTCGGCTCGCCCGTCAATTATCCCATATCGTTGGCCGGCAACTTCGGAGAGCCGCGCCCCAACCACTTTCATGGGGGCATCGACGTCAGGACGGGACAGGTGGAGGGTAAGCCGATATTCTCCGTGGCCGACGGCTATGTAAGCAGGGTTACGGTAGGCTTGGACGGTTTCGGCAATGCCGTTTATGTCCGTCATTCGGGCGGTATCACTACGGTATATTGCCATTTGAAGAAGTTTGTGCCGCAGCTGGCTGCCATGGTGCGTAAGTGGCAGTACCAAAATCAGACGTGTTTCGCCGACCTTCGGCTTCGACCTACCGACTTCCCTGTGGCTAAAGGGCAGTTCATTGCCGTTAGCGGTAACACCGGGGCGAGTAAAGCTCCGCATCTTCATCTTGAGTTTCATTCAACAAAGACATGGGATTTTATCGACCCTCTTGACTATCTGAAAGACTTTGTCACCGACACAACAAAGCCTATCGCCCATTCGTTCATGGCTTATCCGATGGAAGGTGAGGGACTGTTCTGCGGTTCGCAGCGCAAGCAGTCGTATGGCTTTACATCCACAGACCTTGCACGGGAGTTCACGGCTTGGGGCAAGGTTGGCTTCGGCTTATGGGCAAATGACTATATGGAGGGTAGTTACGGCATACTCGGAGTGCATCGGACGACACTGGAGGTTGACGGCGTGACGGTGTTTGAGAGTGTGGTAGACAGCATTCCTGACCATTGCAACCGTATGGTGAACTCATGGGGTGACTACGACCATTACTGCCGCACGCATTTGTGGTACATGAAGTCGTTTGCCGACCCCGGCAATACTTTGCCTATGCTTCATGCAGGCACGGCTGACAGGGGCATTGTTACATTCGACGAGGAGCGCGATTATCATTTGGCATATACAGTGTCGGATGTTTTCGGGAATTCCCGTAAATATACTTTTACCGTAAAGGGAAGGCGGCAGAGCATACCTAAGGCAAGGCGACGGAGCGTGATGAATATGTTATGGCATGACAGGATTAACAGTTTTCAGCGTCCTGGCCTTATGCTCCTTGTAGCCAAAGGCCTTCTCCCTGACGATGTGGAGCTGTCTCCGAGAGTGCAGGTAAAGCCCGGTGCGTTGTCTGACGAGTGGAGTTTTTATGGAAAGTCATACCCTCTTTTCGACTGGGCGAAGATATCGTTAAGGTTGAAACACAAGGTGAAAGACCTTAGTAAATTGTATATAGTGAGCCATTATGGCGTAGACCGCAATATGGGCGGAACGTTCAATGACGGCTGGGTTACGGGGCGGATGCGTGAGCTTGGCGCAAGTTACGAAATTGCCTATGATGACATTCCTCCCGTACTGTCGGCATTCAGTGCGTCGGCTGGTAGGTTGAGTGTGTTGGCGTACGACAAGCAAAGTGGCCTGCGGTCACTGAAAGGTTATATTGACGGCCGTTTTGTGTTGTTTGAGTATATGGAGAAAGCTGGTGTGTATGTCTGCAACTTGAAGGATGCACCGGTGCATAAGACTGGTAGGGAGCATTCGGTAAAGTTGGTTGCCGTTGACGAACGTGGCAACCGTAGTGTGCTAACGGAACGGTTTAAGTATTGAAATCAATAAAACAAAAAAGGATATGAAGAGATTATCAATTATGTTGGTTGTGTTGACGGCGTATGTGTACGCCACGGCATGCACCAATTTTATCGTCGGCAAAAAGGCGAGTGCCGACGGTTCTGTGTTCACCACTTACAATGCTGACGACTACGGCATGTTCATAGGTCTTTGCCATTTCCCGGCAGGGAAGCACGCCAAGGGAGAGATGCGCCAGATATATGACTGGGACACTAAGGAGTATCATGGCCAAATCCCCGAGGCGAGGGAGACGTACAACGTCATAGGCAATATCAACGAGTATCAGGTCAGCATCGGTGAGACTACCTTCGGTGGCCGTCATGAGATGGTTGATACTACCGGTGTTCTTGACTACGGCTCGCTTATATACATAGCCCTGCAACGTTCTAAGACGGCGCGCGAGGCCATCAAGGTGATGACTACGCTGGCCGAGACTTACGGCTATTGCTCCGAGGGCGAGACGTTTTCCATTTGTGACCCCAATGAGGCGTGGATTATGGAGATGATGGGTAAGGGACCTGGCAGCAAGGGCGTTGTATGGGTGGCTCTGCGTATTCCCGATGATGCCATCTGTGCACATGCCAACCAAAGCCGCATACGCACTTTCAACCAGAAGGACAAGGAGAATGTTATGTTCTCCGACGACTGCATCAGCTTCGCCCGTGAGAAGGGATGGTTCAACGGGAAGGATGAGGATTTTAGCTTCTGCGAGACTTACGCATACCCCGACTTCTCCGGCCGCCGCTTCTGCGAGGCCCGTGTGTGGAGTTTCTTCAATCATTTCTCCGACGATATGGAGCGTTATTTGCCTTACGCCGAGGGTAAGGTGAAAGATGCCGAGCCTATGCCGCTGTGGATTGTTCCGAACAGGAAGGTGACTTTACAGGACATGCGTGACTGTATGCGTGACCATTATGAAGGCACTCCGTTCGCCCTCGACAACGACCCGGGGCAAGGATTGTGGAGCATGCCTTACCGCCCTACGCCGCTTACGTTCAAGGTTGACGGCAAGGAATATTTTAACGAGCGTCCTACGTCAACGCAGCAGTCGGGCTTTTCGTACATAGCCCAGTTGCGTTCATGGCTTCCGCGGCAGGTAGGCGGCATACTGTGGTTTGGCAACGACGACGGCAACATGGTGGCATACACTCCTGTGTATTGCGGCAACACCGTGCAACCCGAGTGTTACAATACGCCAGGTGCCGACGCTGTGACCTTCAGTGACAGGAACGCCTATTGGGTGTGCAACTGGGTAAGCAACATGGTATATCCGCGCTACTCGATGATGTTCGGGTCGCTGAAAGAAGTAAGGGATTCTCTCGAGGCAAGCTATGACGCAGCGCAGGCCGTCATAGAGGCCGAGGCCGTGCGTCTTTGTGGCACGGACGATGCGGATGCAGTCAGATACCTTAATGCTTACAGCAACGACAAGGCGCAGCAGATGCTTGCCCGTTGGAAGGAGCTGGCCGTATATCTTATTGTGAAATATAATGATATGATTGTGAAGCCTGATGAAAACGGCAGTTTCAAGCGTTCTGCTACGGGGCTTGGTGCTCCTGTTGAGCGTCCCGGATATACAGACAAGGCTGCTCGTGAGATAGTCAAAGCCGCAGGCGACAGGTATGCCGTGCCGGAACAATAAGAGCGAAGAGTCAAGAGTGAAGAGTGAAAAATCCAAATGCCTCGTATGGTAATGGATTTTTCACTCTTCACTTTTCACTTAATCACTTCCGCCTTTATTATCCTTATGTCTTCTTTCGGGCGTGCATTCTCGTCAGTGTCAGCCCAGTCTATTTCTTTTACGACTTCAAGTCCTTCAATAATCTCGCCGAATACAGTGTATTGGCCGTCTAAGTGTGGTGTTCCACCTGTGTTTTTGTAAGTCTCTCGCACTGTGGGTGTCATCTTTACCATGCCGTCGGTTTGTCTGTCCAGTTTCCGTTGTTCGTTGTCAAGCATGGTGTCATTAAACCTGCGGCCATATACAATGTAAAACTGTGATGCGGACGATGCCTTTTCAGGGTTTACACTGTCACTTTCGCGTGCGGCAGCAACCGCTCCGCGCTTGTGGAACAGCTGCGGATAATGTATCTCCGCCGGTATTTTATAGCCTTCGGGTGAGTCGCCGAGCATTTGCCCAGGCCGTGCGTTGCGGCTTGCGCTGTCGCCTGCCTGTATCATGAAGTTGTAGATTACGCGGTGAAACAGTAGTCCGTCATAAAAACCTTCATTTACAAGCTTGATAAAGTTGTCACGGTGTAGCGGTGTTTCGTCGTATAATGCTATACGTATGTCGCCTTTGCTCGTCTTTAACAGCACTTCGCGCCTTGTAGTACTCTCATTCTGCGCCATGCCCGATATCGTGGCCGTCATTGCCACAAGAGCGATAACGGCCTTAAGAATCATGTTCTTCGTCATATATTTTGTCGAATAATTGTCTCAATTTAGATGGTTGCGTCAGCAGTACTCTTATTTTCTTGAGGTTGGCTTCGTTCTCCGACCCAGGTATCCAAAGACGTATGTATCCGTGAGTGGAATATTTGTTGTCAAGATGCTGGTTGAAACGTTGCCATTGTTCTTCCTTGTCTTTTTCCGGGTAGTGAGCCAATCCGTACTGTATTGTGCGGCGGAATACAGTCTCCGGTTCTATCTCACGGTCGGCCTCGGCAACTATTTTCCCATATATGCTTCGAGGTGCATGTGATGCAGATGCGCGATGGTCTTCAACAGCTTCTTTCATGACTTTTATCTGTTCGGTCGTAAACCATTTTTTCAACCTTGCGTCAGCGGTTACAATCTTGCCGCTTGTAAGGTGGTGGACGGCGCGTGGCCCCTCGAGTCCAAGGTCATGGTATGCGGCTATAGCGTATGCCATGTTGACATCTGCTCCGACAGCTTGTGCGAGCTTTACCGATTTTCTTACCACATTTGTTACGTGTGGTAGTCCGTGAGCCTTGTCGAAGTTGGAGTAGCGTGGTAGTATTTCGGTCTCGATGAATTCCATCAAGTCGAGGTTTACGTGGTTGTCCATATAATTTCGGTCTTCGGTTTTATGGTTATGAGGTTGTATGGTTAAATCCTTGCAAATATACGATTAAATGTTTATTTTTGCAAGCGGTTACAGTTCATAATGCATAATTCATAATTGGGTCGGCAGCGTTTTGATTATGAATTATGCATTGTGATTATGAATTATGAGTTATGCATTGTGAATTAAATAAAGTTATACCAGGTTCTTTCAAGGCTTGGCTGTTGGCTGCGCGTCCAAAGACCCTTACGGGGGCGGCCGTGCCGGTAATGATAGGTCTATCGCTTGCCTTTGCCGATATTGGTGCGGAGTTCAAGCCTTTGCCTGCAGTGCTTTGTGTCATGTTTGCATTTATAATGCAAGTTGACGCCAACTTCATAAATGATTATTTTGATTTCATTCGAGGCAATGATGACAATGCGCGTCTTGGTCCGCGCCGTGCCTGCGCACAAGGTTGGATTGCACCGAAGGCCATGATGCACGCCATCATCATAACCACTGTATTGGCTTGTGCCGTAGGTTTTCCGTTGATAATGTTCGGTGGAGTTGAGATGATTGTCGTCGGTGCGTTATGTGTGTTGTTTTGTTTCCTTTACACTACGACGTTGTCATATCTCGGTCTTGGCGACGTTCTTGTGCTGGTGTTTTTCGGCATTGTGCCAGTCTGCGTGGTGTATTATCTCCAGGTGGGTCGTGTCACGCTTGAAGCATTGTTTGCTTCTGTTGCATGCGGTTTTGTTATAGACACGCTTTTGCTGATAAACAATTATCGCGATATAGACAGTGATACGCGTGCCGGAAAACGGACGCTTGTTGTCCGCTTGGGAGCGCGTCTTGGCCGCTGTGCCTACTTTACGGCTGGTCTTTTGTCAGTATTGTTGGGCAGCTTGTTTGCAGTGTTCGGCCATGTGTGGGCTGCCGTATTGCCTATTGCGTATCTGGTGCTTCATTACCATGCTTACCGCAGGATGGTGAAGATAAATCGCGGAAAAGCTTTGAACATGATACTCGGTTTGACGGCACGTAACATGTTTGTTTACGGTGTGCTTGTTTCATTAGGATTATTGTTGCATTCTTAATTAGTTTCGATATGAAGAACATTTTTCTTATTGCAGTATCGTTTTTGGTTTCGCTGAACAGCTTTGCACATGATGGCGTAGCCACAGAGCGCGACCATGTGCGCCTGACGCTTGTCGACGGTACTGTCAAGGAAGGTTATATTCAAGAGTATTGGACGCAAGGCAAACTTTTCCGCCGCATGAACACGTCGTTCACTATGTCGCCGGGAGCAGACGGCAAGGATGTAGAGGAATATGATGCAACGACCGTTGATGTCATCGAGTTTGTAGAGAAGTTGTCCGCCGACGGCCGATATGACCGCTTGGAGTCACATCTCGTAGCAAACCCCTCAACGCTGCGTCCACGGCGTACCGTGCGCCAGTTCGTCTACGTAGAGGGTGAGACGGCTGTCGGTAAGATGTACTGGTGGAACGGAGTTGACAGGCAGGCCATGCAGTTGGGTACGGCAAACATATCGACCATATACGGCGTATGTTTAAAAGGCGACAGTGTCATTGTTCCTTTCATGACTGGCAGCGTCGTCAGCCTTAACGCCATGCGTATCCGCTACAAGAGATCCCATCCGGGGCTTGTTGATTATGTTGACAGACGCGTTCTGAAAGGCGGACGCCGTCTTTGGGAAACTATAGCTTATAGCCCGATGCTCTTCCTTGAGATTTGCGAGGAGTGGTTTCAGATGCAGGAGGAGGGAGACAAGCGGTAGCCGCGCTTTGCCGGCATGGCCGTAAAATATTGTGGAATAAATCCTTTTGGTTTGTTTCATTTTTGAGAAACTTTGGCAGCATGGCTGCACATTGTTTTCATAACAAAATATGTACGGTATGGGAATGACCTCCATAATGGGCTGATGAAGATGTCATTTTCATGCCGTATATTTTTTGTTTTTTTCATGCAACGACATGTTTTGTCGCCATTACCGTTTATCTTTGTCGCCATAAAAGATTGTATTATGAGCAAACAAGTGGAAGGAATGAGGCGTATGCTCCTCATATTGAATAAGTTAAGGCCGGGCAAACAGTTTATACCGAGACGCGAACTGCTTGATTACGTGAACGACAGCATGGAGGAACGCTATGGCTACCAGCGCATAACAGGGCGTACACTCGAGCGCGACATTGCGGATATAGACGAGCTGTTCGGTATTGGAATATCGTTCAACCGCACGCGGTAGGGATATTTTATCCGCGAAAATTATGGCGACTATGACGAGCGCGTATGCGAACTGATGATGAATTTCGACCTGCTCAACGCGCTTGACCGCGACCAGAACCTTTCGACATTCGTGCTAGCCGAGCACCATAGGCCGCTGTACAGCGAGTGGCTGATGCCGCTTGTAAAGGCCATACACGATTTGCACCCGGTAGAGTTTGATTACGTAGACTACCGCAACGGCTGCTCGGAAAAGCATTTCAGCGTATTGCCGCATTACTTGAAAGAGTCAAACCAACGGTGGTACTTGCTGGCGTATGATGGGGCGGTGATGAAGACGTTTGGAGTAGACCGCATACGCTGCCTCGGCGTGCTTGAAGACGAGACGTTTGAACGCAACACTGACATTAGCGTTGACGACCTTTTCCGCGACTGCTATGGCCTGTGGAACGACCCGAACATTCCCGTCGAAGACATCGAGTTGCGTTATGACGCGCTCGACGGACGCTTCATAAAGTCGGCACCTATCCACCATTCGCAGTGCATCCTCGCCGACACGCCCGACGAACTGCGCATCTCCCTGCGCCTGCGCATAACCAACGATTTCGTAATGGAGCTGCTCTCACGCAGCCGCTCGCTCGAGGTTATCAAGCCGCAACATCTGCGCGAGCGCATACGTCACATTTATGAGGAAGCGTTGAAACGCAATTCTTGACTGTGAGCGTCGATGCAGTCAAGAGCCGTAGATACGTAACGTCAAGGCCGTCAATACGCATCGTTCAGACCGCTCAAACGATTCGTGTTGACAGTTAAAACCATACGCCTTTGCAACTCATGGCCTTTCGCACGCCAAAAGGCGGCAAATGGCAAGCCGAAAGGCCACCTTTTGCAACGCGAAAGGCCGCATATTGGGAACAGCCTCATAATCAGGTGTTTACAGTAATCTGTCATTTGGTAAATCATGTAACAACACAAACTTCATATAAAAACAACCCCACAATTTGTCAGTATGGCCGAATATTCGTATATTTGCACCATACGCCCGACTCGTTGGGCAAGACATATTGGTGAAAGTGTTACGCTTTTGTCCTCTCGTGGAAATCTGGTACATTTCAATTTGGACGAGGATAGACGCAACGCTCACCGCTTGGTATTTCCGTGCGGCCCGTATTGGCCGCCGGAAATATACAAGTGTGGGGTTGTTGTTTGTTATGTCCAAAGGTTTACCAGAGCCTCCACGGGATAGCAAACGGCCAGCTCCACACTTTCCATTTACTAACCAAGCCGAACTTGACGGGAGCTTATAAGCGAGGCGAAAACAAGATTTATTGCCATGAAACTAAACCTAAGCGTATTTGATTATTCGTTTATCATTATTGTAATGATAAAGTCGTGTTTTGAGGATATTTATTGTTAGATAGAATATTGTTTTGCTTAATTTGAGGATTTAATTATGAGAAAACAAAATGTAACAAATGGTTTGGAATATATTTTCCATTTTATCGCAGTTGTTGTTTGCATGAATTTTGTTATACTTTTTTCACCAAGCTGTGAAAGTAAGTCAGGATTATATGTTGTAACTGAAAGTTGCTACGTACCTAACAATGATGAGGTTGCAGACGTATACATAAAGGCTATAGCTAAAAATAAGAATGATGCAATGTCGTCACTTCAGGTAATGTATGACAATCCGCAAGGTTTTACCCATCTTTTTGAAGGTGATACGGTTGAATTTTTGGAAGAAACTTTTTACGGCATAAAAATTCGCAAGACTTCGGGAATGAGAGAGTTGGCAATCATTCCATCAATGAGAATATTGAAGAAAGTAAATAAGTAGTAACCATTAAACATGATAGTAATGGCATGGGATGATTTTTTATGTTTTGACCCAAAGCGCAAAGATTATGACACGATACCGTCTTCAAGTGGAATTTATGCGATTGCAGTATATGGCTTTGGTCGGCTGGTAGATGGTTTTGAGGTGGTGGAAAGTAATAGCATGGATATTGTTTTGCATGAAGGTAAACGATACGATGTGGTTTTTATCGGCGAAACGAAGAGTTTGCGTTCTATATATGTGACCCAATTTTTGTCAAACAGCTTTATCTTGTCAAAATTTCGCAGACGGTTAGGATTATTGTTAGGCTTTAAGCTTGTTACATGGAAGCAGAAATATTCCAGTTTTTGTAAGGAAGATATTGAAAGACTGAATGTTTGGATGAAGGCAAATGCTGTTTTCTTGTACGCTTTGCCGATAGACGGAATAAGTAAAGATTCTTTGCTTCAAGGAAAATATCTGCCGTTAAACAAAGAAAATCCGTATACTGATATTCGGCGAAATGCATTAGCTTCAGATAATTCTTGTGTTATGCAAAAAGTTGCTGGGAGTGTGGAAACAAGACAAACTAACGATATGGTAAGGAAGAAAAGTACATTTGAAAAATTTTTCTTGAAGTTGCTTGTCGTTGTAGTTTTTGCCTTGTTTTTCATAATCTTATGGAAAAATTCCAATGCCGACCATTCATACGTTCGACCAAAAACAGTAGTTGCTGATACAACAGACACTGATGTTGGTAATGGACAAGATGAGTTTGTCGCCAGTTTGTATAATGCCCAGAATAAAGAAGATGACGAAGCTGACAATGTTCTTGTATACGGTTATAATGGAAAGATGATTTCCACATCATTGAATAAAATAAGAAAGACTTATAAGTTGGTAGGGTCATATGTTGTTGCTCCAGGTTATGGTGAAGGCGAAGTGCTTTTGTATAAAAAAGGAAATGACTATTTGCTATTCGAAGTTTTGGGTGATAATATGTATCGTGGCTTTATAATGAAAAAACATAAAGTAAAAAGGAATAATGAATTCGTTTGCCACGTTCTGCTTGATGGCTTTGAAAATCTATATCATATAAATAGAGGTGACATGGTGTTGCTAAATCCAAATGTTGGCGAGGCTTATGACAATTATAACAATCCGTATACATATAAAATGATAATGGTAACATATACTGGCTATGTGGCTGTTTTCATGAATGACAATAGTACGAGATTAGGAAAAAACATTTATGTTGAATATCTAAAATTATTAGAAAATGAATAGAAAACAGTTGAACAGAAATTTGCGTAATTTTACACCAGAAGAAGATGTAGAATATAGATTGCAGAAATCCAAGGCAGAAATGATGGAAGGCTGCTCTGGGTGTATGGGATGTTGTTCGGGGTATTTGCTTTTGTTAGCTATACTTTTTCTAATAGCATGGATTTATTCTTGGTTTATATAAATATTAAATTATTTCTGTGTGTCTTTGCTTTGTCATCATATTTGATTACTTTTGCAGGACTTATTTGATAATATAAAATAAAAGGGATATGAGAAGCAGGACAACAACATGGTTTGAGTGCAAAATACGTTATGAGAAGACGATGGAGGACGGCACTCAAAAGAAAGTTACAGAGACATATACGGTTGACGCGTTGAGCTTTACTGAGGCGGAGTCGAGCATCATTGAAGAGATGTCGTCCTACATCAGCGGAGAGTTTGAGGTGAGAGACATCAAGAAGGCGGCTTACGGAGAAGTGTTTTTCAGCGACGCGCCGTCGGCCGACCGCTGGTATAAGACGAAGCTGCAGTTTATCACCATTGATGACAAGACCGAGAAGGAGAAGCGCTCCAACGTGAATTACCTCGTCCATGCGGCATCGCTGCCGCAGGCGGTGAAGAGCATCGACGAGGTGATGGGCGGCACGATGATAGACTATGTGATAGCCAGTGTTGCTGAAACGCAGATTATGGACGTGTTCGAGCATAACAAGACGGCAAAGAAACCGGAGGCCGACGATAAGCCGGAGTACGAGCAAGCTGGAGAGGAGGCCAAGTGATGGCGGCTGCTGATGTGGCGGCGCGCTTATGCGCCGTAAAGGAAACACTGCTTGAGGGCGTGAAGCTGGTTGCTGTAAGCAAGTTTCACCCGGCTGATGAAATAATGGTTGCATATATTGCCGGGCAGCGTGTCTTCGGCGAGAGCCATGAGCAGGAGCTGGCAAGGAAGCATGAGGCTTTGCCGAAGGACATAGAGTGGCATTTCATTGGCCACTTGCAGACCAACAAGGTAAAGTATATTGTGCCGTATATATCGATGATTGACGCGGTTGATTCGGTGAAGTTGCTTAAGGAAATCAACAAGCAGGCGGCCAAGTATGGCAGGGTTGTCAATGTGTTGCTTGAGCTTCACATTGCCGAGGAAGCGACTAAGTATGGTTTTACGCTTGATGCTTGCCGTGAGATGTTGGCGGCTGGTGAGTGGCGCGAACTAAAGAATATTAGGCTCTGCGGACTGATGATGATGGCCTCGAACGTGGATGACGAGGCGCAAATCAGGCGTGAATTTGAAACGGCAGCCTCGTTCTTCGACGAAGTGAAGCAAACGTATTTTGCCGATGATGACAGCTTCTGCGAGCGTTCTTGGGGTATGAGTGGAGACTACAAGATTGCCATGCAGTGCCGTAGCACAATGGTAAGGGTTGGTACGGCATTATTCGGTGAAAGAGAGTATTAGGATAGTAAGAGTGGAGAGTGAAAAGTGAAAAATCCAAATGCTTTGTCAGGTAATGGATTTTTCACTTTTCATTCTTCACTCTTTACTTAAAATAGTATTGCCCCTTGTGCTTTGTCATGCGCCCGTATTCTATGGCGTGGTGTGGGCAATGATGGTAGCAGGCGAAGCAGGCAAGGCATGAGCCGTTGTGATGCCATGTCGGGCGGTTGTCTGTGTCGAGCGTTATGTTGCCTGTCGGGCATGATGCGGCGCACAGGCCGCAACCGATACATCGGTCGGTTGACAGGCGGAAAGGCTTGTCGGTTATCAGATGCTTTGTAAAGAAACCGCCGAGCAGGCGGCTGTTGGTTTTCGGCCAGCGGCCTATTGTGAGTTCTTCAATGCCTTTTCGCCTTTCCTTGATGATTGTGATAAATCGTGAAAGGTCAGCCGCCGCCTTTTCTTTTTTGCGCGTTTCGTTTTCTGGTGTATCGACATCCATGAACGGTAGACCGACGTATGACTCTGGCATGATTAGCGAGAATGCGCTGTCGAGGCGTATGCCCTTCGCAGACAAGTCATTTCTTAGAATGTCGATGGTTTCGCCAATGTTGTCGCCTGCGGTGCAAAGAGCGAAGCAATAATGATTAGCGGTACGGTTGATTGTCAGTTTGCCGATGAACTCTCTTAGCACTTTTGGCGGTCTCCATCCGTGTACGGGGAAACAGAAGCCGATGCGTTCGCCGCTGGCGAGACAGTAGTTTGTTTGTTCGAGGGTATTGTCCAATATGTTGACAAGCTTCTCGCCTGTGGCTTCGGCTATTGCTGTGGCAGCCCACCGCGTGTTGCCAGTTCCTGACATGTAGAATATCATAAGTCTCTTTTTTATATGTGAAGCTTGTGCAAAGGTAGTGTTTTGCGATGAAAAAGGTATGTCTTTGGCATAAAAACGTTATCTTTGTGGATACGTATTTTGTTTAAATTGCATGTAGTATGAAAGTGAACGGGCGTATGCAGCTGTATCCGATGTTGCGCGTTACGGTTTTTCTCGTTGCAGGCATAGTGCTTGGAACATGGCTTAGGGAACATGTATCTGCAAGTATGTGGTATGCCGCACTGCTTGTGTCGCTCGTTCTTTCACTCATAGCAAAGGGGCGTGTCGTGTTGCAGACGGTGATGCTTTTTGCTGCGTGCGTATGTCTTGGCGGCGGTCTAGTGGTGCATGAGCTGTCAGTGGTCGATGTGGCGTTGCCTGAAGGAGAGACGGATTTTAAGGCTGTGGTGGTAAGTACGCCAGTGGTGGCGGGCAAGGTGGTGCGCTGCGACATGCTTATAACTGACAGACCGCGGCGTATTAAGGTGAGAGCTTCGTTTTACCGTGACGGCAGAACGGAAGCCTTGCGTCCAGGCGTTGGTATTAAGGGCAGGACGCAGTTGGAGAAACCTGCGAGCTTTGCCGGTTCAACGTTTGACTATGGTCGTTATTTGCTGTTTCATGGTTATTCAGCTACGGCGTTTATGTATGTTGACGATTGGCAAGGTTGTAGAGTGAGCCTTGAAAGCCTGTCGTCGATAGAACGCACAAAGATTGTGGCATTGCGGCTAAGGGAAAAGCTGCTTGACGTTTTCCGACAGTCTGGCGTGGATGGCCAGGTGTATGCAGTATTGGCTGCTATGACGCTTGGCGAGCGTGTATCAATGTCGGAAGAGATGACAGACGATTATTCCGTTTCAGGTGCTTTGCATGTACTGTCATTGTCAGGGTTGCATCTTGGCATAATTTATGCCATGCTCATGCTTATGTTCTTCAGGCGGCGTAATTCGGTTGTTGTGCAGTCTGTTATAGTATTGGCGGTGTGGACTTATGTGTTCATTGCAGGCCTGCCGGTATCGGCTGTTCGCTCTGCCGTCATGCTTACGGTATATTCGTTTGTCAGTTTGCTTAACCGTGATAAGATATCGTTGAACGTATTGTCGGTTGCGGCATTCGCTGTGCTTGTAGCCAATCCGTTGAATTTATATGATGTCGGCTTTCAGATGTCGTTTGTTTCCGTGTTGTTCATTATATTGTTCTATCCTGTTTTTTACAGTATCGTGCCGGAGAAGATAAGGCATATCCCAATATTGGGATATATATGGCAGATGACGGCTGTGTCGTTGGCTGCGCAGTTGGGAGTGGCGCCACTGGTAGCGTTTTACTTTGGACGTTTCTCCTGTTATTTCTTACTGGCAAATTTCATAGCCATCCCAGCCTCTACAATCATCCTTTATGGTGCTGTGTTTGTCTTGCTTTTTGCATGGTTGCCATGGTTGCAGGGAGTGTTGTGCCTCATAGTGGTGAAGACTGTAGAGTTTATGAATGCAAGTGTTTCGTTTGTGGCAGCTCTGCCAGGGGCGAGTATTGACGGCATCAATGTCAACATCGTCCAGTTGGTTATGGTCTATGTCATTATCTTTGCTGTTTATTTCATCCTGCCGTATCTTCGGATGCTTTGGGTTTACAGGTGAAATAAAAGTGAAAGCTTGCAATGTTTGAAGCATTGCAAGCTTTCATCTATTTGTAGTCCCAAGCTTTGTCTTCATTCTTCAGGCAAGGCTTGACGGTCGTTCGTTAAGCCTCTTCTTCGCTCCAGTCTTCCTTTGATTTGCGGATGTAACTCTTGTAGCGCAGTTTGGCCATGCGTTCTGCCTCGGCGAACAGTTCCTCAGCTTCGTTAGGATAAGCCTTTTTCACAGACAGATAGCGTACTTCGCCCAAGAGGAAGTCGTGGAACTTGCTCCAATCAGGCTCCTTAGAGTCGAGAGAGAACGGGTTTTTGCCTTGCTCTGCCAACTCGGGGTTGTAACGCCACAGATGCCAGTAACCACATTCTACAGCCTTAGCTTCCTCTGCCTGGCTCTTGCCCATGCCACCCTTGGCCTTTAAGCCGTGGTTGATACAAGGAGCGTAAGCTATCACGAGTGACGGGCCGGGATAAGCCTCTGCTTCACGGATTGCTTTCAGACACTGTGCGTTGTCAGCACCCATAGCTATCTGTGCAACGTAAACGTAGCCGTAAGTTGTTGCCATCAAGCCAAGGTCTTTCTTGCGGATGCGCTTGCCCTGTGCTGCAAACTGTGCGATGGCGCCAAGAGGAGTAGCCTTTGACGACTGTCCACCAGTGTTAGAGTAAACTTCCGTATCGAGTACAAGGATGTTCACATCCTCGCCGCTTGCTATAACGTGGTCAAGACCACCGTAGCCGATGTCATAAGAAGCACCGTCGCCACCGATAATCCACTGGCTTCGCTTAACGAGATAGTGGTCAAGAGTCTTCAGCTCCTTGCAGATTTCGCATCCAGCTTCAGCACCAGCGGCGATGAGCGGCTTCAGCTTGGCTGCGGCAGCCTTTGATGCGTCTGCATCCTCTTTGCCGTCAATCCACTCTTGTGCGGCTGCTTTGAAGTCGGCAGGAGTTTCTTCCTTGGCGATAGCTTCGTTGAGCAGAATTGTGATGCGCTCCTTCATCTTCTTGTTACCGAGCACCATACCCATTCCGAACTCGCAGAAATCCTCGAACAAAGAGTTGTCGAAAGCAGGTCCCTGTCCCTTGTCGTTCGTGCAATAAGGGGTGGAAGGTATTGATGCAGAGTAGATTGAAGAACAGCCTGTTGCGTTGGCAATCATCTCACGGTCGCCGAAAAGCTGTGAAATCAGTTTTACATACGGGGTCTCACCGCAGCCAGAGCAAGCTCCAGAGAACTCGAACAAAGGCTGTGCGAACTGTGAGTTCTTAACGTTTGACTTGATGTCAACCAAGTCTTGCTTGCTCTTAACGTTCTTAACAAGGTAATCCCAACGTGCAGCTTCTGCATCGTCGCCAGCGAACGGAACCATTGTAAGGGCCTTGCCTTTCTTCGGGTTGCCAGGACAAACGTCGGCGCAGTTGCCGCATCCGAGGCAGTCAAGGACACTTGGTTCAATAACGAAGTGCATACCTTTCATTGCGGCAGGAGCTTTCATTTCGATAGTTGTGCCGTCGAAACCTTTAAGCTCTTCGTCTGTCAGTACAAACGGACGGATGGCTGCGTGAGGACAAACATAAGCACACTTGTTGCATTGGATACAGTTTTCAGCATCCCATTTCGGAACAAATGCCTCGACGCCGCGCTTCTCGTAAGCTGCAGTGCCGTTCTGCCATGTACCGTCTACTGTGTCATGCTTGATGAAGTCAGACACCTTGAGCAAATCGCCGGCCTGTGCGTTGATAGGACGTACAAGTTCCTTAACGAAAGCGGGAGCGTCGTCTTCAACCTTAGCGTCATCGGCAAGATTAGCCCATGCCGGGTCGATGGCAAGCTGCTTGTATTCGCCGCCACGGTCTACTGCTGCGTAGTTCTTGTCGACCACGTCCTGTCCCTTCTTGCCGTAAGACTTGACGATAAACTTCTTCATCTGCTCGATGGCGAGGTCTTCAGGAATAACGCCTGTGATACGGAAGAATGCGCTCTGGAGAATTGTGTTCGTGCGGTTGCCGAGGCCAATCTCCTGTGCTATCTTGGTAGCGTTGATGTAGTAAACTGTAATGTTGTTCTGTGCGAAGTAACGCTTTACCTTGTTTGGTATGAAGTTAACCAGCTCTTCGCCGTCGAATATGGTGTTGAGCAGGAATGTACCGTTCTTCTGCAGTCCGCGCGTAACGTCATACATGTGCAGGTAAGCCTGAACGTGGCAAGCCACGAAGTTAGGCGTATTTACGAGATATGTGCTGCGGATGGGCGTATCGCCGAAACGGAGGTGCGAGCAGGTGAAGCCGCCTGACTTCTTAGAGTCGTAAGAGAAGTATGCCTGGCAGTGCTTGTTGGTGTTGTCACCGATGATTTTTACAGAGTTCTTGTTTGCACCAACAGTTCCGTCAGCTCCGAGTCCGTAGAATTTGGCTTCGAACATGCCTTCGCCGCCAAGCGCCATTTCCTCAACCTTGGGCAGTGACGTGAACGTAACGTCGTCAATGATGCCAACTGTGAAGTGGTTTTTAGGCTCGTTGAGCTTCAAGTTGTTGAATACGGAGATGATAACGGCAGGCGTTGTGTCGTTAGAGCCGAGGCCGTAACGTCCGCCGACGATGAGCGGCTTGTTCTCTACGTCGTAGTAAGCGCTCTTCACGTCGAGATAAAGAGGTTCGCCCTCTGCTCCCGGTTCCTTTGTCCTGTCGAGCACGGCAATACGCTTAACCGTCTTGGGTACGGAAGCCAGCAGGTGCTTTACAGAGAACGGACGGTAGAGGTGTACTGAAATCATGCCGACCTTCTCGCCGTTCTTGTTCAGGTAGTCGATGGCCTCGCGAGCAGCCTCTGTGGCAGAACCCATAAGGATGATTATGCGCTCGGCATCGTCGGCTCCGTAATAAGAGAACAGATGGTATTCACGGCCGGTAATCTTGCTGATTTCGCCGAGATAGTGCTCTACTACTTCGGGCACCTTGTCATAATATTCGTTGCAAGACTCACGGTGGGTGAAGAATGTCTCGGGGTTCTCGGCCGTACCGCGCGTTACAGGACGCTCGGGTGAGAGGGCACGGTCACGGAAACGCTTGATGTCGTCCATATCAACCAGCGGCGCGATGTCCTCGTTCTCGAGAAGCTCGATTTTGTGATATTCGTGAGATGTGCGGAAACCGTCGAAGAAGTTGAGGAACGGTACGCATGTTTTAAGCGATGCAAGGTGAGCTACGGCTGTAAGGTCCATTACTTCCTGTACGGAACCCTCGCACAACATGGCGAAACCAGTCTGGCGGCAAGCCATAACGTCCTGGTGGTCGCCGAAGATGCACAATGAGTTGGAAGCAAGTGAACGTGCCGAAACGTCGAAGACACAAGGCAGCAGTTCGCCTGCGATTTTGTACATGTTAGGTATCATGAGGAGCAATCCCTGCGATGCGGTGAACGTGGTAGTCAACGCTCCAGCCTGGAGTGAGCCGTGTACAGCTCCTGCAGCGCCTCCCTCAGATTGCATTTCTTGTACGGACACGGTCTGTCCGAAGAGGTTTTTGCGTCCTTTGGCGGCCCATTCGTCAACATGCTCCGCCATAGGTGATGACGGTGTGATAGGGTAAATGGCTGCAACCTCGCTGAACATATAGCTTATGTGCGCGGCGGCTTCATTACCATCACAAGTGATAAACTTTTTCTCTTTAGCCATTTTTGATAAAATATTAATGTTAATGTATCTGTTTGTTAATATAAAAATCCGAACAGCCACAGCGGTATTTGGTTGTCTTTGCCTATTTCAGTGTTGTAGCGCGCGTATATGGTGTCCGGGTTCATACGTATCTTTCCGTTGCCCGCCGCGTCGCATATCCTGAATTTCTTTCCGCCGTCTATTATATAGTAATTGTCTTTGTTGCTTTGGTTTACCGTATGGTCTTTCCACATGGAATTGACGAAAAACGTCTCCATGATGTCTTGTTGTTCTACCATTATCGGGTAAATGGCATACATCAGGTTGGGATTGTGCATCATTACCTTGCTCGGTTTCTTGGGGAATTCCGCGCCGTATGGATATATTACGTTGATGAGTCTGGCTTCCGCCAGGTATTTTATATAGTTCATTACGGTGGCGCGGCTGGTTTCGATGTCGTTTGCCAGCTGGCTGACGTTGGGTGCTTTCGACCCTCCCAAGGCGAGCAGGTAGAACAGTTTTTTGATTTTCGTCAGGTACTTGAGTTCGATTTGCTTTATCAGTAGAATGTCAACCTCCGTCATCATGTTCATCGTCTTGAGCAGGTTCTCCGAGAAATTGCGGTGCTCAAGGAAGAACGGATAGAATCCGTGGTGCAAATATAGTGGAAAATATTTGTTCGGCGAAACATTCGGCAATATTTGTCGTGTTATGTGTTCGTGGTCGTGCAGGATGTCGTTAAGCGTGTATGCGTGAAAATCCGTTCCGGCCATAAGGTTCAGGAATTCCCTGAATGAAAACCCTCTTAGGTTGTAGCTTTTGACGATGCCGTTCAGTTCAGGGTTGTCTTCTTTTAGGCGCATTACGCTGCTTCCCGTAAATATAATCCTCAATTCCGGATTCTCATCGTGGCATCTTCGCAGTTCGCTGCTCCAGTTTGGCTCTTTGAATACCTGGTCGATAAGCAACACTTTGCCTCCGTTTTTACAGAACTCACTGGCGAAATCGGCAATGCCGCGTCCTTGGAAATAAAAATTGTTCATGTTAACGTAAAGGCAACGCCTGTCGTTGGACGCAAAATGCTCTTTGGCGAATTGCAGCAAGAATGTAGTCTTTCCCACACCGCGTGTGCCTTTTATGCCAATGAGCCTGTCGTTCCAGTTGATTTCGTCCATCAGCAGGCGGCGTACAGGTGCGTTGGTATGTTCTACCAAATAAGTATGGGTGCGATAAAAGGCTTCCATTCTTTTTCAATTAGTTTTCTTGCCAGGTACGGCTTATCTTCTGCAAAGATAATACTTATTATTTAGTTTGACAACTGAACATTGCAAAAACTCATTTTTTTTACTTATTTTTACAGAATGTGTGGCGTTGAGCGCAACACGCATTCGTGCCTGTGTTATGCCGTGTGCTGGGTTGCCGTTTTGTAAAACATGGTCTTTTAGGTTGCAATTTGCCGTGTTTTGCCATGTAAAAGACCGTGTTTCGCAGCCTGATTTGCCGTCTTTTGAAAAGGCGTATGTAATCCGTTGACAATCAAATGGTTGCAGTGTGATAGTTGACGGAAACATGTTGAGGGCGTAATATGCCGCAGGAGGCATTGATGTGGGCGTGCGAGGATTGGGTGTATGGCTCTTTTTACGGGTAAATACTTAGTTCCAAATGAAAATAAAAGTTCGTTTCACTCTCTTTTATTTTGCATTCTGCTTGGTTTGGATAAATTTCTTATGCTCATGAAAGCGAAAACTGTTTCGCTTTCATTTCGCTTAACCGAAATTTTGCACTATCTTTGCACAGGAAAAAGTTTTTCAGAAAAATGAAGTTGCATATCTTCAATCCCGAACACGAAATGGCTTTGGCTGCTGATACGGCTTATATGACGTTGCCACATGCCGTGCAGGAGTTCAAGACAAATTTGGGGTTTCTGCCTGCTCTGTGGGCGGAAGATGGCGACTTTGTGCTGGTAGATGATGTCCAGTATGCAGTCAAGGCGTTGTCGCAATGCCGCGTACCGCATGCCGACGTGCTTTTCCTTGCCTTTGAAGACCTGCGGCATCTTGCTTTCGACAGCTTTGAGCCATGGGGATGGGACAAAGCCGTGAGACAGGTGCTTGCTGATGCAGGGATGCCACTTGGCGCACTCCCGTCCGACGGGTATTTGGCATACATCAGAAGTCTGGCCGACAGGCGTAATACGGTGGATGTGTTAGCCTGCCTGCGTTCAGGACTTGAAGATAGTACATGCGGCGAAAGCCGGTTCTGTACTTCAGCCGAGATGGTTACAGAAGAGTTGCGTGTGCATGGTGCGGTTGTTGTAAAGGCTTTGTGGAGCAGCAGCGGCCGCGGAGTGAAGTATGCCGAAGGAGGCATCGGCGCGTCTTTGTATGGATGGGTGTCAAAAACGATAGCACGTCAAGGCGGCGTGATGGTAGAGCCTTATTATAAAAAGGTGAAAGACTTTGCTCTTGAATTTTATTCTTATGGCGACGGCAGTGTGGAGTATCGTGGGCTTTCTGTTTTCGAGACAAATAGGAACAGTTATGCAGGCAACATCATAGCCGCAGAAGAGGAGAAGGCTGCTTTGCTTCATAAGTATCTGCCTGATGAAATCATGAATGAGACGAGGCGCAGGCTTGAAACTTATTTTTCAGAAAGCGCATTCAGGGAGTATGCCGGGCCGTTGGGTGTAGACATGATGGTCGTGGCCAAGGACAGTGGCAACGGGTTCATGTTGCATCCGTGCGTGGAAGTCAATGTAAGGCGGACAATGGGGCATGTGGCAAATTCTTTTTGTACGCCTGTGACAGAACCGTGCCGGCTTATGCATATAGTGCACGATGTGAATTACAAACTGAAGTTTGACAACATGGAAAACAATTTTGTAAAGGTAATATGACATGAAGCGGTGGAATGTAGCATTCGTGCGGACAAGAGTCTGCACTGCTTTCATTCATTTACGTTTTAATCCAGTATAAAAAACAAACCAAAAAACATTCAACACATGAAAAAACAAATCTTGATGGCATTGGCGTTTCTGCCTTTTTTTGCAAATGCCCAGTACAAATCCGAAGTATGGTGTCCTGACAACGGTAACGGTACGTACACCAATCCTGTAATAAACGCCGATTACAGCGACCCTGATGCATGTGCGGTAGGAGAGGATTATTATCTTACGGCAAGTTCGTTCAATTGTATTCCAGGCCTGCCTATATTGCATTCAAAGGATTTGGTTAACTGGGAAATAATAGGACACGCACTGAAAACGCAGTACCCAACCGAAGAGTTCGACAAGCCTTCGCACGGAAACGGAGTATGGGCACCGTCAATCCGTTACCACAATGGCGAGTTTTACATCTATTGGGGCGACCCCGACCATGGCGTGATGATGGTAAAGACCAAAGACCCTGCCGGCGAGTGGAGCAAGCCTCTGTGCGTTATTCCCGGCAAGGGAATGATAGACACTACGCCGCTTTGGGACGACGACGGCCGTTGTTATCTTACATACGCTTACGCAAACAGCCGTTCGCGCTTCGCGTCAGTCATCGTTGTGCGCGAGCTTTCGGCCGACGGCACCAAGGCCATAGGCGACCCCGTCATCGTGTTCGACGGCAACGGCACCGAATGCCGCACATGTGAAGGCCCCAAGTTCTATAAGCGTGACGGCTGGTATTGGATAATGTTCCCGGCCGGCGGCGTGCCTACGGGCTTCCAGGTGGCCATGCGTTCCAAGAACGTTTACGGTCCGTATGAGCATAAGATTGTGCTTGCACAGGGCAAGAGCAGCGTCAACGGCCCTCATCAGGGTGCATGGGTGCACACCGCTTTCGGCGAAGACTGGTTCCTGCACTTCCAGGACAAGGGCTGTTATGGCCGCGTCGTACACCTGCAACCCGTCACCTGGAAGGACAACTGGCCTGTAATGGGCGTTGACAAGGACGGCGACTATTGCGGCGACCCTGTCATTACATACCGCAAACCCAAGACGGCGGCCAAGGTACAGGTACAAAATCCGGTTGAGAGCGACGAGTTCAACTCTCCTTTTATAGGCAAGCAGTGGCAGTGGCACGCCAATTACAGCCAGATGTTCGGTATGCCGACGGCTTTCGGTACGTTCAGGATTTACACGCATAAGCTAAGTGAGGACTTTGTAAACCTGTGGGAAGTGCCCAACCTCTTGTTGCAGAAGACCCCGGCCGACAAGTTCACTGCTACCGCGAAAGTGCGTTTTACGTCAAAAGACCAGAACCAGTTTGGCGGCTTGATAATGATGGGGCTTGACTATTCCGCTCTCGTAGTGAAGCGTGTCGGCGACGAGTTCCAGCTTCAGCAGGTAACTTGTAAGAGTGCCGACAAGGGCAAGCCGGAGACGGTAAACGTTATAGCCACGCTGAAACCGACCGCCGTTGACGTCATAGACTATCAGCCCGGGACACATGAGGACATATATCTCCGCATGAAGGTGGATGCCGGCAAGTGCCGTTTCTATTACAGTCTTGACGGCAAGAAGTTCAAGGTTGCCGGTGCGGAATTTGCCATGCGTGAGGGGAAATGGATTGGAGCGAAATTCGGCTTCGTTGCTGCGGAACCGGCAGGGAAAGCCAATCGTGGTTGGATAGATGCCGACTGGTTCAGAATAACAAAATAGGATGCCGGCATTGTAAGATATTTTTATGGGATATCATTATTACGGATATCCGTTTGTCGGAGAGGCAGAGTACACCATTATGTTGTGCTCTGCCTCTTGTTTTGATAAGATACGATTGTTTCAAAATCTTTGCCGAATTAAGTGTTAATTGTATTTTAATTTGTAATTAATAGCCTTTTGACATGTTTATTAATGTCATAAAGTTTACTTTGCAGCAGAGAAATTTACCTAAGTTAAATCTAAAAGTAATTATGAAAATTAAGAAACATCTGTTATTTTGTTTAGGCATGCTGGCATGTTCTTGGGTTACGGCTCAGGATATGACGGGCATTTCTTCCGTGTCGGCATCTGTTAATCAAGAAAAAGCCGCTTTTGCTTTTGACCAAAAAAGCGAAACTGCATGGAGCTTGGACAAGTCTGAATTGGGAAATGGGCAGTGGCTTATGTTCACACTCCAGACCCCAGGTGATGTCTGTGAGGTTGACTTGCAGGCTCAGGGCTTGTCAAAGAATAACCTCAAGGAGCAGCTGGACATCTTTGTAACCTACGACCCGATGAATTTGGGCGAACCGGTTGATTATACTGTAGGCGGAGACAATAAGACGCTTGTGCTTAAGTTTGAACCCAAATATGGTGCGCATATACGTTTCGCCTTTGATTGCGCCAACGGCATGAAGCCCTTTTCTTTGAAAGAGGTGTCGGTGATGCTTGCCAAGAAAGAGATGACAGACCGCAAGGGCAATAAGACCGATTTACCTTATATGGACCCGACAATGCCTGTTGAACAGCGGGTGGAAAGCCTGTTGGGCGTAATGAAGCCGGAGGATAAAATGGAACTGATACGAGAAGGGTGGGGCATACCCGGAATCCCACACTTGTATGTGCCGCCTATTACAAAAGTTGAGGCTGTTCATGGATTCTCATACGGTAGCGGGGCGACTATATTCCCACAGGCAATTGCCTTAGGTGCTACGTTTAATAAGAAGTTGGCAGAGGCTACAGCCATGGTTATTGGCGACGAGACTGTTGCCGCAGGAACGATGCAGGCTTGGTCGCCTGTTCTCGATGTGGCTCAAGATGCACGTTGGGGACGTTGTGAAGAAACTTTTGGCGAAGACCCGGTTCTTGTTTCTGAAATCGGCGGAGCTTGGATTAAAGGATACCAATCAAAAGGCTTGTTTACCACTCCCAAGCACTTTGGAGGTCATGGTGCGCCGTTGGGAGGCCGTGATTCTCATGACATCGGACTTTCCGAACGCGAGATGCGCGAAGTCCAACTTGTACCATTCCGCCATGTTATAAGGAATTATGATTGCCAGTCAATAATGATGGCTTATTCTGATTATATGGGTGTGCCAGTAGCTAAAAGCAAAGAGTTGCTGCAAAACATATTGCGTGAGGAATGGGGATTTAGTGGCTTCATTGTCAGTGATTGCGGTGCAATCGGCAATCTTACAGCGCGCAAGCATTATACGGCTAAGGACAAAATTGAGGCTGCCAACCAGGCTTTGGCGGCAGGTATTGCCACAAACTGCGGCGACACATATAATGACAAGGATGTCATACAGGCTGCAAAAGACGGCCGTATCAATATGGAGAACTTGGATAACGTGTGCCGCTCAATGCTGCGAATGATGTTCCGCAACGAACTGTTTGAGAAAGAACCCAACAAACCCTTGGATTGGAACAAGATTTATCCCGGATGGAATACGGAAGACCATAAGGCTTTGGCACGCCAGGTTGCACGTGAATCTATCGTAATGTTGGAAAATAAAGACGCTGTTTTACCTTTGTCGAAATCGATAGGCAAGATTGCAGTGATTGGCCCGGGTGCTGATGATTTGCAGCCTGGTGACTATACTCCGAAGCTCCAGCCCGGCCAGCTGAAATCGGTTTTGACAGGTATAAAGGAAGCGATAGGCGATGATGCACGTGTTATATTCGAGAAAGGCTGCGAATTTACAGGTGACGATGCGACAAATATTCCCAATGCGGTGAAAGCTGCCAAGAAGTCTGACGTTGTCGTAATGGTTCTTGGCGACTGCTCGACAAGCGAGTCTACGACAGATGTTTATAAAACGTCAGGCGAAAACAATGACTATGCAACATTGGTTTTGCCCGGCAAACAGCAGGAACTGTTAGAGGCCGTTTGCGCCACAGGCAAGCCCGTTATATTGGTTTTGCAAGCCGGACGTCCTTATAACTTGACAAAGGCTTCTGAATTGTGCAAAGCCATTTTGGTAAATTGGCTGCCCGGACAAGAGGGCGGTCCCGCAACGGCTGACGTGTTGTTCGGCGATTACAACCCGGCCGGCCGACTGCCTATGACATTCCCACGCCACGTAGGCCAGTTGCCGCTTTATTACAACTTCAAGACTTCGGGTCGTCGTTATGAGTATTCAGACATGCCGTTCTATCCTCTTTACAGCTTTGGTTACGGCTTGAGCTATACCAAATTCGAGTATTCCGGCTTGAAGTTTGCGGAGAAAGAAAACGGCAACATAGCAGTGGAGGCTACCGTAAAGAATGTAGGCCAGCGTGAGGGCGACGAGGTTGTACAGCTTTATGTCACCGACATGTACGCCAGCGTCAAGACCCGCGTTATGGAGCTTAAGGACTTCACGCGCATTCACTTGAAGCCGGGTGAGTCGAAGGTCGTTAATTTCGAGCTTACTCCTTATCAGATTTCATTGCTTAATGACAAGATGGACAGGGTTGTGGAGAAAGGCGAATTCAAGATATCCGTCGGCGGCACAAGTCCGCAGTATGTGGCGAAAGACAAGATAAAGGACAGCGTTGGTTACAAGGACGGTAACACAGGCGTATCGGGTATTTTGGATTACACCCATGAGTTCGCTGCTGATTTTGACATCTCTGTTGCCAAACAGGAAGAAAGCTTGAACGAAAACAAGAAGACAATATATGTGTCAGTGAAGAACAACGGCACGATAATGGACACAGGCAAAGTGGAAATGTATGTAGACGGTGTTAAGTCTGGAGATGCAGTTCATTATGAGTTGGCTCCTGGTGAAGAGAAATTCATACCTTTCTCGTTGGCGAAGAACGATGAATCCAAAGTCGTGTTTGCGACGAAGTATAAGGTTTTACCGTTATGATGTGCGTCATGTAGACTGATGTGGATAATAAAAACAAGACGGCCGGTTGTATCAAACAACCGGCCGTCTTGTTTTTATGAATCAGTCCAATGCCGTCAATACGGCAATGCCTTCTCGTTTCTTTAATTATGAACTGTTGCGGTATTTGTCTTTAGTTCAACAAACTTACGTAGGCAGACGTGATATTTGTCAGCATCGTAGATTGTCCGAAATTGTAAAGAAGGATGTAGATGGCCGTGCCTATCACCGCGACGGTTATGTAATTTGTACTGATGGATTGCTTCAACTCGCTTGTTGCGAATTTGTTTTTGCGTGCGTCATTGACTTTGATGTAAAGCCATTGCAAGGCCAGGTGTACGCCAAGGCCGACGGTGTAGCCGACCAGGCTGCCGCCTATGATGTCGCCCGGGAAATGTACGCCAAGGTATATTCGTGAATAGCATACAAGGCATGTCCACACCGCCAATACCGCAACGGAAGCCCTGTGGCGCATGGCCGGGGCGAGAAATGCCAAGACACCGAATGCGTTTGCCGCATGGCTTGACACGAAGCCCGACTTTCCGGCTTTGTAATTGTTGACGTAATGCAGCAGGTCGCATATTTCGGGATTGTGCGACGGGCGCAGACGTGAGAAATACGGCTTTATCAGTGAAGACGAAATCTGGTCGGCAAGGGTTACCGTCAACGCCAGTCCTACGACGATGAACAAAGGCAGCAGCATGTCTTTTTTGCGGTATGAGAACGACAGCAGCAACGCTGCGCCCAAAGGTATCCATATATATTTGGCTGAAACGGCATGCCAGAATTTGTCGAGTGCTGGGCCTCCATCGAAGTTCAAGGCCACCATTGCGGACATGTCCCAGTTGTCAAGTGTCCTTAACAGCTGCGTACCCTGCAACATGTCGAGCGTCACGAAAAAGCATACGCAAACAGCGACCAACACTAAAAATGTCCTTTGGGGAGTAGAAAGCGTCCTAAACATCTTTGATTTTTGTTTGCAAAGATATTCCAAGATGTTGAGTTTTCTTTGTTTGCGCCGTTACATTTGGTCTTAATTATAGAAGTTTAACACATCCGCTTGCGATGAAAAATAATGGGAGGCACGGTTTTACCGTGTCTCCCATTGCTGTGCTTATAATGTGTGTCGTTACACTATGCCCTGTGCCATCATGCCTTTGGCTACCTTGAGGAAGCCTGCGATATTTGCACCTTTTACGTAATTGATGTATCCGTCGGGTTCTGTTCCATACTTCACGCAGTTCTCATGTATGTTGTTCATGATGTCATGCAGTTTGGCATCAACCTCTTCACGGCTCCAGCTAAGGCGTTCGGAGTTCTGGCTCATCTCCAATCCTGATACGGCTACGCCGCCGGCGTTGGCCGCCTTTCCGGGTGAATAGAGTATTTTAGCGTCCTGGAACACCTTTATGGCTTCTGGTGTAGTAGGCATGTTCGCACCTTCGCTTACGGCTATTACGCCATTGGCAACGAGAGCTTTGGCCGCTTCTTCGTTGATTTCGTTCTGTGTTGCCGACGGCAAGGCTATGTCCGCCTTCTCGAACCATGGCTTTGCGCCTTCGACGTACTTCACTCCGTACTTCTCTGCATATTCGCGTATGCGTCCGCGCTCTATGTTCTTCAGCTCCATGATGTAGTCCAGCTTCTCGCGGTCTATTCCGTCGGGGTCGTATATGTAGCCGTCAGAGTCGGAGCAGGTTACGACTTTCGCACCGAGCTCGATGCACTTCTCGATAGTGTATTGGGCTACGTTGCCCGAGCCGCTTACGAGTACGGTCTTGCCTTTGATGTCCAAGCCGCGTGTCTTGAGCATGTTTACAAGGAAGTAAACGTTGCCGTAGCCTGTAGCTTCAGGACGTATGAGCGAACCTCCGAACTGGATGCCCTTGCCCGTAAGTATGCCGCTCCATTCGTGTGTGAGCTTCTTGTACATTCCAAACATGTATGCCACTTCACGGCCGCCTACGCCGATGTCGCCTGCCGGCACGTCCACATCAGCGCCGATGTGGCGGTAAAGCTCTGTCATGAATGCCTGGCAGAAGCGCATTACTTCGGCGTCGCTCTTTCCGCGCGGAGAAAAGTCTGAACCGCCTTTAGCACCTCCCATGGGCAAGGTTGTCAGTGAGTTCTTGAATGTCTGCTCGAAAGCGAGGAACTTCAATATGCCAAGGTTTACTGACTGGTGGAAACGCAGGCCGCCCTTGTAAGGGCCGATTACGTTGTTGTGCTGTACACGGTAGCCCATGTTGGTCTGCACGTTGCCTTTATCGTCTACCCATGAAACGCGGAACTCTATCACCCTGTCGGGGATGCAGAGGCGTTCTATGAGGTTGGCTTTGTCAAATTCGGGGTGCTTGTTGTACTCCTCTTCAATCGTTCCTAATACCTGACTTACGGCCTGGATGTATTCAGGCTCGTTGGGAAACCTTTGCTTAAGGTTCTCTACCACTTTAGCTGCATTCATAATTACCTATTGTCTTTTTATTGGTTGTTTGATGTTGTCATCTGATGCTTGTTTGCAGAAAACTTTTGCAAAGGTACACTTTTTTATGTAATTTACAAATAAAATGACAATTATTTTTAGAATTTTGTGTCTAAATATAACGTTTTCTTGGAATTATTGCACATTTGATTATTCAAGCGTCATCCTGTTGTCACAATGTTGACAATGATGGTCCTACTTGTCTTCAGCCGTTGAAACTATGTGTTTCAGCCGCTAAAGCGTATCGTCAAAGCCGTCCAAGCCACCGGCTTGGACGGCTTTTTACAATGCTGTTTGTAACGTATTGGTTTCCAGGCGGTTGCCTATGGCTTTGCAAAACATAGCCTTTTGGAGGGTAAAACGTGGCTTATTGCAAGGTGGAAGACGGCTAATTGGAATGCATTTTGTGGCCTTTTACAAAGTGGGGCAGGTTATTGGTTTCACTGACAAGGTTTTGTTTGATTTCAACCTATATAAGAAAACAGCCTTTGTAGCTAATGGCCAGCTAAAGCTGAACATGTCACTACAAAGGCTGTTGTTATGTTTGAGCCGTGTCACACATATTGCGTTTGCGGCAAAGCAAGCGCGGCTAATTCTTCGAGTATTTGTCAATCAGCGGTTGGGCCTGCGGATTGCCTAACTCTTTGGCTTTCTCAAGATTTGTCAAGCCTGTGGCTATGTCGTCTTTCTTGATTAGTGCAAGGCCGAGCAACAGGTAGCCGTCAGAATATTCAGGTGCCAGCTCAACGCATTTGCCGGCTGTTTCGGCGGCTTCGTCAACCATGTTGACCCTTAGTTGCAATGAGGCCATTTCGGCATAATAGGTGGGTTCTTCGGGAGACAGTATTATAGCGGCGGCCAAGTCGCCCAAAGCCTGCTGGTAAAGCCTGGCCTTGATTTCAGCCTGGCTGCGCACATAATAAAACTGCGAGTTCATGCGCTGGCCTGACAGTATTTCATACCGTGTGTAGTCAAAGACGGCCTGGCGGAAACTGTCAACCGCGTTGTATGCGTCGCCACGGGCAAGGAAGTAGGGGGCGGCATCGCGCATGCGCAGCGTGTCGGTATTGTTGATGGCGCTGTCAAGCAGGGCTATGACTTCCCTTTGGGGAGCTTTCATCATGGTCTTGCATTGTGCGGCTTCGTAAAAAAGCTCTGGGTTGCGCATTGAGGTGTTGAGCAGTTGTGTAAACTCGTCGTATGCTTTTTGGTAGTCTCCTTTTGTGTATGTTATTTGTGCCAATTGATGGCGGTATGTAGGCAGTGGATTTATCTCATACGCTTTGCTTGTTTCTTCTTCGGCTTTGTCCAAAGTCCATTTGTCGTAAGGGGCGTCAGCCTTAAACACAAGTTTGTCGTATATTATTTTTCCATAACCGGCATGCGCTTCGTCTTTGTTGTCAGACATTTTGATTCCCCTTTCCATTGTTTTGGCGGCGCCGTCAAAATCATTCGCTTCGACTTGTATGCGTGCCATGGCCGAGTATCCGTCGGCACGGTTGGGGTATTGTGCCATGAAGTCTGCAACGACTGCTGCGCGTTTTACAGAGTCGGCGCTTTCTGCCATAAGCAGTGTAAGCAATGCCTGTTCCTGTTCTTGCGGAAGTGCCGGGGGAATGCCAATCTGCTTCAGCATCGGGTCGTTGAGTGCGAACCCTGATGTATGTAGTGTGGACGCGAAATTGATGTCTGTCGCGTGTGTGTCAGTCGATGTCGCAGAAGGTTTAAGCAGTCCGATGACCTGCCCTTGTCTGTTGACGAAAGGACAGGCGTTGGCATTGTCGGGAGCTTGCATTGTGAAGATGTAATAAGAGTATTTATCCATGAATGTCTCGACGCTTTTCGCCGTTGTGGATATTGGTTTACCACCGTATGTTAAGAGCCAAACCTCGTCGCCGCTTTTTGCCGGTGTGGCTGCGGTTTGCGCCGGTTCAGCCTTTACTTTGTCAACCTTGAATTTGGCCATGTCGTATATCTCATTCGCTCCGAGCATGCGCGTTACATCGTACTGCTTGCCCTTTGCGTCGGTAACAGTTGCACGCGACGCGCCTAAAAAAGGCTTCAATGAGCTTACGGCGGTGCCGTCGGCTGATATGAACACCCCGTTGCTTTCAGACAAAGGCGTGCCGTCAGTTTTGTATGTAGTCAGTTTGAATACAGACTTTGCCGCATCTTTCACTGGCGACGGTTGTGCAAGACATTGAGTGCTGAATATTACCGCAATTGCGATTAAGGTGTTTGTCAGTTTCATTTTATTATCAAGTGTTTTTGTTTTTATTGTTGCTTTAGTAATTCTTTTGCATTGCTTATTGCCGCATTTGTTATTTCAGAACCGCTGAGCATTTGTGCTATTTCAGATATGCGCTCGTCTGGTTGGAGAATGCGCATGTTGCTTGTTGTACCGTTTGTTCCTTCTTCTTTATAAACCTTGTAGTGGGTTGTGCCTTTCGCAGCGATTTGCGGCAGGTGTGTAATGCTTATCACCTGCCTTTCCGAGTCGGCCATTTCTTGCATTATGTTTGCCATCTTCTCTGCAACTTTGCCGCTTACGCCGGTGTCAATCTCGTCGAAAACGATTGTCGGCAATTTCACAGTGCCGCTAATCATTGCCTTGAGCGACAGCATGACTCTGGCGATTTCACCGCCAGATGCCACTTGGGCTACAGGCAACATTGGTGTACTGGTATTTGCGCTGAAGAGAAACGATACGCGGTCATGTCCGTCGCGTCCAAGCTCCTGTTTGTCGAATTTTATTGCAAAACGGACTTTGGGCATTCCAAGCTGTATGAGTTTTTCTTGTATTTCGCTCTCAATGTTTTTTGCCGCTTTGCTTCTAATGTCAGACAATCTGCTTGCTGTGCGTTCGCACTCGTCAAATAGATGTTGTGCGCGTTCAAGCATTGCTTTGATTTTTTCGTCGCTATTGTCTATCCCTTCCAACTTTGTTTCAAGGCCGGTTTGTATTTCCAATAGTTCATCGATGCTTGCAACGTTGTGCTTTTTTTCAAGAGAGTATATTTTGTCCAAAGTAGAGTTTATGATTTCGAGACGTTTGGGGTCGAAGTCGGTATTTGCCGCATTGGTGCTTATTTCATGTAATATGTCCTTAATCTCGATATAACAGCTGTTCAACCGTTCTGCTGTTGGCTTGATTTCTGGATATATCCCACAAATATTTTCCAACAAGCGTGCCGCTTCTTTCAGTTTATCTGCAACTCCATTGTCGTCGTTCTCATTGCCTAAGATGTTTTCCACATTATATAATGTGGTCTTGATATCTTCTATATGGCTGAGCATGTCGCTTTCGCGTTCAAGCTCTTCCTGTATCCCAGGAGCAAGTTTTGCTTCTTGCAGCTCGTTAAGTTGGAAACGTATGAAGTCTTCGTTCTTTTTATTTTCTTCGGCTTCGTCTTGAAGTTGTCTGATTTCTTTGTTTACAGCTGTATATTCGGAATATTTTTCTTTGTATTCTGCAAGTAAGGTTGGGTTGTTTGCAATGATGTCGATAACATTCAGTTGGAAGTTTTCTTCATTCAGCAACAGGTTTTGATGCTGGCTGTGTATGTCAATTAGTTGGCTTCCAAGGCTTTTCATTGCAGATAAAGGCACTGGAGTGTCGTTTATGAATGACCTGCTTTTCCCGGTAGGGCTGATTTCACGTCGAAGGATGCAATCCGTAGGGTCGTAGTCGATTCCATTGGAATCAAAAAAATCTTTCATTCCATATTTGCTGACATCAAAATGTGCTTCGATAATGCATTTTTTTGAATTCTGCCTAATATATTTTGTATCTGCGCGTTGTCCGAGTAGCAAGTTGACAGCTCCAAGAATTATACTCTTTCCTGCGCCTGTTTCGCCGGTGATGACGGAGAATCCAGGATTAAACTGAATGTTTAATGCATCAATGAGTGTAAAATTGTTGATGTATAATTGTTTTAACATTGCTTGGTCTACATGTATGGTGTTATTCTTTTATCTTGTCCCAATAGTTGCTTTGTGATGCGTTTATCGAGAACAGCACTTCATAGACAGATTCCTTTTCTTTAGGAGTGCCTTTTCCTTTATATATATTTCCAAGTTCATCTTTTTTATAGTCTGTCCATATCTGTGGCAACATGCTTAACGGCTTGTCGTCATGAGCTTTCTTCAAGTTTGTCTGTATTGCTGTAGATATGTTTGTTCTGCCACGGTCAGCATTGTTTGCCATCTCGTCAAGCCCCGTGCGGTAATAGTCGTACTGTAATTGGCGGAATGGCTGCATTGCTCCGTCCATATAGTCGTTGATTATTGCAAAACGGTTGCGGTCATTCTCAAAAGCTTTCCAACCGGTAAAATTTAGGTTCTGTGCATTGTTTACAAGGTTCATGCAGCGTTGCAGCACGTCTTCCCCTCCCATTGGAGAAAAGCTGTCGAGGTCTAATCCGATAATCAAATAAGCATAATAGGCGATTAATGCAGTTAGTTGGTTGTCTACCATCTCTTCATTAAACTCAAGCTGGTCGAATTGCGCGAACTCGAAATTGAAGTCGCCGTCCCTGTTGTTGTACAATGTTGATGTGTATGCTGAGTTGTACACGGGGCGGTTGGCTTGTATTAAGGCCGTGCATGTAAATGCGTTTGATGATTGGTCGTACTTTGTTACGGTGATGTTAAAATTACATACAATTCTTTCGTTCTTGTTGAATTGCAAGGATGTCCATTGTTTGTCATTGATAAACTGCTCGAGGGTTTGCTGTAAGTTCTCAAATACGCTGGCATCAGTTCCTTGTATTTGATTATGGTTGATTGTCACTTTGGCTTGCAATTCTTGAGCGTTCACATTGTTGAGAACGGTAAAGAAAAATATTATGGGTAAAAGCCACTTCTTCATCATTCTTAATCTTCTTTAGTCGTTAAACAGCATGGCAAGTTCGTTAATGATGTCACAAGCTACTTCCGCTTTGTTTTTCTTTTCATATTCTTTCACCGTCGAGGCTGTAATTATCTTTATTTGGTTGTCGTCTGTGCGGAATGTTGTGCCTTTGTTGCGTGTGGAGTTCAGTACGATGAAGTCAAAATGCTTTTTTTTCAGCTTACCCAAGGCATTGGCTTCTTCATGGTCTGTTTCCAAAGCAAAACCGATTAGTCGCTGGTCTTTTCGCTTGTTCTTGCCCAATTCTTCCGCAATGTCTTGTGTCGGGTTCAGCCTTATGACCAAGTCATCCTTCTCACGCTTTATCTTTCTTTCGGCGGCAGTTTCTGGTTTGAAGTCGGAAACTGCGGCGCACAGTATTGCAGTGTCACAATGTGCAAACTCGTCTTTTGCTGCATTGTACATCTCTTGGCAGCATTCAATGTCGATACGGTGTATGTTTTTTGAACATTCAATGTTCACCGGACCGCTTATCAATGTTACTTCTGCACCGCGTCTTGCACATTCCTCTGCTATTGCGAACCCCATCTTGCCGCTTGAATAATTCCCTATGAATCTGACAGGGTCGATTTTCTCATACGTCGGCCCGGCTGTTATCATTATGCGGTGTCCTTTCAGTTGGTTCTTTCTGTCGTAAAAGAAATCATCCACTTTCTTTATAATGGCTTCAGGCTCTTCCATCCGTCCTTTACCTTCCAGCCCACTGGCAAGAAATCCACTTTGCGGCTCGATTATGATATTGCCGTATGAACGTAGTTTTTCGAGGTTTTGCTGTGTTGAGGGATGGGCATACATGTCGAGGTCCATCGCCGGAGCGATGAATACAGGCGCTTTCATCGAAAGGTATGTCGTGATTAACATGTTGTCGGCTATGCCGTTGGCCATTTTCCCGATAGTGCTTGCGGTACATGGTGCGATAAGCATGGCATCAGCCCATAGCCCTATGTCAACATGTGAATTCCATGTTCCGTCGCGTTGTGAGAAAAACTCACTGATTACAGGCTTATGCGTCAACGCGGATAAGGTTATTGGGGGGATAAACTCCTTTCCTGCTGGTGTTATCACAGTCTGCACTTCAGCACCTTGCTTTATCAGTCCACGTATGATAAGGCAGGCTTTATATGCGGCAATACTTCCTGTTATTCCGAGAACTATTTTTTTACCTTTAAGCATAACCTACATTAAAATGAATGATTCCGGGAAACTGTTTTAGTTAGAATATGGGATGCCTGTATAGCTTATTGATTTTTATTGAATTCCTTTAGGCGGATACGTGTCAACACCTGTTTGGTGTTGTATGTGAAATCGCTGCTTAACATCCAACTGTAATATCCGGGGTCTCTGTGCAGTACATCTGCAACACTCCAACCTTTGTACTTGCCAAAGTTGAATACTTCGTGCATTCGAGGTGTACCTGACGCGTCATGTAAGATGTTTCCATCCTTGTCTTTCATTTCCTTCCATACAATGCGCCCGGCAAAGTCAACATTGTTGCTTGTCTTTGAAAACTCTGCCAATTCGTCCATGTCATTGTTAAGTTGACGTTCTGGTTCTTCTTGCCTGCCTGGTGCATACATGTCGAGTTCTCCTTGGAGCACCCGGTATGTCGCTTCAGTGTCTTCATCGGCTTTGTGTGCGGTGAAATCTTCTTCCATCTTGCGTCCGCAATAGAATTTATATGCGGCAGCAAGGTTGCGTTTCTCCATTTTGTGGAAAATTGTCTGTACGTCTATCAGACGGCATTTCCCAAAGTCAAAGTCAATGCCGGCGCGTAAAAATTCTTCAGCAAGCATCGGCACGTCGAAGTGGTTGGAGTTGAACCCGGCAAAGTCGCAGCCCTTGAACTCCTGTTCCAACTTGGATGCCATTTCCTTGAATGTTGGCGCATCTTTCACATCGGCATCGGTTATGCCAGTAAGCTGTGCCACTTCATACGGTATTGCCATGCCCGGGTTGATGAAGTAATTATGCCGTTCTTCACGTCCGTCAGGATGCACTTTTATGTATGATATCTGTATGATACGGTCTTTTACAAGGTCAAGTCCGGTTGTTTCAAGGTCAAATACAACCAAAGGCTTGGTTAAGTTGAGTTTCATCTGGTTTATAACATTATGTGTCTATACAGTCTTGAGGCCATATGGTCTTGTGGCTCACGGCTTATCTATAGCCGAATGTTGTGAGCGACAAAACCGCATGACCCCAAGATATAACAGCTTTATGGCCTTAGTCGTTAAGCAACATGGGCATTATGAGCATCAATATGTCTTCATTCTCAGGTTGCTGCGTGGGCAGTATCAGGCAAGGACGGCTCGGGTCAGCGAGCTGCAGCTCCACTTCTTCGCAATCCAAGTTGTTGAGAATTTCCATCAGCGACGTACCCTTAAAGCCTATATCCATAGGCATGCCGTCATAGTCGCATATTATTTCTTCTTTGGCGCTAGTGTAGAAATCTATGTCTTCCGATGACACTACGGCTTTTCCTGTTTCTATGTGCAGGCGTATTTGCTGACTGCTGTCGCTTGCAAACGGCAATACACGCCGTATCACGCCGACAAGCACCATCCTGTCTATAGTCATATGGTTGGGATTGTCTTGCGGAATTACGGAATTGTAGTTGGGATAACGGCCTTCAATCAGCCTGCATGACAATGTTCCACCCGGGAATGATATGGTTGCATTCCGTTCGTCAAAACGTATGAGCACGTCCTCGTCGTTTTTTTGCAATACGCTTTTTAGCAGGTTTGCAGGTTTCTTGGGCATGATAAACGCCATTGGCGTTTCGTTTTTTATTCCGTTGTTGCGTGTACGTACAAGCTTGTGTCCGTCGCTGGCGACAATCGCCAGTGCGTCTGCAGTAAGGTCGAAATATATGCCGTTCATTACAGGGCGGAGCTCTTCGTTTGCAGTCGCGAAAATCGAGCGTGATATGTCGTTGGCCAATGTTTTTGAATCGATGACAATGGATGCCGCATTGTCATTCAATGGTTGCAGCCGTGGAAACTCGTTGCCGCTCTGGCCTGTGAAATTGTAAATGCCGTTCATGTAGACAATTTTTATTGCATATGACGACATTTCAATATCCAATGTCAGCGGCTGTTCCGGCAATTCTTTTACTGCGTCGAGTATGGTTCGGTTGTTTACGGCGAATGTTCCGTTGCCGTCCACCTCGTCCAAATTCAGTTGGGTTGTCATCACATTCTCGCTGTCTGATGCGGTTATGGTCAGTGTGTTGCCATTGACTTCAAAAAGATAGCAGTCCAATATTGGCATTGAATTCTTGCTGTTGAATACTTTTGACAATGCCGACAGGCGGCTTGCCAAAGCAGTGCTTGATACGGTCAGTCTCATTATGTCGATGTTTTATTTTGGTTTTTATTATATAATGCAATAGGTGTTGCCTGTTTCGATGGTTTTCTGACATTACAGGCTGTACATTTTGTTTCAAGCGACAACGCATGCTGGATAAGTGGTTTTGTTGTCACACTTCATTGTTCGTCGCTTAATCCGTATGGCTTAATTGGAGACAAAAATACGAAAAAGCAAGCGGTGTAACAAAAAAAATGTGCAAAAATTTCTTTATTCACAAGTATTTTACTAATTTCGCAATCAAAAATCAAATAACATTAATAAAATATTATGGAAATAGAAGGTAAAATAATAGCAGTTATTCCGGCAAGGGAAGGGGTTTCGCCAAGGACTGGAAATTCATGGAAATCGCAGGATTTTGTCATCGAGACGCATGACCAGTATCCTCGCCGTTGCTGCTTTAATGTATTCGGGGCAGACAAGATACAGTTGTTCAACATACAGGTAGGCGAGGAACTCCGTGTAAGTTTCGACATCGACGCGCATGAGTACCAAGGCCGTTGGTTCAATCAGATTCGCGCATGGAAGGTCGAGCGTATAGACCCTAATGCCGTACAGCCTTCAGTCCAGCCGGCTCCTTATGAGCAGCCGATGCCTGCACAGCCGCAAGCCGCTGCTCCGGTGGCGGCTACGCCAGAGGCCGCTCCGTTCCCTCCGCAGCAGGATGGTGGCAGTGAAGACGACCTGCCGTTCTGAAAACAGATACTTGTATGGCTGGATGCAGTCATGTCCAACGATAAAAGGGATTGCCTTTGGCAGTCCCTTTTTTATGTATTTTACAAATACGCTTCGGTTAAGCCTCCGGTTTGATTTGTCTCCTGTAGACAGATAGTGAAAGGCAATACTGCATGCCTGTCAGTCTCTTGTTTGCAGGCAAAGGTGATTTGTATTTCTAAAAGGCCGTGTTTTATCGTGCAAAACACGGCCTTTCGTCTCATGAAAGACGGCCTTTTGATGTGCAAAAGGCCGTCTTTTGCATTTATGTTCCAAATGCGCGTCCAGGTGTTGTTGCTACTGCCTGTAAATGTCTGTCAATTTATTGATGTATGCCTCGATGTCATTGTTGCGCATTTTTGCCAGTTGCCTTTTGTCTATCAGCTTGGCTATAATGAAATAAAAGAATGTCAGCAGCACTCCGGCGAGTACCCCTATAAGCAGTATTTTCACACCTTCGCCGAATCCGGATAGTATAATTGCCGGCATAACCAGCAATATGCCTGGTACAAGCAGGTTCTTGCCACGCTCCTCTGAACGGTCTAATATACGCTGTTTGTCATATATATAGTCTTTGACTTCGTCTTCAGTGGTTTTGAAGTCTTCAGGATTCGGAAAATCGGTATTGCTTTTGTTTTGGTCTATAATGTCAATTACAATATTCCCCCAATCAGATGGTCTGTTTATATCCATAATCAAAAATTTTCCCAAAGATATGACAACTATATCGAAACACAAAATAAATTTTGGAGGAAATGAAAATAATTATTACTTTTGTGCCAAATAAATGAATTTGTACGGTCTAAAAAATGTATTGATATGAACTTACCTGATTTCATGTCGTATTCAAATAAATTCACTGCTGGTGATTTTGTTGAAAAAATATCAAGAATAGCAAAAAGGGCAGGAGCCAAGTTGGTATATGCGGCTTTGATTCTTTATTATACGTTGCAGAGCGACAAGATTTCCGTCAAAGACAAGGCTATAATCATTGGCGCGTTGGGCTATCTTATAAGTCCCTTAGACGTTATACCCGATGCTATTCCCATTGCCGGACTTGGTGACGACCTGGCGGTGCTGGTATATGTGTTGAATAAGGTGTGGGGCAATGTCTCTGATGAAATTAAGGATAAGGCCAAGTCGAAGCTCGGCAAATGGTTTGACGAGGACGAAATAGCCGAAATCAATACATTGTTTGACAAGGATAAAGAATAACGGGACTGGTTATGGTGATAGATTTTGACGAAATAAAAGAAGACAGTATAATAGGCTTCAAGGGCGGTCACGGCCAATTGCTTACGCGGAATTATGTAGACGGCAAGTGTAAGATAATGATGAGTTGCCTGCGCCCGGGAGCGTCAAGCGGACTGCACAGGCATGAAGGCAATTGCGAGATTGTTTACATCGTCAGCGGAACTGCGACATTCCATTACGACGGAAAAGTGGAAACAGTGACAGAAGGCCAGGTGCATTACTGTCCTGAAGGACATTCGCATTATATGGAAAATAATACGGATGCAGATTTACGCTATTTGGCTATTGTGCCAGAACATCATGTTCAATCGGATTTGTAAAGATATATCATGTTGAATAGGGATAACCGGAAACAACCTGCAGATTATTTGTATCTTACCGTAACAGAAGAAAAGCCATTGCTTGAGTTCTTGCTGGCAAACGTCAAGAACGAGAGCCGCACAAAAATAAAGGCGACGCTGCGTGGGCGGGGAATAAAAGTTGACGGAAAGTTCGTCACACAGTTTGACTTTCCGTTGCAGCCGGGCATGAAGGTAGCTGTAAGCAAGCGTAAGCGTGAAGACTTGCAGCTTAAGAGCCGTTATGTCAGGCTGGTGTACGAGGACAAGTTCCTTGTCGTGGTAGAAAAGAATGTGGGCATACTTTCAATGGCTGCCGGGCATAGCTCGCTTAATGTTAAGGCTGTGCTTGATGATTATTTTCATAAAAGCCGCCAGCGTTGTACCGCCCATGTGGTACATAGGCTTGACCGCGACACAAGTGGCCTGATGGTCTATGCCAAGGATATGGAAACGGAACAGATTTTGGAACACAATTGGCATGACATCGTCTATGACCGCCGTTACGTGGCCGTAGTGAGCGGTGAAATGGAGGACGAAGGCGGAACAATAGCCAATTGGCTTAAGGACAACAAAGCGTATATTACATATTCGTCGCCTGTTGACAACGGAGGCAAGTATGCTGTGACACATTTTCATACGCTCGCACGTACAACTGAACACAGTCTTGTGGAATATCGTTTGGAAACTGGACGTAAGAACCAAATACGAGTACATTCGGCCGACATGGGGCATCCTGTATGTGGCGACATGAAGTACGGAAACGGTGACGCCCCCCTCCACCGTCTGTGCTTGCACGCTTATATGCTGTGTTTTTACCATCCTGTGACAGGAGAACGCATGGAGTTTGAGACGCCTATACCGCCTGCGTTCAGAAGTCTGTTCAAATAAGGACAAGATAGTTGTATCAATGGGAAATTTTGCTTTTTATGTTTTTTGCATCATAGCCGCAATTGTGGCGATAGTGGTATTGAAGAAAGTAGCCGGCTGTTTGATGAAGTCGCTGTTCTTCGCAGTGATAATCGCAGCCCTTGCCGCCTTGTATTTTTGGTATTTCAAATAAGTATCATTGATATAAAAACGAGCAGGTGATGAATGGTGCGTTTGCCTTATACAGGTATCCTTATGCAAGCGAATACACATTGTTGGTACAGACAAGCGGCGAACCGCTTATTTTGTCTTCATGCGAAGGGCTTGAAGGCAAGTCTGGCTTTGTGTTCGCCCCGTTCCGTCATGCCGCAGGGCATCCTTTCTTGCTGCTTAATCCCGATATTGTGGAACGGCGTGCAGTCAACTGCCTTATAGACTTTGATGCAAGTCCTTTTCACCGGCGTGACATTGACGGTGAGCGTCACAGGTACGAAAAAGTGTTTTTACGTTTCCACGAGAAACTGAATAAGGGTGAGTTCTCTAAGATTGTGCTGTCGCGCTATTCAGAAGAAGAATCTGTTTTGCCTCTTGATTGTGAAAAGCTTTTCATGCGTGCTTGCGTCCTTTACCCTCGTATGTTTATCGCTTTGGTGTCAATGCCGCAATGTGGGACATGGCTTATGGCAACTCCCGAAATATTGTTGGAAAGCAATGAAGGAGCGTGGCACACCATGGCTCTTGCCGGAACGATGCGTATCAACGAGTGCAATGACTCGGATGTGCAATTGGCTGAAAGGAAGAATGCTGGTGACGTGCATGAATGGAGCGTGAAGAACATACGCGAACAGGAATATGTTTCGACTTATATAAAAGACTGTTTGCGTGATTGTTCCTCTCATGCAGTCAATGAAATAGGCCCTTACACAGCGAGAGCTGGATTTGTAAAACATCTGCGCAGCGATTTTTACTTCGATATGGATGCCGCAGACATAGGTAAACTTGTCAACAAACTGCATCCAACGCCGGCAGTATGTGGCATACCGAAAGCTGACACATACAAATTCATTTGTGAAAACGAAGCATACGACCGTATGTATTATAGCGGTTTTGCAGGTCCGCTAAATATGAATAAGGAAGAAGGTACACATCTTTATGTAACATTGAGATGCATGCAGATTGACGGTTGCAAGTGCAGGCTTTATGCAGGCGGAGGCTTGCTTGCCGACAGTGAAGTTTATGACGAATGGCTTGAGACAGAAGCCAAAATGGATACAATGAGAAGATGTTTGTCAATAAAGAGAATGTAAACATATTGACGTCATTGCTCATAGAGCATGGTGTAAGGCGTGCTGTTGTATGCCCAGGGTCAAGGAATGCTCCTATTGTTCACAATCTTAATGAATGCGGTAGCATAGAGTGCTATCCTGTTACCGATGAGCGTAGTGCGGGCTTTTATGCTTTGGGCATGTCGTTGGCAGACGATGCTCCTGTTGCCGTATGTGTTACATCTGGCACAGCTTTGCTCAACCTTTCTCCGGCAGTGGCCGAAGCTACTTATCAACATCACGGTCTCATAGTTATTTCCGCAGACCGTCCGTCGGCTTGGATTGGACAACTTGACGGACAAACCTTGCATCAACCTGGCGCTTTTGGCTGCTTTGTAAGCAAAAGTGTCAACCTGCCAGAACCTCATGATGATATTGAGCGTTGGCATTGCAAGCGTCTTGTCAATGAGGCGTTGACGGCCGTTACTACAGACGGGCGCATGTCTGTTCATATCAATGTGTCAATAAGTGAGCCTTTGTTTGAGTTTAGCGTTCCCGAACTTCCTGTTATTCCCAAGGTCAACTGCGTTAGGGCTGTACTTGATACGGATGCTTTTAAGCAATGTGTGCTGTCACGAATGTCAGCGGCCAAGCGTCCAATGCTTGTTGTCGGTCAGGTGAACCGTGAAAATGACAGGGTTGAAGATGCGTTGAATCGTATTGGGAAACATGTAGTTGTTCTGTCAGAACCGTTGTCAAGTGGAACGCAGCGATTGGCTGATTTTGCACTTGCAAGTATTGGCGATGCAGCTGATTATTCGCCGGATTTTTTGCTTTATGTCGGCGATACCATTGTCAGTAAAAGGGTGAAGCAGTTTATAAGGAATGCAGACATAGCCGAGGCATGGGCTGTGTGTGAAGACGGAGATATCCATGATACGTTCATGTGCCAGACAGGGGTAGTCAAAGGTTCTCCAACAGAAGCATTAATGTCTCTTTCGTCTTATTTGGAAGAATCTTCGTCTGTGAACTTGCGGCAAGGAAATGATTATGTGAATAGATGGAACAAACTTATTGATGAAGTTTGCAAGTGCGCATGGAGTTATGAGCCGCGATATTCGCAGATGGCTGCCGTAAGGGAATTTGAGCTTTCCCTTTGCGACATGGATTATACGTGGAATGTGCATTTTGCCAACAGCAATGCAATAAGGCTGGCCTGCATATACGCTTCGCATCATGTTTGGTGCAATCGTGGAGTTAACGGAATAGAAGGCAGTCTGTCGACAGCTGCCGGATTTTCAGTTGCCGACAGACAGTCGGTTGTGTTCTGCGTAATAGGTGATTTGAGCTTTTTTTATGACCAGAACGCATTATGGAATACAAATCTGTGCGGCAATCTGCGCATGATATTGCTAAACAACAGCTGTGGCGGAATATTCTATAGCCTTGGCGGATTGCGTGAAAGTGCAGCATTCGACGGGTTGGTTACTGCGCATCACGATACTGATGCCAAAGGAATATGCGCGCAAAACGACATTGGTTATCTTTCCGCAAAAAATATGGAAGAGCTGCGTTGGGGATTGGCAACGCTTATGACAGCTTCGCCAAAACGGCCAATGTTGTTGGAGGTATTTACTGATGCAGAGGACGACAAGCGTGCGATAAGTGATTTTATGAAATACATTAGAAATGAAGGAAAATAGAATTTGGAAAACCATTGAAGGTTTTGATTTTAAGGAAATCTTGTTTGAGGAGTTTGACGGCATAGCCAAGATTACAATCAACCGCCCACGTTACCGTAACGCATTTACACCAAGAACAACATGGGAGATGAGCCAGGCGTTCGCATATTGCCGTGAGGCCCAGCGCATAGGCGTTGTGATACTGACTGGAGCTGGCGACAAGGCGTTTTGCTCCGGTGGCGACATGCACGTGAAGGGGCGTGGCGGATATGTAGGCGAGGACGGTGTGCCACGCCTCAACGTCCTTGATGTTCAAAAGCAGATTCGTTCTTTGCCTAAACCTGTAATAGCAATGGTCAACGGATATGCCATAGGCGGAGGTCATGTGTTACATGTTGTATGCGACCTGACAATAGCAAGTGAGAATGCAATATTCGGTCAGACCGGCCCTAAAGTCGGTTCTTTTGACGCAGGCTTCGGTGCTTCTTACCTTGCACGCATAGTAGGACAGAAGAAAGCACGCGAAATCTGGTTTATGTGCCGGCAGTATTCTGCTCGTGAAGCAGAACAGATGGGACTTGTAAACTGTGTTGTGCCGTTCGACAAATTGGAAGATACTTGTGTAGAATGGGCGCAAACCATGATGGAACGTAGTCCGTTGGCGTTGCGGATGATAAAGGCCGGACTTAATGCCGAGCTTGACGGACAGGCCGGAATACAAGAACTTGCCGGCGATGCCACGATGCTTTATTACTTCTTGGACGAGGCGCAAGAAGGCGGCAAGGCTTTCCTGGAAAAGCGTAAGCCCGACTTCAAGAAATATCCTAAGCTGCCTTGACGCAATAGACTTTATTCCAATGAAATACAATATCAAAATAACTCCGCGGACGTTCCACTTCAAACAACCGGCAGGAACGTCGCGCGGAGTATATACCGAAAGGCAGTCGTGGCTGCTGGAACTTACTTCGCCCGACGCTCCAGGACGTAAAGGAATAGGTGAGTGCGCTCCGTTGCCTGACTTGAGCTGTGATTACTGTCTTGATTATGCAGACAAGTTGCGCGCCTTTTGCGACGTTTTTGAACGCGAAGGAGCGGTTGATTATGAGAAAATGAGGGATTATCCTTCAATGCTTTTCGGATTGGAAACGGCTTTGGCGCATTTCAATGCGGACACAACTGCATTTTTCGACACACCGTTCAGCCGTGGGGAAGAGGGCATACCGATAAACGGTCTTGTATGGATGGGCAGCTATGAGGAGATGCTTGGACGGATGGAAGAGAAAATCGAGCAGGGTTTCCATTGCGTAAAACTGAAAGTCGGTGCAATTGATTTTGACCATGAACTTGACTTGGTAAAGCGCATACGTAGTCGCTTTTCTCCTTCTGAAATAGAATTACGCTTTGATGCAAACGGTGGATTTACGCATGAAGACGCTTTGTACAAACTTGAACTACTGTCACAATACTCCGTACATTCAATAGAACAACCGATAAAGCCACACCAATGGAGCTACATGGCAGAGCTGTGTCGGGAGTCACCGTTGCCCATCGCCCTTGACGAGGAACTTATCGGAGTAACCGACTTGTCAATGATGAAATACATGCTCAATGTGATACGGCCTGCATACATTATACTGAAACCGTCGTTGCATGGTGGCATGTATGGCGTAAGGAAATGGATTGAGGCGGCTGATGAAAACAATGTCAGGACTTGGATAACCAGCGCGCTTGAAAGCAACATAGGACTGAATGCCATTGCCCAACTTGCCGCACAAGTGTATGGCCCGAATATAACCATGTCCCAAGGACTTGGTACGGGACAATTGTTTACCGACAATATCGACATGCCGATAGAGATACGCGGTGACAGGCTCTATTATATTAAGTGAAAAGTGAATAATGAAAAATGAATAATTTAAATGTTACTTGACAGTAAGTCATCTGTTTTTCATTATTCATTATTCATTTTTCATTATAACTAATGTTTGTTTATGGATTTACAAGAGTTCCTTGACGAGTGGAACAATCAGTCTGATACAGTCCTCGTACACACAAGTGGTTCGACAGGAAAACCCAAAGCCATGCGTGTGGAAAAACGCCGGATGGAAGCCAGTGCACGGCTTACATGCGACTTTCTCGGCTTGAAGCCCGGCGATACGGCTCTGCTATGTATGCCTCTTGACTATATAGCTGGGAAAATGGTTGTAGTGCGTTCCATTGTAAAGGATTTGCAGCTTGTCAGCGTAAAGCCTTCAGGCCATCCGCTTGCAGGCATTGACACGCCGCCGACATTTGCCGCAATGGTGCCGATGCAGGTATATAACAGCTTGCGGACGGAGCGCGAGCGCAACTTGCTCAAGGCCGTTAAGCACCTGATTATCGGTGGAGGTGCTGTAGACCAAGCTCTTGAAGCTGAATTGCATGATTTCCCCAATGCCGTGTGGAGCACTTACGGCATGACCGAAACGCTGTCGCATATAGCAATGCGACGTATCAGCGGCAGTGGGGCTGACTGCTGGTACACTCCGTTTGAAGGTGTAAGCGTAAGCCTTGGCGATGACGGTTGCCTTGTGATAGACGCTCCGGCGGTATGTCAGTCAGTCCTTCATACAAACGACATTGCCGAACTGCACGCCGACGGGCGCCGCTTCCGCATACTCGGACGCAAAGACAACGTGATATGCAGCGGCGGCATAAAGATAAGGATGGAGGATGTTGAAGACATGCTCCGCCAGCATGTACCAATGCCATTTGTCATAACAAAACGGGCTGACAGCCAATTGGGTGAGGCTGTCGTGATGTTGTTTGAGGGCACGGACGCAATGATTGGCACTGTAAAAGAAGTTTGTTTGCGCGTGTTGCCTAAGTATTGGCGGCCAAAGGATTATATATCTGTAAGTCAAATCCCGATAACAGAAACTGGCAAACCGGCACGCGCCGAAGCGCAGAAAATTGCAAACGCGGCACATGGCAGCGATTGTACGTGCTGATTAAGAATAAAGGGGGATGCAGACTTTGCATTCCCCTTTATTATGCGCCGTTTTTCCCTGTTTTGCAATATGTGGCCTTTTGTCTTGTAAAAGGCCACATATTGTAGCGCAAAAGATGGTCTTTTGCAAGCTAAAAGGTCATGTATTGCATGACGGGACATTTTTAGTGCTATTCGTGTTTGTTCTTTTCAATAGTTCGTAGAGCCTTATTCCATGTCTTCTGTCAGGAACTGTTTGAAGTCGGCAAAGGCTTTTGTCATTGGAACAGACTGCTTCTTACCCTGCATAAAGGCTGCAAGGCGCGGCGGAATGGCAACTGATGAACCGACGGCTTGTTCCACAGTGTCCTTGAATTTTGCAGGATGAGCCGTTTCGAGGAATATTCCCGTTTCGCCGGGCATTAAGTTCTCGGTCAATGCACGCCAACCGCATGCTCCGTGAGGGTCGAGCGTGTAACTGTTGTTTTGGTAACATTTGGCCATGGCTTCGCGTATTTGCTCGTCAGAGTATGCGGCTCCGCTGATGTCGGCTGATATTTCGTCGTGCGAGCAGTTGTAAAGGTCAAGTATGCGTGCGAAGTTGCTTGGTGCGCCTACGTCCATGGCGTTGGCGATTGTCTGGATGCTTGGACGTGGAGCGTATTTGCCCGTATGCAGGTATTCATGGAACACGTCGTTGGCGTTGTTGGCGGCAATGAAACGCTTTATAGGCAGCCCCATGCGCTTTGCGAAGAGGCCAGCCGTGATGTTGCCGAAGTTGCCGCTTGGCACGCAGAACACAAGGTTGTCGGCAAGTCCGCGTTCTTTCATCCTTGCGTATGCGTTGAAATAATAGAATGCTTGCGGCAGGAAGCGCGCCACGTTTATGGAGTTTGCCGACGTGAGACGCAGCATTTTGTTTAATTCCTTGTCGGCAAAAGCGTCTTTGACAAGAGCCTGGCAGTCGTCGAATGTGCCGTCAACTTCAAGTGCGGTGATGTTTTGTCCGAGTGTGGTAAACTGGCATTCCTGGATTTTACTTACCTTGCCTTTAGGATATAGCACGTATACATGTATGCCGTCCACGCCGAGGAATCCGTTGGCAACGGCTGAGCCGGTGTCGCCACTGGTAGCTACGAGCACGTTGACAGTTTCGTTTCCCTGCCTGCCTGTAAGCTTGCCCTTGCTTATGAAGTATGCAAGCATACGCGCCATGAAGCGTGCGCCTACATCCTTGAATGCAAGTGTGGGGCCGTGGAACAATTCAAGAGACCAGATGTTTCCGCCAACATTGACTACAGGGCAGTCGAACGACAGCGTGTCATATACTATTGCTTCCAGTTTGTCGGCCTCGATGTCTTCTCCGAAAAAGGCTTTTGCCACTTCATAGGATATTTCCTGGAATGTCTTATGCTCTATGTCCTTGAAGAAATCCGCAGGCAGGCTCTCTATTCTCTCCGGCATGTACAGGCCGCGGTCGGGCGCGAGCCCCCTGATTATGGCTTCGTCAAGTGATGCCGGTTGTGCCTGTTTGTTAGTGCTGTAATATCTCATGCTTGGGTGTTAGGTATGTTCTTGCTTGGTGTTTTATAAATAAATGTATGGCGTTGTTCACTCTCCGTCGCATAGGAATGTCTGCATGAATTCGCCAAGTTTGAGTGTTCCGTATGCTCCGTTGGCGCAACTCATCTCGTCGTAAGTCTGCACCGTGTCGGGCTCTATACCCTGATGCCATATAGCGAAGGGCACAGGCTCGTTTACGTGGGTGCGTACTTCAACCGGGGTAGGGTGGTCGGGGAGAAGGGCAATGCTTACTGGCATGTCGTGCCACGACTTTACTTCCTCTATAATTGGGCGCACGAGCCTTGCGTCAAGGTTCTCTATTGTCTTGAGTTTCAGCGCGAGGTCACCGTCGTGTCCGGCCTCGTCGCTGGCCTCAACGTGCAGATAGACAAAGTCGTGTGTGCGCAGAGCGTCGAGCGCGGCCTGCGCCTTGCCTTCATAGTTGGTGTCGGCCAGGCCCGTAGCACCTTCTACTTTGATTATTTCCAGTCCGGCATAATGTCCAATGCCGCGTATCAGGTCTACGGCGGAAATCACCGCTCCGCTTTTTATCTGCGGATATATGTCTACCAGCTTCTTCATGTCCGGCCTATAACCGCCGCCCCAAGGCCAGATGCTTAATGTTCCCTTGTCTGTGTGCAGCAGTATTTCTTGCGATTTCAGGATAAGGTTGTTTATCAGGTCGGCCGTCTCCTGTGCTGTCATGCGTGCGCCGTCGTGTTTGTTTTCCCATCCTGGTTCAGGCTTCACCATGAGTGACTGCCACGGTTCGCCGGGATGGTCGTGTGGTGGGGCGCACACTATGTGCTTGTTGCCGTTCTTGATTACGAGCAGGTGTCGGTACTGTATGCCCGTTATGAATCGTATTCCGTCATTGCCGAGGTTGGCATTCAGAAGTTTTATCAACACATCGCTTTGTTCAGTAGTGAGGTGTCCGCCGTGATGGTTTTTTATCCTGCCGTCGGCCAGTGTTATTATGTTGCAGCGCATGGCCATGTCGTCAGGGAGCATGTCGTAGCCTATGCTTGCCGCCTCAAGAGGTCCGCGCCCCTCATACACCTTGTTAAGGTCGTAGCCGAGGATGGCCGTGTTGGCTACTTCGCTGCCCGGATGGAAGCCGTCGGGTATGGTGATAAGACGGCCCGTGCGGCCTTCGTGCGCCAGCATGTCCATATATGGCTTGCTGGCGTATTGCAGGAGAGTCTTGCCGCCAAGCCTTCCGACAGGGTGGTCGGCCATGCCGTCGCCGAGTATTATAAGGTGTTTCATTTTGCTGGAACTGCTTGAAAATCAGATATTGGCTATGCTCATGATATTGGCGAACACACCAGCGGCGGTCACGCTTGCACCGGCTCCATAGCCTTGTATGAGCATAGGGTATTCCTTGTAACGCTCGGTGGTAAGCATAACGATGTTGTTTGAGCCTTCGAGGTTGTAGAACGGATGTCCCTTTTCTACTTCTTGTAGGGATACATCGGCGTGTCCCATTTCCATTTTCGCCACGAAACGCCAACGCTTGCCTTCGGCTTCAAGCCGCTTGCGGCGTTGTTCGAAGTCGGCGTCCAGTTGCGGCAAGTTCTTCCAAAAGTCGTCAAGTGTGCCGTTGAACAGCGCTTCAGGTATGAACAGATGCTTCTCCACATCGTCTATCTCAACTTTATATCCGGCCTCACGCGTAAGTATTACGAGCTTGCGCACAACGTCAGTGCCGCTCAAGTCGATACGTGGGTCTGGCTCGCTGTAGCCTTGTTCCTTGGCGCGACATACTGTTTCTGAGAACGGAACATCGGCGGAAATCTCGTTGAAGATGAAGTTGAGCGTACCACTCAATACCGCTTCTATTTTAAGTATGCGGTCGCCGGAGTTGCACAGGTCGTTTATAGTCCCGATGATGGGCAGACCTGCGCCTACGTTTGTCTCGAAGCGGAACTTCACTCCGCGTGCCAACGCTGTCTTTTTAAGCCTTACATAGCTGCCGTAATCCGACGATGCGGCTATTTTATTGGCGGCAATGACCGATATGTTGTGTTCAAGGAACTCCTGATACAGCGCGGCCACCTCCTTGCTTGCGGTGCAGTCAACGAACACACTGTTAAATATGTTCATGCCGATTACCTCGTCACGAAGACGGGCGGTGTCGCTTTCATCCGAGTTTTTCAGTTGTTCATGGTAGTTGTCGAGGTCGATGCCGTCGCGGTTGAATATGGCGTGCGTGCTGCTGGCTATGCCCACAACGTTTAGTTTGAGCCTGCGGTTCTGCTTCAGTTCCTCGTATTGAGCTTTGATTTGTTCAATCAGCTTGTTGCCTACAGTGCCTACGCCGCAGATAAAGAGGTTGAGCACGTTGTATTCAGACAGGAAAAACGAATCGTGCAGCACGTTGAGCGACTTGCGCAGGCTCTTGCCGTTGACTACGAACGATATGTTTGTTTCAAACGCACCTTGCGCACAGGCTATTACGTTGATGCCGCTTCGGCCAAGCGTGCCGAAGAGTTTTCCGGCTATACCAGGCGTGTGCTTCATGTTCTCGCCGACTATGGCGATTGTGGCAAGGCCGCTTTCGGCGTGCATGGGGAACATCGCGCCTGTTTCAATCTCCTTGGCGAACTCCGCGTCGAGCACCTTTACAGCTTCTTCCGCGTCAGAGTCTTTGACTGCTATCGACGTAGAGTTCTCCGACGAAGCCTGGCTGACGAGGAAAACCGATATGCCATTCACCGCCAAAGCCGTGAATATGCGTCGGTTGACGCCGATTACGCCCACCATGGAGAGACCCGTCACGGTGATGAGCGTAGTGCCGCTGATGCTCGATATGCCCTTGATGGCCTTGCGGTCGTTGCTGATTTTTTCTTTGATTACAGTGCCCGGACTGTCGGGGTTGAACGTGTTTTTTACCTTGATGGGTATGTTTTTCACGCATACCGGGTATATTGTAGGCGGATAGATTACCTTTGCGCCGAAGTTGCACAGCTCCATCGCCTCCTTGTAACTAAGCTCGTTGATGGTGTACGCCGTGCGGATAACCTTCGGGTCGGCAGTCATGAAGCCGTCGACGTCGGTCCATATTTCAAGCACCTCGGCATTGAGCGCTGCAGCTATGATGGCCGCCGTGTAGTCGCTTCCGCCCCGGCCGAGGTTTGTTGTCTCGCCGGTGTGCTCGTCGCGGCTGATAAAACCAGGTACTACGGATATCTTGGGCAGTTCCATGAAAGCGTCGCATACCAACTGGGTGGTAAGTTCGCTGTCAAGCACGTTCTTGTTGTTCTTATGTTCGGTCTTGATGAAATCCCTTGCGTCAAACAGCTTTGCGTTACGAATAAGCGTTGCCGTGATGTTCGAGCTTAGGCGTTCGCCATAGCTTACGATGGCGTTCTGCGTCTTCTCGCTAAGGTCATGGATTAGGTAGACGCCGTAATAAATACTCTTGAGCTGCTCAAACAATGAGTCAACAGCATTGAACAAGTCCTCACGCTTCTTGGGTTCGGTGATGATGGTGTCTATCATCTTGTGGTGACGCGCCACCATCGCGTCAAACTCTTCCTTGTACCTGTCATCTCCGCGGAGCGCGAGCTGGGCGGTGGAGAGCAGTTTGTCTGTTATTCCGCCAAGCGCACTTACAACGACAACTACCGGTTGGCGCTTTGCCTCTTTCTCTACAATTCTCTTTAAGCACAGGATGCTTTTAACGGAACCTACGGATGTTCCTCCAAACTTTAATACTTTCATTTCTTTGTTTTATTTGCTTTTGAGACCCTTGATACAACCAAGGGGTGTTCTCTGTTAATGACGGCAAATATAGTGAAAGGCGTGCGCAATGACAAGCAAAAAACGCAGTTTTTTAGATTGTCATTGCCGAGCCGCATCCTATATTCGCGCAGCAAAAATAGCAAAATTTATTTTTACGGCAACCCTTTTCTTAATTTAATTGACGATTTTAGGCTGAAATGTGTGATTTTGTTATTGTTTTTCGCCTAAACGTATCATTTCTGAAACAATTGCGGCGCATGTCTTTTACATGGCAATGACATATTGCCATGCTATCTGTGAGTTTGCTTTCACATTGATTTTGCTTGACGCTGTAGAGCAGCCTCGCCGTAAAACAATTGACGGCTGGGCACAAATAACGTCAAGAAAAGTGTGCAAACATAAGTCGTTGTGGCTTATTGTGTTACTGTGGATGTAGGTCAATGTGTGCATTAAAACGGTGCTTTAATATCATTTTGACGGTGCTTGATGGTCGTCAAAGACGGCCTTTAAGCGTGCGATTGACGGTCTTTGAGCCTCTAAAGGACCGTCTTTTACGAGCCTAAAAGCCGCTTTTTATAGCTTTGCCAACCGAAAAACAGGACAATAACCGTTGCTTTAGGTAATAAAAAGGACAGTCATCGCTGCTCTCGTTTTTCTATTTCTACAAAAATCCAGTACATAAATGGTTTGACAAAATGCTTGGTTTGCAGATGAATTGTATTGCATCTTGATTTGCCCTATTTATTCGTCAGTATAGCCGAAAACAGCGAAAAATACAGTTATTACAATGATGTTATCCATAAAATCGCTAACTTTGCGCTAAAAATCAATACCAAATGCAATTACTTGATATAAGGCGAACAGTGTTTGCCGTATTACTCTTGTCCGCTGCCGTGTCCGCATCGGCGCAGAAAAGGGACAGGTACGAGTTTTACAAAGACTTTCCAGTGTATGTCGACTCGCTGCTAGCGCAGCTTACATACCCTATGGCCTGGGGCAACAGCGACATAAAAGATTTTGACAAGTGGAAGCAGGCCGCTCGCGGCAAGGTGCTGGAGTGCATGATGACTCCGCCCCCGGCACCTAAGAGTTACGGCATGAAGGTGCTCGCCGAGGAGCGGCGCGACGGCTATACGGCTCGCAAAATAGAGTTCAACCTGTCGGGCTTTTACCGCGTAAGGGCGTATCTGCTCGTGCCCGACGGTCAAGGGCCGTTCCCTGCCGTCAACCTGCTGCACGACCACGGGGCTCACCTTTATATAGGTAAGGAGAAGATGGTGCGCCCGTTCGCCGACGATTCGCTTGTCATTGCCGATGCCGACGAGTGGGTGGACAATATTTATGAGGGGCAGTTTATGGGCGACTACTTGGCGCGTCACGGCTACGTAGTGTTCTCAACAGACGCCCCGATGTGGGGCGAACGTGGGCGCAAGGAGGGCGTCGACCGCAACAAGTATGACATCATCGCCGGCAATATGATGATGTACGGGCGGTGTTTGAGCGCGTTCATGACGTATGATGACATCGCCTCGACCGACTTTCTCGCTACTCTCCCGGAGGTAGCCCCTAAGCGCATAGCCTGCGCCGGATGCTCCATGGGCGCTTATAGGTCGTGGATGCTCGCGGCATTGTCCGACAAGATTGCCGCCTGCGCCGCAGTGTGCTGGATGGTTACTACCGACGTGCAGATGACATGGAAGTACGGACGGAAGGAGAACGGCGGCTTTGCCAACTGCATACCGGGCCTGCGCCAGTATCTTGACTATCCGCACATAGCCAGCATAGCCTGCCCGAAACCGATGCTGTTCATAAACGGCACGCAAGACAAGCTGTTCAAAATACCCGGCGTGGAAAAGGCTTTCGGCATAATGCGCGATGTATGGAATAGCCAGGGCGCAGGCCAGAACTTCGAGGCCGAGCTGTGGCCTATACCGCATTCGTGCGGCGTGAAGGCGCAGCAGCGTGTATTAGAGTTCCTTGACAAGCATCTGAAAGATTGAAATCCACCCAAGCGTTCCTAAAGAACGAACAATTATAAATAAACGTATAAGACTGGAATTAATATGGAAAGGGAATTGATATTAAACAAGTCTTATGGCGAGTTTGTTCTTAATACGCCGGTCATTGATTATTTAAGAAACACTAAATACAAAAAGAAGATATACAATGAACGGACGTATGAAAATGAATGTTATATCTTTGAAGGAGGTATAGAGTTGTGGTGTGAAGATGGCGTTGTCAATACAATAAGGTGCGATACTACTTGTTGGTATAAAGGGCATAATTTAATTGATTAAACTATGCAACGTTTTTGAACCTAATAAATAGTATTCCAACAGAAGAAGACACCATATATCTTTTGCTGGAAAATGGAAAAGGACAAAATCAACATGTTTATGAATTTGAAGAAGAAGGTTTGCAAGTATGGGTTTGGAGAAATAAGATAAGAACAGTATTAATTTATTAAGTTTTACGTACTAAAGTAGATTTACCTCATACAGAATTAATAAAAAGTTAAATGAGAAATTTTGCTATCTATTTATTAATGTATCCGTTAATACTCTTTCCTTGCCAGCAAGACAGACAACGCAATGTGGTAAATCATAATACTGTCTTACTTGACTCCACTGCTACTGATACCCACGTTAATCATAAAGAAACTTTACTTATTGATTCTGCTAAAGTGACTATTTTTGCGTCTGTCCTGGATGCGAATACAATAAACATTTCAGTATATAAAGACAGAGAAGGTGTTATTGAACAGGAATTTTTTCCACGTCTTAAAGAAAAGCTATCAGAAGCAGAATCGAAGTTAATTATAAAAAGAATCAGTAACGTATTTATTGAGTCTAACAGTGATATTATTGTTTCTAAAAAATATTTGCCTGAAATAGTAGTATCAGACTTACCTTTGATTACATTTGAAATTTATATTAGAGGTAAGAAAATTGTTAAGGATTATATTGTAGGAACCCGACAAGAACATTATAAAATAACATATTCGAAATCATTTTTAGATTTGTATAATCATTTATTTGGAAAGGCAAAAAGTTTATACGAACAAAGTAAATATACACCATAAACTAATAACTGCCCGAAGAAGGACGGAGTGGCTGACAAGAAAGCCCGCGAGCGCAAGTTGAAGTGGAACGAGGAGAATCGCCTGCTGGTCTCCGAAGACGGCGGTTTCGTGACGAACTACAGGTATGACGCCGGCGGCGAGCGCACGGTGAGGGTGGCTTGTGGCGTTAAACTAAAAATAATTAATAAAGAGTTTGCATATTAAAAGCATATTGACGAACTTTGTATGCGGATTTTGTGTTCAAAGGTTTATAATAATGATTTACGAATATCAGTTACGGCTGCTTCCGCAGCAGGCGGCAAACGAAGCGACTATAAAAGAATACATTTCGCGCGACAAGGGGCTTGACGTGCGCACGATGAATGCGGTGCGCGTGCTGAAACGCAGCATCGACGCGCGGCAGCGCACAATATACGTCAACCTGAAAGTGCGTGTATATGTCAACGAAGAACCTTGTGACGACGAGTATGAACGGACTGAATACCGCGACGTGTCGCAGGCCAAGTCCGTGGTAGTAGTCGGTGCGGGGCCTGGCGGCCTGTTCGCCGCATTGAGGCTTATAGAGCTTGGGCTGCGCCCCATAGTCATCGAGCGCGGCAAGAATGTGCGCGAACGAAAGAAAGACTTGGCGTTAATCACCAAGACGCACAAGGTTGACCCGGAAAGCAATTACTGTTTCGGTGAGGGTGGGGCAGGAGCATACTCGGACGGAAAGCTGTACACACGCAGCAAGAAACGAGGCAATATACGTAAAATACTCAATGTGTTCTGCCAACACGGAGCATCGACGGCCATACTCGCCGACGCTCATCCGCATATCGGTACGGACAAGTTGCCACGCGTCATCGAGAACATGCGGAATACAATCATAAGTAATGGCGGCGAAGTATATTTTCAGACTAAAATGACGGAGCTGCTACTCGATGGCGACACCGTTGTAGGAGTAAGGGCCGTACGGTTGCAGACAGGCGAAGAAGCGGAATACCGCGGCCCGGTAATACTTGCCACCGGGCATTCGGCACGCGACGTTTACCGCTATTTCAACGGCTGCGGCTTTGAGATGGAAGCCAAGGCTCTGGCTGTTGGTGTGCGCTTGGAACATCCTGCGGAGCTTATCGACAGAATCCAATATCACAACAAGTATGGCCGCGGACGATGGTTGCCTGCAGCAGAATACAGCTTCGTCACACAAGTGGAAAGCCGTGGCGTGTATTCATTCTGCATGTGCCCTGGAGGTTTTGTAATCCCTGCCGCTACGGGGCCGGAGCAGATAGTGGTTAACGGCATGAGCCCGAGCAACCGAGGCTCGCGCTGGTCTAACAGCGGCATGGTTGTGGAAGTGCACCCCGAAGACGTGTGTGAAACGCCCGACACGCTTTGCATGATGCGCTTTCAGGAAGAGATGGAACGCACGTGCTGGCAACAAGGCAACATGAGGCAGACCGCCCCGGCGCAGCGTATGGTTGACTTTACGCGTTCCAGACTAAGTTACGACCTGCCTGAAAGTTCGTATGCGGCAGGCTTGATTTCCAGTCCGTTGCATTTCTGGCTTCCTGCAATTGTAGGCAAACGCCTGCAAACGGCCTTCGGAACATTCGGTAAGACGAGCCACGGTTTCCTTACAAACGAGGCGGTACTCATAGCCGCAGAAACAAGAACCTCGTCGCCTGTGCGCATTCTCCGGGATGCAGAGTCGTTACAGCATGTGCGCTTGCACGGACTTTTTCCCTGTGGTGAAGGAGCTGGATATGCAGGAGGCATAGTGTCGGCAGGTGTTGACGGAGAGCGTTGCGCGGACGCGGTGAAAGGTTATATTGGAGAATAATTGATAAGCAATGCGCCGAAGCCATTTGGCTTCGGCGCATTGCTTATTTTAAGTTGGCAAGTTTGCCTTTTACGTTATTCAATGACTGCATTAGTTTCTTATCGGTTATCGCATTGACGATATCGTTGAAAAATACGCTGAATGCGTTTTGCATAACGGTTGGCATTCTTCTTGTCTTGTCGGCAGATGGGTTTATTATGATTTTAATACCCTTGTCTTTTATCGATATGTCGACATCGCTGTCAGTCATGACAGGTTCCCCGTCATAATGAATGAACCCAGGTTTTTCCCGGTGTATTTGTATGTGTTTGGTTTTGAACGTCTTTATCCTGGGGTTCTTGTCGAGGGTTTTGTTGAACATGTCGATGCTGATTTGGGTCGCATCCAATATGTCAAAAGGTTCCATTATGATGACATCCAGCAATCCGTCGCTCATTGATGCCTGTGGGGCAATGTATGCGTTGTTGCCGTATTGAGAGGCATTTGCGCAGGAGATAAGGAATGCACGGCATAATGAAGAACCGTTACCGTCTTTTATCTCATACGTCTCCGGTTTGTACTTAACTCCCTCGCGCAGTATGTTTTCGATGTACGTGACGGGGCCACGGCGTCCTGATTCTGCAAATTTCATGCTGATAAAGGCGTCGAAGCCCATGCCGCAAGTACAAAAGAAGGGAATGTTGTTGATGACACCGTAGTCAAGGTCGTGTATTATAAAATTGTTTATCACTTCCATTGCCTTGACCGCATCCATTGGTATCATTAAATGACGTGCAAGCCCGTTGCCAGAACCGCACGGTATGATGCCAAGTGCAGTGTCAGAATAGGTAAGAGCCTTTGCTACTTCATTTACTGTGCCATCACCGCCAACAGCTACTACCGCGTCGTAACCGTTCTCTCTGGCTTTGGCTGCAAGTTCACAAGCATGGCCGGCATAGTGGGTTTGTTCTATTTCAAATTCAAAAGATTCCTTATCGAGACGTGTCTCGATAATTTTAGGAATACCTGTCTTACGGGCATTCCCTGAAATGGGATTCATTATGAACAATATTTTCTTCTTAGCCGCCATATGTGCTGCAAAATTAATATTATTCAGTGTAAATATGTTTTCAGGAAGGCATTATTTTCAATTTTGAAACACTTTTCCATGTTTTTTCTTATGCGTTCGGCATTTTTTTGTATCTTTGCAGCCTGATTGGATTATGGCTGTGTTTGCATGGATTATTCCTGGTTTACACGCTGATAAAACAGTTAATGTAGCAAAACTACACATTATTAATTATGGGATTATTACAAGAGAGATACAAGAATTACCGTGAGCCGCAGAAGTTCATGGAAGCTGGTGTTTATCCTTATTTCCGTGAAATTACAGGCAAACAGGGCACGGAAGTGCAAATGGAAGGGCACAAAGTGCTTATGTTTGGGTCGAACGCTTACACGGGGCTTACTGGTGACCCCCGTGTGGAGGCTGCTGCAAAAGCCGCGCTTGACAAATACGGTAGCGGTTGTGCAGGAAGCCGATTCTTGAATGGCACGCTTGACCTTCATGTGCAATTGGAAAAAGAACTTGCTGAATTTGAGCAAAAAGACGATGCGTTGTGTTTCTCGACAGGCTTTTCTGTCAATGCTGGTGTACTTGCCGTCGTTTGTGGACGTGAGGATTATATAATATGTGACGACCGCGACCATGCAAGTATCGTAGACGGACGCCGACTTTCATTCGCAACATGCTTGAAATACAAGCATAACGACATGGAAGACCTTGAAAAGCAATTGCAGAAATGCAAGCCCGAATCAATAAAACTGATTGTTGTTGACGGCGTGTTCTCCATGGAAGGCGACTTGGCAAACCTGCCTGAAATAATCCGTCTTAAAAAGAAATACAATGCTTCGGTCATGGTAGACGAGGCTCACGGTCTTGGCGTTTTTGGCAAACAGGGCAGGGGGGTATGTGACTATTTCGGGGTTACTGACGACGTAGACCTCATAATGGGAACGTTCTCGAAAAGCCTTGCAAGCATCGGCGGTTTCATAGCAGGCGACAAGGACACTATAAATTATCTGCGACATACTTGCCGCACGTACATCTTTAGTGCGTCAAACACTCCGGCGGCTACGGCTGCAGCGATGGAAGCATTGCACATAATAAAGAATGAGCCGGAGCGTATCGAGCGTCTATGGGATGTTACAAAATACGCTTTGAGGCGTTTCAAGGAAGAAGGTTTTGAAATCGGAGATACAGAGAGCCCAATCATTCCATTGTATGTCCGTGATGTGAAAAAGACTTTCTTGGTAACCAAGTTGGCTTTTGATGCAGGTGTTTTCATCAACCCGGTAATTCCTCCTGCATGCGCACCTCAAGACACACTGGTTCGTTTTGCACTTATGGCAACGCATACTACGGAGCAAGTTGAGCGTGGTGTGCAGGCTCTGAAAAAAATATTTGTCGAGCAGGGCATAATTAAATAAGCCTTGGAAAATTTGCAAATCACAAGTAAAAAGCGTACCTTTGCACTCGCTAAATCCAAAGGTACGTATTCGGGGTGTAGCGCAGCCCGGTAGCGCGCCTGGTTTGGGACCAGGTGGTCGCAGGTTCGAATCCTGTCGCCCCGACGTTGTCAAGGGATTATGTCACGAGTTGATATAATCCCTGTTTTTATATAAAACAAGTATGTATGCTTTCCAAGAAAATACTTATTATCGCCTGTTGCATATTCTTATCAAATGCAATACGTGCACAAATAACGGTTGTAAAAGAAAACGAACAACGGGCATTTCCTAAAAACATGTCCGCTGGAAATTATAGTGGAATAGCCCATATTGATGGGAATGAATACGCCATCGTATCAGACAAGTCAGAGAAAGATGGATTTCATATATTCAATATAGACATAGATTCCATTTCAGGTGAAATTATCAATGTTGCAGAGAAAGCCTTTTTAGGTGACAGCTTGTACAATGGCGATTGTGAAGGCATTGCTTATAGACGCTCAACAGCAACTTTTTTTATTTGCAGGGAAGCTGATGCCACGATAGTAGAACTTGACAGCACCGGAAAAATCACTGGCCGAAGTTTAGCCATACCCGATGTATATAAACATGACATGGGAAACTACGGTTTGGAATCATTGGCATATGATGATGAAAAACATTTGTTTTGGACGATAAACGAGAGTACACTGGCTTGTGACGGGAAGCGAGCCTCATCAACTAATGCCGTCAGGAATATCCTTAGATTGCAGTCTTTTTCGGATGATTTGCAGCCACAAATGCAATATGCCTACATGATGGATGCGCCTACAATCCATTCAAAATCAAGTGAATACGCAATGGGAGTGAGTGAAATCACACCTGTTGGCGGAGGGCGTTTGCTTGTGCTTGAGCGTGAGTTTTATGTTCCAAAGGCAAAATTGGGAGCGTTTGTACAGTGCAAACTGTATGAAATAGAGCCTAACGAAAGTTTGGCAATAATACCAGAAGCGCCTGTTGACAAAATGTTTTTCTTACCCAAACGCCTTGTGCATTTATTTACAACAAAGTTGAATGTTTTTGACAGGTCGTTGGCTAATTATGAAGGAATGTGTATTGGCCCGACGCTTAAGGACGGAAGCAAGGTTCTTGTTCTCGTAAGTGATTCGCAAAACAGGTTTCGTGGAGTGTTGAAGGACTGGTTCAAGACCATAGTTTTACAAGATTAAAAAACACGTTGAAATAAAGTTTAAAAAATATGATTTTTGCCGTAAATCATTTTCATGGTTCGTGAAAATGTATTAATTTAGCACGCTGTAAATGATGCCAAAACGCCTTAGAACGAAAATAAATGGCCTTTATCGGCATTTTATGTGAATTTAATACAACTAAATAATAAATGGACAACAACAATACGTTTGACCAAGACAGGATTATAAAAATCAACATCGAGGAAGAGATGAAATCTTCCTACATTGACTATTCGATGTCAGTGATTGTCGCTCGTGCGTTGCCTGATGTGCGCGACGGCTTCAAGCCTGTGCACCGCCGTATATTGTACGGAATGATGGGTATCGGCAATACTAGTGACAAACCGTATAAAAAATGTGCACGTGTGGTAGGTGAGGTTCTCGGTAAGTATCATCCTCACGGTGACAGTTCTGTATATGGTGCTTTGGTACGTATGGCACAGGACTGGAATATGCGTTATATGCTTGTTGACGGACAAGGCAACTTTGGTAGTGTTGACGGCGATTCGCCTGCAGCTATGCGTTATACTGAGTGCAGACTATCGAAAATGGGCGAACACATCATGGACGACCTTGACAAGGAAACGGTCGACATGACAAATAACTTTGACGACACTCAACAGGAGCCCACCGTCATGCCAACCAAGATACCGAACCTGCTTGTCAACGGAGGCAATGGTATTGCCGTAGGCATGGCTACCAACATTCCAACACACAATTTAGGCGAAGTAATAGACGGATGTTGTGCGTATATTGACAATCCTGACATTGATGTGGACGGCCTTATGCAGTACATCAAGGCGCCAGACTTTCCTACAGGGGCATATATCTATGGAATGCAGGGAGTGCGTGATGCTTATGAAACAGGACGTGGCCGCATCGTGATGCGTGCTAAGGCTGAAATAGAGAGCGGCGAAGCTCACGACAAGATTGTTGTGACTGAGATTCCGTATGGAGTGAATAAAGCTCAGTTGATAGAATATATTGCCGACCTTGTTAAGGAAGGCAAGCTTGAAGGCATAAGCAATGCCAACGACGAGAGCGACCGTCACGGCATGCGCATTGTAATAGACGTGAAGAAGGACGCTAATGCAAATGTCATACTTAACAAATTATTTAAGATGACGGCATTACAGAGCTCATTCTCAGTTAATTGCATTGCACTGGTGAAAGGTCGTCCGCGGCTTTTGACATTGAAAGATTGTGTTCGTTATTTTGTTGAACACAGACACGATGTAACCATCCGTCGTACAAATTTTGAACTTAAAAAAGCCAAGGAGCGTGAGCATATATTGCAAGCCCTTATCACGGCGTGTGATAATATTGATGAGGTTGTGCATATTATACGTGCATCCAAAACTCCTTCTGATGCACAGCGTAATTTGGAGCAGCGTTTCGGATTTGACGAACTTCAGTCGAAAGCGATTGTAGATATGCGCCTAAGCCAATTGACGGGCCTGCGCATGGACCAGCTGCATGCGGAATATGAGGAAATTGAGCGACGCATAGAATATTTGCAGTCAATACTTGATAATCCTGAACTTTGCAAGAAAGTGATGAAGGATGAACTGCAAGAAGTAAAGGAGAGGTATGGAGACGAACGCCGTACCGAGATAAAGTATTCAAGTGAGGAATTTAATCCCGAAGATTTTTATCCCAATGACCCCGTGGTGATAACAATCAGTCATCTCGGTTATATCAAGCGTACACCATTGTCTGAATTCCGTGAACAAGCTCGTGGAGGTATTGGTAGCAAAGGTGCACATAGTCGTGACAATGATTTCACGGAGTACATTTATCCAGCTACGATGCACAATACGATGATGTTCTTCACTAATAAGGGACGTTGTTATTGGCTGAAGTGCTATGAGATACCCGAGGGAGCGAAAAATTCTAAAGGCCGTGCCATACAAAACCTGCTCAATATCGAAAATGATGACAGCATAAAGGCTTTCCTGCGACTTCGCGGCAGTCTTAATGATGAGGAGTTCATCAATAGCCATTATGTTGTGTTCGCTACGAAAAAAGGTTTGATAAAGAAGACGAGTCTCGAGGCTTATAGCCGTCCGAGGGCTAACGGTGTGATTGCGATAAATGTGCTTGAGGATGACGAAGTTGTAGGCGTTCGCCTTACTAATGGTCACAACGAGTTGCTTATGGCTGACAGAAACGGCCGTGCCGTGAGGTTTAATGAGAATACGGTGCGTGCTATGGGCCGTGTGTCTACAGGTGTACGTGGAATGAAGCTCGACGACGGTGACGATGAAGTTGTTGGAATGGTCGTTGTCAATAAACCCGATACGGAGACAATTATGGTTGTCAGTGAGAATGGTTACGGTAAACGCAGTCAAGTAGAGGATTACCGTGTGACAAATCGTGGCGGCAAAGGAGTCAAGACACTTAACATAACAGAGAAGACAGGTCGCCTTGTTGCTATAAAAGTAGTCACCGATGACAATGACCTTATGATTATAAACAAGAGTGGTATTTTGATTCGTTTGAAGGTTTCAGAGTGCCGTGTCATGGGACGTGCGACACAAGGTGTAAGGCTCATTAATTTGGCAAAAAAGAATGATGTGATTTCAAGTGTCTGCAAGGTTATGAGTTCAGATATTGAAGCAATAGCTGAAGCCGAAAGTCGCAAGGATTGGAGTGTTACTAGTGAAGCAATAAGAAACGACGCTTTGGCTGTTAGCTTGGAATCGGAGACTACTGAAACTATTGATGAAAACATAGTTGATGATGAGTCTGAAACTGACAAAAATAATTAAGTTTAACTAAATACAGTTGATTATGAAAAAATTAACAACATTGGCGCTTGCTGTCGTGTTCAGCGCGTCTGCTTTTGCACAAGACGTGTATAAGCAAATTTCAAAAATCAAGGATTATAAGGAGGCGTATAATCTATTGCAGTCCAACTTAGGAAGCATGTCTGCAGAAGAAAAGGCCAAGTGTTATAATGCATTGGTAGACCTTGCATATGACAAAGTTGTCAAGGAACAAGGTACTATTACTGAAAATCAAATGGCCGAGCAGCTTAAGACAAAGGTTACTCCGTATGACACGGTAGGACTTTATGACGCAGTGTTGCAGGCATTGGAGAATGGCGTAGCTTGTGACGAGTTTGACATGCAGCCTAATGAAAAGGGAAAAATTAAGCCAAAGTTCCACAATTCAAACTCAGAACGACTCTATCCTATTCGTTACCATCTTATTAATGCTGGTATTTACTACCAGTCGACAAACGAGGCTTTGTCGTATAAATATTTGGCAACGTATGTGGAAAGTGCTGATTATCCATTGTTTAAGGAGCAGGATAAAAGTAAGGATGTCAATTTGACTCAAATTGCATATTATGCCGCACGTTCTGCTTATTTTGCAAAAGATTATGCAAAGGCGGAAAAATATGCAGATATTGCTCTTGCTGACACTGCTGTAGCACAAGAAGCATTACAGGTGAAACTTGCAGTGATGCAGAGCCAGTTGAAGACGCACGAGGACACTTTGACTTATATTTCCAAGTTGAAGGAACTCTATGGGAAAGATGAAAATAACGAAATGATTTTCAGTACGATTTGTTCAATGTATATTTCTATTAATGACAAATCGTCATTGAATGAAATTGTGCAGGCAAAACTTGCACAGGATCCTAATAATTTTACAGCTTTGGCAATGAGTGGCCAGTCATATATGAATGAGCATAAGTGGGATGATGCCATTGCCGCTTTGTCCAAGGCCAGTGCCGTACAGCCAGAGAATGTAGCTGTAATCGCTTCAATTGGCAATAGCTATATGTATAAGGCACAGGAAGCGGTTGAGCGTGCGACGCAGGGAGGGAAAAGACTTTCTCCTGAAGCTGAAAAGCAGATTATAGATGTTTATATGCAGGCCATCAGCTATCTTGAAAAGGCAAAAAATCTTGATACATCCATGCAATTCAAGAGCGTATGGGCTTATTCTTTATACACTTGTTGTTATAGGGCATTGGGTCCAGATGATGCAAAAACAAAAGAAGCAGAAGCTTTGACAAAGTAAAGTATATACAATTTTTCTGATAAAAGCCAAGGAGTTGTAAGTGGGGAGGTTGCAGCTCCTTGGCTTAATAGGTTTTTCATGTGTTGATTCCCTTCTTTATTTTTATTTATTATGTTGCGTTTGATTTCTTTGTTTTTTATGATATTGTCTTTTTCTTGCGCTTTAGCGCAGAAGAAGGAGATTCGCCAGTCTCGAGCAGATATAAAGAAAAAGAGCAATCTAGAAAAGGCGGAAGCGTCAATGCGTGATTTACTGAAGGATTCTTCAAATATTTACAATGTAAAAATTTATGCGACATTGGCTGATGCCATTCGTGTGCAGTATGAGGTGGAAAATGAGAAACTGTATTTGAAAACACAGACAGACACTGCAAAATTTTTCAATATTACCCGTAAAATGTTCCATGCTTATGAGGCTCTTGACAGTATTGACATGATGCCAGATAGGAAAGGACGTATAAAGTTAGATTTCAGGAAAAAAAATGCCGAATACTTGAATAGGTACAGGTCAAACCTTTATAATGGAGGTTTGTATTTTGCGAAGAAAACTAATTATGATGCTGCTTATGGAATGTTTGACACTTATATTGATACACGTACGCAACCGTTGTTTTCAGCGTATGCTGAACAAAATGCGGATTCATTATATGCCAATGCCGCCTTCTGGGCTACATTTTGTGGCTATAAAACAAGCCGGGCTGATAGTGTATTAAGGCATTCAGGCTTGGCTCTGCAAGATAAAAGATTTAGACGACGCGTTTTTATGTATATTTCAGAAGCCTATTTGTGGAAAAAGGATACAGCCAAGTATGTGGAAACTTTGAAGATGGGGTTTCATGAGAATACTACTTCTAAGTTCTTTTTTAGTCGTTTAATGGATTATTATAATGAAAAGAACTATTTGGATTCAGCAATGAACATTGTAGATACCGCATTATATAGTGACCGAAGTAATAGGCTTTTTTTATTTGCAAAAAGTAATTTGTTGCTGAATATGGGAAGGTATGCTGAATGTATAGCTATAAGCGATACCCTTATAGCTAAGAATGATACAGTAGCAGATGTGTACCTTAATGCGGGTGTTTCTTATATAAACATGGCGCTGGCATTGGAATCCGATTTGAAGCATAGGAAAATGAATAAGAATAAAATCTTGGATTATTATAAAAGAGCCTTACCTTATATGGAAAAATATCGTGCTTTAGCTCCGGAAAAGAAAGAGAACTGGGCGCAGTCTTTATATAATATTTATTTTCGTTTGAATATGGGACGCAAATTCAAGGAAATGAGTGATATTTTGAAAAGAATGCGAGAATAGTCAAATGTCTCTTCCATAAATAATGTTATTTATTTTGACAATATCTTTTTTTGCTTTATCTTTGCATAAGAGTTAACGTATTGGTAAATAGAAACACAAATGAATCTTGATTTTGTATAGAGAAAATCAAGGCTTTATCATACATTGTGTGATGCCTCCAAGACTTGGGGTAACGATGTGCTTTCTATTATGCTGTGTTGCAATAGTTTTTTTGAATTATGAACCTTAAAGTCCGTTTGGCACTCATGAACTTCTTGGAATTTGCAGTTTGGGGTGCATATTTAACATCGATGGGCCGTTATCTCGGCAATATAGGGATGAGCACCGACATTGGTTGGTTTTATTCCATGCAGGGAATTGTCTCCATTTTCATGCCAGCTTTGATGGGTATAATTGCGGACAGATGGGTTCAGGCGCAAAGATTGCTTGGCCTATGCCATCTTGTGGCTGGTGCTTTTATGATTTTTGCGGCATTATATGGAATGTCTGAAGGTGGCGATTCTGAATTCTCGGTACTTTTTACGTTGTATTCTCTATCTGTTGCATTTTATATGCCGACCTTGGCATTGAGCAATTCGGTCGCGTACAATGCGTTGACGCAGGTAGGCATGGATACCGTGAAAGATTTTCCTCCAATAAGGGTTTTTGGTACGATAGGTTTTATCTTTACCATGTGGTTTGTCGATTTGATGGGATTTCAAGCCAATCAAAATCAGTTCGTGGTATCAGGCGTGCTTAGCGTAGTGCTTTTTTTGTATACTTTTTCTTTGCCTGTATGTCCGGTTACGGCAGGCGGTGAAAAGAGAAGTTTGGCGGATGCACTTGGGTTGAAGGCGTTTGCTTTGTTCAAAAGAAAAGACATGGCGATATTTTTCATATTCTCCATGTTGTTGGGAGTAAGTTTGCAGATAACCAACGGTTTTGCCAATCCCTTTATAAGCAGTTTTGCAGCTAATCCGGAATATTCAGATACATTTGGTGTACAACATGCAAATATTCTTATATCTTTGTCGCAGATAAGCGAGACATGTTGTATCTTATTGATACCATTCTTTATGAAACGTTATGGCATCAAGAATGTTATGCTTATTGCCATGTTTGCGTGGGTTATGCGTTTTGGATTTTTCGGCTTAGGCAATCCTGGCTCAGGAGTTTGGCTGTTTGTCTTGTCCATGATTGTTTATGGCGTGGCTTTCGATTTCTTCAACGTAAGCGGTTCGCTTTATGTCGACAAGAATACAGACCCTTCAGTGCGTTCAAGTGCGCAAGGGCTTTTCTTTCTCATGACAAACGGTATTGGCGCTACGATAGGAACGTTGGGCGCACAGGCGGTAATAAACGCCTATACGAGAGGCATACAGGTAGGCGATGATTTTTATACAATAGGGGATTGGCAGGCATGCTGGTTTATCTTTGCCGGATATGCTTTGCTGATAGGCATTGTATTCGCTTTGGTGTTCAGACCGAAGAAAGAACATGTTAAGTGATGGGATAGTTGCGTTATGACAAAAGAGCGATTGATATTCAAAGGCGTGTCAGAGATTGTTGGAACTGAAGACCTTGGCCTGTTGATACTTACAGACGAGGCTAAGGAACGGCAGATAACTGTAGTCTGTGACAAGGCGATGGCTGTGCAGCTTGAACTTCGTATAAAAAAGATACCTATTACAAGGATTATGTTGCCTGAAGTTTTGTGCAATATATTGAAAAGTAATGTAGGGCTGAATTTTGAATTGCTCATAGACAACATAATCGACGGCCAGTACAGGACGCTTCTTTATGACAAAGACACGATGGAGTCCCGGCTTATAAGGGCTTCTGATGCGGTGTTGCTGTCAATTGTCGCAAACATTCCGTTATATATTGAAACAGGATTGATGAAACGCCAGTCTGTCATGTATAATGAGAATGCAAAAGGAGTGTCTTTGCCTGTGAATACAATAAGCGATGAAATGTTGCAATCGGCTTTGGATAAAGCCATTGCTGATGAAAATTATGAGCTGGCATCACATCTTCGCGACGAGAAAAAGCGTAGGAATAAAAAGAGTGGCAACCACGACAATTAATATTGAAAACAATTACTATGAAAGAAATAAGATTTTTTTATGTACCATCAGCTGCGACACTTACTGAAATGCCTATGGAAGAGGCGTTGCACGCATTGCGTGTATTGCGGTTGAAGAGCGGCGACGAGATGTTCTTGATGGACGGTGAAGGTAATTTTTACCGTGCCGAAGTCACCATTGCTGCTACAAAGCGTTGCATGTACGAGATAAAGGAGGTGCTTCCGCAGGAAAAGGGGTGGAAAGGCAATGTACATATCGCGATTGCCCCCACAAAGATGATGGACAGGGTAGAGTGGTTTTGTGAAAAGGCGACAGAAATAGGAATAGACGAGATAACATTCTTGAATTGCAAGCAGTCGGAGCGCAAGGTTATGCGAACGGTACGTTTGGACAAGATTGTCGTGGCTGCCGTAAAGCAGAGCCGTAAGCCGTGGAAACCGAAACTTAATGCAATGATGTCGTTCAAGGAATTTGTGACAGCCAACCGCAATGGCCGTAAATACATTGCCCATTGCCATGAAGAAATTGAGCGTAAGGATTTGTTTACTGAAATCTATGGGACTTCCCCGTCTGAAGCTGGCGAGGATATAACCGTGTTAATAGGGCCTGAAGGCGATTTTTCTATGGAAGAAGTGAAGTTAGCCATGGATAACGGTTTTGAGTCTGTTACATTGGGAACAAGCCGCCTGCGTACAGAGACGGCCGCTTTGTCGGCAACGATGATGGCTCATTTGGCTTTGCGTAAATAAGCGTTGCGGCAAAATCCGCTTCAAATGCTTGTCAATATAGGTTTATTTTAAGGTAAATGAAGGACATTCGTATTAAATCGGTAGTAGCGTATATGGCTTTGCTTCCGATGTTTATGCTATTCTTGTCTTGTTCAGGCAGTGATTATATAGACACGATACCTAAAAACAGCAAAGCTCTTTTGTCGTTAGACTTTCAAAAACTTTCCAACGATAGGATGCTTGACAAGATGGCAAGTTTGTTGAAAGTCGATGATATAAACGATTGTGGCTTGGATTTGTCGGCCAAGATATATGCTTTTGAAACACCCGACGGCAATATCGGGTTCTGTGCAAAGGTTGCAGATGAAGGCAGGCTGAAAGAGAGTTTTGACGTTTTGTCTAATGACGGTACTTGTCAGAAGGTTACGGAATATAAGGACTTTAATTTTTCGGTAGTCAAAGGTTCATGGGTGGCCGGCTTCTCTTCTGAAGTTTTGGTTGTCATTGGTCCTGTTCTGCCTTCACAGCAACAGGAGTTGAGACGTCAGGTTGCAAAGTATCTTGGGCAGGATGAAGAGCAAGGCATACAAAGCACTCCGATGTTCGATAGGCTCGACAGTATAAGCAGCCCCGTCGCCCTTGTTGCCCAGGCGGCGGTATTGCCGGATAAGTTCGCCATCCCGTTTACAATATGTACGCCGAAGAATGCCGACGTGTCACAGGTTATGATTGCGGCAGAGCTTGACACAAGTGATGAAGGCTTGTTGACAATCGTAGGAGAAACGTTTTCATTTAACAAGGATATAGATGCCAAGTTGAAGTTGTCAAGTGCGGTGTTCCGTCCGATAAAAGGAACGTATGTAGGCCGTATTTCCGCAAATTCGGTAGCAGGAGCGTTCATGAATGTCGATGGGGAACAGTTTATATCCCTTTTACATGCAAACAAAACTTTTCAGGCTTTGCTGGCAGGAATGAATATGGCAATAGATATGGATAACATTATCAAGAGTTTTGACGGTGATGTTGTCATCTGTTTGCCCGACATAAAGGGTAAGACCAATGTCAGCATGGCTGCAGAGTTGAAAAGAAAGTCGTTTCTTGATGATGTCGGTTATTGGAAGCAGTCATGCCCGGGAGGCAGCAAAATCACCGATTGGAGCAAGGATGCCTATTGTTATACTAATGGCGAGATGTCTTATTATTTCGGTGTGACTTCTGACATGCAGTTCTATTCAGGCAGTACGGCGGACGATGCGCGTGGTCTTTTGTCAAAGTCGTCTTCCCAATTGCCGACAAGCCTCCAGGATAAAATCAAGGGACGGCGTTTGGCCGTTGTACTTAATATTGGAGCTTTGTTTGGAGGCAATGATTTCGTGAGTGATATGCTCGGCGGCATCGATACTGTTTTATATGTAATGAAATAAATGGACAAGATAGAGTTTCAGCAGGTTGTTCCAGATATTTTCTCGCCATGTGCCGACAGCTTGAAATCAGATATATGGTGCAAGGATGTTGCTTTTGAAAAAGGCGGGTTGTATCTTGTCGAGGCGGATAGCGGCAAGGGTAAGAGTACGTTTTGCAGCTATGTGATGGGTTATCGCCATGATTATTCAGGTAAAGTGATGTTCGACGATATTGCCGCTTCTTCTTTCAAAGTAGCAGATTGGGTGGAGTTGCGCAAGCATCATGTGGCATATCTTTTCCAGGAACTGCGCTTGTTCTCCGAGCTTACGGCGTATGAGAACGTGGAGATTAAGAACAAGCTCACGGGGGTTAAGACGCGCAGGCAAATAGTGGAGTGGTTTGATGAGCTTGGTATAGGCGACAAGCTTGATGCAAAGGTAGGTCACATGTCGTTCGGCCAGCAGCAGCGCGTCGCCATGATGCGCGCGCTTGCCCAGCCGTTCGACTTCATCTTGGCCGACGAGCCTATCAGCCATCTTGACGATGCCAATTCAGACGTCATGGGGCGGCTAATGATGAGCGAGGCTAAGGCTCGTGGTGCTGGTGTGATAGTTACCAGCATAGGCAAGCACATGGATTTGGATTACGAAAAGGTTTTCAGGTTATGACATTGGTTTGGAAATTGTTGCGCCGACATATAAGCGTCCCACAATTTGCAGGGTTCGCTTTCGCCAATCTGTTCGGCATGCTTATCGTACTTCTCGGCTACCAGTTTTATTGCGATGTGCTGCCCGTCTTTACGTCGCAGGACAGTTTCATGAAGGCAGACTACATGATTGTAAGTAAGAAAGTCGGTGCTGCCGGTACGTTTTCCGGACGCTTTAATACGTTTACCGGGGCGGAAATCGACGAATTGTCTGGCCGTGGTTTTGTTGGTAAGGTCGGCAAGTTTACATCAGCTGATTACCGTGTTGATGCCAGGATGGGCATCGACGGGCAGTCGATATTGAGTTCGGAGATTTTCTTTGAGAGCGTTCCTGACGGCTTTGTGGATGTTCCGTTGAAGGACTGGAAGTATGAAGAGGGTAGCCGCATCGTGCCGATAATCCTGCCACGCACGTATATCAACATGTATAATTTCGGTTTTGCGCAGACCCATTCGCTGCCCAAAATCAGCGAAGGGCTTGTGGGTATGATTGATTTCAGCATCTTTATACATGGCAATGGACGGCATGACGAGTTCAAGGGCAGGGTAATAGGCTTCTCAAGCAGGTTGAACACCATACTCGTGCCGCAGGCTTTCATGGACTGGAGCAATTCCGTCTACGCTCCTGACAGGCAGTCGGCACCGACGCGCCTTATTATTGAGACTGTAAATCCAGGCGACGAGAACATCGCGAAATACCTTGACGACAACGGTTACGAGGTAGAGGACGACAAGCTACAGAACGAAAAGACTACATATTTTCTGCGCATGACGGTCACAGTAGTGATGTTTGTCGGGGTGGTGATAAGCGTATTGAGCTTTTACATACTTATGTTAAGCATATATCTGCTTGTGCAGAAGAATACTACCAAGCTTGAGAACCTTCTGCTGATAGGCTATAGTCCGTTTCGCGTAGCCTTGCCTTACGAGGTGTTGACCCTCTGCCTTAACGCCGCCGTGCTTGTTGTAGCCCTTGTAGCGGTTTCGCTTGTACGCGGATATTATATGGGAGTGGTCGAGACATTGTTCCCCCAGGCAGATTACGGTTCGATGCTTCCGTCCGTGTTGCTTGGCGTATTGCTGTTCGTAATAGTATCGGTTGCCAACATGGCTGTCATCTACCGCAAGATGATGCGGATATGGTGGCGTAAGGATGTATGATTCCTCGCCGACACGTTGAAAATCAATAGATTTACAAAAGGCCGTCTTTGGTTTTGCCAAAGACGGCCTTTTGCATCGTGAAAGATGGTCTTTTGCAAGCTAAAAAGCCGTCTTTCGCAAACTACTCAATCGTGAGTGCAAATATTGTTGATGGACGCTTGTTGTCAGAACCCTTCCCTTAGGAAGTCCAATGCTTCCAATATTTCCTCTTTTGTAGCTGTCTGGTTAATCCTTATGTCGCCGATGCCGCCCAGCAGGGTGAAGTTAATTGTCCCCGAAGTGTTTTTCTTGTCATGCTTCATTAGTTCGACAAGTGCGCCGTAGTCCTTGCATGTAAAGGCAAAAGAGCCGTATGTCTCTTTGATATATGTTGCCGTCTGGCGCATTTTGTCGACAGGAAACCCAGTCTTTATGCAGCTAAGGTATAGTTCGCATACGGTGCCGAAGGCGACGGCGTAACCGTGCAAGAGGGGGCTTCCTTTCTTCATTGCAAACGATTCAAGCGCGTGTCCTATCGTATGTCCGAGGTTTAGCGCCTTCCTTATGCCGGCCTCGTGTGGGTCTTCTTCTACAATCCGCTCCTTTACCTTTATGCTGTCGGCTACCATGCCTTGCAGCTTGGCGTAGTCCGGTGCAAGTATGTCGAAATTCAACAGACTGCTCCACATCTCTTCATTGCTTATCAGGCCGTGCTTGAGCATCTCCGCATAGCCGGAGCATAGGTTCGCCGCGTCCAGTGTTTTCAGGAAGTTTGTATCGATTATTACGGCCTTCGCTTCATTGAACACGCCGATTTCGTTTTTCAGTCCATTGAAGTTTATGCCCGTCTTTCCTCCTACCGAAGCGTCAACCATAGCCAACAGGGTTGTCGGTATGTTTATGAAGTTCACGCCTCTTTTGAACGTTGATGCGGCAAATCCTCCCAAGTCGGTTACCATTCCGCCGCCGAGGTTGATTATGCAAGAGTGTCGTGTGGCTCCGTTCTCTCCTAAAGCCTTCCATACATGGGCGAGCGATTCAAGGTTCTTGTTCGTGTCTGTTGGTGGGATTGATATTGTTTCCGCGTTGCATAGGCATTCCGCACCGTCAAGTAGAGGCTGGCATTTGTCCTTTGTCGTGTCGTCTGTTATTATGAAAATCTTGTCGTGTTCACTGTTCGCTACAGTCTTGTCGATTTCCTGTTTAAGACATTTAGATATAACAATACTCTGTTTCATAAGCATAAAGGAATGATAATGGTTGCAAAAATAGTCATTTTCGTCGATAAAACTGGTTTTTACGAATTTTTTAATATCCGCATGATTAAACCACATTGCCATTAGTCCGTCTAAGCCATAAAAAACTAAAAGGAAAAAATCTGATAGCTTAAACATGTATTGTCAATTGAAACGAATATTTTTTGTAGCTTGTTTTTCGGCATTGGCAGCAGTGGCTGCTATTGCGCAAGGCGTAAAAATCACCGGAACGCTTGTAGACCGCGACACCAAGGACGGTGTGATGCTTGCCACAGTCCAAATGTTGAAAACCGACAGCACATACGTCAAGGGCGTATTGAGCGACGAAAAAGGTAACTTTACGATAGAAGCTCCCGGGCAAGGTTCATATATATTGAAGTTTACGAGTGTTGGATATACGCCGCTCGCGAAGAGCGTCAAGGTGTCGGGCAACAAGGATATTTCATTGGGAAGCATAACGTTCGGTGCGGATGCAATCATGCTTAAAGAGGCTACCGTCGTAGGTCAGGCGGCGCGCGTTACGGTGAAAGAAGACACCTTCGTATATAACGCCTCGGCATACAGGACACCCGAAGGTTCTGTTGTGGAAGAGCTTGTAAAGCGTCTGCCCGGTGCGCAGGTTGGCGACGACGGAACTATAACCATCAATGGAAAAGAGGTGAAAAAGGTTTTGGTTGACGGCAAGGAGTTCATGACTGGCGACACGCAGACGGCCTTGAAGAACCTGCCCACGTCTATAATAGATAAAATCAAGGCTTATGACGAGAAGAGCGACCTGGCTAAGGTGACGGGCATTGACGATGGAGAGGAGCAGACCGTGCTCGACTTCGGCATTAAAAAAGGTATGAATAAGGGAATATTCGGTAATGCCGATGTATCCATCGGTACGCACAGCCGCTATTCAGAACGTCTTATGGGGGCTCTTTTCAAGGATAAGACGAGGATTATGCTCATGGGCAACGCCAACAATGTAAACGACCGCGGCTTCCCTGGCGGAGGTGGCGGGGGACGCTTCGGGCGTGGTGCACAGGGTCTGAATACCGCAAAGATGCTTGGTGTCAACTTTAATCTTGAGCCGACCGGCAAGCTAAAACTTGACGGAAGCGTGCGTTGGAACCATTCAAACGGCGACACGCGCATCGAGCAGTCGTCGGAAAACTTTGTAAGTACGGCAGGGTCTTTTTCCAACAGCCAGAACAAGAACTTTACACGGTCAGACAGTTGGAACGCACGTATGCGCCTTGAATGGACGCCCGATTCAATGACTAACATCATGTTCCGCCCTTCGTTCAGCTATTCTACAAGCGACGGACTCTCGGCCGGCAAGAGCGCGTCCTACAACGAAGACCCTTATTCGTATGTGTCTGACCCACTATCAGACGAAGCCATATCGCAGATGGCCGATGACGGATTGATGGTGAACCGAAGGGCAAACAGTTCCATCACATACTCTGACAATACGTCGGTAGGTGCAATGCTCCAGCTCAACCGCAAGCTGAACAGCAAGGGAAGGAACGCTACATTGCGCACGGACTTTACTTATGGAAAGTCGAACAGTAAGAGTTTGAGTACGTCAAACGTGCATCTTTATCAGGTGGAAGACATGTTTGGCAACGATTCTACTTACCAGACAAACCGCTTCAACACAACTCCCACGAAGACGTTGAATTACAGTGTGCAGTTCACTTACAGCGAACCGATATTCCGTGCGATGTTCTTGCAGTTCAGCTACAAGTTCAATTACAAGTACAACAAGAGCGACCGCTCCACCTTCGACTTCAGTAACCTCGGCGAGCAGTTCTTTGACGGTGTAAACAACGCTTACCGTGGATGGGACAACTACTTTGCACGTCTTGACAATCCGCTTGACACTTATCTGGACAACGACCTCAGCCGGTATTCCGAATACAAGAATTACATACATGAGCTGCAGCTCATGTTGAGGGTCATCCGCGAGAAGTACAGGCTCAACGTCGGTGTTATGGTGCAGCCGCAGAAGACCCGCTTCATACAGAAATACCAGGGAGTGAATACCGACACGGTGCGCAATGTGGTGAATGTAACGCCTACGCTCGACTTCCGTTACCGTTTCTCGAAGCTTAGCAACCTGCGCATCAATTACCGGGGAACGACATCGCAGCCGAGCATGACAGACCTTCTCGACATACGCGACGACAGCGACCCCCTCAACATTACGATGGGTAACCCCGGTTTGAAGCCGTCTTTCACGAACACTCTGCGTCTGTTCTACAACAACTACATACAAGAACATCAGCGCGCCATGATGGTTCACCTCAATTACAGCAATACGCGCAACAGCATAAGCAACATGGTGACTTACGACGAACAGACTGGCGGACGCACGACCAAGCCGGAAAATATAAACGGCAACTGGAACATTTCGGGCGCGTTGATGTTCAACACCGCGCTCGACTCTGTGGGACGGTGGACTTTAAGCACGTTTACCAATGTGCGTTATAACAACTATGTAGGCTACTTGGCTCTCGACCGTAATTCCAGTTCGCAGAAGAACACAACCAAGACAACCACGGTAGGCGAGCAGCTTACGGCTAGTTTCCGCAACAGTTGGCTTGAAGTGTCGCTTGACGGCTCGGTGGATTATACCCATACTCGCAACCTTTTACAGAGCCAGAACAATCTTGACACATGGCAGTTTGCCTATGGCGGTTACCTTAGCCTGTATATGCCGTGGGGCATGAGTATAGCGACGGACTTGCACCAGAACAGCCGCCGCGGCTATAACGACAGTTCCATGAATACCAATGAGCTTATATGGAACGTACAGCTTAGCCAGAGCTTCCTGAAAGGCAACGCCCTTACAGTGTCGTTGCAGCTGTACGACATACTGCATGAGCAGAGCAATTTCAGCCGTACCATCAACGCAATGCAGCGCAGCGACACGCGTTACAACAGCATAAACAGCTATGCCATGCTCCACGCCGTTTACCGCTTTAACCTATTTGGCGGTGGAAGCAAGGACAGGCCCGAGCCTGGCCGACACGGCAGGCCACAAGGAGGGCCGCGTGGCATGCCGCCAGCTGGACCGCCACCAGGAATGCGCGGAGGCAGAATGTATTTTTGACGGGAAATGAATAATGAAAAATGAATAATGAAAAATCTGGCCAATGCCATTGCTTTCATTATTCATTTTTCATTATTCATTTATCATTTAAATTGTGTTTCGCCGTATCCTACGAGTCTGTCTGTGCGCTCTCCGCGGCCACGGTAGTAAACGAGAGCCTGATACTTGTTTTCTGTCTGGTAGAAACTGCCTTCAGACGGTACCGTTTGGCTTGTACCGTCACTGCCAATCAAAACAAATTGGTACGAGTAATATCCTTGTTTTTGCATTATCGTTGCCGTGTAGCATTTCCTGATATCATCGTATTCCATGCGGTATTGAGGTGTGAACAGGTCATTTGTCCACGCCCCGTTGACGTAAATGTCGCCGTCGTACCGTTGCGGAGTTTTCAGTGTGTAGTGTACGAAAACGTATTCAGAGGCTATGTCGTTTTCAATATTGTCGCTGTTGCGGATGTAGAAAGCGCCGTTGGCATCCTCGTCATAAACGTAATTGAGGCGCGGTTCGCAGGGGTAGGGGAATACGTGGTAGTCGGCTCCGTCCCATGTGATGCGGTCGATGCCCATGGTAGGATAGGCCACGTCAAGTATTTCATATTTGTGGTATTCGTTGCCGGCTTGGAATATCAGGTCACGGCAGTGTTCCCATTTCAGCCCGTCGGCGGTTACCGCTTGCGGCCTTGTGTTTATGCGTGCGTTGTCCCAACGGCGGTTTTGCATTACTACAGTCTTGATTTGTGATGACGGGTCGGTTACGCCAAGGCTGCCATAATTGATTTGCATCGATACCTGCTGGTGGCTTTTGTTTATGTCGATATCAGTGTTTGACGTGACATCGAGCTGCACGCTTACCAAAGGTTCTATAACCATGAAGCAGGCTGTAAACATAGGACGGTTGTCGTCGTTCTCGTCATACACGGTCAGTTTGTAGTTGCCGCTCATCTTGATGGCGCACTCCGGGTTGGGTATTGTCAGGCGGTAGTGCGTATACAGCGTGTCGGTATTGATTGACTCCTCGTTGTAGTCGATGGTGTTGCCTTCTTGGAAGCCTGATATGAAATCGCTTGGAAACAACTGCTCTGATACAGTCCAGTCAGCCTCGCAGTGTTCTATCTTGTACGTATAGCGGCGGTATGCGTGCGTAAGGTCGTCAAAACTGATGTTGAGCCTGTCGTTGGGGCTGTGGCTTCCAAGTTTGATTACCGGCAGCGAAAGCCATTGTTGTCCGGCTACTACTTGTAATGACGCTATTCCACGGTCGTATATCTCGTTTCTTTGAGCCTGTGCGGTAGCGGTGCTGGCCACTACTAACATCATGAGCAAGACTTTTTTCATACGTGTTTTATTGTAATAACGGCATACGTCTTGCCTTTATTGCGCTTATGGGTAAAATCGCGGATGGCAGCGTGCGTTTTTTCCGATTGGCGGCCAATCGTCTCCTAAAAGGTGGTCTTTGGGCGGCTAAAAGGCCATGTTTTACAAGCTAAAAGATGGCCTTTTGTAACCATGTTGATAATCAAGCACTTACAGAAGCGTTGCAGACCACATCGCAAAGAACCATCAAAACCGGTTGTTTGGACGGTTCTAACACGTCGTTTAGACGGCTCTGACTGTACGTGATAGCGGCTCTTGCACAGCCGATGTTTGTCAGGCTGCCGGCGTTTAATCCATATGACATGGCCAGGCGGTGCTTGGCGGTGCTATGGCATGTGTGAAAATATAACCGGATATAGGAATGTTTTTCAAAAATAAAATGTAATTTTGCGCACAAAAACATTCGAGATGAATAAAATAGGCCAAAAGAAATTTGTCATCCCGGCCGTGGCTTGCCTCGCCGTGATACTGTTCTTATGCTATTATTACTTTTTCACGCCGATGCTTGCAGGCGACAACAGCCGTTATCTGTATATCGACGATGATGACAATATCGACTCCGTTTACGTAAAACTCGAGTCCGTGTCAAAGCATCACGCCATGTCGGGATTCAAGACTTTGGCGCGGCATAGCTCTTACGGTGAGCATGTGCGCACGGGACGTTATGAGATAGAGCCGGGCAACAGCACTTTCGCAGTGTTCAGGAAGCTGAAGAACGGCTTGCAGTCGTCGGTTAGGCTTACCATCCCCAATGCGCGTACAGCCGACAGGCTGGCCGGTGCGTTGTCGAAAAAGCTGATGGCCGACAGCGTCTCGATATACAAGGCATTGACTGATACTGCCACATGCGCGCGCTACGGATATACGCCGGAGACGATGCTCTGCATGTTCATACCTAACACTTACGAGGTATACTGGAACACGTCCGTAGACAATCTGCTTGACAAGATGAGCAGGGAAAGTAAGAAGTTCTGGAACTTCGAACGGACGGAGAAGGCCAAGGCAATGGGCTTTACAAAAGAGGAAGTAATTACGCTGGCAAGCATCGTTGACGAGGAGACGGCCAACGACGCCGAGAAACCCATGGTGGCCGGCATGTACTACAACCGCCTGAAGGCCGGTATGCCGTTGCAGGCCGACCCTACGGTGAAGTTCGCCTTAAAGGATTTCGGCATACGCCGCATATACAACAACATGCTGACCGTTGACAGTCCTTATAACACATACAGGAATACAGGGCTTCCTCCGGGGCCGATTAGGATTCCGTCAGTGGCTGGCATCGATGCAGTGCTCTACCATGTACACCATAAATACCTGTACATGTGCGCCAAGGAAGACTTCAGCGGCACGCACAACTTTGCCGAGACTTACGGCGAGCATCTGCAAAATGCGGCAAGATATTCAGCCGCACTGAACAAACGTGGAATTAAATAGTGGCGGTTATGCGGTTGTGTGGTTATACGGTTTTACGGTTATAAGGTTATGCGGCATGTTCGTATGAACCCATACCTTATAACCGTAAAGCCTCAAAACCGCACAACCTTATAACCGTAAAACCGTATAAATACACAACCGTAAAACCTCAAAACCGTACAACAAATATGATTACAGAAGAGAAAAATACGGAAGAGAAGAAGAGCTTGAGCTTCGTAGAGCAAATGGTGGAGAACGACCTTGCCGAAGGTAAGAACGGCGGCAGGATACAGACACGTTTTCCGCCCGAGCCTAACGGCTATCTGCACATAGGCCATGCCAAGGCCATCTGCATGGATTTCGGCGTGGCCGAGAACTACGGCGGAGTGTGCAACCTACGCTTCGACGATACCAACCCGAGCAAGGAAGACACCGAGTATGTTGACTCCATACTGGAAGACATCAAGTGGCTTGGCTTCCATTGGGCAAATGTATATTACGCTTCGGACTATTTCCAGCAGCTTTGGGACTTTGCCGAGTGGATGATTAAGCAGGGCAAGGCTTACGTAGACGAGCAGACGAGCGAGCAAATCGCAGCGCAAAAGGGTACGCCCACGCAGCCTGGTACGCCGTCGCCGTATAGGGACAGACCTATAGAAGAAAGCTTGGAGTTGTTTCATAAGATGAATACTCCCGATGCGGAGGAAGGTTCGATGGTATTGCGCGCAAAGCTCGACATGGCCAATCCGAACATGCACTTCCGCGACCCCATCATGTACCGTATAATACATACGCCGCACCACCGCACTGGCACAAAGTGGCATGCTTACCCGATGTATGACTTCGCGCACGGTCAAAGCGACTATTTCGAGGGCGTAACGCACTCTATATGCACTCTTGAGTTCGTGCCCCACCGTCCGCTTTACGACAAGTTCATCGACGAACTGAAGACATACAAAGGCGAGGGTGACAATCTTGGTGACTTCCGTCCGAGGCAGATAGAGTTCAACCGCTTGAACCTTACCTATACGGTGATGAGCAAGCGCAAGCTCCACGCTCTTGTAGACGAGGGCTTGGTTAACGGTTGGGACGACCCGCGTATGCCTACATTGTGCGGAATGCGCCGCCGCGGATATTCGCCTGAAAGCATCAGGAACTTCATAAAGAGCATAGGATATACAAAGTTTGACGCATTGAACGATGTCGCCCTGCTCGAAGCAGCAGTGCGTGACGACCTCAACAAGCGCGCCATAAGGGTGTCGGCCGTGCTCAATCCCGTGAAACTTGTCATCACAAACTATCCCGACGGACAGACGGAAGAGATGGAAGCGGTGAATAACCCGGAGAATGAGGCAGACGGAACGCATACCATAACGTTCAGCAAGAACCTGTGGATAGAGCGTGACGACTTTATGGAGGATGCTCCGAAAAAGTTTTTCCGCATGACCCCTGGGCGTGAGGTGCGCCTCAAGAACGCATACATCGTGAAGTGTACAGGATGCACGAAAGACGCTGATGGCAACGTTGTTGAAATTCAGGCGGAGTACGACCCGACGAGCAAGAGCGGCATGGAAGGTGCGAACCGCAAGGTAAAAGGCACCCTGCACTGGGTAAGCGCAGGCCATTGCAGGAAGGCCGAGGTTAGGATTTACGACAGGTTGTTCAACGTAGAGAACCCGTCGGCTGATGAACGCGATTTCAGGGATTTGCTAAATCCCGATTCGCTGACGGTCATGAAGGACTGTTATGTTGAGGATTATGCCGCAAACCGTAAGCCGGGCGAGTACCTGCAATTCCAACGCATAGGCTATTTTATGGCCGACCTAGATTCGTCGGAAGGATGTCTTGTGTACAATAAGACGGTAGGACTAAAGGACACTTGGTCCAAGATAAACAAAGGATAGGTACGGATGTCGTATAATTCAGAAGATTATTTCCTTTCAAAAGAGTTCAAGTCTGTCTTGAAGAGATTTAAGGAAGCCGAGGCAGACGGCATGTATGCCATGCTTGACTCTGACGAATTTGCTGACGTTGCCGAGTATTATTATAATAACGGCAACGTCAATTATGCTTTGAAAATACTCGATACGGCCTTGTCTGTATATCCTGGCAGCGTTGCCCCGTTGCTTTTCAAGGCGCGAATAGCGCTGCTAGACGAGAACGACATGCAGACGGCGGAGATGTACACCGAGCAGATAGAGGACAAGACCGACCTTGACTATTATTACATGAAGGCGGAAATCCTGCTTGTCAGCAAGCGCTTCGACCTTGCCGACGAGTATCTTGAGGCACGGTACAGCGAGGTGGATGACGACGACAAGGATTATTTCGCAATAGATACGGCGGCGTTGTTCCTTGACTACGAGGATGTCGTCCGAGCTGAAAAGTGGCTGAAACGGTCAGACGACATTGACTCGGTAGAGTATAGGGAGCAGGAAGCAAGGATAATGCTTGGCAAGGGGGATTATGAGAAAAGCCAGAAACTTTATAACGAGCTGATTGACGAGAACCCTTATTCTACGCAGTATTGGAATTCGCTTGCCTCGTCGCAGTTTTTCAATAACAAGATAGAAGAGTCGATACAAAGCAGCGAATACTCCATCGCCATAAACCCTAAGAACGTATCGGCACTGCTCAACAAGGCCAACGGACTTTATAATCTCGGGAACTACAAGGAAGCCCTAAAGTATTACCTGAAATACAATGAGTTGTGCCCAAACGATGAGTATGGGGAGATGCTTATAGGTTTTTGCTATTTGTTGTTTGAGAAACATGAGGAAGCGATAAAGCATTTTGAAAAGGCGGAGAAACTGTCGGCTCCGAATTCGCCGAATCTTATCGACATATACAAGGACTGGGCTTTCGCCTTGTGCAGGCTTGGAAGAAAGGAAGAGTGCATCGCCTTGCTTGACAAAACCGCCGAACTTGACTGCGACCATAATGAAATGTTAGCCTATTGGGGCAGTCTGTTGTTGGGAACAGGGTATGTGGATGAAGCAAAAGAGTTCTTTTTGCGTGCCATGCAAGGCTCTGGCAATTCTCCTAATATCTTCATGAAGATAGCCTCAATGGTGTATGAAAGTGGAGATGTGGAGACGGCTTACAAGATGTTCACAATGTTGTTTAAAAGCAACAAGGATTGGACGGACGGTTATGCGTACTTCGCCGCATGCTGCTATGACTTGGGGAAAAAGCAAGAATTTCTTGCAAATCTAAAGAAAGCGGTAAAGTTTAGTCCTGACGAAACCAAGCTGCTGCTTGGCAAACTGTTTCCCAACAGCATAAAAGTAGATGACTATTACGATTACATGTTACACAAAATGAACGGCAAATAAACTAACCGCCCCGTACAACAAAGCGTGTACGGGGCGGCTGTTTGTAAGGATGGGAACATCCTTATTTCTTTTTCAAAGCTTTGTAGACCAACACTCCGACTATTATTACAGCCAATGCCAAAAGCACATAGCCTATCTCATGGCTGTATTTTGTAGCCAGAACATATACGTCATTGGTTGTTTTCAAGTCTGTATATTGGTAAATAAGATACCCGATAAGAGCCAAGACGCAGTTCCATATTCCAGCTCCAAGCGTGGTATATATAAGGAAATGGTCGAGGCGCATCTTGGCAAGTCCGGCCGGTATGCTTATAAGTTGCCTTACTGCCGGTATTAATCGGCCGAAGAAAGTGGAAGCCGCACCATGCTTGCGGAAGAACTCTTCGGCTTTTTCAACACTTTCCCTGTCAATGAGACACATGTGTCCGATGCGGCTGTCTGCAAACTTATACACTATTGGACGTCCCAGCCAGCGTGCAAGGTAATAGTTGAACAAGGCTCCGATGTTTGCGCCTAATGTTGCAAAAACAATAACGAGAAAGATGTTCATACTACCGTCGGCCATTGATTTCCATGCAGCTGGAGGTACAATGACTTCCGACGGGAAAGGGATGAAAGAGCTTTCAATGGCCATAAATATAGTTACGACCCAATAATCCAAGTTCTCCAACACCCATCTGAATAGTTCTGCTGAATCCATTTTATATTAAAATTTTTGTGCAAATTTACTTACTTGATACTTAAAAGACGAACGAATGCCGATATATTACAGGTTTTGCAGGCAATTGTAACACATTTGTAACATTAGAACTTGCTTAGTTCTTCATATATCCTTTGTACCGGCAGGCCCATCACATTGAAATAACTGCCGCTTATTGACGTTACGCCAATGTATCCAATCCATTCCTGTATGCCGTAAGCTCCGGCTTTGTCCAACGGCTTGTAACGGCTTACATAATAGCTGATTTCATCTTGTGAAAGTTGTTTGAATGTCACGTCGGTTATTACGGAAAAACGTTTTTGTTTAGTTTCTGATGTGAGGCATACGCCGGTGACAACCTTGTGCGTTTGTCCGCTTAACATTTTCAGCATGGTGCAGGCCTCATCTTCCGATTGCGGTTTGCCCAAAATCTTGTCTCCCAATATGACAACCGTGTCAGCCGTTATTACCAGGTTGTTGTCATGCAGTTCGTCTTTGTAGGCTTCTGCTTTTTCAGCTGCAATGTATTCGGCTGTTTCTATTGCTGGAATGTCTGCCGGATACGATTCTTTTATCCCGTCTTTTACACGGACTTCAAAGTCCAAGTCCAGTCCGGCAAGAAGCTCTTTCCTTCTTGGGCTGTTACTGCTTAAAATGATATGATGGTCTTTTATCATGTGTGGAAAATGTTTATTACCAGCCAAATGCTTTGTCGTCGCTAAGCCATTTGCCTTGTGCCCGCAATACTTGCTCTATCACATCGCGGCCGCATCCTTGGCCACCGTTGCGGCGGCTGATGTATTTGCTGATTGATTTGATGTCAGGGCTGGCGTCGGCAGGACAGCAAGGACATCCGCATTGCCGCATTACTTCATAGTCGGGTATGTCGTCGCCCATGTAAATGACTTCATCGTCATGAAGCCCGTATTTCTCCATGAACATTTTATATGTCGTCATTTTGACCGAGCATCCCATGTAAATGTCCTCAACTCCCAAATGTTCATACCGCAAGCGGACGCTTTCCGTTATACCGCCGGTCATTATCGCAATCCTTAGTCCTTGTTTCAGTGCAAGCTGTATCGCATATCCGTCTTTTATGTTGACCGTCCGCATCGGTTCGCCTGACGGGTGCAGGGGGATGGTCTCGCAGCTAAGCACTCCGTCAACATCGAAGATTACTGCCCGGATGTTCTTCAAATCGTAATTAATCATTGCGACTTCGTCTTTTTTTGAGAGGTTCGGTATATGCTTAGGCTCATGCTCTCATAAATCTGTTTGAACATGGGATTGTCTTTCAGCATGTCAGATTGCATCCTTATCACGTTCTCGTCATACCTTACAGCCGGACCCGTCTGTGCATCAATAGGCGCCAACGCATGCACTTTTCTTGCCGTCTCGTCAATCAATGGCAGCATGACATCGAATGGGATGTTGTGCTTAGAGAGGATTTCCGACGATATTTCGTAACAGTGGTTGACAAAATTACAGGCGAATACTGCTGCAAGATGTAAATTTTTTCTTGCTTTCGAGTCAAGCGGATACACATGGCTTGATATGCTGCTTGCAAGGTTGTAGGCAGTGTTGAAGGCCATGTCGTCATTCCCTTCGACGAAGCAGGGTATGCCGTTGAACTCGACTGGGGTGTTTTTTGTGAACGTCTGCATGGGATAAAGTGCGCCGTAATGCAACGCCATGCCCTCGAATACGTCAATCGGGACGCTTCCTGCTGTATGGAGGAACACTTTTTCCTCTTTGCCCTGGCATAGGTCTGGTACTATTTCCGATATTGCGCTGTCTTTTATGGATACGATGTAAACATCGGCTTCGGGGTTGATTTTGCCTATGACATTGGTCGGCGAACCGCCTACGATGTCGGCAAGGGCCGTGGCCGACTCCATCGTCCTGCTGTACACTTGCAGAATGTCGTGCCCTTTATGCAGCAATGATTTTCCCAAATTAGTGGCAAGATTCCCCGCACCAACCAAGACAATTTTCATCGGATTAATGTCGGTTTCTTTGTCTGTATCGATGGAATGTCTTTTTATCATGTTCTTAAATCATGTCATTATGCGGTTCATAATCCTTACGTGCATGAACCGCGGCGCAAAGGTAGGCATTTATGAGCCAAAAAGATTAATACTTATTGTTTTTTAGAAAAGATTTATTATTTTTGCGCTATGAGCGAAATCAGGGTCGTCATAGTATCAAACAGTGAGGCTTTGCCTGGTATGCAATGCCGTGATTTTTTCCACAGCGAGGCTTTGTTCCGCGCCATTGAGGCTACGCCCGGGCAAAAACCTTACATGGCGATAGCTTATGACGGCGACAAGCCGGTTGCCCACATGCTTGTGATGCTGCGGCGCAGAGGAGCGTTGTTTCCACCATATCTTTTTACACAAGGCCGCGTTTACGGCGAAGGTGAATATGCGCCTGGCTACGACAAGGAGGAGATTTTTGGCCTGATGCTGCGCCAGGTCGTCAGGAAGCTGCATCTTGGCTTGTGCCTGTATATAGAGTTCAGCGACCTTAGCAGCAAGATGTTCGGGTATGGCAAGTTCCGGAGCAACGGCTTCTTCCCCGTACATTGGATGGAGATACACAACTCATTGCACAGCATGAGTCCGACGAGGAGGCTTACGCCCAAGACTGCCAAATACATAGCCAATGCCAAGCGGCTTGGCTTTAAGACGCTTGAAGCAAAAACCGAAAAGGAACTTTCGGATTTCCTTAAAATACTAAGACGGCGCATTTCGCTGAAAATCAGAAGGTTCATACCAGATTCCAAACTATTTGTCGAACTTGCACGGCAAGGTTCTTGCAGCCTTTTTACCACCAGTTATAAGGGCGAAGTTGTTGGCGGATGTATCTGTGTGTATTCCGGCGACAATTGTTATTTATGGTATCTTGCCACCAAGCACAAGCTGTACAGGAAGCGCGCCAACGCCATAACGGTGTGGGCGGCTATGAAACATGCTTATGCCAAAGGTTGCTGGCACATGTATTTCATGGATGTGGGTTTGCCGTTCAAGAAAAACAAGTTTCGTGAATTTATCCTTGGTTTTGGTGGGAAACCTGTCGGTACATACCGATGGTTCCGTTGTTCGTTCAAGTTTGCCAACCATTTCCTTTCTTGGATTTACAGGGACTGACAGCTTGGGACAAAACAAATATTGCCTGTATGCAAATGGCAGGTTATGGAGTTGCGCTCCCTTTTTGCAACTATCCAAGCCCGTTTGCTTGTCAAAGTGTCATCGCGGAATTGTCGATGAAATCATGAAAAATAGAGTTTTGAAACGTCGTGTTGTGCCTGCTTGGCTGTGTTTTGCCACCTTTCGTATTCAGAAAGGTGGCCTTTTGCATTGCCAAACGTCGTCTTTCGGATTGCGAAACACGGTGTTTAAGCCAAGCGTCAGCCATCGACACGCACGCTGAAGACAGTCTTTATGGGTGTTAAAGACCGTCTTTGCCGTCTATAAAGACCGTCCAAAAGATGTTAAAATGAGATTTCAGACTGTACACTTGATGTTTTATGCGAGCATCGTTTTGTATGTCAGGCATTTGCGGTTGCACACTCGACGTTGTGATATTTGCCGCCGTTGAGCTTGTTTTTCACGGCAAGCCCCTTCTCCGTGTTAAAGCGGAATACAGAGTGAAAGTAGATTGCGGAATTTTGTTTGCAGAATGAAAGAACCGCCACGGCGGAATTTTGCTTGCGGAAAGGACAAACCGGCATTTATTACACCGGCAAGAGCATGGCCAGCACAAGGCGTTCTGTGCATCGTCCATCTTGCCGCATCCTGATGCAATATTTAAGCCTCATCGTCGTTATATACGAAATGACAATAAGACGTTTTTATATATTCTGGGTGCTGTTCTTGTGCGTTTTGGTTTCAAGAGCGCAGACATTTACGTTGCAAGGGCGTGTGACCGACGAGCAGATGAACCCTGTCGAATTTGCGACTGTGGCTGTACTGCAACAAGGCCGGATGACGATGACCAACCTGAAGGGCGAGTATTCATTGCGGTTGGTGTCGGCTGACAGTGTAGTCGTGCGTTTCTCGATGGTTGGGTACAAGACAAAGACGCGCGTCCTAAGACGCCCTAAGGGCAGACAGACATTGCTTGTGCAGCTGTTCTCTGACAATCAGCTTGAAGGAATAACTGTAACGGAGCAGAAAAGGCAGATGGGGCAGACACAGCAACTTGATGCGGAGGATATGAAAAACGCCCCAAGCGTGACTGGAAATGCCGTGGAAGAAATGATACAGGCACAGGCCGGAGTGTCGACCCACAGCGAACTTTCGTCGCAGTACAACGTGCGTGGCGGAAGTTTCGACGAGAACAGCGTATATATAAATAATGTGGAAATCTATCGCCCGTTCCTTGTACGCAGCGGCCAGCAGGAGGGTTTGTCCATCATCAATCCCGACATGGTGGAGGCGGTAGGCTTCTCTACTGGTGGTTTTGAAGCTAAATATGGCGACAAGATGTCGTCGGTGCTCGACATTACATACAGGAAACCCAAGAAATTTGAAGCCAAAGCATCGGGCAGCCTGCTTGGCGCGAGCGCATACATAGGCTTCAGCACAAAAAAGTTTTCATGGAGCAACGGCATCAGGTATAAAACCAACGAATACCTGCTTGGTACGCTTGAGACCAAGGGGGAGTACCGTCCAAACTTTTTAGATTACCAGACTTTCCTGACGTATGAGCCCAACAGCAGGTGGAAAATAGAGTTTATGGGCGACGTGTCGGTAAACCATTATAATTTCTATCCTGAAGACCGCGAAACGCGCTTCGGGACAATGGAAGACGTAAAGTCGTTTAAGGTGTATTTCGACGGTTGGGAAAAAGACGTATTCCGCACATATTTCGGTTCGTTGGGCATAACGCGTAAACTGGGCAAAAATACAAGCCTGTCCCTTATGGCGTCGGCTTTCCATACGAACGAGCAGGAAAGATACGACATTCAGGGGCAGTATTGGCTGACACAGACCGAAACGAGTGAGAACCTTGGCGTAGGCACTTACATGGAGCATGCACGTAACTATCTTGAAGCTACAGTGAAAAGCGTGAAATTGGCAGTTGCCCACAAGGCTGGCAAACATGACATCCTGGCTGGTGTTACGTACAAGATGGAGTCAATCAAGGAAAACAGCAAGGAGTACGAAATGCGCGATTCGAGCGGCTACAGCATTCCCCATACAGGGCAAGACCTTTACATGATTTATTCGCTTAACGCCCGTAACAGGCTTGACGCCAACCGTATAGAGGCTTATTTGCAAGATACGTGGCGTTTCAGCAGCAAGGGCGGGCATACATTTTTTACACTTAATTACGGCATAAGGTTCAGTCATTGGAATTTCAATAAGGAGAGCATAGTTAGCCCGAGGGTGTCGCTTGGCATAGTGCCGGCATTCAATCATGACATGACATTGCGCCTTGCTACAGGTATATATTATCAAGCTCCATTTTTCAAGGAGCTTCGTGATACGTCGACAGTCAACGGGGTGACCAGGGCTACATTAAGGAGGGATATAAAGAGCCAACGCTCCATTCATTTCATTGCCGGTCTCGATTACCGCTTCAAACTTAAAAACCGCTCGTATAAATTTGCTGCGGAAGCATATTATAAGGCATTGTCTAACATTGTTCCCTACACAGTGGACAACGTCAAGATAGTTTATGATGCGAGTCAGCAGTGCACCGGCCATGCTGCCGGGCTCGACCTTAAGCTCTATGGAGAGTTCGTGCCAGGTACTGACTCGTGGGTGAGCTTGTCGTTTATGGACACAAAGATGAACATCAATGGCAAGAGCATCCCTATGCCGACAGACCAAAGGTATTCGCTGAACTTGTTTTTCACCGACTATTTCCCCGGTACGACGCGCTGGCGCATGTCTCTCCGCCTGGCTTATGCCGACGGACTGCCGTTTGGTGCTCCGCACCGCAGTCTCGACACCATGCCGTTCCGCACTCCGGCGTACAAGAGGGCCGACATAGGCATGAGCTATCGGTTGCTTGACAACGACAAGCGTACACGCAAATCGATTTTCAAAAACATCTGGCTGGGTATAGATTGCCTTAATTTGCTTGGCATCAACAATGTCAATTCATATTATTGGGTGACAGATGTGACAAGCCAGCAATATGCTGTGCCGAATTATCTAACCGGGCGGCAGATAAACGTAAGGGCTTCATTTGAGTTCTGATAAATGATGAACAAAACATAGATTTTATGAAAAATGATATTAAAATAGCAGTTGCCGGAACAGGATATGTAGGATTAAGCATCGCTACGCTTTTGAGCCAACATCACCATGTTACGGCTGTTGACGTGATACCTGAAAAGGTGGAACTGATAAATAGCCGGAAGTCGCCCATTCAAGATGATTACATAGAGAAGTATCTGACGGAGAAGGATTTGAAACTCGTTGCGACATTGGATGGGGCAAAAGCCTATAGTGATGCTGACTATGTGGTAATTGCCGCCCCTACCAATTATGACCCGGTGAAGAACTATTTTGACACGAGCCATGTGGAAGAGGTTATAGAGTTGGTAAAAAGCGTAAATCCTAATGCAATCATGGTGATAAAGAGCACCATACCGGTCGGATATACGGAGCATGTGCGCAAAAAACTTGGCACTGACAACGTAATATTCTCTCCCGAATTCCTGCGTGAGAGCAAGGCGCTTTACGACAATCTTTATCCGAGCCGCATCATCGTTGGCCGTCCCGAAGGCGACGAGCGACTTGACAAGGCTGCGCATGAGTTTGCCTCGTTGTTGCAGGAAGGCGCCATCAAGGAAAATATCGACACATTGTTCATGGGCCTGACCGAGGCGGAAGCCGTGAAACTGTTTGCCAACACATACCTCGCTTTGCGCGTGTCTTACTTCAACGAGCTTGACACTTACGCCGAAATGAAGGGACTTGACACGCAGGCCATCATCAATGGAGTATGCCTTGACCCACGCATAGGTACGCATTACAACAACCCGTCGTTCGGATATGGCGGTTATTGCCTTCCCAAGGACACCAAACAGCTCCTTGCCAATTATGCGGACGTGCCGGAGAACCTTATCCAAGCCATCGTGGAAAGCAACCGTACACGCAAGGATTTCATAGCCGACCGTGTACTGCACAAGGCCGGTTATTATGATTATTACAACCGTGGTGACTACAATCCATCGGAAGAAAGGAAATGCGTCATCGGCGTTTACCGTTTGACAATGAAGTCGAATAGTGACAACTTCCGCCAGTCAAGCATACAAGGGGTGATGAAACGCATCAAGGCAAAGGGCGCGGAGGTTATAATCTATGAGCCTACGCTGGAAGACGGTAGTACATTCTTCGGAAGTGTAATCGTCAACTGTCTTGACGATTTCAAGCAACGTAGCCAGGCAATCATCGCCAACCGCTATGACGCATGTCTTGAAGATGTGAAAGATAAAGTATATACGAGGGATATTTTCAGAAGAGACTGATAAAATTAAGAGTTAAGAATTAAGAGTTAAGAAAAATACCATTGCTATTGATTTGCAAAACATATTTTCTTAACTCTTAATTCTTAACTCTTAATTTTATCAGTGTGTGTCCCTATACCAGTTTGTCTGTGTCTTCACGTTTGAAATGCTCCGGTTTACTGACGGGTCGGAGATTGTAATGCCTGAAAATGTGTTTATGGGATGCCGTTTGTAAGTGTACATCGAGTAATAAGTTTCCGTATGCGCTTTGTATGGCACAAGGCGTTCGAGTTGGTTGTTGAACGCATCGGCAAGTGACGGGTCGATATAAAGATGCGACACATAGTCGCCAAAGTCAAAGAATATTGTATTCTCATATCCGTCAAGGTCTTGTAAGGCTGTTACATCACATGGCAAGTCGGGACAAGTTTCATTAATCTTCCTCATGATATAAGCCATATATTCAACTTCACGACAATCAGTCACGCCTATTGTTCCGCATGGAGTGCTGTAATTTGAATAATATTCGTAGAATTTGTTGACGACATTATTAAAATTATTCTTCAGCAGGTCGATGCCAATTTCCGCATAAGGCATTCCTGCTAACATGATTTCGCATGTGGAGGCGATTAAATAACTTGTTACGTTTTTCAGGTCGTAAGCTATTTCAATGTTTGACATGTAGCAGTCATCAAACAATATGTATTTCATTTTCACCCCGGCATTCATAATTCCATCGGCGAGTGTTGTGATGTTTGTTTGATATGTCTTGTCGCCACCATCACCAGTTCCGAAAAACCTTGTCAGCTGCCTTGGCTGCACTTGCATACGCATTCGGGAGGAGCGCGTGCCAACATTCGTACCAGCAGGAATCCATCCTGTACCATGGCAGCCTATAGCCATTGCATATCGTTCAGCCGGTGCGGCCTCCATCGCATCGTTGATTATCGAGGTTATTCCTTCGGCTTTAGTGTAGTCGCAAGTACTGAAATCATACTGCTTCAACGTGTCACGATGGCACTTTCCGTTTTCATAATATATCCTGATGAGATTTGACAGGTTCTTGTCTGATGATATGAATACAAGCAACGCGTTGCCGTCCGTTCCACGGTTTTTCTCGATGGCCTTCTCAAATGACGAAATGTTATCCAGCAAGCATTGATACATTTTACCACCGCCAGACCACGGCATATACATAAGCAACGTCTGTTTGGCCGGTTCGGTATAGCCGGGTATGCCAGGATTGTCTTCGGATTCGTCGTCATTGCATGATGAAAGTATCAGTGGAAAGGCAAATACGCATGCCAAAAACAATAGCTTTGACAGAAAATTGGTCGTTTTCATGCAAGGATTTGAATTATCGTTTATGTGCTTAGAATGGCAAACCGTGCCGGTGCGCACATTGCGTTACAGGCACGGTTTACCGTATTTGTGTTATTTCTTGTTTTTCAATTCAGCCAAAGAAAGCCGCAAAGCTGCAATTTTCTCTTCGGAATCGCTTTGCTTTTTCCTCTCCAATGCGACTACGGCTTCAGGCGCATTGGCAACAAACTTTTCATTGGCAAGCTTTTTCTTTATTCCTGCAAGGAAGCCTTCAAGGTGTTTCAGTTGTGCCTCCTGCTTCTCTATTTCCGCTGCAACGTCAATCAAGTTGCCAACAGGTACGGCGTATTCGTCAGTTCCAACCATGAACTGTACGGTGTCAGCTGTTTTTCCGTCCACAACGCTTATGCCGCTTAAGTTAGCCATTTTAAGCGTAATGTCATTGTATGCAGAATAATTGTTCCCATTTATGGCCTGTAGTTCAAGCTGCTCCTTGGGCGATATGTTCTTTTGGTTTCTTACCGTCCTGATGTTGCCTATTATCTGTTTTACGCATTCTATGTCATCGGCAAGCTGCTTGTCTTTATCTGTTGGAGACGAAATGGACAAGCGGTCGAGCATGATGCTTTCACCATCTTTGCGGTCGTATATGTGTTGCCATAATTCTTCCGTGATGAAAGGCATAAACGGATGCAGCATTTTCAACAGGTCGTTGAAGAAGCCTAACGTCATGTCGTATGTCTTACGGTCGATTGGTGAACCGTAAGCAGGCTTCACCATTTCGAGATACCAACTTGAGAACTCGTCCCAGAACAAGCGGTACACAGCCATAAGTGCCTCCGAAATGCGGTATTTTTTGAACAGGTCGTCAAGTTCGGCGTTCGTCATCTTGAGTTTCGCCTCAAACCAATTCACCGCGATTTTATTTGCATTAGGCTGTTCCGTATCGGCCACTTCCCAACCTTTTACAAGGCGAAAGGCATTCCATATCTTGTTGTTGAAATTGCGGCCTTGTTCGCACAGGCTTTCATCAAACAGGATGTCATTGCCTGCCGGTGCTGACAGCATCATGCCCATACGTACACCGTCGGCGCCGAATTTTTCAATAAGCTCTATTGGGTCGGGGCTGTTTCCGAGACTCTTGCTCATCTTGCGTCCGAGTTTGTCGCGCACAATGCCGGTGAAATAAACATTTTTGAAAGGCATTGTGCCACGATATTCGTACCCAGCCATAATCATACGGGCCACCCAGAAGAAAATTATGTCAGGGGCTGTAACAAGGTCGGAAGTTGGATAATAATATTTTATGTCCTCGTTCTCTGGGTCATTTATTCCGTCAAATACTGAAATAGGCCAAAGCCATGACGAGAACCATGTGTCGAGACTGTCATCGTCCTGGCGCAAGTCCGACATTGTAAGATTGCTGTTGCCGCTTTTTTCCTTGGCCAATGCAAGTGCTTTTTCGGGCGTTTCCGCGACTACATATCCGCCGTTGCCAGGCAGATAATATGCAGGGATGCGGTGTCCCCACCACAACTGGCGGCTAATACACCAGTCTTTTATGTTCTCAAGCCAATGGCGGTAAGTATTCTTATATTTTGACGGATAAAACTTTATCTCGTCATTCATGACTGGGGCAAGGGCAAGGTCTGCAAAATGTTGCATCTTCAAGAACCATTGCGTAGACAGTTTCGGCTCGATAGGAACGTTCGTTCTTTCGGAGAAGCCCACTTTGTTAGTGTAGTCTTCAACCTTCTCCATCAGACCTGCGTCTTTTAAGTCTTGCTCTATTTTTTTGCGGACGTCCATGCGGTCCATACCGACATATAAGCCTGCGGCTTCTGATATTGTGCCGTCGTCGTTGAATATGTCAATTGTCTCAAGATTATGTTTTAATCCGAGAGCATGGTCATTGATGTCATGTGCTGGCGTTACTTTCAGGCATCCTGTTCCAAATTCAATGTCGACATAGTTGTCTTCTATAACAGGAATCTGGCGGTTTACAAGCGGTACGACAACATGTTTGCCCTTGAGCCATGTGTTCTTCGGGTCGTTCGGATTGATACACATGGCAGTATCGCCCATAATTGTTTCGGGGCGAGTTGTTGCCACAACCGCGTATTTCCCAGGTTCTTCCACCACCATGTAACGAAGATAATAAAGTTTGCTGTGCTCTTCCTTGTAAATTACTTCTTCGTCACTGAGTGCGGTCTTTGCTTTCGGGTCCCAATTCACCATGCGCACTCCCCGGTAAATCAGTCCTTTATTATATAGGTCGCAAAATACTTTTATTACACCTTCGGAACGTTTTTCGTCCATCGTAAAGGCTGTCCTGTCCCAATCGCAGCTTGCCCCAAGCTTCCTTAACTGTTTTAAGATGATACCTCCGTGCTCATGAGTCCAATCCCATGCGTGTTTGAGGAACTCGTCACGCGTAAGGTCGGCTTTCTTTATTCCTTGTTGGGCTAATTTGTTTACGACTTTTGCTTCCGTGGCGATTGACGCATGGTCAGTGCCAGGAACCCAGCAAGCATTTTTGCCTTCCATCCTTGCGCGCCTTACCAAGATGTCCTGGATTGTGTTGTTCAACATGTGTCCCATGTGCAACACACCTGTTACATTGGGTGGAGGAATGACTATTGTGTATGGGACGCGTCCGTCGGGCTTGCTGCTGAACAATTTATTGTCAAGCCAGTATTGATACCATTTCGACTCAACTTCTCTCGGGTCGTATTTGCTTGCTAATTCCATTTTTGTATGTGAGATTTATTTTATTCAACAAAAAACGATGCAAATTTACTAAATATTCATGGAAAATATCTACTTTTGCATAATTAAAATGTAGATTATGCATTCACGAGAAGAAAAATTGGAAGCGTTTGGCCGGCTTATAGACGTACTTGACAATTTGCGAGTGAAATGTCCGTGGGACAGGAAACAGACAAATGAAAGTCTTAGGCCCAATACAATAGAGGAAACATTTGAATTGTGTGACGCGTTGATGAAAGGCGACACGAAGAATGTCTGCAAAGAATTAGGCGATGTGTTGCTTCATGTTTGCTTTTATGCGTTAATCGGCAGTGAGACAGGTGACTTTGATATAGCTGACGTTTGCAATCAAGAAGCTGATAAGTTGATATTCAGGCATCCTCATGTCTACGGTAACGTAAAAGCAGATACCGCAACTCAAGTAACCGAGAATTGGGAACAAATAAAATTAAAGGAGAAAGACGGTAACAAGAGGGTGCTTTCAGGTGTACCTGATGCCCTGCCGTCATTGATAAAGGCTTACAGAATACAAGATAAGGCTAGGAATGTCGGATTTGATTGGGAAGATAAAGGCGACGTCTGGAAAAAAGTTCGGGAGGAGCTTGGCGAACTTGAAATGGAATTGCGCAAGGAAGATAAAGAGAATTCCACAAAAGAATTGGGGGATTTCTTGTTCAGTGTAATTAATGCGGCGCGTCTTTATCATTTGAATCCTGATAATGCTTTAGAGCATACCAACCAAAAGTTTATAAAGCGCTTCAATTACATAGAAGACCATTCGATAAAGGCAGGCAAACCATTAACAGACATGTCGCTTGAAGAAATGGATGAACTGTGGAATGAAGCAAAACGAGAGGAAAATAATAAAAAGTAAAAGAACAATGAAAACATTTAATTTTATTTTTTTATCATTATGTGCGCTGATTGTTATAGGGTGCACTGAAAAGAAAAAGAATGTTCCTGTTGTGACATTTTCAGGAGACAGTACTGTCGTTGATTCAACAATATATGGAAGATGTGGCGATGGTACGGCAATGCATACTCTTGAGCTTGTAACGGACAATGAAGATACCATCATATATACTCTTGAGGGAGTTGACACGTGTACTAATGTACTTGGTGGCTTATTTGTTGGAGATAGGATTGCAGTCATAGGAGAAAAAATAGACGGCCTGAATGAAGAAATGTATGCAAAAAGAGTAATCAACCTGACGTCTTTACTCGGAACATGGAGTAGCCTTGATAAGAAGTTTGAAATAGCTGAAGGCGGTACAGTCATAAGCAATACTGGAGAGCCAAAACCTTATACCGAATGGAAAATATTGAATGGCAAACTTATACTTACGCCAGATACATTCGACATTTATGAGTTAGGCCCAGACTCTTTATATTTGGAAAATAATAAAGGTATATATGGCTACAAGCGAATACAAAAACAGATTGCCACGGTACAGGACGCTAAAAAAGTCAGCAAATAAAAGTTAAGGGGTATATATGCAACCATTCAAGGTCCGCATACTAGGTTGCGGCAGTGCATTGCCGACGTTGAAGCATTTTGCCTCATCGCAGATTGTCGACATCAGGGGCAAAACGTTCATGGTGGATTGCGGAGAAGGCACGCAAGTGCAGATTAGAAAGACAAGAATACATTTCAACAAGGTCATGGCTGTATTTATCAGCCATTTACATGGCGACCACTGTTTCGGATTGATTGGCATGATTTCCACATTCGGCATGCTTGGACGTACCGCTCCATTACACGTGTATGCGCCGAAAGAACTTGAAGGAATGTTGAAGCAGCAGATGGATTTCTTTTGCAAGGGACTGGAGTATGAAGTCTTTTTCCATTCAGTAGATACAACAAAAAACGCTGTTGTCTATGAGGACAAGGGTGTCATTGTGCAGTCCATTCCTCTTGCCCACCGCATCCCTTGTTGCGGATACATGTTTACAGAAAAAACCACATTGCCACACATTAGAAGGGATATGATAGATTTTTACAATATCCCCGAATGTTATAGGAATAACATCAAGAATGGTGCAGACTGGACTACGCCTGAAGGAAATGTAATCCCAAATTCCGCCCTTACATTCCCAGGTGACAAGCCGCGCTCTTACGCTTATTGTTCAGACACAAAATATATTTCGACCTTATATGAAGAGTTGATGGATGTAGACTTGCTTTATCATGAGGCGACGTACGCAAGCGACAATGAGCACCGAGCAGAATTATATTACCATAGTACAGCTCGCCAGGCTGCAACCGTAGCACTTAAGGCGAATGTAAAAAAACTGATACTTGGGCATTTCTCTGCTCGTTATGACGATGAAAAAATCTTGTTGGAAGAAGCCCGCTCAGTGTTCCCAAATACATTTCTTACCAATGAAATGGATGTTTTTGACGTGTAAAAGTGCAAAAAAACTTTACGAAATTTTGATTCATAATAAAATTAGTGTATCTTTGCCTAAGTAAAAAGTGTTTGTCATGGTAAAGAAATTACTCGTAATACCATTTGTTGTGGCTTTATTGTCTGTTGCTCCAGTTTCAGTTAATGCTGTCGCAGGAGTAGAGATAATAGATGTGAGTATTCAGGATATTAATATATCAGTCAAGGCTTCAAAGATACACGTTACTGGCGGTAGTGGAGAAATGATGCATATATACAATGTAGCGGGTGTCCGTGTATTGAGCGTGAAAGTTGACAGCCAGGATTGGTATTATGACTTGAATCTTTCAAAAGGTTGTTATATCGTAAAAGTGGGTAGAACTACAAGAAAAATATCTATTAAGTAAGTATCTTTCTGTGTTTTGTTAAGATATGTTTTCATTTTATTGCTTACTTTTTTAATATTTTCCTCATGTCATGAAAAAGTAGGCAGGCCGAACCAAGATTTCACATTGGACGCTTTTTCCAAGTTTGGGGATGAGCGTTTTCGGTTTGATATACATGAAATACGTAAAAACATTGTCCATTTAATAGATGAAGACAATGTGCGCGCAGACATAAAAAGACAGGTTAGGAAATATTATTTAGACGGTAACAGTTTTATCTGGATTGACCGAAATGGAATATATCGTCGTGCCGATTCTCTTTTTTCGGTGATAAGCATGGCATCCAAATATGGCCTTAGTGAACGGATGATTAGGGTTTCCCAAATAGGGAAAGACCTGGAACTGATGCATAATCTGGATGTAGATGGTACGGAGAATAAGATTAATGTAGTCGCTGCAAGGTTGGAATACAATTTAACCAGGGCATATTTCTGCTATTCGTCATATATACGGTTCGGAATTATAAATCCGGATTATTTTTACAATAATCTGGAAAAATATGGAGTCGATTCTATAACTACAAAATTCAGACGACTTTCTGAATTACATGTAGAACGTCCTGATTCTGCATTTTATGCATTAGCTGTTACAAAGGCTTTCAATGATAGTGTCTGTGAGTTTGTTGCGACATTGCATCCACGCAATAAACTTTATTACAAATTACTTGAACGATTGAACGATAAAAGGCTTTCCAATGAAAATCGTTTCAAGGTCTTATGCAATATAGAGCGTTGCAGATGGAGGTTGAAGAATTTGTCAGGCAAAGCCGCTTTTAGTAGATATGCGGAAGTTAATATACCCTCATTTTCTTTGCGTGCCATAAATGGAGACAATGTTTTGCAGATGCGTGTAGGTTGTGGAACTTTGAAAAACAAGACACCTTTGCTGTTTTCACAGATTACACGTATGGATATTAATCCTCAATGGATAGTGCCCAAAAGCATATCCAAAGGTTTTATCGGTGACTTTGCGTATATGCACAGGATGGGTATGTTTGTTTTCGATAAGAAAAAAGGTAAATTGCCTCCTGAGCAAATTGCATATGAGAAGGTTATGAATGGCGAACAGTATGTAGTCCAAGCGGGTGGTCCAAAAAATTCCTTAGGACGTATCATTTTCCGTTTTGACAACAGTTTTTCTGTATTCCTTCACGATACTTCTTCCCCGTGGATATTTCAGCGTGAGCGAAGGGCTGTCAGCCATGGATGCGTAAGGGTTGAGAAGCCATACGAATTTGCCAAGTTCCTATTGGGTGACATTGACGAAAAGACAGATGAAAAATTAAAATATTCAATGACCGTGAAGCTCGTAAACGATAATGATTCATTGAAAAAGAGAAATATAGACAAGAAGAAATTGATAAATTCATTATATGTCAAGCCATCCGTGCCCCTGTTCATCTCGTATTATACGATTTATTATGGCAACGATAGTCAACTTGTTGATTATCAAGACGTTTACGGATACGACGAGGCTTTGGCAGAACAGTTGAAACCGTATATGGAATAAGCATGGCTATAAATGAAGAGTTTATTATAAAAATGCTTGCGTCCGATACAACCAAGCATAAGGCTTTCGAACAGATAGTAAAGTCTTATGGCGAATCTTTGTATTGGAAGATACGGTATATTGTTTTGACTCATGAGGATGCCGACGATGTACTGCAAAACACATTTCTAAAGGCTTGGAATAATATAGATTCATTTCATGGAAAATCTAAATTGTCAACATGGCTTTATAGTATAGCCATAAACGAGGCGCTTGACAATTTACGTAGGTGCAAAAGTTTGCAGAAAATTGATTCGTCAGACGGAATGTCTGTCGCCGGCAAGTTGATGGCGGATGAATATTTTGACGGGGATGAAGCCCAGGCTTTGCTTCTGCAGGCGGTGGCCATGCTTCCAGAAGTGCAACGTACGGTGTTCAATCTTCGTTATTTTAATAATATGAAATACAGCGAAATTAGCGCAATACTTAATACGACTGAAGGTGCGCTGAAAGCGTCTTATCATATTGCCATGAGGAAAATATGTGATTATTTGCATTTGCACGAATGATTTTCCTTGTACGGATTAAACTTTTTGTATATGGAAACGTCACATGTACAAACGAAGATGATAATGAGAGATGAATTATTGCTTGAGAGAAAATTTGGCAAATGCCGGCCGTTCAAGATACCTGAAGGATATTTTGAACGTCTTGAAGCCGATGTGATAAATAATATCGGGTGTGTACCGATGCCACAGAAACGTAGTATGCGCCGTTTTTTACGTCCTATAGCTTGGGCTGCTTGTGTTTCTGCGGTGGTTATAGCTGGCATTTTTTACATTTCAAAGTCTGAAATAAGTGGAAGCCATATGGCCGACGCTGCATTTTCCTACATTACACCATCGTCGAGTACTGATGACATTTTGGAAGAAATGTCTGATTATGTTATGTTTGACAATGAAGATTACTATTCTTTTATCGCGGATGAATGAGATTGGAACAAAACGCCTGCTTTTTATAATGTTAGTGGCGTTCATATCCATCGGAGCAACGGCCCAGGGGGCACGTAAAAAGTTTGCCCCGGAACGTTTCCAGGCTGAATTGGAACAATACATTGTAAAAAAAGCATGCCTGACTCCTAAAGAGGCATCTGAATTTTTCCCTGTATATCGTGAGATGCGCAATAAGCAGCGCATGGTGCATAAAGAAATGAGACGCATGAAACGTGTGAAGCCCGTGACAGATGCCGAATGTGAGAAATGCATTAAAAAGTGTGACGAGTTTGAGATTGAAATAAAAGAAATACAGAAATCATACCATGATAAATTTATGTTGATGCTTCCGGCTAAAAAAGTGTATGACATACTGAATGCTGAGGATAGGTTTCACCGGCAGATGTTCAAGCGTACTGCCAACAGAAACAGGAAAAACAAATAACGCCCAAGCATGTTTGTTGTGGTCGTTAGACAAGCAGCTTCCTTTCTGCTGAATTATTATGAATGAATAAAAGTCCGTGTTTTACAATGTAAAACACGGACTTTTGCCTTGTTGTTTGCCGTCTTTAGGATTGCATTTTGCGGTGTTTCATAATATTGCAATATTATTAAATTGCCGTATTATACTTTTCTCTGTCGTAAAATTAGTACATTTGCATGCTTTATATTTGTATTTCAGTCGGTTAGAGTCATAGGCTTTTGCTCTAAATGTATGTAGCATGCATGATGTGCTGGTTGTTCGTCCTGCCGCTGCAAAGTTCAACGCGTAATCATTAAGCTGGATATAATTATTTATCGTAGATGTCTGAACGTAAGATAATACATATCGACATGGATGCTTTCTTTGCTTCCATTGAGCAAAGAGACAAACCGGAACTCCGAGGCAAACCAATAGCAGTCGGTTTTGACGGTCCTCGCGGTGTAGTGTCAACGGCCAGTTACGAAGCAAGAAAATTTGGGGTGCATTCAGCCATGTCCATGGCTAAGGCTAAGCGGCTTTGTCCGCAGCTTATCGTAGTATCGTCAGACCATAGTCGTTATAAGGAGGTCTCGTTACAGGTTCATGGAATATTCAGCAGGTATACAGACCTTATAGAACCTCTTTCTATAGACGAGGCGTTTCTCGATGTGACAGATAGTGAAAGCGGTCTTTCTGCCGAAGAAATAGCTGGTGAAATACGCAAAAGCATACGTGAGGAGTTGAAGTTGACGGCATCGGCAGGTATTTCATATAATAAGTTTCTTGCAAAGATAGCATCTGATTACAACAAACCTGATGGTATGTTTGCGATTCCTAAAGAGCAAGCTGCAGACTTTATAGCTGCTTTGCCTATTGAGAAGTTTTGGGGAGTAGGCCCCAAAACGGCGCAAACGATGCATCGGATAGGAGTATTTAACGGTTGGCAATTACGGCAATGCTCACTGGGACATTTGACAGACGTGTTTGGAAAGGTTGGTGAAATATATTATAATTTCGCCCGTGGAATTGACAACCGTACCGTAGAGCCAGTAAGGCAGCGGAAGTCAGTTGGTTGCGAACAGACATTTCTTGAAGACATAAGCAAGAAATCAGCCGTGATTATCGAGCTTTATCATATTGTAAATGAGCTTGTACGCAGGTTGGATAAAAGCCGATTTTGTGGGAGCACTCTGACTTTGAAAGTAAAGTTTCATGACTTTACACAGGTAACGCGAAGCCTTACATGTGAAAGACCGTTGAAGGACAAGAATGAAATATTGTCCATGTCAAAACGGCTCATGACACAAGTCGGCTATGCCTCAAAACCTATAAGGCTTATTGGCCTGTCTGTATCCAATCCGTCAGATACGGGCAGACGTAAAGAATGGGTAGAAGGAGAGCTTGACTTTAAAGATTAGCGCTATTTTAATTATGATGGTTTGCATTTATAGAATATGTTTAGTAATTTTGCAACAAAATTAGAAGCAAATCGAATAAACCCATAAGATGAAACAGACAAAGATTGTAGCCTCGATAAGTGACAGAAGATGCGATGTTGACTTCATACGCGAATTGTTTGACGCAGGAGTGAATGTAGTGAGGATGAATACTGCACATGCCACTCCTGACGGTATCAGGACGATTATAAGGAATACACGCGCAGTAAGCAAACATATTGGAATATTGATAGACACCAAAGGACCTGAAGTGCGCACTACAGGTAATGATGCTCCAATAGAGTATAAAACAGGGGACGTTGTAAAGATTTTTGGACGCCCTGAAATGAAAACAGAGCATGACATACTTAACCTGTCTTACGAAAACTTTGCCAATGATGTACATGTCGGCGATGATATATTGTTTGACGATGGAGCAATAGACATGAAGGTCATAGGCATCAATGGCCCGGCTGTTGTGGCGCAGGTACAAAACGATGGAACTTTAGGCTCTCATAAAAGTGTCAATGTTCCTGGTGTGCATATCGATTTGCCAGCATTGACAGAGAAAGACAAAAGTAATATTTTGCTCGCCATTGAGGAGGATATCGACTTCATTGCCCATTCTTTCGTGCGTAGTAAAAATGATGTCTTAGCAGTTCAAAAGATATTGGACGAGCATGGAAGCGATATAAAGATAATCTCAAAGATAGAGAATCAGGAGGGCGTTGACAACATCGACGAAATAATCGAAGCATCATACGGCATCATGATAGCGCGAGGAGACCTTGGCATAGAGGTTCCGATAGAGAAAATCCCAGGCATACAGCGCATGATTATACAAAAATGCCGCCTTGCGAAAAAGCCCGTTATCGTGGCTACCCAAATGTTGCATACGATGATAAACAATCCAAGGCCGACAAGGGCGGAAGTAACAGATATCGCAAATGCAATATATTACCGTACTGATGCACTTATGTTGAGCGGAGAAACTGCAAGTGGAAAATATCCGGTTGAAGCTGTTAGGACAATGGCCGCAATCGCCGAACAAGCGGAGCAGGACAAGATGTACGACCATGATTTCGACTTCCATATAAGTGAAGGTTGTGATGTGACAGAGTTTTTGGCGCGAAATGCAATCGAGGCGACCGAATTGCTTGGAGTGAAAGGAATCATTACTGATAGTAAGACCGGGCGTACAGCAAGAAACCTTGCTGCCTTTCGCGGACCAAATCCTGTTCTCGCAATCTGCTATAAGGAAAAAGTGCAACGCTGGTTGGCTCTTAGTTACGGCGTTATACCTGTGGCACAGCACGAGCAAATTGGCCCGCAAAAACAGTTTCTTGCGGCTTTACGTATGTTGAGGCAAAAAGGTTATATCTGTATGGATGACAAAATAGCCTACTTAAGCGGAAGTTTCGGTAAAGGCGGTGGTACTACATTCCTTGAAATAAACAAGGTGTGTGATGTATTCAACCGTACATACGAATTTCATTTGCCGAATACCTATAGATAAAACGTCAAGTAATTAAATAAAAATGCCGCATCAAATGATGCGGCATTTTTTATCTTCATAGTCTTTATTTTACAGGTATCTTCTCAACACGGCGTTGATGGCGGCCGCCTTCAAAAGATGTCTTGAAGAATGTGTCGAGTATTTTCCCGGCAGTCTTGTTGTCAATGAAGCGTCCAGGCAGGACTATGACATTGGCATCATTGTGCTGACGGATTAACTCACTGATTTCTGGACACCAAGCGAGACCAGCCCTTACGCCCTGATGCTTGTTAAGTGTTATGGCCATGCCTTCACCGCTGCCACAGATGCCTATGCCCGGATAGACTTCTCCACTCTCAATTCCTTCAGCCAGGGCGTGCCCAAAGTCGGGATAGTCACAACTCATGTCGCTGTATGTGCCGTAGTCTTTATACGGATACCCGTGCTCTTCAAGATACTGCACTACAAACTTTTTTAGCGGAAAGCCTGCGTGGTCGCAAGCTATTCCGACGGTTTTAATGTCCATGGCTTAGTCCTCCATAAATGCTTTAACTTGCTTGTATACATTCTCGGCGGTATATCCGAGCTTCTCGTCCAATACCTTATAAGGTGCCGAGAAACCGAAGCTCTGCATTCCGAATACCTTTCCGTTTGCGCCTACAAGTCCTTCAAGCGTTACGGGCAGACCTGCGGTCATTCCGAAAATCTTTGCGCCTGTAGGAAGGATGCTTTCCTGATATTCTCTGCTTTGGCTGCGGAAAAGACCTTCGCTCGGTACACTTACGATGCGGATTTTTATTCCGTCCTTACGCAAAAGCTCTGCTCCGGCAACAAGAGTTGAAACTTCTGAACCGTCGGCAAGCAGTATCACGTCAAACTGTTCGTCAGACCCTGCCACGATGTAAGCGCCCTTGCGTGCCTGCTCGTAATCGTTTCCAGCCGGCAGTTTTGCAATGTTCTGGCGTGAGAATACGAGTGCGGTAGGCGTTTCGGTGTTCTCCATAGCCATGGCCCAGCATACTGTAGTCTCGTCAGCATCGGCAGGACGGAACACGCGGACACTGTCCTTTCCATGATGGTTCTTGAGCTTTTCCATCAGTCGGATTTGTGCTTCCTGCTCTACGGGTTCGTGTGTAGGACCGTCTTCGCCAACACGGAACGCGTCATGAGTCCATATGAATTTGATTGGCACTTCCATCAACGCGGCCATACGTACGGCAGGCTTCATGTAGTCGGAGAATACGAAGAACGTGCCGCAAGCTGGTATGACACCGCCGTGCAGGTACATTCCGATACACATGCAGGCCATTGTAAGCTCGCTGACTCCTGCCTGGAAGAATGCTCCGGTGAAGTCGTCCTTCGTCAAAGATGTTGTCTTTTTCAGGAATCCGTCAGTCTTATCGCTGTTTGAAAGGTCGGCTGATGCGCATATCATGTTGGGCACCTGTTCTGCCAGTACACCGAGGCAGGCTGCCGAAGCGGCGCGTGTGGCAGAGCCTTCTTTCTGTACAAGCACGCTCCAGTCTACCTTGGGAGCGTTGCCGCTAAACCATTCTTTCATCTGTGCGGCTTTTTCCGGATTGGCTTTTGCCCATTTCTCTTCCTCTGCACGGCGTTCAGCCACAATCTTCTTCAATTCCTCGGCACGCTTTGCATAAAGTTCTTTTACTTCGGGGAATATCTGGAACGGGTTTTCAGGGTCGCCACCAAGGTTCTTGATGGTGTTCACGTATGCGTCGCCACCAAGTGGAGCACCGTGTGTCTTGATGCTGTGCTCATAGCTTGTGCCGTCATCCTTGAGCGCGCCTTTGCCCATTACGGTCTTACCGATGATGAGGGTGGGGCGGTGCTCTTCCTTCTGCGCAGCGGTCAAAGCGGCGCGGATTTCGTCGGCATCGTTGCCGTTAATCTTGATTACGTTCCATCCCCAAGCCTTGTATTTAGCCTCTGTGTCCTCGTCCATTACGGCGTTGCACTCTGTTGAGAGCTGTATGTCGTTGGAGTCATAGAACATTATGAGGTTGTTAAGGCCGAGTATGCCGGCTATGCGGCCCGTGCCTTGTGAAATCTCTTCCTCTACGCCTCCGTCGGAGATGTAGGCGTAGATTTTGTGCTGCATTACTTCCTTGCCAAGGCGTGCTTCAAGAAATTTCTCTGCCACGGCTGCTCCTGCTGCGAATGTATGGCCTTGTCCCAGAGGACCTGACGTGTTCTCTATACCTCTTTCTATGTCCCGCTCGGGGTGACCAGGAGTAGGCGAGCCCCACTGGCGGAACTCTGCCAGCTCGTCAAGTGTGAACTTGCCTTGCAGGCAAAGTGCGCTGTAGAGCATGGGCGACATGTGTCCCGGGTCGAGATAGAAGCGGTCACGGCCTGCCCATGACGGGTTTTCGGGGTCATAGACTAAGAATTCAGAGAAAAGCACATTGATGAAATCAGCACCACCCATGGCACCGCCGGGGTGTCCCGAGTTGGCTTTTTCAACCATAGACGCAGCCAGTATACGGATGTTGTCGGCTGCTTTGTTCATTAAGTTTTTGTCGTTCATTGATATAATATAGTATTAAACGTTAGCATTCAGTGTTGTTGTTCGATTGACAGGTACAAAGATATAAAAAATTGTGTTAAATGCAAAAGAAATGACACTATAATACTCCCAAAAGTTCAAATGCATTTATATGTAATTAAATTATGTTTCATTTTTGTTTTTAAAAGTTTCATCTTGCCAAATCTCCATCTTTCAAGCTTATTTTTATGTGTTTCAGTTCACAGTTAAGCACAAGTTGAAACCCTGTTTCGTAAAGCATTGTTTTCACGGTATTTTGCTATATATTGGCTTTTGACAGCATGTCAGTTGGAATGTTGTTTGTGGATGTTTTACAAGGTGTTGATATTCAATGTGTTAGGCGCGCTTGGTTGATTTGTTGCTGAAAGGCGGTTTTTGACAACGTAAAAGACCGTCTTTCGCATTGCAAAAGACGGTCTTTGGCGGTCTGTTTAGCCACGTTTTGGCTGGCAATGGTTGTACTATGACAATTTGTCAGGCCAAATCCTATGGCAAATCAGTTAATTGAACAGCTCTTTTTCTGTGAACTCTCCAAGTTTCAGATAGTTCTTGTAAAGCTCGGCATAAGCCTTTACCTTGTCTGGGTTGGGCTTGTATTCTTTGGAGAAGCCGCTGTTCATGTTTGCTATGGCGTCTTCAACCTTGCCGTAAACTCCTGCCGCCGTAGCTGCGAACATGGCAGCTCCGAGGGCGCAGGCCTGGTCGGTGTTGCATACCTTGATGGGCTTGTTGATGACATCACACATGGTCTGCATCACGAACGGCGACTTCAACGCTATGCCGCCGATGCCGATAACATTATCAATTACTACGCCTTCGTTCTCGAAGCGGTCAACAATGGCTTTTGTTCCATACGCAGTAGCCTCTACCAATGCGCGGAACACTTGCGGTGCTGTAGAGCCGAGCGTGAATCCTGCAACCGTGCCTTTAAGCAGTTGGTTGGCATCTGGTGTGCGGCGTCCGTTAATCCAGTCGGTCGCAATCATCGTGCTTTCGCTTACGGGTATCTTCTCGGCTTCTTCCGTAAGGCGGACTATGATTTTGTCGCACGTATCTTCAACCATCTTGTCAACCTCTTCTTTTGGCAGCTTGTCGCCTACGACTTGGGGCAGGATGTTGCGCATGGGGAATTCAAGTATGCGCCTAAACATCGCGTACACGTCGCCAAAGCTTGACTGACCAGCCTCAAGGCCGACCATTCCGGGGATTACGCTGCCATCCACTTGGCCGCATATGCCCTTGATACACTTGTCGCCAATCTCTTCGTATGACGCTACCATGACATCGCATGTGGATGTTCCTATTACACGTACCAGCGTGTGCGGCGTAACGCCTGCGCCTACGGCACCCATGTGGCAGTCGTAAGCGCCACCGGCAACGACCACGTTCTCGTTCAAACCGAGCCTGTCGGCCCATTCCTTGCATAGGTGGCCTACGGGTTTGTCTGCCGTCTCCGTTTCAGTGAAGAGCCTGTCGCGGAAGCCAGCCAGTTTCGAGTCAATGGATGTGAGAAACTCCTCGGGAGGCAGTCCGTTCCAGTCTTTGTGCCACATGGCCTTGTGGCCGCAGGCGCAACGGCTGCGCACGATGTCCTTGGCCGACGTTACTCCTGTAAGCACGGCCGGCAGCCATTCGCAATATTCTACGATGGAATACGCCTTCTTCGCCACTTCCGGGTCTTCGCGGAGTATGTGCAGTGCCTTCGCCCAATACCATTCGGCCGAGTATATGCCGCCTTCGTACTTGATGTAGTTTACGTCTGATTTTGCGCAAGCAGCGTTAATCTCTTCAGCTTCCTTGATGGCCGTGTGGTCTTTCCACAGGACGAACATTGCGTTAGGGTTCTCGGCAAATTCGGGAAGCATAGCCAGCGGAGTGCCGCTCTCGTCGGTAAAGGCGGGAGTTGAGCCGGTAGTGTCGAACGCTATGCCTACAACATTCTCGGCAACGTCCTTGGCGCATTGTCCCAAAGCGTCGGTAACGGTGGCTTCCAGCACTTCAAGATAGTCCTTCGGGTGCTGACGCCACTGGTTTGTCATGGGGTTGCAATACAAGCCTTTCTTCCATCTGGGATAATACTTTACGCTTGTAGCGAGTATCTCTCCCGTCCCGGCATTGACGACAAGGGCGCGTGCCGAGTCGCTGCCGTAGTCAAGTCCGATTACATATTTATTCATAAGCATATCTATTTTAGTTAAGAGTTAAGAATTAAGAGTTAAGAAAATATGTCATGATGGATAAAATTATAAAAGTAATTTTCTTAATTCTTAGCTCTTAACTCTTAATTCTTTATCAGTTCAACGCCTTGTTGAGCATGTAGTAAACGTCGTTGAAGCGAAGCTCCTTGCGGAATTCGTTAACCTTGGTGTCTTCATTGATGAACACACACTCGATGCCTGCGATTTCGGCATAGTCCTGCCAGTATTCATCGGTAAGGTCGTAAGAGAAACAGCTGTGATGAGTTCCGCCGGCGTAAATCCAGCATCCTGCGCCAACTTCGAAGTTGGGTTGAGGTATCCACAGGGCAGATGCTACAGGTAGTTTGGGCAGCGGTTTTGGCTCAATACACTTCACGTCGTTTACAATCATGCGGAAGCGGTTGCCCATGTCTACTACGGTTGCGGTAACGCCCGTGCCAACCTTAGAGGTGAATACGAGGCGTGCCGTCTCGCTCTTCCTTATGCCTATGCCGAGGAAATGCACCTCAAGGCGGGGCTTTGATGCGGCAATGAGGGGACATACTTCAAGCATGTGTGATTGCAGTATGGCGCTTTGCTCGCCGTTGAAGTTGAGCGTATAGTCCTCAAGGAACGAGCATCCGTTCTCCATGCCCTGTGTCATGAACCATACGGTGCGGTAAAGCGCGGCCGACTTCCAGTCGCCTTCCGCTCCGAAACCGTAGCCTTCGGCCATAAGACGTTGTGACGCCAGACCCGGGATTTGGTCGAAGCCCATGCCGCTGTGCTCTACGTCAACGTCGCCGAGGTCGTCAAAGTTGGTTGTAAAGCCCTTTGCGCCCTTGTCTTTTAGGATGGCGCGCAGTGCAAGTTCTGCTTTTGCCGAGTTCCACACCTTTTTGTATGCTACGGTAGACTTGTCTTCAAGTTCTGCGTCATGGTCGTATTCCTTGAAGTATGTATCAACCAGAGCGTCAACATCGGCGTCTTTTACATTCTTAAAATATTCAAGCACTTCGCTGAACGGGCAGTAATCTACGTGATAACCCAGCACCTGCTCGGCGGCCACCTTGTCGCCGTCGGTTACGGCAACGTTGTTCATTTGGTCGCCGAAGCGCAGTATGAGCATATCTTGTGAGTCAGCCCATGCAGCGCAGACACGTTCCCATACGGCGATGTGGTCTTGCGTCTTGGCGTCTTTCCAGTAGCCAACCACGAGCTTGCGGCGCAAGCGCATACGTGCAATTATGTGGCCAAACTCGCGGTCGCCGTGTGCGCTTTGGTTCAGGTTCATGAAGTCCATGTCGATGGAATCCCATGGAATTTCCTCGTTGAATTGCGTATGCAGGTGGAGTAGGGGCTTGTGCAATATCTGCAATCCGTGTATCCACATCTTTGCAGGAGAGAAGGTGTGCATCCATGTTATCACGCCTACGCATTTCTTATCGTTATTGGCGGCGGCGAAAAGGTCGGCTACTTCCTTGCTGCTGTTTGCCGTTCCCTTATACACCACCTTGATAGGCAGGCGTCCTGAGTTGTTAAGTCCTTCAACCATTATTTTCGAGTGACCGTCTACCTGTACAACTGCGTCACCTCCGTAAAGAAGTTGTGCTCCTGTGATGAACCACACTTCAAGATTTTCAAATGCTTTAACCATAGTATTGTTTTTTATTGTTAATGTATTTGTTCTTGTTTTTATTTGTTTTTCTTTTTTTGTCCGTAGTAAGCGTTAGGACCGTGCTTGCGGTTGAAGTGCTTTTCAACGAGCAGCGGATTCATTGTAGTCTCGGGGTTGACGCATAATGATACGAACGCCATCTTGGCTACTTGTTCCATTACTACTGCGTTATATACGGCATTGTCAGGGTCTTTGCCCCATGAGAACGGCCCGTGGTTCTTGACAAGTACACCAGGAGTGTGTACGTAGTTCAGCCCCTTAAAACGCTCTATTATCACCGTACCGGTCTCTTTCTCGTATTCATCCATCTGGTTTGCAGTCATGTCTGTAGTGCATGGTATGTCATCGTGGAAGTAATCGGCGTGGGTTGTTCCTATATTGGGTATGTCCTTGCCAGCCTGTGCCCATGCCGTTGCGTATGTGGAGTGGGTATGCACTACACCACCTATTTCAGGGAAAGCGCGGTATAGCTCGAGGTGAGTCGGTGTGTCAGACGACGGGTTAAGGTCGCCTTCGACGGTCTTCCCAGTTGCCAGGTCAACTACGACCATATCGGACACTTTCATCGTGTCATAGCTTACTCCCGATGGTTTAATTACTACAAGGCCGTTTTCGCGGTCTATGCCGGAGACGTTGCCCCATGTGAATATTACCAGATTGTGTTTCACCAAGTCTAAGTTGGCTTTGAATACTCTTTCCTTAAGTTCTTCCAGCATAATCTTATAGTTTGAATATTGGGTCTTCCATGTATGCCTCTTTATTGAAACGGTAGAGTGCAGCACCACGTTTCGACGACAGTTTGTCTATCTTGTCGGTCTTCTCTATGTACTCGATGGTCTTTATCCTCTTCCTGAAATTGCGTTTGTCTATCGGTTCACCAAGGATTGCTTCATATACATGTTGTAGTTGTGTAAGTGTAAACATGTCTGGCAGCAGGTTGAAACTTAGTGGCTCAGTTGAAATCCTGCGTCGTAGTAGGGCTATGGCTTTCTTTACCATGTCGTTGTGGTCGGAGTAGAGTTTGGGCATGTCTTTTAAGCTGACCCATTCTACTTGGTGTGTCTCGAGCAATTTACTATCGTAGTCCTTCACGTTGATTAGTGCGCAGTATGCAACTGATATTACTCTTTCTCCTGGGTCGCGGTTTACCGCTCCAAACGCTCCTACCTGCTTCATGTAGAGGTCTTTTAAGCCTGTAAGTTCGTATAGTACTCTATTTGCGGCATTTTCTAGACTTTCATTTTCTTCTACGAAGCCGCCATAAAGTGACCATTCGCCCCTTCCTGGGTCCATGGCTCTCTTGCCAAGAAGCAGTTTCAGTTCCTTGTCTTCAAATCCGAAGATTATACAATCTACAGAGACGAAGACCTTGGAATGTTCGCTATAATAGTTTGTCATATTAGCATTTATGTTTTTATTTACCAGAAATATGCATAGAATGCTGCACACAGGGCTATTACGCCAAGCGTGGCTACAATATCCCACTTGTTCCAGCTCTTAAGAATTGATGCCTTGTATTCCTTTGTAAACGTGATAGCTTCAATTTGTGCAGCACTTGGTTTGGGTGTGAACATCGATACGACAATCATCATCGCAATGATGAATACGAGCAACCAAACCTCGAAAATAAGCCAGTTGGTCTGCCAGAACCATGCCGTATAATCCCAGAATGCGCCGTCCATTGTGGCCTTGCCCGAATTTGTAATTACATTGGTAAGCAGACGCAACATGCCGATGAGGAAGCCACCTATAAGTCCCCATTCGCCAGCCTTCGGCGTTATCCTCTTTGAGAATATGCCGAGCGTGAACACGGCTACCATGGCCGGAGCTATGAGCGACTGAATGTCTTGCAGGTAAGAATACAGGTTGCCCATGTTCATCATTATAGGCATCCATGCCAGGCCGAGGAGTACTACTACAACTGTTGCCACACGGCCTACGAATACGTAGTGGCTTTCGCTCATGCCTTTCTTCATCGGCTTGTAGAAGTCTTCGGTGAATAGCGTTGCGCAACTGTTGAAGAACGCTGCCAGTGAAGCTACGAGGGCGCAGATGAAGCCAACCGTCACCAGTCCCTTAACGCCTGCGGGCAGGATGTTCTTCACCATCATGGCGAAGGCTCCGTCTGTGTCGTGCGTGTTGGTTATGTCAATTATGATGCCGCTACCCGTTTTCTGCGAAAGGGCGAATGCCACCATGCCGGGGATGAGGAACATGAACACCGGCAACAGCTTGAAGTAACCTGCGGCTATCGTACCGCGGCGTGCGCGGCGCATCACGGTGGCGTTGTCCTCGCCCTTGGTCTGCCCAAGCACACGCTGTACGATGTGTTGGTCGGTACACCAGTACCAGAAGCCGATGATTGACGCGCCGAGGAACACCACGTAACCCGGGAACTGTGGATACATCGGGTCGGCCGGGTCGGTGTGGAACATGTGCGTGGTGCCGAAACCGTCGTGCGCGGCGTTGCATACTGCCATCATCTGCGTCCAGCCCTCGGCAATGCTGCCGTTGCCCAACATGCTAAGTCCGAGGAAGAGCACGAGGAACGAGCCTATAATAAGAATAGGTGTCTGTATGGCCGAGAGAGTCATCACGCCCTTCATACCGCCGAACACGGTAAATACGGCCGTTATTGCGATAAGTCCTATTGCGCCATACCAGAACGGCAGGCCGAGCAGGTACTCGAAGAATATGCCGCCGGTGAACGCCGTAACCGATACCTTTGTCAGCACGTAGGCTATCAGCGTGATGATTGAAAGCCACGAGCCGGTGCGCTGCGTGTAGCGGAATTTGAGGAAGTCGGGCATGGTGATGATTTTGCCCAGTTTGTTGTTGAGTAGCTGGTAGAAGGGAACGAAGAGCCATCCCAGTATAAGTATCATCCAGCCCTGCATCTCCCAGTGGGCCATGCCCACGCCATCCTTTGCGCCGGTACCGGCAAGTCCTACGAGGTGTTCCGAGCCTATGTTTGCGGCGAAAATGGCCGCACCTATGACATACCACGGCTCGCCTTTGCCGAAGAGATAGTCCTGGCTGTCGGCTCCCTTCATTCTTTTTTTGTCCTTTTCTATGGCGCGGTACACCGCCCATATTATCGCTACTACGCCTATGGCGAGTACGGCCCAGTCGAGCCACACAAATTCATTTGTATTCCAGTTCATGATATTTTACGGTTATGCGGTTAAAATTTTTACTTTCTTTTATTCTCACTTTTTACAGAGAATTTGTATGCAACGTGGCTGTAATACTTCTCGCCTGGCTTGAGGTAAGCAGACGGCCAATCCTTTTTGTTGGGCGAGTCGGGGTATTTCTGGCTCTCGAGACATACCGACACGTGCTTGGGATACTTCACTCCGTGCTTGCACTCAACGCCCGTGCCCTGGAAGTTGCCCGTATATACCTGCACTCCCGGCTCGTTGGTGTACATTTCAAGCATGATGCCAGTCTTTGGTGAATAGAGCGACGCGGTAACCACCGTGTCGTCGCCCTTGCCGTCTTTATACGTGTTCAGGCACCAGTTGTGGTCGTAGCCCGAGGCATACTTTATCTGGGCGAACGTAGTGTCGTTTATCGTGTTGTTGATGGCGCGCGGCTGGCGGAAGTCCATCGGAGTGCCTTCTACGGGCAGTATCTCGCCTGTTGTCATGTATGTTGAGTCTGTCGGCGTGTACGCGTCGGCGTTGATGTAGAGCACCATGTCCATCGCTTCTTTCGACGGGTCGCCGTTCAGGTTGAAGTAGCTGTGGTTGGTCATGTTCACCACGGTCTCCTTGTCTGTAGTCGCCTCGAATGTTATGTCGAGCGTATTGTCGGCCGTGAGCCTGTATGTGGTGGTGGCTTTCACCGTGCCGGGGAAGCCATTGTCACCGTCGGGCGACGTTATCGTCAGCTGTAGCGTGGAATCGTTGGCCTGCACCACGTCATACACCTGGTACATCCAGCCCGACGGACCTCCGTGCAGGCAGTGGCCGAAGTTGTTGCGCGGCAGCTGGTACGCCTGTCCTCCTACGGTCAGACGACCGTCCTTTATGCGGTTGGCGTAGCGGCCTACAGACGAGCCGAAGTCACTCGGGCTGTTAACCGTGTCGGCATATTGCGCTATGTTGTCATAGCCGAGCACTACGTCGGTCGGTTTGCCGTCCTTGTCGGGAACGACGAGTGATACTACGCGTCCTCCGAAGTTGGTTATGCACGCTTCCATGCCGGCTGCGTTTTTCAGCGTGTACAGCCTAACGGCCTTTTGGTTTATTACAGTGTCGAAATCTGCAGGATTAAGCCCTGATTTTGTGAGACTCGTGTTAGTCTCTGCCGTGCATGCAGACAAGCTCGTTAACGCCATGCCTATGCCAGTTATTAGTGCAATTGTGCCCTTCATTTTGTTTATGTGTTTTGCGTATTAGTTGATAGAAGTATTAGTTATTGGGTGTAAAAGTACAATATATTTTATTACGTTGTACTTTTGATACCTTTGATTTATGCTATTAAAATGTTTTTTTGCTGTTTTTAAGATTCGTAATTTGAACGTTTATTTTATTCAATCTCAATGATAAATTATATTTTAATTAGTTTTGAAACAGCAGTATTATTGATAATTTTTATATTTTTGCAGTATAAAATGGAAAATACAGTGGTTGTGCCAGACCTGTTTATTACAAACATAGTGTCATGCGCAAGAATTTAATCTTTCATGGAAAAATACATTTTAACAATATTGATAACATTTTCTATTATTAGGGTGAATGCACAGCAAAAGCATGGATGGGAGCCTTTTTTGTATCAACTCTGTGAAATGGAGGATGTGGAGACGGATGTTTGTGAATCATATTATGATATGTTGTGCGATTTTGAAGCCAACCCGATAAATATTAATACTGCAACGCGTGATGAGTTAGAGGCTTTTCCTTTTCTTACTTCAAAAGACGTAGAAGATATAAGTGAATACATTTACCTGCATGGGCCGATGAAGTCTCTTGGTGAATTGGCAATGATTAGTGACTTGGATTATTACAAAAGGCGTCTCTTGTTTTATTTCACGTATGCAGGCGAAGTCAGGAAAAGGTCGTTCCCTACGTTGAAGAACATCATGAAGTATGGCAGACACGACCTGACGGGCACTGTGAAAATACCGTTTTATACAAGGAAGGGAGACAAAGATGGATATGAAGGTTATCAATACAAACATAGCATAAGGTATGATTTTACGTATGGCGGCAACGTGAGGTTTGGCGTTTTGGGTGCGCAGGATGCCGGTGAGCCGTTTTTCGCCGGCAAGAACAAGCTCGGATACGACTTCTATTCGTTTTATTTAGTTCTCAAGAATTTGGGCAGGGTGAAAGCTTTGGCCGTAGGCCGTTACCGTGTAAGGTTCGGCATGGGGCTTGTAATAAACAATAATTTCAGCTTTGGCAAATTGTCCGCATTGTCATCGTTAGGCAGGGGAGGCAGCAACATACGCGCCCACTCGTCGTTGTCGAGCGGAAATTATCTGCAAGGTGCTGCTGCGACGGTGAACGTAATGAAGGGTCTTGACGTGAGCGCGTTCGTTTCATACAGGAAGTTTGATGCGACTTTAAACGCCTCCGACGGTACAATTGCCACCATCTTGAGTTCCGGCTATCATCGGACTGAAACCGAAATGGCCAAGAAAAACAATTCATCCCACACGCTGGCAGGCGGAAACGTGGATTACCGCATTGGTGGTTTTCATTTCGGTTTGATAGGCATATATGTTTCATTGGACAAGGAATTAAAGCCCAAGACCGAGGCTTTGTATCGCAGGCATTATGCTAGCGGCAAGAATTTTTATAATGTCGGGGTGGATTATGGCTATACAGGGCATGGCATTTCGTTCCATGGGGAAACCGCAACTGGGGGATGTAACGCTTTGGCTACGGTGAACTCGTTGGGTCTTAGCCTTTTTGATAATCTTGACTTATTGGTGTTACAGCGGTTTTATTCGTTCAGGTATTATTCCTTGTTTGCAGAATGCTTCAGCGAGGGTGGGGCTGTACAGAATGAGAGTGGTGTTTATGTAGGTGTAAATTGGCGGCCTTTCCCAGGGCTGGATGTCATGGCTTATTCAGACATTTCGTATTTTGCATGGCCGAAGTACCAGGCATCAAATAGTTCAAGGGCGTTTGACAACTTGCTCCAAACGACATATTCCTACGGTGATTGGACTTTTTCGGCACGTTACCGTTGCAAAATGCGTGAACGGGACAATGAAAGCAAGAGCGCGTTAATCTTCAAGAACGAGCACAGGGGACGATTGTCCGCCTTATATGACGGTGGCGTTTGGAGCAGTAAGACACAGGCGGACGTGTCTTATACGGATTACAAGGATGAGAGTTTTGGCTGGATGATAGGCCAGAATTTCAGCCTGAATATGGAAAATCTGTTTAATGCAACGATTTCATCAGCGTATTTTGACACCGACGATTATGACAGCAGGGTGTATGCTTACGAGCGTGGCATGCGCTATTCATTTTATTCCCCGGCTTATTATGGTAATGGAATAAGGGCGTCGTTGCTTGTTTCGTCGGCATTCTCTGACAAGGTAAGCATCTCGGCCAAGGTGGGAGTTACAAAATATTTTGACCGCGACAAGATAGGCAGCAGTTATCAGGAAATAGACGGTTCGTCAGCTACTGACATGGAACTGCAACTGCGGCTACGGCTGTGAAAATGCAAAAGGCCGGAATACGGTTACCGTTGTACAGCCGCATCCAGCCCTTTGCCGTTAAATAAACACTGTAATTGTTTAGCCTAAGTATTTCATCAGTATCTTGGCATTGCCGCTTTCACGCAGTTTGGCAATGCTCTTTTCCCTGATTTGGCGTACACGTTCACGCGTAAGTCCCAATTGGTCGCCTATTTCTTCAAGTCCTTTCTCGTGGCAACCGATGCCAAAGCATTCGCGTATAATTGTTATTTCACGCTCTTTGAGCACCTTGCTTAACACCGTGTTAAGTTCAAGAGCCATTGACTCATGGTCTACCGCACGGTCGGTACGGCTGTCTTCTCCGCTCGGCATCACGTCGAGCATGCAGTTGTCTTCTCCGTCTTGGAACGGCGCGTCGATGCTTACGTGGTGGCCGTCGGCGGCAAGCGACTGGCCGATTTTTTCCTCGTCAAGCTTTGTTACTTCGGAAAGTTCGGATACCGACGGGTGGCGCTGGTTCTCTTGCTCGAACTTGTTGATTTCGTGGTTGATTTTGTTTAGCGAACCTACTTGGTTCAGCGGAAGGCGCACGATGCGGCTTTGCTCGGCAATGGCCTGCAAAATGCTTTGCCTAATCCACCACACAGCGTAAGAAATGAACTTGAAACCGCGGGTCTCATCAAATTTCTGAGCCGCTTTGATGAGACCTATATTACCTTCGTCTATCAGGTCGGTGAGTGTAAGTCCTTGGTGCTGGTATTGTTTGGCAACCGAAACGACGAAACGCAGGTTCGCCGTGACAAGCTTGTTTTTTGCCCTTTCTCCTTCAGGGCCGCCTTTCTTGATTTTTTGTGCCAATTCAATCTCTTCATCTATTGAAATCAACGGTGCGCGTCCTATTTCAACAAGATATTTGTCCAAAGCCTCACTGGAACGGTTGGTAATACTTTTCTGAATTTTAAGCTGTCTCATCTGAATACCTTAAAAGTTGTAAGTCCCTGATTATTAAGCCGATAGCTCATTTTACCTCTAAAAACGGTGCAAAGTTACGAAAAATATCAATACGTTGTACCGCTTTGCTGGTTAAAAATTTGCAAATTAATGTTTTACGTTGTTTTTGCCGAAACTTCAGGTTAATCCAATAAGCCACCTTTCGCTTTCTAAAAGGCCACTTATTGCAACGTAAAATGCCGTCTTTTAGAGGATAAAAGACGGCATTTTGCATGGCCTCTGATTATCAGGGCGTTACGGATTGTCAACGACGCCGGTATTCACTCGGTGTCATACCGAATGTACGTTTGAACAAGCGGCAGAAGTATGGTACGTCTTGGAAGCCGCTTCTGTAGCAAACTTGCTGTACGGTCAATGACTGGTTGCAAAGCAAGCGCTTTGCATTGTCGAGTCGCATGCGGTTGACATATATTTTTTAGAAATGCAAAACAACGGATACCTCCAGTCCAAATCGCACTATGACATACTCGACGGCCTGCGCGGTGTGGCGGCAATGCTCGTAGTGGCCTATCATTTGCTGGAAACATATTATCACGGTGCGCCAGACCAACCGCTCAACCACGGTTATTTGGCGGTAGACTTTTTCTTCGTGCTGTCAGTCTTTGTTATCGGCTATGCCTATGACGACCGCTGGGGACGCATGACGACATGGGCGTTTTTCAAGCGCAGGCTGATACGCCTTCACCCAATGGTTGTCTTCGGATTTTTCTTCGGTGCGGTCTTGTTTTATTTCGGCTCGTGCGATGAATTCCCGTTGATTGACGGTACGCCTTGGTATATGGTGGTGTTGGTATGCTATGGGCGTTTACCATAATACCAGTGCCGTCTGCATTTGACATACGGGGATGGTCGGAAACCAATCCCCTAAACGGCCCTACATGGTCGTTGCAATGGGAATATCTGGCAAACATTCTTTACGCTCTCGTTTTCAGGCGTATGAAGACATCTTTATTGGCCGTATGTGTAGCCGTATTTGCAGTAATGACCGTTTCACTTTGTCTGAATATAGACATATTTGGGCTTCTCGCGGCACGCTCGGGGGCAGCCTATACCATAGTGGGAGGATGGAGCGTTATCCCCGAGCAGCTGCTGGTCGGCTCCACGCGCCTGCTTTATCCGTTCTTCTGTGGACTGCTTCTGTCACGTTTGTGTTGGCTCGTAAAGGTGAAAGGGGGCTTTTGGTGGTGCTCCTTGATGATTACAGCAATCCTCTGTATGCCGTGGATGGGGCTTGGCACGGAAGGCGTTTCGCGCTGGACCAACGGATTGTATGAAGCCGTATGCATAATCATATTCTTCCCACTCATTGTCGCCATTGGAGCTGGCAGCAGCGTGAAAGGCAGAAAATCGGAGGTGGCCAATAAGTTTCTCGGTGAAATATCATTCCCTCTGTACATAACCCATTATCCGCTGATATACATGCAGATGGCGTGGGCCGACAACCACGAGGACGCTCCATTAGCTACGCACATTTTTGTATCAGTCGGCATATTTGTCCTTGCAATACTGACGGCTTACGCATCATACAAGTTGTATGACCTCCCTGTGCGTGAGTGGCTGAAGAAGGTATCGTCAAATAAAAAGAAATAATGATGTACAATCCGTATTTGAGGTAACGGCAAATGAGAACTCCGGCATCATCCTATGCAACATAGGTATGATGCCGGAGTTTGGTTTTCATTCAAACACTTCTTCTATGCCTCCAGGCTGATAGTCGTCAAACTCTGATGAACAAGGATTGAAACCTTCGGGTATGTCGAATTTCTCGTCGGGACTGTATCCTAATGAACGGTCGGCAAATACCTTTTGCATGTAATACGCCCATACAGGAAGTGCCATGTTTGCACCTTGTCCCATACTGGTTGAATCAAAGTGTATGTCCCTGTCTTCGCCGCCGACCCAGCATCCGCTGACCAATGAAGGGGTAAAGCCCATGAACCATGCGTCAGAGTTGCGGTTGGTCGTACCGGTCTTACCTCCCATGTCGCATGTTATGTTGTAACGGTAACGCATACGGCTGCCCGTCCCGCCGTTCATTACGGCACGCAGCATTTCAATCATTTTGTATGCGCTTTCTTCGCTTATCACCTCGTTCATGCGTGGATGGAACGTGGCGACTACATTCCCTTCATTGTCTTCTATCTTGGTTACAAACATTGGATAACAATGTATTCCGTTGTTTGCGAAAGTGGTGTAGGCAGATACCATCTCGGCTACTGAAACCTCGTTTGGACCGAGACAGAGAGCCATCGACGGGTAAATGCCGTAAGTGTTGATGCCGAAATCTCCGAGAATACGCAGAAGGTCTTGAGGATTGAGCCTGCTCATAAGGTAGGCTGAAATCCAGTTGTTTGATTGTGCTAGACCCCATTTCAACGTAACCATCTGTCCGTAACGTGCGCGGCTACCGTTACGTGGCGTCCAGTTGCCGTAAGTCTGCTGTACGTTTGGCGCAACATCACATGGCGACATCCCGTTTGACATGCAAAGAGCGTAGAGGAACGGTTTGAGCGTTGACCCTACCTGTCGCCGTCCTTGTGTAGCCATGTCGTATGCGAAGTGTGTGAAGTCGACGCCTCCGACGTATGCTTTTACAGCCCCGTTCTTCGGGTCCATGCTTACGAATCCTGCGCGCAGGAACGATTTGATGTACCTGATTGAATCCAAAGGTGTCATTGTCGTGTCTACCGAACCATGGTATGTGAACACTGACATCTCGACAGGAGTCCTGAAGGCTTTTTGTATTTCTTCTTCAGTAGAGCCTTGCTCCTTCATCGCCCTGTAACGTTCGCTCTGCCTTATTGAGCGGTTTAGTATGTTTTTTACTTCCGAAGCTGTCAGCGCATTGGTGAATGGGGCGTTGGGCTTTGTCCTGTTCTCCTTTGAGAATGCAGGTTGGAGGTAATGGCCGACATGCTTAAGCACAGCTTCTTCGGCGTAGCGTTGCATGCGTGAGTCTATTGTCGTGAAAATCTTTAGGCCGTCTGTATAGACATTGTAATGTTCTCCGTTTTTCTTGAAGTTCTTGTTACACCAACCGTATAACGGGTCTGTTTCCCAAGCTATTGAGTCGATATTGTATTGCACCCGGTTCCATGACGGGTAGTTGTCAAGTTCAGGCTTTTCTGCCATCATGTATCTGCGCAAGAAGTCTCTGAAATAAGTCGCTATGCCGTCCTTGTGGTCTATTCGGTGAAAATCCAATGCCAGTTGCTCGTTTGATGCTTCTTGGTATTGTGCATTGGTTATATATCCGGCTTTGACCATTTGGCCTAATACGACGTTTCGACGCTCAATACATCTTTCTGGATATCTTACAGGGTTGTAATAAGATGGATTTTTGCACAGGCCGATGAGCGTGGCGGCCTCTATCAAAGTAAGTTCTTTAGGGTTTTTCTTGAAGTAAACGTCTGAAGCTGTTTTTATTCCGACAGCGTTGTGTAGGAAATCAAAGTAATTAAGGTACATGGTAATGATTTCCTCTTTTGTGTAAAACCTCTCGAGTTTTACCGCGATGACCCATTCTATGGGTTTCTGCATTACACGTTCAAGCGTGCTTTTAGCTGTTGCCGAATAAAGCTGCTTTGCAAGTTGCTGGGTTATTGTAGAACCTCCGCCGGCACTTTTTTGCCCAAGAATGCCACGTTTTACAACGGCTCTCGTCAATGCAATGAAGTCAATCCCTGAATGGTCGTAAAAACGTTCGTCTTCAGTTGCAATCAATGCCTGTACAAGATAAGGGGAAAGTCCGTCAAAATCAACATGTACACGATTTTCTCTATTTATATTATACGTACCAAGAATCTTTCCATCAACGGAATATACCTGTGAGGCGTATCGGCTTATTGGATTCTGCAAGTCGGCTATGTCTGGCATATATCCAATCCATCCAAACCAAATGGATGTAAAAGCTACGACTATAAATATTATAGAAACACAAAGCAGCCCCCATAATATTCGGACAAATGTTTTCCTCATTTTTTATTGCGCATGAACTAATTAGTTGCAAAATTAATACTTTTCTTTTTATTTATCCAGCATAAATTAAAAATAATGCGTAACTTAGCACACGAATTTGTAATTACATCAATCAATAATGGGAATACACAACTTTGTCACAATCGCCGATTTATCTCGGGATAAAATCCTTTATATGATAAAAGTGGCGCAGGAATTTGAGAAACACCCTAATAGGGAAATCCTAAAAGGAAAAGTAGTAGCCACATTGTTTTTTGAACCTTCAACACGTACAAGGCTTAGTTTTGAAACCGCAGCAAACCGTCTTGGTGCGCGCGTGATAGGTTTTAGTGACGCAAAAGTTACCAGTGCGACAAAAGGGGAGACCCTGAAAGACACGATTCTCATGGTCTCAAATTATGCAGATGTAATAGTCATGCGGCATTATATAGAAGGTGCAGCCCAGTATGCAAGCGAGGTTGCGCCCGTCCCTATAATCAATGCCGGTGACGGGGCGCACCAGCATCCGTCGCAATGTATGCTCGACCTTTATTCGATATATAAGACTCAGGGAACATTAGACAATCTTGACATTTGCCTTGTTGGTGACTTGAAATACGGACGTACGGTTCATTCACTCATCATGGCGATGCGTCATTTTAATCCGACATTCCATTTCATTGCTCCACAAGAGCTTGCCATGCCTGACGAATACAAACTGTATTGCAAGGAGTACGGTATTAAGTTTGTAGAGCATACGGATTTCAGTGAGGACGTGATAAGCAACGCCGACATTCTTTATATGACACGCGTACAGAAAGAGAGGTTCTCGGATTTAATGGAATATGAAAAAGTAAAAAACGTATATATCCTGAAAAACGAGATGCTTAAAAACGCACGGGAAAACATGAAAATACTACACCCGTTACCGCGTGTGAATGAAATAGAGTATGAAGTTGATTCTAATCCACACGCATATTATATCCAGCAAGCTCAAAATGGATTATATGCACGTGAGGCGATAATATGTGACGTGCTTGGAATATCTCTTGAGGATATAGTACGCGATAATACTATTATAGAATAACCGTGTAGTAAAAAGGGGACTTGAACAATGAGCAAGAAAGAAAGATTGGTTGCGGCGATAGAGAATGGAACGGTAATCGACCATATACCTTCAGAAAAAACATACGAGGTTGCGAGTGTATTGGGATTGCAAAATCTGGATACGGTCGTAACAATCGGCTATAATTACCTGTCAAAGAAAATTGGGCGTAAGGGCATAATTAAGATTGAAAATAAGTTTTTCACAGACGAAGAGATTTCACGCTTGTCTGTAGTTGCTCCCAACGTGGTGCTTAACATTATACGAAACTACGAAGTTGTGGAAAAAAAGAAAGTAGAAACACCTGATGAATTGAGGGGCATCGTGAAGTGCAACAACCCCAAGTGTATTACCAATAACGAGCCTATGGACACGATATTCACCGTTACGGACAAGAAGGCTGGCATCATACGATGCCACTATTGTGACAAGGAACAAAATATAAGCAAAGTCCAACTTATATAGAAAGATACATATCATTTTTCAAACCATACAAACATTACACAATGGAAAGAGACCAACTGATATTCGACTTGATTGAAAAAGAACATCAACGTCAGCTGAAGGGCATGGAGCTTATCGCTTCCGAAAATTTTGTAAGCGATGAGGTTATGCAGGCGATGGGTTCATGTCTTACTAATAAATACGCTGAAGGATATCCTGGGAAGCGTTATTATGGGGGTTGCGGCGTAGTTGATGAAGTCGAGACATTGGCTATTGAGCGCGTTAAAAAACTATTTGGAGCAGAGTATGCCAATGTACAGCCTCATTCAGGAGCACAAGCTAATGCTGCCGTATTGTTGACAGTTCTTAATCCTGGTGATACTTTTCTTGGTTTAAATTTGGCTCACGGAGGTCACTTGTCACATGGTTCCAACGTTAATACGTCTGGTATACTTTATAATGCAGTGGGGTACAACCTTGACAAGGAAACAGGGCGTGTGGACTATGACGAGATGGAGAAGCTTGCATTGGAGCATAACCCCAAACTGATTATCGGTGGCGGTTCGGCTTACAGCCGTGAGTGGGATTATAAGCGTATGCGTGAAATAGCCGACAAGGTTGGCGCTTTGCTTATGATAGACATGGCTCATCCAGCCGGCCTTATCGCCGCAGGTTTGCTGGATAACCCATTGAAGTACGCCCACATCGTTACTTCTACAACGCATAAGACGCTTCGTGGTCCTCGTGGAGGAATCATATTAATGGGTAAGGATTTTGAGAATCCGTGGGGTAAAACGACTCCTAAAGGACAAATCAAGATGATGAGCCAGCTGCTTAACAGCGCTGTGTTCCCTGGTACACAAGGCGGGCCGCTTGAGCATGTCATTGCAGCAAAGGCTGTAGCATTCAATGAGGCGCTTCAACCTGAGTTCAAAGAGTGGGCAAAACAAGTAAAGAAGAATGCCGCCGTATTGGCAGACGAGCTAATTAAGCGTGGTTTTACTATTGTAAGTGGTGGCACCGACAACCACTCCATGCTTGTAGACCTGCGTTCAAAATATCCGGAACTGACAGGAAAGGTCGCAGAGAATGCTCTTGTGTCGGCGGACATAACTGTTAATAAAAATATGGTTCCTTATGATACCCGTAGTGCTTTCCAAACTTCAGGTATTCGTCTCGGTACGCCAGCAATTACTACACGCGGAGCAAAAGAAGACATGATGTTGCTTATCGCAGATTTGATAGAGGAGGTTCTTGATAATCCCGAAGACGATAAGGTTATATCCAGTGTCCGTGGAAAAGTAAATGAAACGATGCTTAAATATCCTTTATTTGCCTATTAAGCAGTATTTCTAAAAAAAAGCGTAGCAAGTAAAAAGACTTGCTACGCTTTTTTATGGGTCATTTTACCAGCACAATTCCGCCATCAGGCTGTATTGTAATCTTTGTCTTGGCAGGGTTCTTCATATCTATGTCCTTCAGTACGGCCTGCCGACGTGCGTCGTCATAATAGTATGAAGCCTTGCTGCCATTGCCTATAAAACTAAGGTCGAGCTTCAATTTAATCGGTTCTTTGGTGGCGTTGACGCCTGCCACGTACCACTTATCGCCGTGGCGGCGCGCCAGCACGCAGTATTTGCCGGGGTAGCCATCGATGAACACCGTCTCGTCCCATGTCGTCGGCACGTCTTTCATGAAGCCGATTACGGCCTCCGGCGCGTCGGTAAGGTTGTTGGGTGCGATGGCGAAGTTCTGCACAGGGTTCTGGAACAGCACGGCCGTGGCGATTTGGAACACATCCGTAGTCTTGCGCACGCTTCCCCCGTCGTTGCCCCTGTTGAGTCTCTTGTTGAGCAGCGTGCCGCCAAACTCCATGCAGCCAACGGCGTTGCGTATGAAGGGGTGCAGCGTGGCGTTGTAAGCCTCGGTGTCGCAGGAGTGCTGGCTGAAGATGAGGTTCTCCGACGCGAGCACAGCCTCGCTGCCCACGTAGTTGGGGTACATGCGCTCCCATCCGCGCGGCAGGGTGCATCCGTGGAAGATTACCATGAGCCCGTGGTCGTCGGCGTCGCTCAATATTGCCTCGTACAGGCGCATCGTCTCCTGCTTGTCGCCTCCGAAGAAGTCAACCTTGATGCCTTTCACGCCGAGCTTGCGCATCCATTTCATCTCGCGCTTGCGCGTTATGGGGTTGTCCATTATGTTCGTGGGGCATTGCTCTATGTCGTTCCAATAGCCGCTTGAGCTGTACCAAAGGAACACGTCCACGCCCTTCGACTTGGCGTAGCTTACGAGCTCGGCCATTCTTTCCCGGCCTATGTTCTTGTCCCACCAGTTGTCTATTAATACGAACTCGTATCCCATACTGGCGGCAAGGTCGATATAAGCAATCTGGTCATTATAATTTATGCTCGCGTCCTGCCACATTATCCAGCTCCAGGTACCGCGTCCGTACTCATACTTGTGCTCCGACGCATAGCGCGGCTCTACTACGTCCCACGGCACGGTGGTCTCCACGACGGGCGTCAGCGTCTCGCCTACGGTTATGGTGCGCCAGGGGGTCGCGCCGGGCAGGGCCATTCCGGGCGATACGGTGCCGTTGCCGTTGTTCTCTTCGGGCATGGGGAAGGCTACGGTGAACACGCCTTCGGGTGTGGCGTCGCTTAGGTGTGACGCGCAATAGCGCGAGTCAACGCCCGTCTCGCTCACCAGCACCCATCCGTCACCGCCTACACGGAAGAGGCACGGGAAGGTGAAGCCGTGGCCGAAGCGCGAGCGTTCTGTAAGCGGCGCGTCGGCCTTGTACTCCTCCTCGTAGCTCGGCTTGGTGCGCTTCCAACCCACCATCGGGTCGCTTTGCGGCGTGAGGAACGTTGTGGTCTGCGCCGGCAGGTTGAAGCCCGTGGCCTCGTTCTTTATGACGATGCTGCCCGTATCGCCGTAGCGCGGCATTTCGTAGCGGAAGGCCACGTCGTTCGCGCTCACGCGGAAGGTCACGTCTATAGGCTTTCCGTCCTTGTTCATGAGGCCCACCTTTAGCTCGTTGGCCTTGTAGCTTACGCTTGATTGCTTTATCCTGTCGAGCGTGTAGCTATCGCTGATGCTGCGTGTCTTGCTGCCTGAGTAGGTCATGCCCTGGCTGAAATCGCCCACATCGGCCGTGAAACCCAGCGGCGATTCTTCAAGGAATGTCTTGCCTTTGTACTTTACCGTGTATGACGGACGCCCTCCGTCAACGCTGATTTCAACCTTCAGCAGGCTGTCCGGGCTGTATATCGACGCGTCTTGCGCCAATGCCTGGGTGCATGCCGTAGCCAGCAGGAATAATAATTTGACTTTTTTCATAAATCGTTATAGGTTAAATTATGTTTATTCAGGTAATAGTCTTTGGCAAAGATATGGATTTTTCATATTCAAGCAAAACATTTTCACGTAAAAGTGTAAATATTACAATATTTGTTTTTATCTTTGCAAAGATAATACTATAAAACCAAACATAAGGTAATCATGAACAGACATTATTTATTATTAGCGGCCTTGTCGCTATTGTGCGGTGTCAAGGCGAGCGCACAGGACACTAACGTAATGGTGGTGCAGGCCAACAAGGTTGGCGCGGAAATCCAACCTACCATGTACGGACATTTTCTTGAAGACATCAATTATGCGGCCGACGGAGGTCTGTATGCCGAGCTGGTGAAAAACCGCTCGTTCGAGTTTCCCCAGCATTTCATGGGGTGGAAGACGTTTGGCAACGTGACGTTGAAGGATGACGGCCCATTCGAGCGCAACCCCCATTATGTGCGCCTGTCGCCATCGGGGCACAGCGCGAAGTTTACCGGCCTTGAGAACGAGGGCTTTTTCGGCATTGGCGTGAAGGCAGGCGAGAGCTACCGCTTCTCGGTATGGGCGCGCGGCGAGGGCCAGAAAATCAAGGTGGAGCTAGTAAACACCGCCTCGATGGGTGAGACGCAGGTGATGACTTCCGACGTTTTGCCCATAAACTCGGCTGATTGGAAGCGTTACGAAATTACAATCACGCCGAAGGAGACCTTTGCCAAGGCTCATTTGCGAATCTTCCTCGAGTCTGGCGGAAGCGTTGACCTTGAGCATGTGTCGCTCTTCCCCGTCGATACATGGAAGGGACGCAAGAACGGATTGCGCAAGGACTTGGCGCAGGCCTTGGCCGACACCAAGCCCGGCGTGTTCCGTTTCCCGGGCGGCTGCATCGTAGAGGGCACTGATTTGGCCACGCGTTACAACTGGAAAAACTCCGTAGGCCCTGTAGAGAACCGCCCACTGAACGAAAATCGTTGGCAATATACATTCCAGCACCGTTTTTTCCCTGATTATTTCCAGTCTTATGGAATGGGCTTTTTCGAGCTTTTCCAATTGGCCGAGGATATGGGAGCCGAGCCGTTACCTGTTGTAAATTGCGGTTTGGCGTGCCAGTATCAGAATGGCAATGAGGATGCTCACGTAAAAGTATCCGACCTCGGAAGCTACGTGCAAGACGCGCTCGACCTAATAGAGTTTGCCAATGGGGACACCACGACGGAGTGGGGAAGGCTCCGTGCGTCGATGGGGCATCCTGCGCCGTTCAACCTCAAGTTCATAGCCGTAGGCAACGAGCAGTGGGGCGAGGGCTATCCGGCCCGCCTGAAGGTCTTTGTGGAGGCCATCCGCAAGGCATATCCCGACATCAAGATAATCGGTTCGTCCGGGCCTAACTCCGAAGGAAAGGACTTTGACTACCTCTGGCCGGAGATGCGGAAACTGAAAGTCGACCTCGTTGACGAGCATTTTTACCGCCCCGAAGATTGGTTCCTGGCCTCGGGAAGCCGGTATGACAACTATGACAGGAAAGGCCCAAAGGTGTTTGCGGGCGAGTATGCCTGCCACGGCAAGGGCAAGAAGTGGAACCATTTTCACGCTTCCCTGCTCGAGGCGGCCTTCCTCACGGGTGTCGAGCGCAACGCCGACGTGGTGCACATGGCTACATACGCTCCTTTGTTCGCCCATGTGGAGGGGTGGCAATGGCGTCCCGACCTGATATGGTTTGACAATCTCCGCTCGGTGCGTACATGCAGCTGGTATGTCCAGTGGCTTTACGGGCACAACCGCGGCACCAACGTAGTGCCGCTCACCATGGACAAGAAGCCCGTGAGCGGACAGCCCGGGCAGGACGGCCTGTTCGCAAGCGCCGTGTGGGACGAGCCTTCAAAGACATATATAATAAAGGTGGTCAATACGTCAGACAAGGCAAGGAAGCTGCGCGTTGACTTCAAGGGACTGAAAAAGTCGGTCAAGCTTGGCGACACCAAGGTTCTTGTATTCCATTCGGACGACCTTGATGCAGACAACACGCTTGATAATCCCAGTCTCATAGTGCCGCAGGAGAAGGTCCTGTCAGTTAACGGACAGGCTTTGGAAACCGAAGTGGGTGCTTACACGTTCGCCGTATATAAGGTTGCAGCATCACGTGATTAAAGGCTGATTATGAATACGATAAGTTTTATATGTTTGTAGTCTGCCACAGCATGAAAACAAAGCTGTTGTGCAAAAGGCCACGAATTGGGATGTAAAAGACATTCAATTGAACTATAAAAGGCCGTCAATCAGATGATGATTGACGGCCTTTTACTAAACAATCATAAAGCGGCCTGTGTCAGGGATATTGAGGCTAAACTCGGTTAAAAAGGCAAAGGTCCGTCTCCTATAATGTTCCCGTCGTATGGAGGAGGCAAAGGCATATTGTCATCGCCGTTGATTTTAGAACCGATAATTTCACCTCCATCGAACGGGACATTGTTTGCGTCATTGGGATTTTCAAAACGTGTGAACTCTCCACGGAAATTAAGCAAAACGTCGCCCGTACCACCTTTACGGTGTTTGGCTATTATTATTTGCGCCTTGCCGTGTAAGTCATTGCCCTTTTCGTCTGTGAATATACGATAATATTCTGGACGGTGCACGAAAAGAACCATATCCGCGTCTTGCTCTATTGCGCCTGATTCGCGCAAATCGCTAAGTAATGGTCGTTTGCCGTCTGCACCTTCGCGGCCTTCTACAGTACGGTTAAGCTGCGAAAGAGCCAATACGGGGATGTCCAGCTCTTTAGCCAGCCCCTTTAATGACCGGCTAATGGTTGAAACTTCTTCCTGTCTGCTGCCGAAACGGGCACCGTTGGCATTCATCAGTTGCAAATAGTCTATCATTATTAGTTCTACGCCTTTTTCGCGTACAAGGCGACGCGCCTTCGTGCGGAGCTCAAAAATAGACATGCCCGGAGTGTCGTCTATATAAATAGGTGCAGTTTGCAATTTGCCTACGTTTTTGTCTAAACGTTTCCATTCTTCATCGTCAAGCTGTCCGCTCAAAATTTTGCGGCCCTCAATCTCGCACACGTTGGATATAAGCCTGTTTACCAGCTGCACATTATTCATTTCCAAAGAGAAGAATGCTATCGGGCGGCCATAGTCGACAGCAATATTCCTAGCCAGTGACAAGGCGAATGAAGTTTTACCCATGGCTGGTCTTCCGGCAATGATGACAAGGTCGCTGCGTTGCCATCCTGACGTGTAATCGTCGAGTTTGGCATATCCTGTAGGTATTCCGGTAAGACCGCCTTTGTTTGCTGCTGCTTTCTGTAATATTTCCACAGCCTGTTTTACTACAGGGTCTATCTGTGTATAATCCTGTCGCATGTTCTTTTGCGACAATTCAAATAGTGACCCCTCGGCCTCCTGCATCAATTCGTCAACATCTATTGTTTCGTCAAAAGCCTTGGTTTCTATTGCGCTGGCAAACGATATGAGTTGGCGTGCGAGAAATTTTTGAGCCAGGATTTTGGCATGGTATTCTATGTGGGCGGACGAAGCTACATGCGAACTTAATTCAAGAATGTAAGCCGGGCCGCCAACATCTTCAAGTGTTCCCTGCCGTTTCAACTCCTCCGTTACTGTCATTATGTCAACGGGGTTTTCATTGAAACTTAGATGCTGTATTGCACTGTACACTTTCTGATTGCGCGGCTCGTAAAAGGTTTCAGGATGCAATATTTCGCTTACTATTGAAAATGCGTCTTTATCAATCATTAACGCCCCCAATACAATGCGCTCAATATCTATAGCTTGTGGCTGCAAATGTGCATAACTGCCGTCAAGAGCATGTTTTTTTTTATTTTCAGGCATATGTTTTTATTGGTTTAGCGATGCAAAATTACAAATAAAAATTTAGTTGTTTGCTACTTGATTCGGATTTAATGATTATATTTGCAAACAAAATTTTCGTTGAAATGATAGATTTTCCTTGTGCAAAAATCAATCTTGGCCTAAATGTTACACACAAGCGTGCTGATGGATATCATGACCTTGAAACTGTTTTTTATCCTATAAACTTATGTGACAAGCTGGAAATTGAAGAAATGCAAAGAATGCCCAATGATACAACTGGATGCATTCTTAGCTTAGATGGTATTGCAATTGAGGGTGACCCGAAAAACAATCTTGTTTTAAAAGCTTATAATATATTAAAAGGAATATATCCGGAGTTGCCTTCGGTTTCTATCAAATTGACAAAATATATCCCGACTCAGGCTGGAATGGGAGGAGGCTCTTCTGATGGAACTTATACTTTTAGGATGTTAAACAAAATGTTCAACCTAAATATGTCTACAGAAGATATCCGAATGTTAGCATCCAAATTGGGAGCAGACTGCGCTTTTTTTGCGAATCCAGTACCATCGTTTGCTACCGGTATTGGCGAACAATTAAATCCCGTTAAAGTGGATTTGACAGATTATTATATTGTAATAGTCAAACCGCCTCTGATGATAAGCACTAAAGACGCCTTCGCCCATGTAACACCGAGAATACCAGAAAAATGTTGTAGGGATATTGTAACAATGCCGATTGAAACTTGGAAAGATTTGCTTATAAACGATTTTGAGAAAAGTGTTGCAGTATTATATCCTGAAATAAGAGAGATTAAACGAATTTTGTATGAAAAGGGAGCAATATACGCTTCGATGACTGGCAGTGGTAGTGCAGTATTCGGAATATTTAAGAATAAGCCTAATGATGTAAAGAGTACATTTGGGCCTTGTTTTACTACAATTGTTCATGGCGGAGAATGAAAGTATAATAGTAATAGGAGAGAGGAGGTATGCTCTAATTGATAAATATTTTTATCCGTTTTCGCTGTTTATTTGTAAACGGATGTTAAATTATGATATTTTCTTAAAGAAAAGTTGCGAAAAGTTTGGTGTTTGTGTTGAAAGTGCGTACTTTTGCATCCGCTTTTCGGGGCTTGTCCCTGTTGAGCGCGTTCTTTGACAGAATGGGACAGGCGAGGAAGCAGCGCGGCGCTCGTGGGAAATCCACGTGCAGTCCGCCTTGTAAGGAACAAGAAAAAAACAAGATTAGATATACAGTGTAGAGTTTGATCCTGGCTCAGGATGAACGCTGGCTACAGGCTTAACACATGCAAGTCGAGGGGCAGCATGTAGGTGGCTTGCCACCTATGATGGCGACCGGCGCACGGGTGAGTAACGCGTATCCAACCTGCCCCCTTCCCCGGCACAGCCCCCCGAAAGGGGGATTAATGCGGGATGCGGCCGCGCGACGGCATCAGGTCGCGGCGAAAGGCTCTGGCCGGAAGGGGATGGGGATGCGTCCGATTAGCTAGACGGCGGGGCAACGGCCCACCGTGGCGACGATCGGTAGGGGCCCTGAGAGGGGAATCCCCCACATTGGGACTGAGACACGGCCCAAACTCCTACGGGAGGCAGCAGTGAGGAATATTGGTCAATGGGCGGAGGCCTGAACCAGCCAAGTAGCGTGAGGGACGAAGGCCCTACGGGTTGTAAACCTCTTTTGTGCGGGGACAAAGTGTGGGACGTGTCCCATATTGCGGGTACCGCACGAATAAGGACCGGCTAATTCCGTGCCAGCAGCCGCGGTAATACGGAAGGTCCGGGCGTTATCCGGATTCATTGGGTTTAAAGGGAGCGCAGGCCGCCTATTAAGCGTGCCGTGAAATGCCGCGGCTCAACCGTGGCACTGCGGCGCGAACTGGTGGGCTTGGGTGCGCGGAAGGCAGGCGGAATTCGTGGTGTAGCGGTGAAATGCTTAGATATCACGAGGAACCCCGATTGCGAAGGCAGCCTGCCGCAGCGCGACCGACGCTGAGGCTCGAAAGCGCGGGTATCGAACAGGATTAGATACCCTGGTAGTCCGCGCGGTAAACGATGGACGCCCGCCGTGGGGTGATTGTTATTCCGCGGCCAAGCGAAAGCGTTAAGCGTCCCACCTGGGGAGTACGCCGGCAACGGTGAAACTCAAAGGAATTGACGGGGGCCCGCACAAGCGGAGGAACATGTGGTTTAATTCGATGATACGCGAGGAACCTTACCCGGGCTTGAATTGCAGACGAACGACCCAGAGATGGGAAGGCCCTCCGGGGCGTCTGTGAAGGTGCTGCATGGTTGTCGTCAGCTCGTGCCGTGAGGTGTCGGCTCAAGTGCCATAACGAGCGCAACCCCCGCCCCCAGTTGCCATCGGGTAGTGCCGGGCACTCTGGGGGGACTGCCGCCGCAAGGTGCGAGGAAGGCGGGGACGACGTCAAATCAGCACGGCCCTTACGTCCGGGGCTACACACGTGTTACAATGGCCGGTACAGAGTGTTGGCGCGCCGCAAGGCGCGTCGGATCTTGAAAGCCGGCCTCAGTTCGGACCGGGGTCTGCAACCCGACCCCGCGAAGCTGGATTCGCTAGTAATCGCGCATCAGCCATGGCGCGGTGAATACGTTCCCGGGCCTTGTACACACCGCCCGTCAAGCCATGAAAGCCGGGGGTACCTGAAGTGCGTAACCGCAAGGAGCGCCCTAGGGTAAAACTGGTGATTGGGGCTAAGTCGTAACAAGGTAGCCGTACCGGAAGGTGCGGCTGGAACACCTCCTTTCTGGAGAGGCGCGGCTCAATGTCGCGTTGCCTTCCGCCCGTCCTTCATTCTGCAAACGGGGAGACAGCCCCGTCCCGGGGCGGCCAGTCCCATAGCTCAGTTGGTTAGAGCGCCACACTGATAATGTGGAGGCCGGCAGTTCAAGTCTGCCTGGGACTACGCGGGCTTGTCCCAAGGGGGGATTAGCTCAGCTGGCTAGAGCGCCTGCCTTGCAAGCAGGGGGTCAACGGTTCGAGTCCGTTATTCTCCACCTAGTCCGCGCCGTGCGTAAGCGCGCGGTTTAGCGGCGTCCGTTCTTTGACATGTTGGCACAAGCGACACCGCGCGTACCGGGTTTTGTCCCGGCGCGCGGAGAGACGGGCAACCGTCTATAAAATTAAGGAAAAGCGAGCAAGGGCGCATGGTGGATGCCTAGGCTCACGGAGGCGACGAAGGGCGTGGTAAGCTGCGAAAAGCCGCGGGTAGGCGCAAACGGCCTGCGATCCGCGGATACCCGAATGGGACAACCCGGCACCTTTGAGGGTGTCATCACGCCTGTGGCGTGAGGCTAACGCGGGGAACTGAAACATCTTAGTACCCGCAGGAAGAGAAAACAACAGTGATTCCCCCAGTAGTGGCGAGCGAACGGGGAGGAGCCCAAACCGGGGCGGTCCAGGCCGCCCCGGGGTAGTAGGGCCGCGTGGTTGTACCTTGGGGCGCGAGCGGAACGGTCTGGAAAGTCCGGCCATAGAGGGTGACAGCCCCTTACGCGAAGCGCCTCGGGACATAGCGGAACCCTGAGTAGCGCGGGACACGTGAAATCCTGCGCGAATCCGCCGGGACCATCCGGCAAGGCTAAATACTCCCGTGAGACCGATAGTGTACGAGTACCGTGAGGGAAAGGTGAAAAGCACTCCGAGCAGGAGGGTGAAAGAGACCCTGAAACCATGCGCCTACAAGCGGTCGGAGCATACGTTTGTATGTGACGGCGTGCCTTTTGCATAATGAGCCTGCGAGTTGCCGCCGCCGGCGAGGTATGGTGGCTAAGCCACCGCGCCGCAGTGAAAGCGAGCCTGAAGAGGGCGTCGAGTCGGCGTAGGCAGACGCGAAACCGAGTGATCTACACATGTCCAGGGTGAAGTGCCGGTAACACGGCATGGAGGCCCGAACCGATAAGCGTTGAAAAGCTTCCGGACGAGGCGTGTGTAGGAGTGAAAGGCCAATCAAACTCGGAGATAGCTCGTACTCCCCGAAATGCATTTAGGTGCAGCGTGCGGCGTTCCGCAAGAGAGGTAGAGCGACCGATAGGACGCGAGGGCTTCGCCGCCTATCAAGTCCTGACGAACTCCGAATGCTCTTGCGCCGCAGCCGCGCAGTAAGGGGGCGGGTGCTAAGGTCCGTCCCCGAGAGGAGAAGAATCCGGACCGCCGCCTAAGGTCCCGGAATCCTGCCTGAGTCAGTCTAACGAAGTGTGACTCCTGAGACAGCCAGGATGTTGGCTTGGAAGCAGCCATTCATTCAAAGAGTGCGTAACAGCTCACTGGTCGAGGGGTCGCGCGTGGATAATAATCGGGTGTAAGGCAGGTACCGAAGGCGCGGGGTAGTATATTGATTTATAGTACCGGTAGGGGAGCATTCCATGCGCGTCGAATGTAGGGGGCGACCCCTGCTGGAGCGCATGGAAAAGCAAATGCAGGCATAAGTAACGACAAGGGGGGTGGGATTCCCCCCCGCCGAAAGGCCGAGGTTTCCCGGGCAACGCCAATCGACCCGGGGTCAGTCGGGCCCTAAGCCTAAGCCGAACGGCGATGGCGATGGCATGACGGTCAACATTCCGTCACTGCCGCACGGGGCGATGCGGTGAAGGAGAAGTGAAAGCGCCGCGGGGCGACGGAAGTCCCCGTTGAAGGGCGTAGGCGTAGAGGGGCGTAGTGAAGTACGCGCCCCGAGCCGAACCTGACAGTACCGGCCTCCCTCCGGGGAAGCTGGACAGCGCGCGTAACCATGCTCCCGAGAAAACCCGCTAAGCTCAACCCGTGCGGCACCCGTACCGCAAACGGACACACGTGGCCGCGTAGAGCATACTGAGGCGTTGGAAGATTCACGGTTAAGGAACTAGGCAAACTGGCCCCGTAACTTCGGGATAAGGGGTCCTCCCTGTTCAGGGGAGGCGCAGAGAATAGGCCCAGGCAACTGTTTACCAAAAACACAGGGCTGTGCGAATTCGAAAGAAGCTGTATACAGCCTGACACCTGCCCGGTGCCGGAAGGTTAAGAGGAGGCGTCACCGCAAGGGAAGCGCCGAATTGAAGCCCCGGTAAACGGCGGCCGTAACTATAACGGTCCTAAGGTAGCGAAATTCCTTGTCGGGTAAGTTCCGACCTGCACGAATGGTGTAATGATCCGGACGCTGTCTCAACCGTGAGCCCAGTGAAATTGTAGTATCGGTGAAGATGCCGATTACCCGCGATGGGACGAAAAGACCCCGTGAACCTTTACTGCAGCTTAGCGCTGGCGTTGGTCGTCCGATGTGTAGGATAGGCCGGAGGCTTTGAAGTGGGCGCGCCAGCGTCCATGGAGCCGTCGTTGAAATACGGCCCTTTGGCCGTCCGGCGCCTAACGCGCGTATAGTGCGGACACCGCTTGGCGGGCAGTTTGACTGGGGTGGTCGCCTCCAAAAGCGTAACGGAGGCTTCCAAAGGTGCCCTCGGGCCGATTGGCAACCGGCCTCATTGAGTGCAATGGCATAAGGGCGCTTGACTGGGAGGCAGACATGCCGAGCAGGCAGGAAACTGGGGCATAGTGATCCGGCGGACGTGCATGGAAACTCCGTCGCTCAAAGGATAAAAGGTACTCCGGGGATAACAGGCTGATCCCCCCCAAGAGCTCACATCGACGGGGTGGTTTGGCACCTCGATGTCGGCTCGTCACATCCTGGGGCTGGAGAAGGTCCCA
>CAKZVT010000039.1 GCA_937922435.1 uncultured Prevotella sp. | reverse complement strand
ATCAATTTATGCAACGACAGAGCCTTTGTTCATATTGGACGGCAGCGAGATTTCGCAAAACACGTTCCTCTCGCTTAATCCGAACGACATCGAGAGCATGACGGTGCTCAAGGACGCGTCTTCTACGGCCATCTACGGTTCGCGTGCGGCCAACGGTGTTGTCATCATTACATCAAAGAAAGGTAATTTTGGAGAAGCTCCGACTATAACTGTTTCCGCACAGTATGGCATTTCGCAGATGAGCGGCGACCAAGAGGAGATGATGGATGCTAACCAGTGGCTTAGGTTTCAGGAGATACTTAACCCCAGTCTCGTAAACGATGCGAACTTCCAGGCGCAGAAGGCTTATTACAAAAAATACGGTATCAGCACCGATTGGAAAGACGTGTTCTTTGGAGACAACAAACCTGTGACACAAGTTGACGCCAGCATCCGCGGCGGTTCGCAGAACCTGTCTTACCTTGTATCGTTCAGCCACTACCAGGCAGAGGGTATCATGGACGACTCGGAGATGCGCCGTGAGACATTCCGCGCCAACCTTGAGGCAAACGTTACACCATGGCTGAAGATAGGTGCGAATACCAACCTCGCCTTTACCAAGGCTTCCACCACCGCGTTTGGTTCGAGTTCAGAGACGAACAGCTTGTACAACAAGGCTTTTGCGGCCCGCATGTACCTGCCGACGGAAACTTATTATGAAGTAATCGGCCTCGACAAAAATGATTGGGCGAACAGTACTTTTGAAGGATACGGTGACAGGAAATACCTGTTTAATGACACGATGAACGGCATCTACAATCCGTACTGGCTGTCGGAGGTGCAGCCCGGCCATAACGACCGTGTGCGCCTGAACGAAAATGCTTATGTGAACATCAATCCTATCAGAGGACTTAACCTGCGTTCGGCCGTCGGCCTCGACTGGAACGACTACCGCACGACCCACAAAGTTTATAACACGCTCGCCATTGACCCCAATGTGTTCCCTACAGGCTCGGCCAGCGAGCAGTTCTCTCGTTTCTACCGTTGGACTGTAACCAACACTGCGGAGTACAAGTTCGATTTCCTACGCGACCACCACGTTACCGTTCTGCTCGGCCAGGAAACCATGACGAGCAAGACAGAGGCTTTTAGTGCGAGCATGAGCCGCCTTACCGACAACCGTATGCTCCTCATGTCGGCCGGAACACAGGCCGGAGCAGCCGTGCCGGGACAATCAATCAGCGAAGAGGTGCGCAACTCTTGGTTTGGAATGCTCAATTACAACTATGCAGACCGCTACTTCCTTGACGCGTCAATCCGCCGCGACGGTTCTTCACTCTTTGCCAAAGACCACCGTTGGGCTACGTTCGGGGCTGTGGCTGCGATGTGGAACATCACGAACGAGAGCTTCATGGAGCCGACCAAGAGCTGGCTCAACGACCTTCAGTTCAAAATCAGTTATGGTTCGACAGGTAACTCCGGCATCGACCCGTATCAGTTCCTTGGTCTTGCTTCGACATCTGGCGAATATAACGGACAGGCAGGCCTCGCTCCCGTCAACGTTCGCAATGACGACTTGACATGGGAAACCGTAAAGACGCTGAACGTAGGTCTTAGTGGAAAAGTGCTCGACAGGATTACGTTCAACGTGGAGTTCTACAACAAGGTGACATCAAACATGCTCGTAAGCATACCTTATTCTTATACTACAGGTTTCTCTTCGCAGTGGGGCAACGTTGCCGAGATGTACAACCGTGGTGTAGACGTGAATATCGGTGCTGACATTATCAAGAACAAGGACTGGTACTGGAACGTAAGCCTTAACTTCAACTACAACAAGAACAAAATCACAAAGCTCTTCGAAGGGGCTGATTCTTATGATGTTACCGACCTTGTACACCTTGAAGTGGGCCATCCTTACGGCGAATTCTATTATGTGCGCTGGAGTCATGTCGACCCTCTTGACGGACAGAACGTTTGGTTAGACAAGAACGGAAACTATACAAAGACCTATTCAGAGGACGACCGCGTGATGACAGGCAAGAGCATGATAGCACCTTGGTCGGGCGGACTTTCCACCACCCTGTCATGGAAGGGCCTTCAGCTTGACGTTCAGTTCACTGGTATGTTCGACCGCTACATGTTCAACAACGAGCGTTGGTTCACCATGAACCCGTCTTTCGCAACGTCTTGGAATCAGTCAGTAGACATGTTTGACATGTGGCAGAAGCCGGGCGACGTTACCGATGTAGCTGCTGCCAACGCAGAGTATCAGATGGATACGCACCTCATTGAAAACGCTTCATACGTCCGTTTGAAGTTCCTGCAGCTGTCATATACATTGCCTAAGAAGTGGCTTGACGCGACACATTTCATCAAGGGATGCAAGGTTTACTTCGTAGGACGCAACTTGCTGACGTTCACAAAATACAAGGGTTACGACCCCGAGGTAGACAGCTTCTCTACAATAGGCGACTATCCTAACACGCGCCAGTACTCATTTGGCCTACAACTTACGTTCTAAAAACAAAATAAAGACATTAAAGATGAAAAAAACATATTTATTATTAATGTTGTCCGCCGTGATGGCTGTTTCCTGCGACATGGACATGGAGCCTTATGACGCCCTGCCCGACACGGAAGCACTTAATAGCCCGACTACGTTCCAAAGCGCTCGCACTGCGCTTTACAGCGGACTGAAAAGCTCGATAGCGGGAGACTTCTACAACGCGCCTGAAATCCAATGCGACGGTTTCGACGCTGTGACAGGTTTCAGCAACACGCTCGGAGAGATGTACAGGTGGACGTTTACGTCGCAGACAACAACGTTCGATGCCATCTACGGTAACTACCAGGCACTCATTGCACGAGCCAACTTCATAATCGACTCATACAATAGGACTGACTTTTCCAATACTGGTATATTCCCAGAACAGGCGACATCAACCAACCCTGGTATGCCTGCGGTAAGAACTGCTAAGGGAGATGCGTTCTTTATAAGGGCTTACTCCATCTTTATGCTATCGCAGTATTTCTGCGCTGACTACGAGGAAGCTACTGCAAACGAGGAGAACTCCGGCGTATCTTACCGATTGGACTACGCTCCGTCATCAGACCCGGCTACTTATCCTGCCCGCTATACGCTCAAGGAGACGTTCGACCAAATCTACAACGACCTTGACAGCGCGGCCAAATATGTCGTCAATACCAATGCTACGGACAAATATTACATCAGCACTGATGCCATAAGAGCTCTCCGTGCGCGTGCCGCTTTGGCAAGAGGCGATTATGAGACAGCAGCCAACGAAGCCGAAAGGCTCATCTATTCAGGCAAATACAAATTGGCTGCAACACTTGATGACTTGGCTGATTTGTGGCTGTACGACGGCTACAGCGGTGCAGCTTTGCAGCAAGGTACGTTGCGGATAAACGATACCGAGACCATACTTAAGCTTCCTACACAGTCAGAAAGCGACCTGCCATACGCTACGGGCACACTTTACCAGGCCCAGACACAAGGTGCAAATCCGGATTACATCCCGACCCAAACGCTTGTCAACCTATATAGCGCATACGATTATCGCTTCCCTGTGTACTTCACGACATCCGACATTGCCACTACAAACGGTGCGATAGGTACAGTCTACAGCTTCAACAAATACCCGATTTACGGTACATTGTACCAGATTACAGCCGGAAGCTCGTATGCCTTGGGATGTGCAGAGCCTAAAGTATTCCGCATCGCGGAGATGTACCTTATCGCGGCAGAGGCTTATGCGAATATCCCCGGAGGGTTGCAGACAGCATCCGACTACCTGAACGACCTTGAGCAGGCGCGTATCCAAGGATACCGCAGGCGCACGTTTGCAACGAAAGAAGACCTCATGGCCGAACTGATGGACGAGCGTCAGCGCGAAATGGTGGGCGAGGGAACACGCCTGTTCGACATCAAGCGTTGGCATATCGACATGGAGCGTGGTGTTCCACAGCAGGAAACTCTGTGCCTCTTGCCCGGCGTTGGCACTACAATAATGAACGTGGATGCCGACTCTCCAACGTTAACATGGCCTATACCTAAGCACGAAATAGACGTGAACCCGGCCATCAGGCAGAACCCTGGCTATTGATTAAGGCAATAATGAATTATCACTATAAAACGAAAAAGCAATGAAACAGATAAAATTGTTGATGCTCGCCGCCGTGGCTTCGCTATTCGTTGCATGCTCTAACGACGATGTTGAATACAACAGCAATGACGGTGTTACCGTGGAGTTCGAGCAGACTACGATGCAGGTACGTGAGACCGAGAACGTTTTTAACGTGCCAATTAAGGTTAGCGGCAAGCGCAACGGCAACATACGGCTGAGGATAACGGCGGCCGAGACTGGCGAAAACCCGGCTGTGGAGAATGTCAACTACATCATAACCGACAAGACCCTCAACCTTAACACTGACACGTTGGAGAATAACACCATCAACGTAGAGATTAAGGCGATAGACGATTCCGAGACGAACAACGACCGAACCTTTACCATCACCATTGCAGAGGCGGACGGAGCGGAAATCGGTACGGCCAATACCGCAACCGTGACGATACTCAACAACGACGGCTTCTATGAGGCAATGTTCGGCGAGTGGACGCTTAACGCTATTGATGCGTTTGAAGGTACTCCTATGACTTGTGACGTCACAATAGGCGGACCTACCGACCCTAACGATGAAGATTACGAAAATGTCTATACCGTAACGACGAAAAATATGCTTGGTACAGGCGAAGAACTTACGTTCGATTGGTATTATACGTTTGACGTAATGTCTCATGGAGGAACATTGGGATGGTATTTCAGCAATGAGACGATACTTGAATTGCAAGGACTGCCATTGTCGTTCTTCTTTGACCCTGGTGACGGATACGTTTACCAAAACACCACTTTGAATGGAAGCTGGCAACTCGGACCTAACGGAGAACCGACATCATCAATATCATTCGCAAACGGAACGATATACCTGGGCAATGCAAGTGGTACACAAGTTCAGGTTGCCATGGGCTTGATGAATGTAACTCTTACAAGGAAATAATCATAGCACAGAAAGGCAAGGCATATCTCCATCATGGGGATATGCCCTGTCTTTTATTTTGTTCTCATACAACTTAAATCATCTGCTACATGAAAAAGATATTTTTCACATTATCATTTTTGCTGCTGACGGCCACCGCCTATTGTGCACCGCGAAGCCTCCAGCAGATGAAAGCAGCCGCAGCTGGCGTGCTTAAGACTGACGGGAGCGCGTCGACACGCAGCGGCGCAGGCCAGATAAAACTGCTGAAGAACGGCAAACAGTTCACAATACTTGGCTACGACACGGGCGGTTTCGCGGTCATAGCTAATGATGACATGTTTGACGCGGTGCTCGGATACTCTGATACTCGTTTCAATCAAGACAACATACCGCCGGCAATGCAGTGGTGGATGGATGCCATCGACAAGTCATTGCAGGCCAAGCTCGCAACAGGAGAGGTGCAAGCTGATGTCGAGACACTTGAAAGCAGCGACTATCCGGCACGTGTCGACGAACTTCTGACATGCCGTTGGGGGCAGGATGCTCCATATAATAACATGACACCCACATACAGCGTATCTGGCATTGGCGGCTCTACGAGGGAGCACTATGTTACGGGCTGCGTGGCTACAGCCATGGCGCAAATCATGTATTTCCACAAGTGGCCTGACACTGGGGAAGGAATGAAATTTTACGACTTCACAGCCAACGACGGCACACTGTTCGAACTTGAGGCAAGGTTCAACCGCACGCATTACGATTGGGACAACATGATTGACGACTACAGCGGCGTTTACAACGGCATGCAGGCCGAGGCCGTAGCCCAGTTGATGCTGCACTGCGGCATATCCGTGGAAATGATGTACAACATCGACGGCAGTGGAGCCTATACGACTGATGCCACCACGGCCATGAGGGACTACTTCCGCTACAGCACAAAGATATACCAGCGAGACATCTATACTACCAACGACTGGATGAACATCATCCGTGAGGAAATCAGTAACCGGCGCCCGATACTTTACGGCGGCTCGTCTTTGTCACAGGGAGGGCACGCCTTCGTGCTTGACGGTTACGACGAAAACGGCCTCGTACACATAAACTGGGGATGGAACGGCGAAAGCAACGGCTTCTACGAAGTTGGCGAGATGCTTACGTTCAGCGAAAACCAGGACATGATAATAGCGCATGGCCCGGATGCTCCCGAAATCCCATATTCCTCGCAGTTCGGCATTATGCCTTCAATAAGCTGGACGGGCGGACAGACCACACGTGGAAGCTTTACCGTAACGGCATACGGCAACATGCTTTCATTCACTGTTACAAGTGTCCTTAACTGTGACGCAGAGAGCTTCTCGGGCAATCTTGCACTCTTGGCCGAACCTGTTAACGGCGGTACACAGACTACACTGTGGAGCATGCCCATAACCGGCTTCACTGAAAACAGCGGCTATCCCGAAATATCTCAAGGCGAAATATCCACTGCATCTTTGCCTGATGGAACGTACCAAGTATATCTTGCAACTAAATCCTCAAAGGAAACAGACTGGCAGACGGTGCGAAGCAACGAACACATAGTAAACAGCTACGAGGTGACAATCGCCGGCGGCATACCTACCATAGGCGAAGGCACACCCGGCTGGACTACCGGCATTGAGGCTGTAAACGTTGCTGGTGACGGCATGGTGCGTGTCTATACAGCCGACGGCGTGCTTGTCTACACCGCTGCTACCGACGCGTTCAGCATCGACGACGTTCCGGCCACCGGTCTGCTCATCGTGAAGAACGGAGCGAAGACCACGAAGGTGGTGAAGTGATGATGTTTTTTAGAGGTGAAAAGGTGAGAGGGTGAGAAGGTGAGAAAGGCTTACGCCTTTTCATCCGCTTGCAATTCGCTGATTGCCAGGCAGTTACCAAAAGGCCGTGTTTCGCAATGCGAAACACGGCCTTTTGCATTGTAAAACATAGTCTTTTGGCTTGCAAAACGTGGCCTTTCGTGGTTCATCCGCAGTTCGGGTGTGTGGAATATAAACCCAATAAGCATATACATCCTACTGCAATTCAGGCGGAGGGTAATATGTTTTGGCGGATTTGCAATCCGCCGAAATCTACTATAAGGATTTGTAATCCGCTCAAACCGCACTGCCATGAGATAAATGTTTGGGCATGTGCGGATTGCAAATCCGCAATTAGAAACCGCCGGATTGCAAATCCGGCGGAACAAATGATTTCATTAACAGACCTTGTATTTCATCCAAAAGGTTTGCGGATGAACGGTCTTTCATAAAGCGAAATGTGGCTTATTGGGAAAGTGGTGAATAGGAGCGGTGGGAGAACTGGGAGCAATACGCCAATGCGGAGGTAATCAAGCTCCCTCCCTTTGGGAGGGTTGGGGTGGGTGTTCCTTGGCGTTTTGCTTTTTTATACCAAAAATTTTGCTTGTGCTTCCATTATTCATTAACTTTGCAGACTTGCAACAGTGTGCCTGCCGGCGACGCGCAGGCGAGTGATTTTACAGGAATGGAAAGTGTGAACAACAAGCAAAACGAGTTTGTGCGCCAGGTGGCCGAGCAGAAGTATGAGTTCGGTTTCACCACCGACGTGCATACCGACATTATAGACACGGGGCTTAACGAGGATGTAGTCCGCCTTATTTCGCAGAAGAAGGACGAACCGGAGTGGATGCTCGACTTCCGCCTTAAGGCGTTGCGCTACTGGCAGACGCTGGAACAGCCGACGTGGGGGCACGTGCATGTGCCCGACATCGACTACCAGGCCATATCCTACTACGCCGACCCCATGGCGAAAAAGAAGGACGAGGGCAAGAAGGAGATTGACCCGGAGCTGATGAAGACGTTTGACAAGCTGGGCATTCCGCTTGAGGAGCGGCTCATACTTAGCGGCCAGACGGCCGTCGACGCCATCATGGATTCGGTGTCGGTGAAGACCACCTACCGCGAGAAGCTGGCCGAGAAGGGTATCATCTTCTGCTCAATCGGCGACGCAATCAAGGAGCACCCGGAGCTGGTGCGCGAATACTTGGGCACGGTCGTGCCTTACCGCGACAACTTCTTTGCCGCGTTGAACAGCGCGGTGTTCAGCGACGGCTCATTCGTCTACATACCCAAGGGCGTGCGCAGCCCGATGGAGCTTAGCTCGTATTTCCGCATAAACGCGCGGAACACGGGGCAGTTCGAGCGCACGCTCATCATCGCCGAGGACGACAGTTACGTGTCTTACCTCGAAGGATGCACAGCCCCGATGCGTGACGAGAACCAGCTGCACGCCGCCATTGTGGAAATCGTGGTGAAGGACAACGCCGAGGTAAAATACTCTACGGTGCAGAACTGGTATCCCGGCGACGAGAAGGGCAGGGGCGGAGTGCTGAACCTTGTGACGAAGCGCGGCGACCTGCGCGGCAAGAACTCGAAGCTGTCGTGGACGCAGGTGGAGACCGGCTCGGCAATAACTTGGAAGTATCCGTCGTGCATACTGCGCGGCGACGGCTCCGTGGCGGAGTTCTACAGCGTTGCCGTGACGAACAATTACCAGGAGGCCGACACGGGAACAAAGATGCTCCACATTGGAAAGAACACCAAGAGCACCATCATCAGCAAGGGCATCAGCGCGGGTCACAGCCAGAACTCGTACCGCGGACTGGTGCGCGTGGCCCCCGGAGCCGACGGCGCGCGCAACTACTCGTCGTGCGACTCGCTGCTTTTGGGAAGCGACTGCGGCGCGCATACCTTCCCCTACATGGACATACACAACGACACGGCCATAGTGGAGCACGAGGCTACGACCAGCAAAATAAGCGAGGAGCAGCTGTTATACTGCAACCAGCGCGGCATACCCACGGAGCAGGCCGTCGGCCTGATAGTCAACGGTTACGCCAAGGACGTGCTCAACAAGCTGCCGATGGAGTTCGCCGTAGAGGCGCAGAAGCTGCTAAGCGTGTCGCTGGAAGGGACGGTAGGGTAATGTTTTAATTGCGAATTGAAAGTTGAGAATTGATAATTATGATTACCATAGTTGATTGAGAAAAGGAAATGGAAGTAATGAAGATTGAGGTGATTGCCTGTCTACAATGGTAATCATAATTTTCAATTCTCCATTTTCAATTCTCCATTTATCGAAAATATTATGTTGGAAATAAGGAACTTACACGCTAAAATAGGCGACAAGGAAATACTTAAGGGCATCAACCTCACAATCAAGGACGGCGAGACGCACGCCATAATGGGGCCTAACGGTTCGGGAAAGAGCACGCTTAGCGCGGTGCTTGTTGGCAATCCGCTGTATGAGGTTACCGAAGGCGAGGTGACGTTCAACGGCAAGGATTTGCTCGCCATGAAGCCCGAGGACAGGGCGCACGAGGGGCTTTTCCTCTCGTTCCAGTACCCGGTGGAAATCCCCGGGGTGTCGATGACCAACTTCATGCGCGCCGCCGTCAACGAGAAGCGCAAGTATGAGGGCAAGCAGCCGCTCAATGCGGCGGAGTTTCTGAAGCTGATGCGCGAGAAGAGGAAAATCGTAGAGCTTGACAGCAAGCTGTCTAACCGCTCGGTGAACGAGGGCTTTAGCGGCGGCGAGAAGAAGCGCAACGAGATTTTCCAGATGGCTATGCTCGAACCGAAGCTAAGTATTCTCGACGAGACTGACTCGGGTCTTGACGTAGACGCGCTGCGTATCGTGGCCGAAGGCGTGAACAAGCTGCGCACGCCGGAGTCGAGCTGCATCGTCATTACGCACTACGAGCGTCTGCTCGACATCATCAAGCCCGACATCATCCACGTGCTCTACAAAGGCCGAATAGTGAAGACCGCAGGCCCGGAGCTGTCGAAGGAAATAGAGAAGCGCGGCTACGACTGGATAAAGGAGGAAGTGGACGGTATTTGAGTAGTAAGGAGAGGAGGAGTAAAGGAGTAAGTAGGAATGTCTTGTTGTCAAGGTAACAGTTGACTGGCAGTTGCCAATATTGTCTTCATAGTTAGTTTTGTCAAATCTACTTTACTCCTTTACTCCTTGCTCCTTTAACTCCTAAACTTAAAAAACATGCAAAGCGAAAAACAATATATCGACCTCTACGGGCAGTGCCGCGACATGCTTATGGCGCACAGCGCGGAGCCTATGAACGCCGTGCGCGACGCCGCATTCGACGACTTCCGCCGTCTCGGCTTCCCCACGAAGAAGGTCGAACGGTACAAATATACGGACATCCCGGCGCTGTTCGAGCCTGACTACGGGCTTAACCTCAACCGCCTTGACATCCCGGTAGACCCGTATGAGGCGTTCCGTTGCGACGTTCCAAACCTCAGTACGTCGCTTTACTTCGTGCTGAACGATGGCTTTTACGACAAGGCTGTGCCCAAGGCGCACCTCCTGCCGGAAGGAGTTGTGGTGGGGTCGCTGGCCAAATACGCAGCCGAACATCCCGACTTTGTGGCAAAGTATTATGCGAAGCTCGCCAAGACGGCCGACGACGGCATTACCGCTCTTAACACCATGCTCGCCCAGGACGGCCTTCTTATTTACGTGCCTAAGGGCGTTGTGGTAGACAGGGCCGTGCAGGTAATCAATATTCTGCGGTCTGACGTCGATTTGATGGTGAACCGCCGCGTGCTCATTGTTGTCGAGGAATGCGCTGAAATCAAGCTGCTCTTCTGCGACCATGCCGCCGACGACCGCCGTTTCCTTGCCACCCAAGTAATCGAGGCATACGTGGGCGACAACGCCAAGCTCGACCTTTATTGTCTGGAAGAGACCCATGTGAAGAACGTCCGCGTCAGCAACGTGTTCATCGAGCAGCAAAGGGACAGCCGCGTGAGCCACAACGTAATAACGCTTCACAACGGAGTGACGCGCAACCGCACCGACCTCGTGTTCGCAGGGGAGGGCGCAGAGTGCGACCTTCGCGGCTGCGTAATAGCCGACAAGCACCAGCACGTAGACAACAACACGCTCATCGACCACCGCGTGCCTCGCTGTACGAGCCGCGAACTGTACAAATACGTGCTCGACGGAAACGCCGTCGGTGCGTTCGCCGGCCGCGTATTGGTGCGCCACGGAGCGCAGAAGACCGTTTCGCAGGAAACCAACCAGAACCTTTGCGCTACCAAGGAGGCGCGCATGTACACGCAGCCCATGCTCGAAATTTACGCCGACGACGTGAAGTGCGCCCACGGAAGCACCGTAGGCCAGCTCAACGACGCGGCCCTGTTCTACATGCGCCAGCGCGGCATCCCGCTCAAGGAAGCCAAGCTCCTGCTTGAGTTCGCCTTCGTAAACGAGGTAATCGACGGCATAAAGCTCGACCCCCTGCGCGACCGCTTGCACTATCTTGTGGAAAAACGCTTCCGCGGCGAGCTTGCAAAATGCGAGGGATGCAAGCTGTGCAGGTAACTAATCTTATACATTATGTTCGACATCAACCAAATACGCAACGACTTTCCTATCCTCGGCCGCACGGTGTACGACCGTCCGTTGGTCTATCTTGACAACGCCGCTACTACCCAGAAGCCGCGCTGCGTGGTAGAAGCCATCACCGAAGAGTATTACAACGTGAACGCCAACGTGCACCGCGGAGTGCACTACCTGTCGCAACAGGCTACCGACCTGCACGAGGAAGCGAGAGAGAAAGTCCGCCGTTTCATCAACGCACGGTCGACGAACGAAATAATATTCACGCGCGGAACTACCGAGAGCCTTAACCTCGTGGCGTCCTCTTTCTGCGATGCGTTCATGCAAGAGGGCGACGAAGTCATAGTAAGCGTCATGGAGCACCACTCCAACATTGTGCCGTGGCAGCTTCAGGCGGCCAAGAAGGGCATCGCAATACGCGTCATCCCGATGACCGACAAGGGCGAGTTGAGGCTCGACGAATACGAGCGTTTGTTTACCGAAAGGACGAAGTTCGTCAGCGTGACGCACGTGAGCAATGTGCTCGGAACGGTCAACCCGGTGGATGAAATAATACGCATCGCCCATGAACACGGTGTCCCCGTGATGGTTGACGGCGCACAGAGTGCCCCCCACTTCGCCGTAGACGTGCAGGCGATGGACTGCGACTTCTTCGCCTTCAGCGGCCACAAGATGTACGGGCCGACGGGCATCGGCGTGCTTTATGGCAAGGAAGACTGGCTCGACCGCCTGCCGCCGTACCAGGGTGGGGGAGAGATGATTGAGAGCGTGAGCTTCGAAAGGACGGTGTTCGAGCACCTTCCGTTCAAGTTCGAGGCCGGAACGCCCGACTACGTAGCCACCCACGGTCTGGCAAAGGCCATCGGTTACATCACCGCCCTTGGTATGGACGACATCCAAAGGCACGAACAAGAGCTGACGGAGTACGCCATGCGGCGGCTCGCCGAGGTCGAGGGAATACGCATCTTCGGCACGTCGGCGCGTAAGGATGCCGTGGCTTCGTTCCTCGTAGGCGACATACACCACCTCGACATGGGCACACTGCTCGACCGTCTCGGCATCGCCGTGCGCACAGGCCATCACTGCGCCCAGCCCCTCATGCTGCGTCTCGGCATACAGGGCACGGTGCGCGCCTCGTTCGCCCTTTACAACACGAAGGAGGAAATCGACGCGCTTGTTGACGGAGTGAAGAGGGTTAGCAGGATGTTCTGATAGACAACACTCGATGCAAACCAATCAGACACCCACCCCAACCCTCCCGAAGGGAGGGGGCTTGATATGTCTTTTAATATGGAAATCTATTGAATATCCACTAATCAAGCTCCCTCCCTTTGGGAGGGTTGGGGTGGGTGTCAGTTGATTGGCTGTCGGCTGCTTAACTTCTTCACCGCCACCACGAACCACACGCACGCCAGAACCCTCATTGCCAAGGGGTAGTCGGCAGGCAGGGTGACGGCGAAAAACGCCAGCTGGGCTTCTGTCATGGCGCGTGCCCGGGCTTCGCTTACGTCCTCGCCGAGCACTCTTGAGTAGTAACTGCGCAACAGCCGCTGCGGCAGACCGATGTAGCGGACGAGTCTTTTCACCATGTCGGCGCATCTGTTCGCCGTACTTTCGTTTGCGGTCAATGTCATTTGCTTTTCCATATCGTTTATTTTTATGTTTCTGTTTCTGACTGCAAAATAAGTGTCTATCTGTGCACAATAAGTTCATTCGTGTCGTGTTTTTAGTTAAAGAAAAGTAAAATAGGAGAGAAGTAGTAAGGAGAGGAGGAGTAAGTAGCTCTTTTTTAGGAGTGGAGTAGTAAGGAGAGGAGGAGTAAGTAGCTCTTTTTTAGGAGTAAAGGAGTAAGGAGAGGAGGAGTAAGTAGCTTCTTTTTAGGAGTAAAGTAGTAAGGAGAGAAGGAGTAAGTAGATATGTTTTGCGTGTCAGCCCCTCCCTGTTCTCCCGGGCTTTCCAGTCCTCCCATAATATATAATAATGTAAAGCTATGCTGAAAAGCCATTTTTACAAGGGTCTTGTAGAGGCCGGATGCGACGAGGCGGGGCGCGGATGCCTCGCCGGGAGCGTGTTTGCGGCGGCGGTAATACTGCCCGAAGACTATGTTAACGACGCCCTCAACGACTCGAAGCAGCTCTCTGCCAAGCGCCGCTACGAGCTTCGCGCCGAAATAGAGCGCGACGCCCTGGCCTGGGCCGTGGGCGTGGTTACGCCCGAGGAAATCGACGAAATCAACATACTCAACGCCAGCATACTGGCCATGCACCGTGCGCTCGACCAGCTCGCGGTGCACCCCGAGGCCATAATCGTTGACGGCAACCGCTTCAAGCCGTACCGTTTCATTCCCTATACCACCGTGGTGAAGGGCGACGGCAAGTATCTTTCCATCGCAGCGGCCAGCATCCTTGCCAAGACGTACCGCGACGACTATATGGAGCGTCTGGCGCAGGAATACCCCCAATACGCCTGGGACGTGAACAAGGGTTACCCCACGCGTGCCCACCGCCAAGCCATTGCCGAGCACGGCATAACGCCGTATCACCGCAAAAGCTTTAGGTTAATGCATAATTCATAATGCACAATGCACAATCAGGCTGCGCCATTATTTACATGACATATAATTCTTTAGAATACGGCGTCGGCCCGATTGTGCATTGTGCATTATGAATTATGCATTAACTTCGGCGCAGCCCCGATTATGAATTATGCATTATGAATTATGAATTAACCAATGCGTCACGACAAACTTGAGCGCGAGCTGCGCCTGCTCCTGCTGCTCGCCGAGAACCACAACTACACCATCGAGGAGCTATGCGGCAAGGTCGGCATATCGCGCCGCAACCTTTACTACTACCTTGAGTTCTTTCGCGACAGCGGCTTCAAGGTGGAGAAGCGCGGCGCGTACTACGCCATCGACCGCTCGTCGCCCTTCTTCGACCATCTGGTGAGCCGCATATCCTTCACCGAGGAGGAAGCTGTGCTGCTGCGCCGCATGCTCGACAAGGCCGAGCACGGCAACGCCATAATAGCCAACCTGAAGCGCAAGCTGAAGCAGTTTTACGACTTCGACATACTCGCCGACGAGCAGTTGCGCGAGCACGCCATGCAGAACATCGGCTCTCTGTACGACGCCATCAAGCTGCAACGCCAGGTAGTGCTCAAGGGATATTCGTCGCCCCACAGCCAGACCGTGCGCGACCGCTTTGTAGAGCCATTCCTCCTGATGAACAACAACAACGAGGTGCGCTGCTACGAGCCGTCCAGCGGCATGAACAAGACGTTCAAGGTAAGCCGCATGCAGGGCGTGCAGGTGCTCGATTCGGAGTGGGCTTACGCCGACCGCCACCGCCGCATGTACACCGACGTGTTCATGTTCAGCGGCGAAGAGCTGATGCCCGTCGAGCTGACGCTCGGTCCGCTGTCGTACAACATACTGCGCGAGGAATATCCGCAGGCCATGCCCAGCGTCGCCGACGGTGGCGGCGGCCGCCGCCTGCTGCGGCTCGACGTGTGCAGCTATGCCGGCATAGGCCGCTTCGTCCTCGGCCTGTACGACGACATCCGGGTGCTCGGCGGCGACGGCTTCAAGCAATATCTCAAGGAGAAAATCAGCCGCATGCAGCCTCCCCGTTGACCGCCTGCGTAACGTGCTGGCAGTCAGCGCGTTGTAAAAGGCCGTCTTTTGACTTCCAAAAGACGGCCTTTTAGCGTGCAATTCATGGCCTTTTGCAATGCGAAAGGCCATGAATCGGAAAATCATGAATGGCGGCTTTGCGTGCATTCATCTTTTTTATAAGTAAAAAAACGCTACAAGCCGCTTCGGTTCGGATTATTTTCCGTATTTTTGCAGAACCTTAAACAAGGCGTTTGCAAACTCGAATTTACAAAACACATATATACTTATAAACTACAAAACTATGGATTTAGTACAACAAATCATCGCGCGCGCGAAGAGCGACAAGCAGCGCATCGTGCTCCCCGAGGCCACCGAGGAACGCACGCTGAAGGCGGCCGACATGGCGTTGGCCGACGAAGTGGCGGACATCATCCTCATAGGCAACCCGGCGGAAATCAACCGCCTGGCCGGCGAATGGGGTCTGAAGCACATCGGCAAGGCTACCATCATCGACCCGGAGAACAATCCCAAGAGCGAGGAGTACGCCGAACTGCTGGCCGAACTGCGCAAGAAGAAGGGCATGACAATCGAGCAGGCACGCGAGCTTGTCAAGAACCCGCTCTACCTCGGATGCATGATTATCAAGACAGGAGGTGCCGACGGCCAGATTTCTGGCGCGCTCAGCACCACTGCCGACACGCTGCGCCCGGCTCTGCAAATCATCAAGTGCGAGCCTGGAATAACATGCGTCAGCGGCGCGATGCTGCTCATCTCCAAGCAGAAACAGTACGGAGAGAACGGCGTTCTGGTAGTGGGCGACGTAGCCGTGACGCCCGTTCCCGATGCCGGACAGCTGGCTCAAATCGCCGTATGCACGGCCGAGACGGCCAAGTCGGTAGCCGGATTTGCCGACCCGCGCGTGGCTATGCTCAGCTTCTCGACCAAGGGTAGCGCGCAGCATGAAGTAGTTGACAAGGTTGTCGAGGCCACGAAGCTGGCCAAGGAGCTTGCCCCCGAACTGAAAGTGGACGGCGAGCTGCAGGCCGACGCCGCCCTCGTGCCCGAAGTAGGAGAGCGTAAAGCACCTGGAAGCGCCATTGCCGGGCACGCCAACGTGCTCGTTGTGCCATGCCTCGAAGTGGGCAACATCGCCTACAAGCTCGTGCAGCGCCTCGGCGACGCCGAAGCCCTGGGTCCCATCCTGCAAGGCATCGCCCGTCCCGTCAACGACCTTAGCCGCGGCTGTTCTGTCGACGACATATACAAAATGATAGCCATCACCGCCTGCCAGGCGATGGACGCGAAGAAATAAATATAAATCTTGGAGTTAAGGAGTTATGTAGTAAAGGAGTTAAGACATTAGTCTATGACACAGCGTTTTGAAGATATATTTGCTTGGAGAAAAGCTTACGATTTTGTATTGCTTACTTATAAAGTCCTTTCCGATTATCCAAATGATGAGAAGTATGGGCTTTGTTCGCAGTTCAAACGTGCAGCTGTATCTATACCTGCTAATATTGCAGAGGGCTACAAGCGCATCGGTAAGGCAGATAAATTGCATTTTCTTAATTTTGCACAAGGCAGTTTGGAAGAGTGTAGGTGTTATATTCATCTGTCGAAGGATTTGGGATATATAGACGGACAAGTCTATTCCTTGCTTTGTGCCAGTTTAGAAGAGACAAGCAAGCTTCTCAATGGGTATTGCAAGGGGATTATCAACAACGCTTATGATAAATAAAGTATTGTCTTAACTCCTTAACTTCATAACTCCTTAACTCCTTATAATTAATGAAAACTATGAAAATACTTGTCTTAAACTGCGGCAGCTCGTCCATCAAGTACGCACTTTACAACATGGACGACAAGTCTGTCATGACATCGGGCGGCGCCGAGCGCGTCGGCCTCGAAGGGGCGTTCGTCAAAGTGAAGATGCCCGACGGCACCAAGAAACAAATCATGCACGACATCCCCGAGCACACAGAGGGCGTGAAGTTCATCTTCTCACTGCTCACCGACCCTGAAATAGGAGTAATCAAAAGCCTTGACGAAATCGACGCCGTAGGCCACCGCATGGTGCACGGAGGCGAGAAGTTCAACAAGAGCGTGGTAATCAACGACGAGGTGCTCAAGACCTTCAAGGAGTGCATCGACCTCGCGCCGCTGCACAACCCGGCCAACCTCAAGGGCGTGGAAGCCGTCAGCGAGCTGATGCCCGGCCTGCCGCAGGTCGGCGTATTCGACACGGCGTTCCACCAGACGATGCCCGCCCACTCTTACCTTTACGCCATTCCGTATGACCTGTACAAGCAGTACGGCGTGCGCCGCTACGGCTTCCACGGCACGAGCCACCGCTACGTGTCGCAGCGTGTGTGCGACTTCCTCGGCGTGAAGTATGAAGACAAGAGAATAATAACCTGCCACATAGGCAACGGAGGCAGCATAGCAGCCGTTGAGAACGGCCGTTGCGTAGACACGTCGATGGGTCTTACGCCGTTGGAAGGACTGATGATGGGTACGCGCAGCGGCGACATCGACGCCGGAGCGGTAACCTTCCTCCAGAAGAAGCTCGGCCTTGACGCCGACGGAATGTCAGACCTGCTCAACAAGAAGAGCGGCATACTGGGCGTGACGGGCATCTCTTCAGACATGCGCGAAATAGAAGACGCCATAGAGCACGGCAACGAACGCGCCAAGATGGGTCTCGACATGTACAACTACCGCATAAAGAAGTACATCGGAGCTTACGCCGCAGCTATGGGCGGATGCGACATCATCGTGTTCACCGCAGGCGTAGGCGAGAACCAGTACAGCACCCGTGAGGCGGCCTGCGAGGGCTTGGAGTACATGGGAGTGAAGCTCGACGTGGAGAAGAACAAGACCATCCGCGGCGAGGAAGCCGTCATCTCTACGCCCGACTCGAAGGTTACGGTATGCGTAATCCCGACCGACGAGGAGCTGATGATTGCCACCGACACGATGAACCTGCTGTAAATTAAAGGTAAAACCCACCGGGTAAAGGTAAAAAGGTAAAAAAGTAAAAAGGTAAAAAGCGCGGGCGCGGCAATGTTCTGCCAGCAATGCTTTTTACCTTTTTACTTTTTTACCTTTTTACCTTTATAAAATCGCCTTTTTACCGTTTTACCTTTACCCTACAGTCTGCTTTCCCCTTCCACGTATTCCTCGAGGAAAAGGTGCTCGCCGTCGTACACAACGTAGGTGAACTGCCATATCCAGTCGCCTATAATCATCATCCGCGTCTTGCGCGATAGCATCAGGTCAAGCTCTATGTGGCGGTGTCCGTAGATGAAGTAGTCGATGTCCGGGTGGGTCTTCATGTACTGCTTGGTGTAGAGCACGAGGGCTTCCTTGTCCTCGCCCTGGTACGGAGGCTCCTTGCCGTCCTTGCGTTTCAGGCGGCTGTGCTTGGCCCATGTCAGTCCGAACCACACGCCCCAGCGCGGATGCAACGCGCTGAACATGCGCTGGCAGGCGCGGTTGTGGAACAGGCGGCGTATGAAGTTGAACTTCGGGTCGTGATCGCCCAGGCCGTCGCCGTGGGCAAGGTAGAATATTTTGCCGTATATTTCGGTGGTTATCGGCTTGGTGTGCAGCGTCACTCCGCACTCCTTTTCCAGGTAGCCATACGCCCAGATGTCGTGGTTGCCGGTAAAGAAATGCACCTCTACGCCCATGTCCGTCAGTTCGGACAGCTTGCCGAGGAAGCGTGTGTAGCCCTTTGGCACGACGTACTTGTACTCGTACCAGAAGTCGAACATGTCGCCCAGCAGGTACACTGCGGCGGCTTTCGTCTTTATGTCGTCGAGAAAACGCACCAGCCTCCGCTCCTGCGTGCGTGCGTGGTCGATGGCCCACGAGCCGAGGTGGGCGTCTGACAATATGTAGATGTTCTTGCGCATAGGCGTAGATTTCAATCCAACCCTAATTCGAGCCGTGCCTCTTCGCTCAGCATGCTCTGGTCCCAGGCAGGCTCGAACACGAGGTTCACCGTGGCGGCCTTCACTCCTTCGAGCGCGTCAACCTTCTGCCTTACGTCCTCGAGGATGAAGTCCGCCGCAGGGCATGTCGGCGCGGTGAACGTCATGTCGATGTCCACCGTGGCGTCGTCCTTCACGTCTATCTTGTAAATCAGTCCGAGGTCGTATATGTTGACGGGTATTTCGGGGTCGTAGACGGTCTTCAGCACGTCCACAATCCGTTCCTCTATTGCCGTTTTTTCTTCTTGTGTCATAGCGTTGTAGGTGATTATCTGATTACAAAAATAATGAAAATCACGGGCATTCCAAAATTTATCCGCCGTTTTTTGCACCGCCGCTTCCAGCCCCTTACGCCGTCGTCGGCGCACAGTCTTGCCGTCGCTCTGTAACTGCCTGACTGCCAACGCCTTTCCAAAAGGCCGTGTTTCGCATTGCAAAACATGGCCTTTTATCGTGCAAAACGTGGCCTTTTGCACGATAAAAGACCGCCTCTTGCATTTCGTTTGTTTTTATTTTGCATTGCGCCCGGCTTTTATTACTTTTGTAGAAGCAACTATTTTGCAATGTATTCAACCCCAAACCAAGGATTATGAACATACAGACCATCCATTCAGTGTATTTCAGCGCGACCTACACCACGCGCTCCGTGGTGCGCGAGATGGCGCGCGCCATAGGCAGCTCCGTTGTGGAGCACGACGTTACCTGCGCCCTGCCGCAGGCCGTGACGACTGTCGGCGGCGAGGGACAGCTGTTCCTCGCCGCTGCGCCTGTTTACGCGGGGCGCATCCCCGGGCGCATGGCCGAGGCGTTGAGGATGTTCCGCGGCTGCGGCACGCCAGCCATAGTGGTGTGCGTCTACGGCAACCGCGACTATGACGATGCGCTCGTAGAGCTTCAGGATTGCGTCGAGGCGCAGGGCTTCCGCGCCGTGGCCGCCGGCGCGTTTATCGGCCGCCACTGCATATTCCCTGCCGTTGCGGCCGGCCGTCCCGACGCTGCCGACCTTCATGCGGCCGCCGCCTTCGCCCGGCGTTGCGCCTCTTTGCTGGCCGATACAGGCAATATTGCCATGCTGCATGCATTGAAAGTGAAGGGTAACCGCCCCTACAAGCAGGGCGGTGCGTCGACGTTCTGCCCTACGGGCGACGCCTCCCTGTGTACAAAATGCCTCACCTGCGTGCGTCTCTGCCCGGAAAAGGCCATATCTGAAGACGCTCCCTGCGCCACCGACAGCGCCCGGTGCATCGCCTGCGGGCGCTGCGTCGTGGTGTGTCCGCATGGCGCACGCATGTTCCGCGGCGACGCTTACGCCGCCTTCGGTGCCAAGTTTACCGCGGCGTTCTCGGCCAGGAAAGAGCCTGAAACGTTTTTTTAGTCCACCGGCCCGTCCATCAGCAGGTCGTGTTCTTTCCGCTTGCCGTCCGGCGTTTTGCCGTCATCGGGGGCGGTGTCTATACCCATCGCCTTGAACAGCAGTTGCCAGAAGGCGGCGTACTCCTTGGCCTTCGGGCGGTAGTCGATTACCGACAGGGCGACGGTCGCCTTGCCAATGGGGTATGTCAGCAGAGCCGCGCCTCCGGGTTTCTCCAACGCTTCGTATAACACTACTTGTGCGCACTTCCAGTGTTCGGCTACGTTGTTGAACAGACTCCAGTCTGTCCGCGCGGCCTTCAGCACCACCGTACCCTTCTCGGCCATGCCTCCGGCCAGCCCGTGCTTCATCACGCGGCGGTCGCCTTCGGCCTCGCTGAAGTACAAGTCGGGCAGTTCAAAGTAGCGTCCCCACGCCGTCCGCTTGTCTGTTTCAAGCGATGTGGCCTGCCGGTCGGTCAGAGTAACCGTCTCGGGCAGCCACTCCTGCAACGCCGGGCTTAGCCTTTCGCCCGTGCCCAAGGCCAGCAGCAGGCCGCCGTCGCTGCCGTGCCGCTCCATGAAGGCTGCCGCGTCTTTCATTCCTTCGGCTGTTACTGCGTCGGCGTCGACGATGCACAGCGCGGTCTCCGACGGCTTGTCGGTCAGTGTTATGCCGTTGCGTGCAAGGAAGTCTCTAAGCTCCTTGCCGGCCTTTCCTGCCAGGTATGCCGTGCGGTATGCCGCCTTCGGGAAGGCTGGACGCTGCGGATGCTTCACCTCTTTGTACTCTGCCCACGTGCCGCAGCCCGTCACTGCCGCCTTCAGCGCGTTGAACATGGGCAGCGGTTTGTATAGAGGCAGGCTCGGGTCGAGACCCGGATTGAATGTCGTAACGTATGGAGGGATGCGCTCGTACTGGTATCCCGGCTTGCCCTCGACGTAAGGACGGCCTGCGAACACGCCGTCGGTGATGCGTGGCAGGCGGCTGAAGTCGTGGTAGCCGAGGTTCATGTGCTCCAAGCCGAACCAGCATACTTCCGACGGGGAGTAGTAAGCCAGGTAGGGTTTGGCCATCTGTACCACGTTCTGATACACGTCAATGGCCAACGCTTCGCTGCGTCCTGTGTATGAGAGGTAAGCCTTTTCGCCCACGAAGAGGTACAACTGTGACGGCTTGCCGTAGTAAGTGGCGCCCGATTCGCCAACAACCAAGGGCTTGCCTATGCCCTTCGGCAGGTCCTCAAGCCGCAGACCGTGGCTGAAGTGCTTGCTCCATACTGGCAGTCGGCCGTCCATGTCGCGGTCGCCGTCAAGCGTAATGAAGCCCCGTGTCGGGTCGTATTGCCTTGCGCTTAGCGTCAACGCCACCAGCTTGTCGTCCCATTTGGCCGCCATTTCCTTGGGAGGCTTGTTCAGAAGGGCTATGGCAAAGGTCTCGTTGCCTGCGCTCCAGCCTATTACGGAGGGGTGGTTGCGGTCGCGCATGATGAGCCGCCGCAGGTGCTCCTGAGAGCGTTGCCAGGTCAGCTCTTCCTCGAAGTTGAGGCGGATGGAGCTGCCGAAGAGCGCCGTCTCGTCCAAAACGAGCAGTCCCATCTCGTCGGCCAGGTCGTAATACACCCTCGGCCACGGCTGTGCGTGCGGCCTTACGGCGTTGCCGCCGAAGTCTTTAATCATCTTGTACCATGCGTATGCGAAGCGGCGCGAGCATATATATGCGCTGAAGGGGTGCTGTATGTCGCCGAAACACTGTATTTTCTTGCCGTTCAGGCGAAACTCGCCGCCCTCTATTTTGAGCTGTCTCCAGCCGAAGCGTGTGGCCTTGCGGTCTATGGTGCGTCCCTTCTTGTCTTTCAGGTCGAGCAGGAGCGTGTACAGGTTGGGTGCGTCAGGCGACCAGAGAGCCAGCTCGCCGTCCACCTTCCTGCGCAGTGTCAGCGTGCGGCTTTGCCCTGCCTGCAATTTCAGTTTGTCCGTTTCTTGCATGGAAAGCACGCTCCGCCCGAGACTCCAGTTGGGTTCCGGGGCGGTGAGGATGTCCTTCCCGGCGTGGTTGAGCCATTCTTTCGCCTCGCCGCCTACGGTCACCGTCTGCGCCTTTGCCGACGTGTTGCTGATAGTTACGTCAACAAGCAGCTCGCCGCGGTCGACCCACGGCTGCACGAACACGTCGGTGACGCTGACCTCGGGCAACGCCCGGAGGAACACGTCCTGCCAGATGCCGATAAGGTTGTCGGTGTTTGAGCCGGGCGGATACGTCGCCGCCATCTTCGGATAGTCGGGATGCACCTTGTCAAACAGCTTGCTGTGGCGCACGCCTGCCAGCAGTTCGTTGCCGCCGCGGCGGTCTACGGCGTCGGTGATGTCGGCCTCGAAGGGCAGGTGGGAGTCGAAGTTGCGGCACACTTCGCGTCCGTTCACCATCACTACGCAGTCGCCTGCCACGGCCTCGAAGTGCAGCACGATGCGCCTGCCGTCCCATTCCTGCGGCACGCTGAACGTCTTTCTAAGCCACGCCATACGCACGTTGTTCCACCGCTCGGGGTAGCTCGGGTAGTATATGGAGCTTGGCGTATAGGGGTTCTTCGTTCCTTCGCCGGTCTTGTAGCCGTGTCCCCAGTCGTTCACGTTGATTGGCGAGGGCACTTTCAGCCTCGTTTCCTCCCATCCGTCGTCGGTGGGCGGTGGCAGCTCTGGGGCTATGCCCGTGCCGCTTTTCCATGTCTGCGGCACTTGTTTGGGCTGTATTTCCCAGTAGCCGTTGAGGCACAGCTCGTCGCGGTACGGCTTTTCGGCAGGCGTTACCAGTCCTTCCGCCGGTGAGAAGTCGCGCTGGAACACCGTCTGTTGCGCTTCGGCGGTGACGGTTGGGGCGGCTAGCAGCAGCGCGGCTGCGAGCCGTCGGAGGGTATGTAAAATGCTTTTTGTCTTCATGGTGTTGTTAGGTTGTTTTTCAATACGTGGTCTTTCGCGTTGCAAAAGGCCGTGTTTTGCAGGCTGAAAGGCCGTCTTTTAGCTTCTAAAAGACGGCCTTTTGCAAACATATTGATTGTCAGAGAGTTATGAAACCGTTGCCAGTGGCCGTTCGGCCGGTGCTTACTTGGCCTGCGAATACTTGATGTAGTTGCACAGAAGTTTCCTCGCCACCTCGGCCGGACCTGACGGATTGTCGAGGTTGTCGGCAATGTCGAGCGTGGAGAAGATGATTTTACCCTTGCCGCAGGGTATTACCCCGACGGCCGTACCGAGGTTGAACGGCATGCTGCGGTACGAGCCTGCGGCCAGCTCTTCGCCCTCTATGCGGAAGCCGTAACGCTGGTCGCCGTCGCGGACGACGGCCTGGTAGGGCCAGTTCATGGCCGTGTTGACGGGCAGTCCGTCGAAGAGCGGATGCTCCTTGACGAAGTGTATGCCGCCAATCCAGTCCTTGCCTACGGCGTAGTAGCCGTCATACTTCACGCCGGTATAGTCGGCCACGGCCTCCATCCACGTCTCCGCCTGGCCGAGGAGCACGAGCGTCGTGCCGTCGTTTTTCACGCGGTCGAGCAGCGTTTTAGGCGCGATGGACGTAGAGCTGGGCGTTGACCACATCAGCCTGACGTAGCCGTCCTGCGCGCTTTGCCTGTATATTACCTCGATGTGGGCAGGTTTGCCTGCTTCGAGCTTGACGGGGCGTTGGTTCTTCACCGGCTTATTGTTGTTGTACTGGTCGACCAGCTGCTCGCCGTTGACGTGTATGCGCACGCCGCGGTTGGTCTCCACGCCGAGCATGTAGATGCCTGTCTCGGTGGGGTAGATGTAGCCTTCCCATTTCACGGAGAAGGGTTGGTTGGCCGACAGGCAGTCGTCGGGCTGTGCCCCGTCCGTGAACGAGCAGTTGATGTCGTCCGCCGTCTTGGTCGCCGCGAGGCCGTTGAAGTCCTGGTCGCGGAACCATGAAGCCTTGAGTGTGCTCCGTCCGTCCTTGTCCTTGAAGCATGACGCGGGCATCAGGGACGGCTCGTCGAGCGACGAACGGTTGACCACGAGCCAGTCGAGCTTGCCTGTCTCCGCGGTGAAGGCCGCCAGTTCGTGCCCCGTAGCCTGCTTGTAGAAGGCCGCCACCTTGTCGCCGCCGTTGCCGTAGTACGCTCCTTGGCCTGCTAGGTCGGCCGCCTGCCAGCTTACCGCGACCACTTCGTCGTGGCCGCAGGCTACGGTCTTGCCGCCGTTGTCTTTCAGTTCGGCAAGTATGCGGTAAGTGCCTTCGCCGCCGTTGACGGGCATCTCGACGCCTTCAAGCAGCAGCTGGCCGAACGTGTCGCCGCCAGTGATGCCCACGTCGGCCGCTTGGCTGTACACCTCGCGCCCGTCTGGGGCGAGCATCTTTACGCTAAGCGTGTGAGCGCCCTTCACGTCCTTCTCGTTTACTATGTAGAAGTCAGCCGTCGCCTTGCCGGGCAGACGCACCACCTGGTTGCGCGAAGCTACGGCCACGTAGAGCGGTTGCGTGTAGTATCTGAACGCCGACAGCGTGCCTTTCGGGTTGCGGTAGATGTCCACCACGCCCGAGTGGTTGTCGTAAGGCATGCTCTCCCATCCGTTGATTACGTATGCGTCGCCTATGTCCTGCATGCGCATGCCCTCTATGCGGCGGCCCTGGTGCTCCAGCTGGACGTCGCCCATGCTGCGCGTTAGGGAGTCGAGCGTGCCGAAGCAGGGCGCAAGCCCCTTGTCGGCGAAGTACTTTTTGAACGCCTGGTACTGGCTTTTCCAGAACAGTCCGTCCCATCCTGTCTTGCCCGTCTGCGCCAGTTTGGCGTTGATTAGTTCGAGGCGCGGCGGCGTGGAGATGGCCCCTTCCTCGCCGCGCATGTATATTTCGCGGCGGTTGGAGGTGTACATCAGGTTGTCCTTAGGCCCTTTGTAGTAGCCTTCCTCCCATGTGGCAGGGCCTCCGGCGCGGTGGTTGTCGTACCATCCGCGCATGTACAGCGTAGAGTCGAACGGCATCATGTGCGCCTTGGAGTCCTCTTCCGCCCATTCCTTGCCTGCCCATCCCGAGGTGAACGTCATTATGCGGCTGGGGTCTATGGCGTGGGCCTTGCGCATGTCGTCCATACGCTTGGCCACGAGAGCCTTGTCCCGCGAGAACGCTCCGCCGAACTCGTTGATTAGGTTGTAGATTATGAGACTGGGATGGCTGCGGTCGCGGTAGACCATGCGGCGCAGTTTCTCGTTCACTATGGCGCGGATGAAGGGGTCGTGGCCTGCCGAATGGAAGCCGCCCGGCTCTTCGTAGTAGAGCAGGCCGAGTTCGTCGGCCTTGTCGAGCACGATGGGGCTGCCCATGCAGCGGTGGAAGTTGAGCATGTTGAGGCCCATGCTCTGTGCTGCGCGGACTTGCGTTTCGGCCATCTCTTCGGTCGCTCCGAGACCCGTTACGGGGAAGTAGCCCCAGCTGATTGCGCTGCGCAGCATCACGCGCCGCCCGTTGAGGCGCAGCACCGCGTCGCTGCCTATGCCGTCGGCGGTGAACCAGCGGAAGCCGAACGTGCGGCTGTCAGCGTCCAAGGTGCGCTTGCCTTTCGTCAGTTTGGCGTCGCACACGTAGAGGTTTGGCGACGATATGTCCCACAGCTTGGCGTCGGGCACGTCGATACTTACGGTAACGGCCTTGCCGCCTGCCGGTATCTCTACGCCCTTGAGCCGCTTGGTGAAGACGGTCTTGCCGCCTTCGGCCTTTTCGCGGACGGTTACGAGGATGTCTTTTTTCTGCGTTTTGCCCGACGCGTTGTCAACGGTCACGATGGCGTTGGCCGTGGTCGGCGTAGGCGTGTTCTGCATGTAGAGGTCGGATATGTGTACGTCGTCCACCCCGACGAGCTTCACCCGGCCTATGATGCCGCTGAAGCCGCGGCCGGGCGGTATGAGGTAGTCGCCCCAACGCTGCGCGGTGAAGTCCTGCCAGTGGAAGTTTCCGCCGGGGTTGGTTATGCGCACGGCCAGCGTCTGCCGGTGTCCCGGCTTTACGTACTTGGTTATGTCGGCGTGGAAAGGCGTCTCGCCGATGATGTCGTAGGCTACGAGTTGTCCGTCAAGGTAGACCTCGGCGCGCATCCTTACCGCCTCAAAGAAGAGCAGGAAGCGGCGGCCGGCCTCCGCGGAGGGCACTTCCAGTGTGCGCCACCACCAGCTTACGCCCTCTGAATGCTCGGGGCGCGGATAGTCGGTCACGGTGAGATACTCCTCCACCGTGCCCGGAACGTTTACGCTGACGGCGTCGGTGTTGTCTTGCAGCCGCTGCCATCCGCCCGTCGGGGGATTGACCGGCAGCTTGGATAGGTCGGTCACTTCGCCGGGGAGGTACAGGCGGTCGTTGCGCCACTGGGCTTCCTTGTCAAACCACAAGTGCCACCCTCTGCCGTCGAGGGACTGCGTGTAGCGTCCCACGTCGGCCCATGCTGCGCCTACGTAGGCCAGCAGGAAGACTAAAACTGTCAATACTTTTGTTTTCATGATGTGTTTTGGTGATAGGTTGATTTTGCCTTAAAGGCGTGTGTTTCATGTACAGACAAAAATACGCCGCGCGTTGTTAATATGGGGTTAACCAAGGGATTAACTTGCGGTTAAAAAACGGTTAATTTGCAAAAGACCGTCTTTTGGCTTGCAAAAGGCCGTGAATTGCACGCTAAAAGGCCATCTTTTGGAAGGTAAAAGACGGCCTTTTGACACCCACCCCAACCCTCCCGAAGGGAGGGAGCTTGATTACCATAGGCAATGAGGTTTCTTGTCAGGCTTATCCGGCCTATTTGTCTCATTGGGCTAATAGGCCGAATAGGCCAGATGAGCCAAATAAGGACAATAAAAAAAGCATACTAAGCTCCCTCCCTTCGGGAGGGTTGGGGTGGGTGTCAGGTGTGGTTGGGGTGGTATGCGCCTTGTGTTTTCCTTAGAACTCCACGTAATGCCGCAGCCGCTCGATGGCTTCCTGGGGAAAGTCGCGGTACAGGGCAAGGTCGTCGAGGCTGCGTATTTGGCCGTGCAGACGGCGGTGGTCTATGATGGTTTTTGCGCGGTAGAAGCCGATGTAGGGGTGGCGGCGCAGCTGGTTGAGCGTAAGGCGATTCAGGTTGAGCCGCTTGCAAGCCGACGGGTCGGCGGTGAAGTAGGGCAGGGCGGACTGCGGAAAGCCGTCGATTTCAAGCAGTTGGGCTGTGGAGTAGAAGCCGCCGAGCCGCTGGCGGTAGGCCGTTATGCGCTTTGCGAAGCCGCTGCCTATGCCTGGCACGCGCTTCAGCAGGGCGGTGTCGGCGGCGTTGAGGCTGACGGTCTGCCCCGGGCGCAGCTTCAAGGGGTAGCGCACGGTGTCGCGTGCTGACGTGTCGGGCTGCGGTTGCGAGTACACTTCGCTCGCCGGACGGTAGTCTTCCGATATGCTGATGTACGGCTCCAACCGGCGGTATTGCCCTGCGGTGAGGCCGTACAGGCGTGCGAAGTCGCTCTTCTGGCGGTACACTCCGCCCTTGGCGCGGTATCGGTAGATGCTCCTTACCTGCCACGGCGCGAGGCCGAGACGCAGCAGCTGGGTGCTGTCCGCCGTGTTCGGGTCGAACGTAAACAGCTCCGCCTTGCGCTCTCCGGCGTAGTAATATTCCGTCGTTTTGCTGTTTCCGTCTTTCTCCTGCTTGCCTTCCTCCGCTGTTGCGGTGCTGTCTGCCGTGGCTTCGGGTGCTTCGCCGCCGCTCGTCCCGGCGTAGTGTACCACGCCTATGGCTGCGGCTATTACGGCCAGCACTGCCAAAAGGGCGCGCCGGTCGTTGCGTTGCAGGTAGAAAAAGGATTTCATTTGTGTGCGGTTGTGCGGTTTTACGGTTATGGGGTTATAAGGTTATGGGGTTTTACGGTTGTGCGGCTTGAGTTGAAAAGGTATTGTCTTTAACTCCTTTAACTTCCATGACTCCTTTTACTTCTTATGGATTCAGATTATTCCGAACTGGTGCAGGAATATCAGGAGGATGCAGACCGGGCACACGTACTTGATGCAGAACAGGTAGGTATGGAACAGTTTGCCGCGCAGCGTGCCCCAGTTGGTGAACTCGTCGCGCACCATCTTGTGTGGCAAGTACCAGCCTACGAAGAGGCAAGTGAGGAAACCGCCGAGCGGAAGCATGATTTGTCCCGTGGCGAAGTCGAAGAAGTCGAACAGCGAGCGGTCGCCTATTTTCAGGAAATCCCACTTGCCCAAGGACAGCGAACACACCGCTCCGATGACCGAACACGTGGCCGTTACCACCCACGCGGCACACTTACGGGTGGTGTGCATCTCCTCGTGCACGAAGGCGGTGCTCACCTCGTGCAGCGAGATGAGCGACGTGAGGGCGGCCAAGGCGAGCAGGGCGTAGAAGGCGATGGCCACAACGTAGCCTACCACGGGCACGGAGGCGAACGCCTGCTGGAACACGTTGGGCAGGGTGATGAACACGAGCGAGGGGCCAGAATCGGGGTTGATGCCTACGGAAAAGGCTGCAGGGAATATCATCAGTCCGGCCAGGATGGCAACCGAAGTGTCGAGCACGCCGATTTGTACGGCCGACTTCATCAGGTTGGTTTGCCGGCTGAAGTAAGACGCGTAGGTGCAAAGGCAACCCATGCCGATGCTCAACGAATAGAACGACTGCCCCAGTGCGCCGAGCAACACGTCGCCGTTTACTTTGCTGAAGTCGGGCTTGAAGAGGAACGATACGCCCTTCATCGCCCCTGGAAGCATGCACGCCGACACCACGACGATGAGCAACAGCACGAACAGTGCCGGCATCATGAGCTTTGACGCCTTTTCGATGCCGCCGCGCACGCCGTGTACTATGACGTAATGGGTGATGAGGATTATTGCCACAGTCCACAATACGGGCTTGAACGGGTCTTGTTCAAACGTGGTGAAGTAGTCGGCAAAGAACTCCGGCGAGCCCTTCAGGTGTCCCAGTGCGGAAGCTATGATGTACTGGAGGCACCATCCTGCCACTACGGCGTAGTAGCTCGTGATGAGCACTCCGGTAAATACGCCGAAGTAACCGATGGCCGCCCACGGCGTGCCTCCTGACAGGCTGTGGTACGCCCGGGCTGTGTTCGCCGCCGCGTGGCGGCCTATTATGAATTCGCTGACCATGCACGGTATGCCCAACAGCAGCACGCAGCCGATGTAAACGATGATGAACGCCGCGCCGCCGTACTCACCCGTCATGTAAGGAAACCGCCATACGTTGCCCAGACCGACGGCCGAACCGGCCGTGGCGAGGATGACTCCGAGCTTGCTTCCGAAGCTCGCCCTCTCTATTTTTGCCATGATGATTGGTTAGGTTATTACCGCCAGCCGCGCATGCGGCGGCATTGCTTGGGGCGTGTGGCCGCCTGCCGCGACGTGACGGTTGTTTTGATTTTTACTTGTCGAACAGTTGCAAATGTATAAAGAATATCTTAATTTTGCAGCAAAATATAAGTAAAAATGAGAATTGGAAGTCATTTGATAAGGCGACACCCCGTTTCCTGCCTGTTCATAGCCGTCATTTGGGTACTTTGTTTCTGCACTCCGCCGCATACTCCGCTCGATAATGTGGCCTTCATCGACAAGTGGACGCACATTGCAATGTATGTAGGCACGTGCCTTACAATATGGTTCGAGTATCTAAGGTCGCACAAGGCGGTGTGCTGGAGGCGGCTGTTCGTATGGGCATGGCTCGCACCAGTGCTGATGAGCGGATTCATCGAGGTGCTACAGGCGACGTGCACCGGCGGACGCCGCAGCGGCGACTGGCTCGACTTCGCGGCAAATACCGTAGGGGCGACGCTTGCCGCCGTTATCGGAATTCTTGTGGCACGTCATCGCGCCAGAGGCTGAACGGCCTTTTCATCAGTTGCGAGTTGTAGAAGCGGCGGTCGCCTGTCACCTCGTCGGCTATGAACTCCGGCTTGTCGAAAGGCTCGTCCTCGCTTTGCAACTCGACCTCGGCCACGACCAGTCCGTCGTTATCTCCATAGAATTCATCCACTTCAAAGACATGCTGTCCGCACCTTACCAGGTAACGGGTCTTGTCGATTAGTCCCGGCAGACACAGCTTCATGAGCTGCTGTGCCTCGTCGAGCGTTATTTCCTTTTCAAACTCGTAGCGCGTTGTTCCCGTCGTGTCAGACGGCCCTTTGATTGTAAGGAAGCCGCGGCCGTCGCGGATGCGCACCCTTACGGTGCGTCCGCGTTCGCCGCAGATGTAGCCTTGCGTTATGCGGCTGCTGGCGTATGCCTGCTCCTTATACGGCCGTCCGGCCTTGTGTACAAGGAACTTGCGCTCTATTTCGAGACCGCTCATGCCGCCTTAGTACATCGCCGCTATTACAAGGAATACCACTGCGAGCACTACGAGTGCCGCGAATATCCATGCGATTACTTTCTTTGCCTGCTTCTCTTGCTGTGCCTCGCGCTGTGCGTGGCGTGCTTTGCTTTTCTGACTCATGGTTATTATGTTTTTAAGTTAAGGTCTTTTGTCCTTCTTTGAGGTTACTCCTCTTCGTTGACTGGGAACTCCATGAGGTACGCTTTGATGAAACCGTCGATTTTGCCGTCCATCACTCCGTCCACGTCGGTCGTCTGATAGTTGGTGCGGTGGTCCTTTACGCGGCGGTCGTCGAACACGTAACTGCGTATTTGGCTGCCCCATTCAATCTTCTTTTTGCCTGCTTCTATTTTGGCCTGGGCCTCCAATCGCTTCTTCATCGCCCGGTCGTACAGTTGCGACTTGAGCAGTCGCATGGCGTTGTTTCGGTTCTCCAGCTGCTTTCGGCTCTCGGTGTTCTCGATGAGGATTTCCTCCTCTTCGCCCGTGTCGGGGTCTACATACTGGTAGCGCAGGCGCACTCCCGTCTCCACCTTGTTGACGTTCTGACCGCCGGCACCGCCCGAACGGAACAAGTCCCAGCTTACTTTCGACGGGTCGACGAACACCTCTATGGTGTCGTCAACCAACGGACTGACGAACACGCTGGCAAAACTCGTCATGCGTTTGCCCTGCGCATTGAACGGCGAAACGCGCACAAGGCGGTGCACTCCGTTCTCGCTCTTGAGGTAGCCGTAGGCGTATTCGCCGCCTTCTATTTCCATTGTAACGCTCTTTATGCCGGCCTCGTCGCCCTCCTGGAGGTTGCTTATGGTGACCTTGTGGCCGTGGGCTTCGGCCCAGCGCATGTACATTCGCATTAGCATCTGCGCCCAGTCCTGTGCCTCTGTACCTCCCGCGCCGCTGTTGATTTTAAGTACTGCGTCCATCGGGTCTTCCTTCTGGCGCAGCATGTTCTTGAGTTCAAGGTCTTCTATGGCGTGGATTGCCTTGGCGTAGTTCTCGTCAACCTCCTCCTCTGTCACCATCTGGTCGTGGTAGAAGTCGAAGGCCAGCTGCAGTTCGTCGGCCAGCGTGCGCACCTCTTTGTATCCGTCAACCCACCGGCGTATGCCTTTCACCTTCTTCATCTGCTCCTGTGCGGCGGCAGGGTCGTCCCAGAAGTCGGGCGCCTGAGTGCGCAGTTCCTCCTCTTCGAGTTCTATTTTCTTCTTGTCTATGTCAAGATAGCGGTGCAGCGCGTCGGCGCGCTCCATCACATCTTTCAGTTGTTCGGCTGTTATCATTTGTTTTACGGTTATGCGGTTGTCGGGTTTTACGGTTATGTGGTTTTGTCTTTAGGGATAGGCCCGATGGGGCTTGTGAGCCGGATGGGCCTGATGCGCCAGGCATGCAACCCCTTGAAGCTAATCAAGCTCCCTCCCTTTGGGAGGGCAGGGGTGGGTGTCAGGTGGCTTCTATGTAGGCATCCGTCTCTTCCTCGTACATCTTTTCTATCTCCCGGGCATAGTTCTTGGCCAGCACCTTGCGCCTTATTTTCAGCGTATTGGTAAGCTCTCCGCGCTCCATTGTGAAGTGGTCGGGCAGCAGGGTGAAGCGTTTTATTTTCTCGTAGCTGGCAAGCTGCTGCTGAAGTGTCTCTATACGCTCGGCCATCATCTCGTGTATTTGAGGGTCGGCGCACAACTCTTCGCGCGAGGAGAAGGCTATGCCGTGCCTCCGGGCGTACTCTTCGAGCAGGGCGTAGTCGGGTATTATGAGGGCGGAGACGAACTTCCGCTGGTCGGCTATGACTGCGATTTGGTCGATGTACTTGTCTACCAGCAGCTTTGACTCTATCATCTGCGGCGCGATATACTTGCCGTTCGACGTCTTGAACAGGTCTTTTATCCTGTCCTTGAGGAAGAGTTCGCCATTGCGGATGTAGCCGGAGTCGCCCGTGTGGAAGTACCCTTCCTCGTCGAACGCCAGCTTGTTAAGCTCCTCGCGGTGGTAGTAGCCCTTGGTGATGGTAGGCCCTTTGAGCAGGATTTCGTCGTCTTCGCCGAACTTTATGTCAAGTCCGTCGATAGGGCGGCCTACCGACCCCACGGTGAAAGGCCGTCCGCGGTGGTCGGCCGACACGGTGGCGAGGCTCTCGGTAAGCCCGTAGCCCACTATCATGCAGATGCCGATGGAGTGGACAAACTCCTCGATTTCGGGCGAAACGGTGGCGCCTGCCGTGGGGAATATGTTGGGATGGTCGAGCCCCAGCTCGTTCCTTACTATTTTGAAGAGCGTGCGGTGCATCAGGGCGTACTTCATCCTCAACTGCAGCGGAGGCCGCTTGCCCCGTGCAAGGTATTCTATGTTGTGCTTGCGGCCTATGGCCCAGGCCCTGCGCAGCAGCTTCTGCTGCGTTGGCGTGGCGCGGTCGATGCGGTCGACCACTTCGGCGTACACCTTCTCCCAGAACCTCGGCACGGCCGACATGCACGTAGGCCGCGTCTCGCGCATGGCCTGCTGTATGTCCTTCGGGTTGGTGTTTACCACTATTTCGGCACCTGCGCCGATGCTGAGGAACAGCCATGCGCGCTCGAAGATGTGCGTCATGGGCAGGAAGTCCATAACCCTGTCCGTCTCGCCCACGGGTATGAACCTGGCGTTTACCTCCAGCGCGGCGTGGTATTGGCCGTAAGTCAGCATCACGCCCTTGCTGTCGCCGGTGGTGCCGCTGGTGTAGAGTATGTTGCAGAGGTCGTCGTCGTTGGCCTCGCCGTACAGCTTTTCCACCTCCGACTGGCGCGGACTGTTGTCGCCCAACGCCAGGAAGTCGTCGAAGTAAATCGACGAGTTGTCGGCCGGGTTTGTCTCCACGCGGCGGTCATATATTATGATGCGCTCCAGCGAACGGCAGTGGGCGAACACGCGCCGCGCCTTGTCGTACTGCTCCTGCTCGCCCACGAAGAGCACGCGCACCTGCGCGTCGTCGAGCATGTACTGTATTTGCTGCTCGCTGCTCGTGGCGTAGAAGGGCACGGTGACGGCCCGGATTCCGAATGCTCCGAAGTCGGTGTAAAGGTATTCGACGCAGTTCTGCGAGAACACTCCCACGTTCTCCTGCACGCGGATGCCGATGTTGAGCATCGCGTTCGACACATGGCGCACCTTTCGCGCGAAGTCCTGCCATGTGGCCGACTTCCACTTTGCGCCGCCGAAGTCGCGGTAGATTAGCGCGCGCCGCTTCCCGTACTTCTCGGCTTGCTTCTGTATGAGCACCGACAGGTGGCAGTTGGTATGCATACGGCGTATGGTTTTAAGTGTGTTTCGTCACTTGCCTTATGCAAAATTACACAAAAAATCCGTTACGTGTGCCGCCTGCGGCAATAATTTTGGTTTTTTGTTGCCGTGCGCCCCGTGGCCGCGTTGTAAGTGGTTGGCAGCCAGCGCGTTTCCAAAAGGCCGTCTTTCGCCTTGCAAAAGGTGGTCTTTCAGCGTGCAATTGACGGCCTTTTGCAAGCTAAAAGATGACCTTTCACATTCGGCTTATTGGGCCTATTGGCCTTATTCGGCCTATTAGCCTAATATGCCTGATAGGCCCAATAGGCCCGGTGGGCTGCATTTTGCAGCCGCGCAAGCCTAAAAAATGTGAAACGTTTGCTTCGCACCGCGTTTTTGTTTACATTTGCAAGACATTCATATCATTAACCCTGAAAACACAAGACACATGAAAACAAACCTGAAAACGGCGGCGGCCGCCATGTCGGCGATGCTGCTCGCCGGGACGTTACTGCCACTGCCGGCCTACGGCGACGACAGAGACAGGATAGTGACGAACCCCATCGACCTTAACTACCGCTTCCAGCCGCAGGACAACAACGCGCCGCGCCGCGAGGCGGCAGACCCCGTGGCCGTGTACTTCAAGGGCTACTACTACCTCTTCGCGTCGAAGTCGGGCGGCTACTGGCGTTCGGCTGACATGGCGAAGTGGGAGTACATACCCTGCACCACCATCAAGACCATCGAGGACTACGCGCCAAGCGTCCTCGCCATCGGCGACGAACTGTACTACATGTCGGGCGGCGGCAAGCCGCATTTCTACAAGAACGCCACGCCCGAACGCGACACGTGGACGGAGGTGGAGTCGAAGTTCGCCTACGCGGCCGACGACCCATCGCTCTTCATGGACGACGACGGCCGCGTCTACCTCTACGCAGGCTGCCACGACAAGAAGCCCATCACGGGCGTTGAGGTAGACCCCAAGGACGGCTTCCGCGCACTGGGCGAGCCGGTGACGCTCATCGGGCACAACGCGGCCAAGTACGGATGGGAGGCTCCGGGGGCAAACAACGAGGAGCAGCGCGACGGCTACAACGAGGGCGCGGCCTGCCTGAAATATAACGGCAAGTACTATCTGCAATACGCCGCGCCCGGCACACAGTGGCGCAACTACGGCGACGGCGTGTACGTAAGCGACCGTCCGCTCGGTCCGTTCACCTACGTAGAGGACAGCCCCTTCACCTTCAAGCCCGGCGGTTTCATAGGCGGCACGGGTCACGGACACACCTTCCAGGACAAGTATGGCAACTACTGGCACGTAGGGACGATGAAAATATCCGTGCGCCACATGTTCGAGCGCCGTCTGGGGCTGTTCCCCGTGGTGGTTTCCGACAAGCATGGAATGTACGCGCAGACCACCTTTGCCGACTATCCTTTCACCATTCCCGACCGCAAGGTGGACTTCACCAAGACCTGCATAGGCGCAGGCTGGGGGCTGCTGTCATACAAAAAGCCCGTCACCGCGTCGTCGTCAGCCGACCGTGAGCATGCCGCCGGGTGCGCCGCCGACGAGCAGGTGGAGACGTGGTGGGCGGCCGCCACAGGCAAGAAGGGCGAATGGCTGCAAATGGACTTGCAGGGCCGTAAGGCCGTGAGAGCCGTGCAGGTGAACTTCGCCGACCACAACGCCACGGTGCGCGCACCCCATCCGCCGTTCATATACAAGTACATCATCGAGGGTTCTGCCGACGGCGAGCGGTGGACTACGCTCGTCGACGCGTCGGCCAACGCCGAGGACGCGCCCCACAGGCTGCACGTGCTGCCGAGGGCGGCCAAGGTGCGCTATCTGCGCATTACCAACATGGGCGACGTTGACGGGTGCTTCTCGCTGTACGACCTGCGCGTCTTCGGCAAGGGCGAGGGCAAGAAGCCGTCGAAGGTGACGGGCTTCAAGGCGGAGCGCGACACCCAGGACAGCCGCATATACCGCTTCTCGTGGGACGCGCAGCCGTCGGCCACGGGCTACATACTGCACTGGGGCACGCAGCCCGGCTGCCTGACGCACACCACGGTGGTGTACGGAGACAAGCTCGAGGCGCGTTACTTCAACCGCGATTCGCAGTATTATTTTGACATCGAGGCGTTCAATGAGGCTGGCGTCGGCGACTGACGCCGCGCCGCCTCCGCCCCCGGCGGTTCTGTAAAAGACGGCCTTTCGCGCTGCAAAAGGCCGTCAATCGGAATGCAAAAGGCCGTGTTTCGCAATGCGAAACACGGCCTTTTATATTGTGGTCGGTAATGTGCTGATATTCAGTCAGTCTTCTTCCTGCGCGTAGGCGGCGGCAGGCTGCGCCGCAACCTCGTCCCTCTTCTTGGCCGAATGGCTTACGCTTAGGATGATGCCTATGTACACGCAGTTGATGATGGTCGATGTTCCGCCCTTGCTGATGAGCGGCAACGGCTGGCCGGTGACGGGCACCAGGCCGACGGCCACGGCCATGTTGAACAGCGCCTGCACTACCAGCAGCATGGCGAAGCCCATGATGAGCAGCGCCGGGAACGTGTTGGCGCAGCGGTTGGCGATGGTTGCCGTGCGGAAGAGCAGTACGATGTAGAGCATGCACACGAACACCGCGCCCACTATGCCAAGCTCTTCCACGATGATGGCGTAGATGAAGTCGGAGAAAGCCTGCGACAGGAAGTCGCGCTCCACGGAGTTGCCCGGCCCTTTGCCTATGACGTTCGACGAGGCTATGGCTATGTTGGCGTGCGACGTCTGCGCGTCGCGGCCGTTGATGTCGACGTCCTCCGGTGCCACGTATTCGCTGCTAAGGAAGTTGTCAATGCGCGCTTTCCACGTGTCGAAGCGGTGGAACACCTTTTCCACGGCGTTCTCCTTTTCGGGCGCGGCCTGCTCGACCATGGCCTGCTTGCCGGCCTCAAGCCCTTCTTTCTCCTTGTCGTGGCCGAACACCATGACCATTGTCACCACGAGTGCGAGGGCGAGCGTCACTGCGCCGAGCAGCTTGCCGAGCTGCTGTCCGGGCACTTTCCCTATGAACATCATCAGGAACACCACCGTGGCGAGCAGCACCGCCGTTGACAGGTTCTCGACCATTATGAGGGGAATGATGAGCGCACACACCACCATTATGTACTTGAAGGCGCGCCTGTCGGTTCCGGCAGGCGTCTGCATCGCGCTTAGTATTTGCGCCGTGGCGAGTATAATCGCCCCTTTTGCGATTTCGGACGGCTGGAACTGGATGCCGAGCAGCTCTATCCAACGCTGCGAGCCGTTGGTACTCTCGCCGACGAAGAATACCACGATGAGCAGTATGAGCGAGAGAAGCAGCGCAAACGGCGTAACAATCTTGAAGTAACGGCACTTTATGTTCATCGTGCATACCATCACGACCACGCCTACGGCCAGCAGCACGCAGTGCTTCAGTACGGGTCCGAGGTAGTTGCCCGTCTTGAAGGACAGGTTGCTCGATGCGCTGAATACTTCGATGATGCTGATTAGGCAGAGGAAGAAGAACACCGTCCAGATGACGGCGTCGCCCTTGAATTTGCTTTCTTGAGTCTTGTCTTTGAGCATGATTTAAGCACCCACCCCAAACCCCTCCCGTGGTGAGGGGCTTGATATGCCTTGTGGGTTAAGGCTCGTTTTAAAGTTGGTCTGTATATTGGAAAAGCGTCGGAAGCTACCGCGCACACCCTTGTTAACCTCGAAAAGTATTAAAGCCCCTCCCTTGGGGAGGGGTTTGTGTTGGGTGTTCAAAGCGCCCTTACCAGCGTCTTAAACTGCTCGCCGCGGTCTTCCATGTTCTTGAACAGGTCGAAGCTGGCGCAGCACGGGCTTAAAAGGACGGTGTCGCCGGGGCGTGCCATCTCGTAGCAGGCGGCCACGCAGTCCTTCATCGAATGCGTGTCGCGCACCGGGATGCCCATTCCGTCGAAGAAGTTGTGCAGCTTCGTGTTGTCAGCTCCAAGGTAGACAAGGCCGACGCACTTCTCCTTCACAAGCTCCTTTATGGCGTTGTAGTCGTTGCCTTTGTCCTTGCCGCCGAGTATGAGGACTACCGGCGTCTTCATGCTTTCCAGTGCATACCAGCACGCATCGACGTTGGTCGCCTTCGAGTCGTTGACGTATTGCACTCCGGCCACCTTCGTAACCTTCTCCAACCGGTGCTCCACGCCGGGGAAGTCGCTCAGGCTCTTGCGTATGTATTCGTTCCTTATTCCGGCCACGTCAGAGGCGATTCCGGCGGCAAGCGAGTTGTATATGTTGTGCTTCCCGGTAAGGCTAAGCTCCTCTTGCTCCATGTTGAAGGGTGTAGGTTGCTCTATTTTGTACTGCCCCTCCTCAATATAGCCGATGGAGCCGACCTCCTTCAGTTCGGAGAACGGGTACTGAATGGCCTTTATGTCATACTTTTTCAGCTCGCGGCGGATTACCGGGTCGTCGTTCCAATATATGAAGGCGTCGTCTACGGTCTGGTTTTGCAGGATGCGCATCTTGGCGTCCACGTAGTTCTGCATGCAGTTGTCGTAGCGGTCGAGGTGGTCGGGCGTGATATTAAGGAGTATGGCTATGTTGGCGCGGAAGTCGTACATGTTGTCAAGTTGGAACGAGCTAAGCTCTATGACGTAGTATTCGTGCGGTTCTTCGGCCACCTGGAGGGCGAGCGAGTTGCCTATGTTGCCGGCCAGTCCCACGTCGTAGCCCGCGCTTTTGAATATGTGGTAGATGAGCGAAGTTGTCGTAGTCTTGCCGTTGCTGCCGGTGATGCAAATCATCTTGGAGTGCGTATAGCGTCCGGCGAACTCTATTTCGCTGATTATGTGGATGCCTTTTTCCGCGCATTTCGTCACCATCGGCGCGTCGCAGGGTATGCCGGGGCTTTTTATTATTTCGTCGGCGTTGAGGATTTTGTCCTCCGTATGGCGGCCTTCCTCCCACGCTATGCCGTGCGAGTCGAGCATTTTCTTGTACTTGTCCTTGATGGCCGACATGTCGGAAACGAACACGTCGAAGCCTTGTTTCTTGGCCAATACGGCGGCTCCTGCGCCGCTTTCACCTGCTCCGAGTATTACTATGCGTTTCATGTTGTCTATGTTAAGCCCCCTCCCTGCCTCCCCGAGGGGAGGGGCAAAGTTTCTTTTGTTGCTGTTCTTTTTTCATTTGGGCAAGCTCCTCCCCTCGGGGAGGCCGGGAGGGGGCTTCTTCTTTTATCTGACTTTCAACGTTATTATGGTAAGTGCCGCGAGGATTATGGTTACAATCCAGAAGCGGATGGTGATTTTCGACTCGTGTACCGCGCCCTTGGGCTTCTTGAATAGGTACTTGATTTCGGGGTCGAGCTGCGACTCCTGCGTGCGGAACGTGTCGTGCAGCGGTGCGCGCTTGAACATGCGTTGCTTCACTCCGCGGCGCGTGCCGAGCTTGGCGTACCACACTTGCATGATTACGCTCAGGCTCTCGACGAAGAATATGCCGCACAGTATGGGCAGCATCAGCTCCTTGTGGATGATGATTGCGCAGACGGCTATTATGCCGCCGATGGTGAGCGAGCCGGTGTCTCCCATGAAGATTTGCGCCGGGTAGGCGTTGTACCACAGGAAACCTATGAGCGCGCCGACGAACGCGCACATGAACACCACAAGCTCCTGCGAGCCCGGGATGTACATTATGTTGAGGTAGGCGGCGTACTCTATGTGGCTCGACACGTAGGCGAAGATGCCGAGGGCGACGCCTATTATGGCCGAGTTGCCGGCGCACATGCCGTCCATTCCGTCGTTGAGGTTGGCTCCGTTAGACACCGCCGTCACCACGAATATTGTCATTATGACGAACAGAACCCATCCGGCCGCCGTCTTGTACTTGCCGAAGAAGCCCATGAGGTTGGCGTAGTCGAGGTTGTGCCCCTTGACGAAGGGAATGGTGGTCTTGAGCGACTTCTGCGCCTCGGGCCGGTGTTTCACTACCAGTTCCTGGCCGTCCTGCTTCTCGATGGCAAGGTTTTCGTTGATTTTAGCGTCGGGACTGTACCACAGGATGAGGCCCACGATTAGTCCGATGCTTATTTGTCCCACGATTTTGAAGCGTCCCGGCAGGCCTTCCTTGTTGCGGCGGAAGATTTTGATGTAGTCGTCCAGACCGCCTAAAAAGCCGAGCCAGAGCGTCGTGACAATCATCAGTATGAGGTAGATGTTGCGCATACGGCCAAGCAGGAGCACGGGCACGAGTATGGCTACGATGATGATTACGCCGCCCATCGACGGCACTCCTATTTTCTGTATGCCGAAGGGGTCGATTTTGGAGTCGCGCTGCGTCTCGGTGATTTGCTTGCGCTTGAGGTATTTGATGAACCTTTCGCCGAACCATGCCGATATTACCAGCGCCAGGATGAGCGCCAGCAGAGAGCGGAACGATATGTAGCCCCACATGTGGGCACCGGGAATGCCGAACTGTTCCAAGAACCGGAATAGGTAGTATAACATGCTTTTTTAGAAGTTAAAGAAGTTATGTTCAGAAGTTAAAGAAGATATGGAAGTTATCGCTCGCCGCGCTCGCTAAGGAGTTTAAGGACGTATGCCTTGCCGCTCGGGCGTTGTTTGATTTTTACTTGTCAGTTATTAATTTCCCAACTTGCATGCGGCAGCTTTGCCGTCCTTTGTTGTTTAATTTTTACTTGTCAATTTTTAATTTTCCAATTCATGGCCTTTCGCCTTGTAAAAGGCGGCCTTTTGGCGGCTGAAAGACGGCCTTTCGCAGCCTCGTTTGCGGCCTTTTGCAAAGGTGCTGACTATCAGGCGGTTAGCGGACGGACAGCTTTGCCCTTTTTATTTGGCGTATTTGGCGCATCAGGCTTATTGGGCTTATAAGCCCCAATGTGCCAGATAAGCCCGATGGGGCTTATGCGCCCTTGCAGCGAAAGCATTTCAAGCTCCCTCCCTTCGGGAGGGTTGGGGTGGGTGTCAGGTGGCCTGCGGTAGGCTGTTACCCCTCCGCAAAGATTTCCTTCAGCACCTCCTTGTCGTCGAAGTGATGCTTCACGCCCTTGATTTCCTGGTAGTTCTCGTGCCCCTTGCCGGCCACGAGTATTACGTCTCCCTTCTCCGCCATCATGCAGGCGGCGCGTATGGCTTCGCGGCGGTCTACGATGCTGATTACCTTTTTCATCTGTTTCGCGTCGAGGCCGGCCAGCATGTCGTCGATGATAGCCTGCGGCTCTTCGAAGCGAGGGTTGTCGCTTGTTATGATGACGCGGTCGCTCTGCTTTACGGCTTCCTGCGCCATGAGCGGTCGCTTGCCCTTGTCGCGGTTGCCGCCGGCGCCGCATACGGTTATTACCTTGCCCTTGCCGTCAAGCACTTCGTGAATTGCCTTTAGCACGTTTTGCAGTGCGTCGGGCGTATGGGCATAGTCCACGATGGCCGTGTAGCCCTCGGGCGAGTGCACGGGGTCGAGCCTTCCGCTCACGCTGTGCAGCGTGCTCATGGCTACGAGCACGTCTTCCTTGTCCTGTCCGAGCATTACCGCCGCGCCGTAGACGGCCAGCAGGTTGCTCACGTTGAATTTGCCGATGAACTGCACGCCCACTTCGCGGCCGTCAATCTCGAGGTACATGCCGCCGAAGTGGCACTCCAATATTTTGGCGCGGAAGTCGGCCATGCGCTGCGTCGAGTATGTCTTGACCGTTGCCTTGGTGTTCTGCACCATCACGAGGCCGTTCTTGTCGTCGGCGTTGGTTATGGCGAAAGAGCCTTTTGGCAGGCCGTCGAAGAAGGCTTTTTTGGCGTTACGGTAGTTCTCGAACGTCTTGTGGTAGTCCAGGTGGTCGCGTGTAAGGTTTGTGAATATGCCCCCGGCGAACTTCAGTCCGCCTATTCGCTTCTGCGCTATGGCGTGCGAGCTGCACTCCATGAAGGCGTACTGGCATCCGGCTTCCGCCATGCGGTGCAGCAGCTGGTTGAGCTCTATGGGGTCGGGGGTGGTGTGCGTGGTGGGCAACTGCTCGTCCTCGATGTAGTTGCACACGGTCGAGAGCAGTCCGCAGCGGTAGCCCAGCTTGCGGAACATATTATATAATAAGGTGGCGATGGTGGTCTTCCCGTTCGTTCCCGTCACGCCTACGAGCTTCAGTTTGCGCGAAGGGTCGCCGTAGAACGCCGTAGCCACTTCGCCGACAACATCCTCGGTGGACTTCACCTGTACGTAAGCCACGCCCTCGGCAGTCTCCTCCGGCATGTCCTCGCACAGTATGGCGGCCGCCCCCTGGGCCACGGCCTTGGGTATGAACGTGTGTCCGTCTACCTGCGTTCCGCGCATCGCCACGAACAGGTGGCCGCGTTCCACGCGGCGCGAGTCGATGTCAACGCCAGTTATTTCAACCTCCGTGCTGCCCGTAACGTCGGCCGGGCGGATGTTCTTAATCAGCTCCTTCAGTGTCATGTTTGTATTGTTTTATAGTTCCAGGTTGAGTGTGCACGCCTCTCCCTTCTTTATCTTGTGTCCCGGTGGCAGGCTCTGCGTCTTCACCTTGCCGCGTCCGTAGAGCCTTACTCTCACTCCGCGGCTCTCCAATGCGTACACGGCGTCGCGCGCTCCCATGCCGGTCACGTCGGGCACGGTGTCCTCCGCATAGCTGGCTCCGCGTGTCAGGGTCACCGCCTTGCCGTCGTTCTCGGCCTTGCCCCATATTGATTTGCCGCCCGCATGCTGCCAGTCCCACGTCTTCTTGGCGCTTACGCCCAAGTATTTGAGTACATAGTCTGCTGCGGCGAGGTCTCCGCTCTTCACGTCGGGCACCAGTATGGACAGCGAGTCGCGTGCGTCGGCGACGTCGAGCTTGAGGCTTTGCGCCATGATTCCTTCAGCTATGTTGTGGAAAACCAATGCGCTGAAGCCGCTCGAAGCCGGCAGTCCCGGTCTTTGTATGCACACTATGCAGCTGTATCGCGGCGCGTCGGCTGGGAAGAAGCCTACGAAGCTGAGCAGATAGTTCATCGTTCCGCTCTTGTATCCTGCCGCTCCTTTCGATATCTGGGCAGTTCCCGTCTTGCCGGCCACCTTGAACGACGGTGAGCCGGCTTTCTTTCCGAGTCCTTGGCTGACAACGTGTTCAAGTATGGTGGTGATTTCGCGTAGCGTCTTTTCCTTGCAGATGCTCTGCTTTACCACCTGCGGCGGGAATTCCTGGATTACCTGTCCGTCCTTCATAACGGCCTTGACGAAGCGCGGCCGCATCATTGTGCCGCCGTTGGCGATGGCGTTGTAGAACGTCAGCGTCGAGATAGGGGGCACTTGGGTCTCGTAACCTATGCTCATCCAGGGCAGCGCCGTCTTGCTCCAATTGGTGTACTGGCCGCGCTTGTTCTTCTTGGGCATGCGGATTCGGGGCGGCGCATAGCCCACAATTGGCAGCTTCAAATCCTCGCGTATGCCGATGCGGTCAAGGCCCTGGACAAACTTTTCGGGGTTCTTTCCGTAGTATTTGTCTATTATGCGGCTTACTCCGATGTTCGAGCTGTACTCCAGCGTCTGCGGCAGAGTGAGCACCTGGTAGCCTCCGCGGTGCCAGTTGTGGTCGCGCATCTTGGCTCCGTACATGTCCCATATTCCGCTTCCGGTGTCAACTGTGTATGTAGTGTCCACCACGCCGTCGTCCAATGCCACCATGAGCGACGCCGTCTTGAACACCGAGCCGGGTTCGAGCAGGTCGGAGACGGCGCTGTTCTTGATTTCGTAATATTCCCCGTCGGCGCACTTCGTCATGTTGACAATGGCCTTGATGTCGCCTGTTTTCACCTCCATCACTACCGCGACGCCTACGTTCCCATTGATGAGTTTCAGCTCGTCCACGAGCGAACGCTCGGCCAGGTCTTGTATGTTGACGTCGATGGTGGTGACGATGTCGGCTCCGTTGACGGGGTCTTGGATTGTGATGTCAAGGAATTCGCTGCGCACCTTCTGGCGGCTGATTTTGCCCATCTTGCCCCTTAGTATAGAGTCATACGACAGTTCGAGGCCGAACTGCGCCGTGTCCTTTGCCCCGAAGAGGTCGCCTATGGTGCGCTTTGCCAGCGAACCGAAGGGGCGTTGGCGTGCGTTGAACTTCTCGTAGTGGAAGCCTCCCTTGTTGGCCGACAGGCGGAATACGGGCAGCTTCTTCACTTCGGAGAACGTGTTGTAGCTTACACGCTTGCGCCATACGGGCCAGTGGCGGCTTCCCTTGGCGCGTCCTTCCTCGAGATGTTTCTTGAAATCCTCCGCCGTCTTTGTCGGGAAGATTTCGTGCAGGCCGTCGCAGATGCTGTCAACGCTGGCTTCCCAGAGCGAGTCGCGCTGCTCGTTCTCGTCGCCTCCTGCCTTGAAGTCCATGAACAGGCGGAATTCGGGCAGCGAACTGGCCATCAGCCGTCCGTCGCTGCTTAGTATGTTGCCGCGCACGGGCTTTACGTCCACGCTGTCACGTGTGAGCCTTGACGCCACCTCCATCCAGTATTCGCGCTTTACGGTGGATATATATACCACCTTGACGATAATGAGCAGTCCGGCGGCAAGCATGGCGTATGCCACCAGCTTGTATCGTTTTATGATTTTCTTCCTGTCAAACAAACTACTCATTTTCCGGCACTGTTATGATGTAAGGCGGCTGCGTGGGTATGTGCAGCACGCTGTCCTTGTTGTTCCTAAGCATTTTCAGCACGTTGCTTTCGCGGCAAATCTCGGTAAGTTCGCTCGAACTTGCAAGCGCCTTGTACTTTGCGTCCTTCAGCTCTTTTTGCAATTCGTTGATTTCGAGCAGGTCCTGCTGGCAGCTGTACCTGTTGGACACATATATCATTGTCAAGAAGGCGACGAGTATTATTACGCCGATTTGCCTCCTCATCACGTCTGCCGTGAGGAAGTCGCCGCCCAAAATCTTGCGCAGGGTGTAGCTGGCCGATGGCGGAGTGTCTTCCTCCCGTGCCTGCTCCCTGATTGCTTCGGTCAGATGCCTTGTCTTTTTCTTGTCCTCTTTTGCGGCCTCCGCGCTCAGTTGTTGTTCTTTCTTTATGTCGTCCTTGTCGTCCATTTGTCAGTTCTCGGTTCTTTCCGCCACCCTCAGTTTTGCGCTTCGGCTTCTCGGGTTGCAGTCTATTTCGGCTTCGCCGGGCGTTATTACCTTGTTGTTTACGGCCTTGAAGGGTGTGGCCGTGCGCCCGAAAAAGTCCTGTTCGGCCACGCCTTCGGTGTCGCCGGTGCGTATGAAGTTCTTTACAATGCGGTCTTCGAGGCTGTGGTATGTTATTACCGAGAGCCTGCCGCCCGGCCTGATGAGCTGTGTCGTGGCGTGGAGCATGTCGGAGAGTGCGCCCAGTTCGTTGTTTACGTGTATGCGCAGGGCCTGGAACATCTTGGCGATGTCCTTCTTTTCGCGCTCCCGTTTGAATACGGATGACGTGGCCTCGACCAGTTCCTGCGTGGTGGTTATGGGTCTTGCGCTCCTTGCCTTGGCTATGGCCGACGCTATGCGGCGCGAGTTTTTAATCTCTCCGAAGAGGTAGAAGATGGTCGCCAGCTGCTCTTCGGGGTATTTGTTCACCACGTCGGCGGCCGTCTCGCCGTCTCGTTTGTTCATGCGCATGTCGAGCGGAGCGTCGAAGCGGAACGAGAATCCGCGCTCGGCGTCGTCGAAGTGGTGGCTTGACACGCCGAGGTCGGCTATTAGCCCGTCGATGTGCTCCACGCCGTAATAGCGCATCCAGTTGCTCAAATACCTGAAGTTGCTCCTTACGAACGTGAAGCGTGCGTCCCCGGGGACGTTCGCCTCTGCGTCGGCGTCCTGGTCGAAGCCGAAGAGGCGGCCTTCCGCGCCGAGCCTTTTTAGGATTTCGCGGCTGTGTCCGCCGCCGCCGAAGGTCACGTCTACGTACACTCCGCCGGGGCGGATGCCGAGTCCGTCGACGCTCTCCTGGAGGAGCACGGGTACGTGGTATGTCTCTGCTGTGGTTGGCATTGCGTTGCTATTTGCCGCCATGTGTGCCGGCAGGGCTGTCAGCCTGCGGCGCGTCGGCGCTGTGTTTCATTATGCTTTCGAGGGCTTTGCCGAAGTCTTCCTGGCTCATGAATGGCTTTTCAGTCTGTTCGGCGCTCCATATTTCGATTACGTCGTCCATGCCGATGAACCTTACCGCCTGCGTAGCGCCTGCGGTCTTGATGTGCCTGCGGCTAAGGATGAAGCGGCCGTTGGCGTCGAGCGTTACGGCTTCGGCCTCGGCTACGAACTGGCGCAGCACGCTCTGGTGGGTCATGTCCCAGCGGTTCAGGCGCGAGCGCAGCGCGTCCATCTGCCTGTTCCATACGCTTTCGGGATAGAGCACCAGGCACGGCTGGAACACGTCCTTGCGCACAACGAGGCATTCCTCGCCGGCACACTGCAGCTCCTTGCGGAACGCCGCAGGGAGGAATACGCGCCCTTTCGAGTCGATTTTAGCTTCTATGTTGCCTAAAAAACGCATTTTCGCCAGCTTGTATGTTCATCCGGCAAAGATAAATATTTTTCCCCACAACCCACCACTTTTCCCCACAAAAGTGATGATTTTTATTTAATAAGGAGAAAGGAGGGGAGGAGCGGGGATAAAGGAGAGAAGGAGTAGGGAGAGGTGGAGTAAGGAGTGGCTGATTAAGAAAACTTTACACGCCGCGCACTTGATATTCCGCGCAAAGGGGCTATATTTGCAGAAACAACGCGATTTGCTATGAAAAGAACGGTTTTCGCGCTCCTCGTGGCCGCCGCCGCGCTGCAAGTCCAGGCGCAGGAGGCACGCCCCTTCGACACTACCATTCACGACGAGGAGCATAAGATTTACATCAAGATGGACCTGTATGACAAGGACGTTACCGTGCCGGGGCAGGACATGCTCGGCGAGATGGACGGATACTTCGGCTCGACGCAGAGCCGTGGAATCTGGATGATTGTCGCGTCGAAGCTCGTAGACGAGCGGACGGCCGAAATAGAGGTGGTCAACGACTACGGCAGCGAGGACTTTACGGCTGAACTGAAGGTGAACCGTGACGGCACGTACTCGTACAGGAAGAAGGGCGGCAGCACGCTGAAGTTCGCCGTAAAGGGCAAGTGGCAGAAGCTGCCCGGCAGCCTGGAGTTCAAGAAGAAATAGACATTCGTGGGTCATCCGCAGTTTAGGTGTATGCCGTATATGTGCCAATCCCGTCCCTGAAGGGGGCGAACTATGCTTAACCGCATGTGGAGTGACCGTAGGGAACGGAACTTGCGGTAAGCCGAAACCAATTCAAACGTCCCCAAAGGGGGCGAACAGCAGCCTGCTGTTCGCCCTCTTCGAGGACGATATTGATTGCCATCGGATACCGCAAGTTCCGCTTCGCTCCACATGCGGTTAAGCATAGTTGGACCTCTTCGAGGCCCAATTGCCACGAATGCCAATACACCCGAACTGCGGATGAACCGCATTTCGCCTTGCAAAAGGCCGTCAATCGCACGCTAAAAGGCCGTCTTTTGGCTTCCAAAAGACGGCCTTTTGCAATGCGGTTCGTAACCTGTTGATTGTCAATACGTTAGCGGTTTGTAGACAACCGCTGCCGCCTTACCTGTCGTTCCGTGTCGAGTCGAGCCAGCGTTGCAGGCCGTGGCGGACTGAGCGGAGGCCAAACAGCTCGGTGTGCACGTCGTCAGGAGCGAGCCATTGGCACTCTGCGGCGTCGTCGCCGGCTGCGAGCCGCGCCGTGTCTTCCACCTCGCAGGCGAAGAACATGTCGAGCGTCTGTATGTCGAGGCCGGAGTAGCGGTACACGTTTGGCAGGCTGAACAGGTAGCGCAGTGCGGTCACCGTAAGCCCGGTCTCCTCCTTCACCTCGCGCGCCACGGCCTCTTCAACCGTCTCGTCCACGTCGGCGAAGCCCCCGGGCAGGTCGAGCGTGCCCTTGGCCGGTTCCAGCTTGCGCCGCTCCACGAGCAGCCTGCCCCGGCCGTCGGTGATGATTGCCACTACGGCCGCAGCCGGGTTCATGAAGTATTCAAAGCCGCAATTGCCGCATTTCTTGCTCTTCGGCGAGTTTTGCGCGAAGTGCTTGCTGCCGCATACGGGGCAATATTCAAACTTTTCAATCAAATCCATGTGAATTAAGGATTAAGAGTTAAGAATTTGGAGAATTAAGAATTAAGAGTTAAGATTTAAGAAAAATACTCTTGAAGGCTGTCTGCAAGGCATATTTTCTTAAATCTTAACTCTTAATTCTTAACTCATTCCTCCCACTTGTCGGTGCGGAACGGTATGAGCGGAAGCCCGGCCATGTTGGCGAAATTGCCTATTTGGAAGTTCTTGAAGCAGTATCTTACCGCCACGGGAGCCTTCACCTCGGGGCTGGTCAGTATCACTCCCTTGCCTCCGTTGTACGTGGCCTTTGCCTTGTGGAACACCTTGTCGGCCCCTGCCACTTCGAAGCCGTCGATGTATTCCAGGCGGTTCATGCCGCCGTAAGTGTTGTCCAGCTTCACGTAACACGTGTCGTTGCTGACTGTCAGCTCTTTGAACGACGGGCTTTCACACCAGATTGCCTTCATCCCATACGTCTTGTTGAGTGCTTGGTAGGCCAGCCTCTCGCCCACGGGGCGCTTCTTTGCCGGGTGTATTTGGTTCAGCTCGTATGGGTACACGCAGTCGTTCGTGCATACGAAGCCGCTGTTCGGGATTATCCTTGACGCGCGCAGCTGCTGCTCGCGGAGCTTTGCCGCCCATGTGCCGTCGGGGTTTCCGTGTATGTAAGGCGCAATTTCTACGATGTAAAAGGGTATGTCTCCCAGTCCGAACGCCGTTCGCCACTGCTTTGCAAGCACTGCGAGCAGGTCGGAGTACATGTTGCCGGGGTTGCCCACGTTGGAGCATCCCTGGTAGAAGAGGATGCCCTTCACGGTGTATTTCTCTATTGGCGAGAACGTGCCGTAGCCCCAAAGCATCGGCCGGTGGAAGTCCCACTTGTACTTTTTCACCATCGCCGCCGAGTCAAGGTCTTCCTTGGTGAACTTCTCAAGGTTCTCCCTCGACAGCCAGCTCTCCACGCGTGAGCCGCCCTTGTTGGCCATCACCAGCCCCACGGGCGTTCCCGTGGCCTGCGTTACGGTCTTTGCGAAGAAGTAACCGGCCGCGCTCGCCTCGCCGATTGTCTCCGGGCTGCACTGCTTCCACTGGCAGTCGGTGTCGTCGAGCGGCGTCATGCTCATCCTGCTCGGTATCTTGACGAAGTGGATTAGCGAGTCGGCCCTCGCCCCGACCATAGCGTCCATATACCCTTCCGTGGGGCAGTTGTCAAAGCCTTTCATGGGCATCTCCATGTTGCTTTGTCCCGCGCACACCCACACTTCGCCTGCCAGCACGTTCTTTACGCTGACCGCCCCGTCGCCGTCGTCAAAGCTGATGGAGAGCCTTTTGCCGTCGGCTTTGGGCGATTTCACCGTCAGTTGCCACTTGCCTTGTCCGTCGGCCTTGGCCTTGTAGCCGTCGCCGCTCCACGATACGGCCACGCTCACCGTGCCGTTGGGACGTGCCGCGCCCCACAGCCGCACGTCGGTCGATTGCTGGATAACCATGTTGTCGCAGATGATGTGCGGCAATTTGACCTTGGCCTGCACGCCTGTCATTGCGGCGGCAAGCATCGGAAACATTAAAAATAGTTTACGCATGATGTCTTAGATTTATAGATTGTTATAATAATCAAACATTCTGCAATATTACGGAAAAATTGTCTATATTTGCAAAACAAACATTTAATAAATCACAATAAGACAGGCTTTTAGCCATTATTGAGACAAAATCATACATTCATAGAGACAAAAATGAAAGTTAGGAAGACCATTCTTGCGGCCGTGCTCGCGGCCTTTTGCCTGCCGGTGTGCGCCCAGCAGAAGTTTGAAATCAACCTGTGGCCGAAGGGAGCGCCCGTTGAAAGCACCGACAAGGCCGACACGGCGAAGGTTTGGGTGTACCTGCCAAAGAAGGAAACGGCCACCGGCCGCGCCGTCGTAATATGCCCGGGAGGGGGCTATTCGCATCTCGCCATCGGCCACGAGGGCCACGACTGGGCGCCGTTCTTCAACAACATGGGCATAGCCGCCGTCGTCTTGAAGTACCGTCTGCCGCATGGCGACCGCGAAGTGCCCATCGGCGACGCCGAGGAAGCAGTCAAACTGGTGCGCCGCAACGCGCAGAACTGGAACATAAAGCCCGACGACATCGGCATAATGGGTTCGTCGGCAGGCGGCCATTTGGCCTCGACCATCGCCACGCATGCCACAGGCGAGGCCGCGCCTAATTTCCAGATACTCTTCTATCCAGTAATAACGATGATGCCCGACATCACCCACAAAGGCTCGCATGACAGCCTTCTCGGCGTAAAACCGAAGAAAAAAGTGGAGCAGCAGTTCAGCAACGACCTGCAAGTAAGCCGCATAACGCCGCGCGCCTTCATAGCGTTGAGCGACGATGACGAGGGCGTTCTGCCGGCCAACGGCGTCAACTATTACATCGAACTGTACCGCCACGGCGTGCCTGCCACGCTCCATGTCTATCCGTCTGGCGGCCACGGCTGGGGCAACCGCGACTCGTTCATGTACCACAACGAGATGCAGCTCGACCTGAAAGCGTGGCTCCGCAGCTTCTGAAAGTAATTAAGAATTAAAAGTTAAGAGTTAAGAAAACGTGCGTTTCTTGACTCTTGACTTTTTTATTGATGCTGACTTTCTTATAAACATATCGTCATGAAGAGGCTAATCCTTTCCTTTTCATTGTGCCTTTGCCTGTCGGCTGCGCTGGCGCAGACGGCCGACGAGCGCGTGGGACGCATGCTCAACACGTCTGACTGGTTCGCCATTGAGCGCGAATACCCAACCCTCAAGGATTCCGTTCAGGCTCCGTTCCTGCGCGTCATGGCCGAGTCGCTGGCCGCAGTGTACTTCGGACGCGACGACGAAGCCGTCAGCCTGATTGACTCTTTGGTACGAAACTACCAGGACGACATCGGCTTCGACAACACCAAGAACATGGTTTTAGTGCAAGCCCAGACTGAGGCGAGGCGGCAACGCTACGCCAAGGCCGCCGAGATAGTCGGCAATTTCGTCAGCCAAGTGAAGGCGCAGACCGACCAAGTGGACTTGACCCAGCCCGAGGCCGCGCTCCATCTGTACGGCATCCGCAGCAATCTGCCGCCCTCTACGCTTGAACGTCCGGCCCGCGACGTGGCCGTTGAGGCCGAGTTCCGCGAGATTGACCTCTCTGCTTTGGGCGACACGGCCAAGCGCGGCTACGTGCTCTGCATACCGGCGAGCGTCAACGGGCGCAGCTGCCAGGCTGTGCTCGACACGGGATGCCCCACAACCTTCTGCTCGCTTGACTATGCACGGAAGGTGGGAGCGCTGCTGCTGCCCGACACAATCAACGTCAACGGAGCAGGCAAGACGCACGGTTTCTTCGGCGTTATAGACAGCATCAGCGTGGGAGGGATGACCTTCCGCAACGCCGAAGTGGTGTGTGTTGACGACGCTATGGTGATGGACTCCCTGCTGATGGGCGACTTCGTAATAGGGCTTGACTTCATGCGGCATTGCGGCGAGGTGCAAGTCTACCCCAAGGAAGGGCGCGTCGTGTTCCCGGCAAAGTTCACTCCACTGCCCGAAACGGGGCGCAACATCTACCTTACCGAGAACAACGGCCTGCGCATAGAGCTTTACGTGGGCGGCGAGCGGCTCAAGATGATGTTCGACACGGGCAACAACACCACTACATTTTCCGCCTCTTACTACGCCCGCCACAAGCAGGACATCGACAGTATAGGCACGCGTGTGACGCGCCTTAGCGGCGGCATTGGCCGGGTTGGCATGAAGACGCTCTTCATCCTGCCGCCGCTCACCGTGCAGACGGGCGGCACTGACATACGCCTTGGCAAGGCTTGCGTCGACTTTGAGCCTAACTATACCCTTGCACCCGACGACGGCAACGCCGGCCTTGACATCATACACGGCTGCCGAAAGGCAACGCTTAACCTTAAAGACATGTTCCTCAAAGTCGAGAACTGACCCGGTTTTTTGTTAAATATTGATATTCAGACGGAAAGAAGGCGATTTTTCGCATTTTCTTTCCGTTTTTCATACGACTTATCGGGAAAACGGTTATATTTGCGGGCGTAACCCTTAAATTCCTGGCCATGAAACACTTGCATTTCATAGCGTCATTGTTTTTACTCCTTTTGGTTGCTTCCTTCACGTCGTGCGACGAGGACGGAGAACTCGTAGTGCCGTCGGTGCAGTTCGTGTCGGAGGCCGACTTCACGCGCCTTACCGACGGCAAGGCGTGGAAATACGTTGAAAGCCACGAGCTGAAGGGCGACGGCACGATGGTGAAAACCGACTATTGGGACGGCCTTATAGGCGGCGCGCCGGTGCAGTACAGCTTCGACGGCGATTCCATCACCACCTACATGTGCATCGACGCGTACCCGATGAAGTGCTACAAGGCTGAAAAATATACTTTCAAGGAAGGCGCAAACCAGTTGGTGTCGGGACAAAACGACGTGTTCACCGTTGTCAGCGCAAGTGCCGACAGGCTCTGCATAATCAAGCGTCAGGCCACGCGCGCCGACGGCGAGGACATATACGTCTACGCCGTCTACCGCGCCATGACGGCCTACGAGCAGGCTTCGCTCAAACAAGACTACCCCTACAACCTGAACACCATCGACGAAGATTATCCCCGACTGCCCGAACAGGAGGCAGTGACCGGGGCCGGCTTCGCCGCGTTTGCCGTGGGGCAGGCGTGGCGGTGCGCAGAGGCGCACGCCTTGGTCTTCGCCAACCGCTACTCGAAAGCGGACTATTTCGCGCATGACACGCAGCTGAAGCCAGTCGACTATGAAATCACCGCCGACACGGTTTACGAGACTATGCGCACCGCCGACCCGTCAGCAGCCGTGCGCACGGGCTACGCCTATACGTTCAATGCCAACGGACGGTTCGTCGAGACGCAGGGCGGCACTACGTTCCGCATACTCCGCCTCATTGAGGACGAGATGCACGTAGTGCAGATTAGGCAAGAACCTGCAAGCGGAAAGCAGACAAGCCTGTACTGCGTTTACCGCAGGGCGGACAGCCATCAATAAGCCAGATGGGCCTGATTGGCCGTATAAGCAGCTTTTGGAAATAAGCCCAATGGGTCTGATAGGCCCAATAAGCCCGATGCGCCGAGGGTGTAATAAGCGAGGCATATCAAGCTCCCTCCCTTCGGGAGGGTTGGGGTGGGTGGCTTGTTGAATTAAAAATTAAAAATGAAAAATTAAAAATGATGCCCGTCTTAAAGGCCGTCTGCCGACAAAGCTAATCATAATTGTCAATTCTCCATTCTCCATTCTCATTTCAAAAGACCGTCTTTCGCCTTCCGAAAGGCCACCTTTTACCGCCTGAAAGGCCGTCTTTTGCAATGCGAAAGACGGCCTTTTGCAAACCCCTTGATAGTGAGCCGTTTACGCGTTGGTTCTTAATATTCCTTAAAAAACGGCATTTTCACCATATTATATAAGGTGTGTGGCGAAAGTTTTGCTTACTTTTGCGCCCTGATTAGAAAACCCAACATGACGCCATGCAGAAGAATTTGGTAATCGTCGAAAGCCCCGCCAAGGCCAAGACAATAGAGAAATTTCTGGGCAAGGACTACAAGGTGATGTCGAGCTACGGCCACATACGCGACCTGAAGAAGAAGGAATTGAGCATCGACACCAAGACGTTCACGCCCGACTACGAAATCCCCGAAGAGAAGAAGAAGCTCGTAACCGAGCTGAAGAACAATGCAAGGAACTCCGAGAAGGTGTGGCTCGCAAGCGATGAAGACCGCGAGGGAGAAGCCATATCGTGGCACTTGTGCGAGGTGCTCGGCCTCGACGAGGACAAGACCAACCGCATAGTGTTCCACGAAATAACAAAGCCGGCCATACTCGAGGCCATCGAGCATCCGCGCCACCTTGACATGAACCTCGTCAACGCGCAGCAGGCACGCCGCGTGCTCGACCGCCTTGTGGGCTTCAAGCTCTCGCCCGTGCTATGGCGCAAGGTGAAGCCCGCGCTCTCGGCAGGCCGCGTGCAGAGTGTGGCCGTAAGGCTCATCGTAGAGCGCGAGAGGGAAATCCAGGCGTTCAAGAGCGAGACGTATTACCGCGTGAACGCCGTGTTCACCGTGCCGACGGCCGACGGGCAGAAGGCCGAAGTGAAGGCGGAGCTTGACAAGCGCTTCGCCACACGCGATGAGGTTATGGACTTCCTCGACAAGTGCAAGACGGCAAAATACACCGTGTCAACCGTGGTGAAGAAGCCCATGAGGCGCACGCCCGCGCCACCGTTCACCACCTCCACCCTGCAACAGGAGGCCGCAAGGAAGCTCGGTTTCACCGTGTCGCAGACAATGATGGTGGCCCAGCACCTCTACGAGAACGGACGCATAACCTACATGCGTACCGACTCGGTCAACCTGTCGTCGCTCTGCATCAACTCAAGCAAGGAAGAAATAACCAAGCACTGGGGTGCGGAGTACAGCCGTCCGCGCCAGTACCACACCCATTCAAAGGGCGCGCAGGAGGCTCACGAGGCCATACGCCCCACGTACATGGCCGACACTACCATCGACGGCACGCAGCAGGAGAAGCGCCTCTACGACCTTATCTGGAAGCGCACGGCGGCCTGCCAGATGGCCGACGCGCTGCTCGAGAAGACCACCGCGACCATAAGCATGGACAATGCGGAGGAACAGTTTGTGGCAAACGGCGAGGTTGTTAAGTTCGACGGCTTCCTGAAAGTCTACCGCGAGTCGTCCGACGACGAGGGCGAAAACCAGGATACAGATTCGCACATGCTGCCCCCGATGACGGAGGGAGAGCCGCTACAGCGCGACGAAATAACCGCCACGCAGCGTTTCACGCAAGGCCCTGTGCGCTATACCGAGGCCAGCCTCGTGCGCAAACTTGAAGAGCTGGGCATCGGCCGACCGTCAACATACGCCCCCACCATCAGCACCATACAGCAGCGCGAGTACGTGCAGAAGGGCGACAAGAAGGGCGAGGAGCGCCGTTATACGGTTGACGTGCTCACAAGCAGCGGCTTGACTAACCATACAAAGAGCGAGATGGCCGGCAGCGAGAAAGGCAAGCTGCTGCCTACCGACATAGGAATGGTGGTAAACGACTTCCTGATGAAGTATTTTCCCACCATCATGGACTACAACTTCACGGCCAAAGTGGAACAGCAGTTCGACACCATCGCCGAGGGAAAAGCCCGGTGGACCGACATGCTCGAACACTTTTACAACCGCTTCGAGCCGACCGTGGAGAAGACGATGAACGCCCGCGAGGAGCACAAGGCTGGCGAGCGCGAGCTTGGAAAGGAGCCGGGCACGGGCAAACCCGTGTTCGTCAAAATAGGAAGGTTCGGCCCCGTGGTGCAAATCGGCAAGGCCGAGGATAAGGAAAAACCGCGCTTCGCCCAGCTGCCTGCCGACAAGAGCATGGAGACAATCACGCTCGACGAGGCGCTGGAGCTGTTCCGCCTGCCGCGCACCGTCGGCGAGTTCGAGGGCACGCCCGTAGTAATCGGAGCCGGAAGGTTCGGCCCTTACGTCATGCACGACAAGAAGTACGTCTCCATACCCAAGGGCGAAGACCCCATGACGCTGACCCTCGACGCCGCCGTGGAGCTTATTCTGAAGAAACGCCAGCAGGAGACGCAACGCCACATCAAGGCGTTCGACGACGAGCCTAAGCTCGAAGTGATGAACGGACGTTACGGCCCTTACCTCTCGTATGACGGCAAGAACTACCGCCTGCCCAAGGCAATGCACGACCGCGCGGCGGAACTTACGCTCGAGGAGTGCATGGACGTAATAAACAACTCGAAGAAAAAGTAAGCGGTGAGACGCATCATCATCGTAGGATACATGGGCGCCGGCAAGACCACCGTGGGCAAGGCGCTGGCCAAGGAGCTGGGTATGCCGTTCTACGACCTCGACTGGTACATAGAGGGACGCATGCGCAAGACCGTGCCGCAGCTCTTCGCCGAGCGCGGCGAAGACGGCTTCCGCCGCATCGAAAGGACGATGCTGCACGAGGCGGCGGAGTTCGAGGACGTCATCATCAGCTGCGGAGGAGGCACGCCGTGCTTCTTCGACAACATGGACTACATGAACGCCCAGGGCGACACCGTCTACCTGAAAGCGTCGCCAGAGGTGCTTTGCGCCCACCTGCGTATGGGCAAGACGCGCCGTCCGCTGCTCGAAGGCAAGACGCCGGAGGAGCTGCTCGGCTTCGTGACGGAGCAGCTGGCGCACCGCGAACAGTTTTACATGAAGGCGCGCCATGTGCTCGACGTCAACCTGCTTGACAACTACGAGAAAATAAAAGTGTCGGTGGAGAGGCTGCGCTCGATGCTCGGCATATAGCATACTCGCCACGGCTTATTCGGACGGCGGTGGCACAGTATGTCGCAAAAGGAGGCAAACGGCATTCCGAAAGGCCGTCTTTTGCCTTGTAAAAGGCCGCCTTTTGCAGGCCAAAAGACGGCCTTTTGCAACGCAGGCGGCACGGCTCGGCCAAGTGCTTGACTTACAGTCGCTTACGCCGGAGCCATATAAACGAAGGAATAAAACAAGTTAACATAACACAACCACACCTAAATGAAGAAATGGACGATTGAAGACTCTAACGAGCTTTACAACATCAGCGGATGGGGAACATCCTACTTCGGCATCAACGAACGCGGCGACATGTACGTAAGCCCGTGCAAGGACAACGTGCAAATAGACCTGCACGACGTGCTGGACGAACTTTCCCTGCGCGACGTGACACCGCCGGTGCTGCTGCGCTTCCCCGACATACTCGACAACAGGATTGAGAAGACGTGGAGCTGTTTCAAGAAAGCGTCGGAGGAATACGGGTTCAAGGGGGAGAACTTCATAATCTATCCCATCAAGGTAAACCAGATGCAGCCCGTCGTCGAGGAAATAATCAGCCACGGACGCAAGTTCAACCTCGGCCTCGAGGCCGGCTCGAAGCCCGAGCTGCACGCCGTAATCGCAGTGCAGTGCCAGAGCGACTCGCTCATAATATGCAACGGCTACAAGGACCAGAGCTACATAGAGCTGGCGCTGCTGGCGCAGAAGATGGGCAAGAGAATCTTCATCGTGGTGGAGAAACTGAACGAACTCGACATCATAAGCCGCGCCGCCAAGAAGCTGGGCGTGCGCCCCAACCTCGGCATAAGGATTAAGCTGGCCTCGTCGGGCAGCGGCAAGTGGGAGGAGAGCGGCGGCGACGCCAGCAAGTTCGGACTGACAAGCTCCGAGCTGCTTTCGGCCCTTGAAATACTTGAAAAGAAGGACATGAAGGACTGCCTGCGCCTAATCCACTTCCACATAGGCAGCCAAATCACCAAAATACGCCGCATACAGACCGCCCTGAAGGAGGCTTCGCAGTTCTACATACAGCTGCACAAGATGGGCTACAACGTCGATTTCGTTGACTGCGGCGGCGGACTTGGCGTTGACTATGACGGCACGCGCTCGCCCAACAGCGAGAGCAGCGTCAACTATTCAATCCAGGAATACGTCAACGACTGCATCTATACCTTCGTCGAGGCTGCCGACCATTACGGCGTTCCGCACCCCAACCTCATCACGGAGAGCGGCCGTTCGCTCTCGGCACACCACTCGGTGCTCGTCATCGACGTGCTCGAGACGGCCTCGCTGCCCGAGATGGACGAGGAGTATGAGCCTACGGATAACTCCCACAAGCTCGTGAAAGACCTCTACGACATCTGGGACAACCTCAATCCGCGCACCATGCTGGAGGACTGGCACGACGCGGAGCAAATCCGAGAGGACGCCCTCGACCTGTTCGAGCACGGCATGGTTGACCTCAAGACGCGTGCCGAGATAGAGCGGATGTACTGGAGCGTGTGCCGCGAAATCAACTCAATAGCCAAGCGGCTGAAGCATATCCCCGAGGAACTGAAGGGGCTTGACAAGCTGTTGGCCGACAAATACTTCTGCAACTTCTCGCTGTTCCAGTCGCTGCCTGATGCCTGGGCCATCGACCAAATATTCCCCATCGTGCCGCTGCAGAGGCTCAACGAGCGGCCTACGCGCAGTGCGACACTGCAAGACATAACGTGCGACAGCGACGGAAAAGTAACAAACTTCGTCACCAACCGCAACATTTCGAACATACTGCCGGTGCATACGCCGCGCAAGAACGAGCCTTACTACCTCGGCGTGTTCCTCGTAGGAGCTTACCAGGAAATACTGGGCGACATGCACAACCTCTTCGGCGACACCAACGCCGCGCACATAACGGTGAAGGACGGCAAGTATCACATCGACCAGATTTTCGACGGCGAGACCGTCGAGGAGGTGCTGGAGTACGTGCAGTACAACCCGAAGAAGCTCGTCCGCCAGCTCGAAGTGTGGGTGGCGAAGAGCGTCAAGGAGGGCAAAATATCGCTCGAGGAGGGCAAGGAGTTCCTTTCCAACTACCGCTCCGGCCTCTACGGATATACTTATTTGGAGTAAAACAACAAGGAGTTAAGGAAGTTAAAGAAGTTAAAGGAGTTAAAGACAATAGCTTTGATTTTCGCAACAAGGGCATAGCAATGAGCTGCTTTGTAGAAGCGACGCGGTTTGCAAAACTATTGTCTTTAACTCCTTTAACTTCTTTAACTCCTTTAACTTCAAAAGAAAAAATAAATGAAACACCCCCTTACCTTAGTAAAAGTAGGCGGAGCCGTGGTTGAGGACGACGCGCGGCTCGACGCCCTGCTGGCCGCTTTCGCCTTGATTGACGGGCGCAAGGTGCTCATACACGGCGGCGGACGGCGCGCTACGGCCATCGCCTCGCGCTTGGGCGTGGAGACGCAGATGGTGGGCGGACGGCGCATTACCGACCAGGCCATGCTCGAAGTGGTGACGATGGTCTACGGCGGACTGGTTAACAAGAACGTCGTTGCGCGCCTGCAAGCCTGCGGAGTTGACGCCATCGGCCTGACCGGGGCCGACGGCGGCGTAATACTCTCACACCGGCGGCCCGTCAAGGACGTGGATTACGGCTTTGTGGGCGACGTGGAGCGCGTCGACGGCGAACGCCTCGCGCACTTCATCGAGGAAGGACTTGTGCCGGTGCTTGCGCCGCTTACGCACGACGGTCGCGGCCAGATGCTCAACACCAACGCCGACACTATAGCCGGCGAGGCGGCCAAGGCCCTGGCCGCACGTTACGACGTTACGCTCGTGTACTGCTTTGAGAAGCCCGGCGTGCTGGCCGACCCCGACGACGATGCGAGCCTCATACCCGTCATTACGCGCCAAGACTTCGAGCGGCTTGCGGCCGACGGTACGGTGTCGGGCGGCATGTTGCCGAAGCTGGAAAACGCTTTCAGCGCCATCTCGGCAGGCGTCAGCCGCGTCAACATCACCCTTTCGACGGCCATCGACGGGCGGCACGGCACGATGATTGTGCCTTAGGCCGTTGCAATTCATGGCCTTTCGCCTTGCAAAAGGCCACCTTTTACACTCTAAAAGGCCGTCTTTTGCAGCCTGAAAGACGGCCTTTTGCAATCCGTCTGATTATCAGCCGCTTAGCGGCAGGCCGCCAACGGCTTGTAATGTCCATTGGGTTAATTCGGCTAATTCGGCTCATCCCTCCCATAATATCTATTCTCTTAAAAACAGTTAAATAGCAAAATAATCACAAGATAGCTGTAACTTTTCTAACCGTAAATCGTCATTCAATTAGAGGGCAGATGGAAAAAATCAGTTTTCGCAACGACGTGTTGCCGCTAAAGAACATGCTCTACCGCTTGGCCTTGAGGATTACCCTCAACCGCGAGGAGGCGGAAGACATCGTGCAGGACACGCTGCTCAAAGTATGGAACAGGCGCGACGACTGGCAAGACATCGACTCCATCGAGGCTTTCAGCCTTACCGTATGCCGCAACCTGTCTTTGGACAGGCTGAAAAAGGCAGGAGCTGACAGCCAGCCGCTCGGCGACGACGAGACCTCCGCTCCCGACCCGGGGCACAACCCTTACGAGCGCACGGCGCAAAAGGACAGGGTGGAGCAGGTGAGACGCATCATTGACAGCCTGCCCGAGAAGCAAAGGAGCTGCATGCAGCTGCGCGACTTCGAGGGGAAAAGCTACAAGGAAATAGCCCAGGTGCTCGGTATCACCGAGGAACAGGTCAAGGTCAACATCTTCCGCGCACGCCAGGCGGTGAAACAAAAGTACAACGAAATCGAAGGATATGGACTATAAATACATAGAACAGCTGCTGGAACGCTATTGGAACTGCGGCACTACGCTTGAAGAGGAGCAAATCCTCCGCACATTCTTCAGCCAGAAGGAAGTGCCGGCAAGCCTCGCCAAGTACAAGGCTTTGTTCTGTTACGGCGAGGCGCAGAAGGCCGCCGACACCCTCGGCGACGACTTCGACGCACGCCTGGAGGCCATTGTCGAAGAGCCGGGAATGCTCCGCGCACGCACAATCAGTTTCCGCCAAAGGCTCGTTCCGCTGTTCAAGGCCGCTGCGATGGTAGCCATCTTCCTTACGCTCGGCAACGCCGCACAGGTGGCTTTCACGGGCGACGTGAAGCCCGAAGCCAATATGTCGGCATACCAGCAGGCGCACGAAGGAGCGTCGGTCGCCATGGGTGACACCGTAAAGGTGGACTCGCTGAAGCGCGCCCCGGCAACGGCCAACGTACTGAAATAAGACAATTTTCTATGCTTTCTCTATAAAACAGTGTTTAATAAAACAAAACAACGAAGCTGTGAAGCTTCAATTCTCTCAAATTTTCATAACATACTAACGTGAAGAAGGGAGCCGCCGTCAGGAGTGATAGCGGCTTCCGTTTTTGTTATGGAACCCATCCCGAACACCTGACACCCACCCCAGCCCTCCCGAAGGGAGGGGGCTTGGTATGCTTTGTTGATGTTCTTTGTTGGGTTAATATGAATTCGGTATAAGAAAACATCCTTTGTAGGGACATAATTCATTATGTCCGCACGCCG
>CAKZVT010000038.1 GCA_937922435.1 uncultured Prevotella sp. | reverse complement strand
ATTCATTGACGGTAATGATTAAATAATGAACAAATGTTTTTATTTCATCCAACAGATGTGTGGATGAACCTAAACAACGAGGCCGTTGATTTTTCAATCTTTCAGTTACGGACGTTTATCCTTCAATCTTTCACCATAAGTGATAACTCGTTTTAAGTTAGAGTGTTAGCCGGTGAAAGATGGTATGCTGTATCCTTCACCATCTTTCATCGGCTGATGAAGGATGGTGAAAGATGCCGACAGTCATCTTTCACCATAGAACGTGCTGAAAACCAGCGTGTTACCGCTTATGATGAAAGATTGAAAGATAATTTTCAAATTACGCGAAGATGCAGGAGTGCGGCGGTCAGCCTTGGCCGCCGCCGGTGTACAGCTGGCCTTGGCGCGCCCCTGTGCGGCGCATGTGGTTGGCGAGCAGGTTGGCGAACTCGTGGTTTTTCAGTCCCCATCGCGGTGCGACGAGCATGTCGGATGGCGACTGGGACGTGAAGCGGTCGAGCACGATGTCGGGGCGCAGGCGGCGTATGTATTCGGTAAGCAGACCGATGTATTCATCGGGCGAATACAAGTGGAAGGGTTGCTCGGCGTATTCGCGGGCGAGGCGCGTGCCGCGGATTATTTGCAGCTGGTGTATTTTCAGCGTGTGGAGAGCCGTAGCCGATATAGTGCCGGCCTGCCGCAGGCTCTCCTCGCGGTCTTCTCTGGGCAGTCCGAGGATGACGTGGCCGCCGGTTACGATGCCTCGCGCGGCGGTGTCGGCTATGGCGCGGCGTGCGCAGTCGAAGGTGTGGCCGCGGTTGATGCGTTTTAGGGTAGCGTCGTTGGTGCTCTCTATTCCGTATTCTACGGAGACGAACGTCTGCCGTGCAAGCGTGGCGAGATAGTCGAGCAGGGTAGGGCAGACACAGTCGGGGCGCGTGCCGATGACGATTCCGACCACGCCGTCCGTACTCAAAGCCTCCTCGTAGAGGCGTTTCAGCGTGTCGAGCGGCGCGTAAGTGTTGGTGAATGCCTGGAAGTAAGCCAGGTAACGCATGTCGGGGTATTTGTGCGCAAAGAAGCGTTTGCCCGTTTCAAGCTGTTCGCTTACGGACGCGTCCTTGTTGCAGTAAGACGGGTTGAACGTGTCGTTGTTGCAAAAGGTACATCCTCCACGGCTTATGCGGCCGTCGCGGTTGGGGCAGGTGAAGCCAGCGTCGACCGAAATCTTTTGTACCTTGAACGGGAAGCGCGAGCGCAGCCATGTGCCGTAGTCGTTGTATGGAAGCATTAAAAATTCAAAATTAAAAATTCAAAATTAAAAATGAATAATTAAAAATGAATAATGAAAAATGAATAATTTTCTTGTTGATTATGTTGTGTCATATGCCTGATTATTCATTATTCATTATTCATTATTCATTTTTCATTATTCATTTTTCATTATTCATTATTCATTTTTCATTATTCATTATTATTTGTTGCTCATTCTTCATTTCCATTAATATTAATTAAATCAGTTGCAGGTGCAAATGTAGTGTTTTTTAGTTATCTTTGCCCGAAAATTAACCAGAAAAATAACGATGAGAAAGTTTTTTGTAATGTGTGCGGCGTTGTTCATGGCCGTAAGCAGTACGATGTCGCAGGATATGCTTTCAATAAAAGACATAGCAGCAGGCAAGTTTGCGGCGGAACGCCTTAGCGCGGTGACGCCGCTGAAAGACGGCGAGAGCTACGCCATGATAAGCAAAGACGGCAAGAAGGTTGAAAAGTATTCATACAAGACAGGCAAGCGCACGGGCGTGCTGTTTGATGTGAACAACACGGTAGGCGAGAGCGTCGACGGCTTCGACAACTACATAATGAGCCCCGACGAGACCAAGATGCTTATACAGACCAAGACGGAGAGGATTTACCGCCGCTCGTTCACGGCCACCTATTATATATATAACATAGCCGACCGCAGACTCGAACGCCTTTCTGACGGAGGGCCGCAGCAGTCGCCCGTATGGTCGCCCGACGGCCTGAAGGTGGCTTTCGTGAGGGAGAACAACATATACCTGATAAAGCTGCTTTACGGTAACTCGGAGAGCCAGGTGACGAAAGACGGCAAGCCGGGCGGCGTAATAAACGGCGTGCCCGACTGGGTGTATGAGGAGGAGTTTGCCTTCAACAGCGCACTTACGTTCAACGCCGACGGCTCGATGCTGTGCTGGATAAGGTTTGACGAGAGCAAAGTGCCGATGTACCAGCTCCAGATGTACAAGGGACTGGCGCCTGAAAAGAGCGAGTATGCCGAATATCCGGGGCTGTATTCGTACAAGTACCCCAAGGCCGGGGCTGACAATTCAAGGGTGGCGGTGATGAGCTTCGACACGCAGTCGCGCCAGACACGCACCATGCAAGTGCCGCTTGACGCCGACGGCTACATACCGAGGATAAAGGCGACGGCCGACGCCGGTAAGATAATAGTCTACACGATGAACCGCCATCAGGACAAGCTGTGCCTGTATGCGGTAAATCCGCGCAGCACGGTGGCAAAACTGCTCATTGACGAGAGCGTGCCAAGGTATGTGAAGGAAGAGGTGCTTGACGGCGTGCAGGTGACCGCAAGCCATATATTGCTGCCGAGCGACAGGAGCGGCAAGATGCAGCTGTACCTGTACAGCATGACCGGACAGCTGCAAGGCCAGCTGACAAAGGGCGCAGGCGAAGTGACGGAGGTGTACGGTTACGACGAGCGCACGGGCGACGTATATTACCAGGCGGCAGGCAAGAACCCGATGAACCGCGAGGTGTATGTGACAGGCAAGAACGGCAAGACCGAATGCCTTACCCCGGCGGAAGGATGGAACAGCGCAGTGTTCAGCACTGGCTACAAGTATTTCATCAACTCGTGGAGCGACCGCAACACTCCTTACGAATACACGGTTTGCACCAATGCAGGCAAGAAGATTGTAACGTTGCTCGACAACAAGGCACTGAAAGGTAAACTTGCATCATACAACCTGCCGGAAAAGGAATTCTTTAGTTTCAAGACATCAGAGGGCGTTGAGCTTAACGGAGTGATGGTAAAGCCTGCCGGTTTTGACGCAAACAGGAAGTATCCTGTGATAATGTGGCAATACAGCGGACCGGGAAGCCAGCAGGTTGTGAACTCATGGAACATCGGCTCGATGGGGCAGGGAGCTTTGTTTGACGAGAGTCTCGCGCAGCAAGGCTTCATCCTCGTCTGCGTTGACGGACGCGGAACAGGCGGACGTGGCGCTGACTTCGAGAAGTGTACGTACATGAAGCTCGGCGACATGGAGTCGAAAGACCAGGTGGAGGCTGCCCTCTATCTTGCCTCGTTGCCCTACGTTGATAAAGACAATATAGGAATATGGGGCTGGAGCTACGGCGGTTTTAACACGCTTATGAGCATGAGCGAAGGGCGCGGAGTGTTCAAGGCCGGAGTGGCGGTAGCTCCGCCGACAGACTGGCGTTATTACGACACGGTGTACACGGAAAGGTATATGCGTACGCCCAAGGAGAACCCGTCGGGCTATGACATCAACCCGATAAAGCGTGCAGGCCAGCTGCACGGAGCGTTGCTGCTCTGCCACGGCCTTGCCGACGACAACGTACATCCGCAAAACACGTTTGAATACGCTGAAGCGCTGGTACAGGCGGACAAGGACTTCAAGATGAACGTCTACACGAACCGCAACCACAGCATTTATGGCGGCAATACGCGTAACCACCTGTTCAGGCAGATAACGCAGTTCTTTATTGACAACTTGAAGTAAGAAACGTACAAATATACAATAAAAACGGATATGAACAAATCAAAATCATTTTACGCTTTGGTGCTCGGGCTTATGCTTGCACCTGTTTCAGCCAGTGCCGGGAATGTAACGGTAACGGTGTCAAATAGTTCAGACTTGCAGCGGCAGGAGCTTGTGGAAATCCCCGTAGGCGATGTTTACGCGCGTCTCGGAATAAAGGAAGGCGGAGCGTTCATAGTGAAGAATGCGCTCGGGCAGCAAGTGGCATACCAGATTACGTATGACGGCAAGCTGCTGATTGACGCGAGCGTGCGCCCCAACGGCACGGCCGACTTTACAATAATGCCCGGCACGCCGAAACCGATGAAGGCGTATGTATGCGGAAGGCAATACCCGGAGCGTGTGGACGACATCGCCTGGGAGAACGACCGCACGGCATACAGGGTGTATGGCCCGGCCTTGCAGCGTACAGGCGAAAAGGCTTATGGCGTTGATGTCTGGGTGAAGAACACTCCCGACCTTGAGGTTGAGAAACGATATGACACGGAACTGTCGAACCACGCGAAAATAGAGGAGCTTAAGAAGGCAGGGAAAGAGGAAGAGGCTCTTGAGATGCAGCAGGAAACGACATACCACTTCGACCACGGTTACGGCCTCGATTGCTACAAGGTCGGCCCTACGCTGGGTTGCGGTGCGCCGGCGTTGATGGACGGCGGCGAGATGGTGCTGCCTTATTGTTACAAGACTTATAAGATATTGGACAACGGCCCGTTGCGCTTTACGGTGCAGCTGGAGTACAACCCTTTCACCATCGGCAGCGACAAGAATGTTGTTGAACACCGTATCATAAGCTGCGACAAGGGCAGCAACTTCAACAAGATGACTGTATGGTATGACGGTTTGACGGCACAGCGCGACTTGGCGGCAGGCATTGTAATTCATAGTGAAGACACAAAGAGCGTGCTTTATGGCAGCGATTACGTGCTTTATGCCGACCCGACGGACAATCCTACAAAGCAGAATTTCCAGATTTACGTAGGTGTGTTGTTCCCCAATGGCGTGAAAACAACGAAGGCGATGATGTACGATACTCCGTCAAACGGTAACTCCGGCCATGGGGTAGGTGTCGTTTCATATAAGCCAGGCATGAAATATACCTATTATTTCGGTTCGGCATGGAGCAAGAATGACGTGCGCACGCTGAATGAATGGAAACTGCGTGCGGAAGAAACTCTTGTGGCTTTGCGCGCTCCGCTTGAAGTCACTGTAAAGTGATTGGCACAAATTGTTTGTCGGACAGGCATTCCAGCCGTTATGGAATGTTGTCCGGCAAACAGTTTTCTTTTGAATGAAAAACATGCATGTAATATAAGTTGTTAAAATCTAATATGATGAAAAAGCTATTATTGGGAGACGAAGCTATCGCCCAAGCGGCGATAGATGCTGGTCTAAGCGGTGTTTACGCATATCCGGGAACACCGTCGACGGAGATAACCGAATATATCCAGAATTCTCCGGCAGCAAAGGAACGCAACATCCACAGAAGATGGTCGGCCAACGAGAAGACGGCGATGGAGGAAGCGCTTGGCATGTCGTTCATGGGCAAGCGTGCCTTGGTCTGCATGAAACATGTGGGTTTGAATGTGTGCGCCGACCCGTTTGTAAACTCTGCAATGACTGGGACGAACGGCGGCATAATCGTACTTGTAGCCGACGACCCGTCGATGCACTCGTCGCAGAATGAGCAGGACAGCCGCTTTTATGCGAAGTTTGCCATGATACCATGCCTCGAACCTTCAAGTCAGCAAGAGGCTTATGACATGGTACACTTCGCCTTTGACTATAGCGAGGCCATTCATTTGCCTATATTGATGCGTGTAACAACCAGGATGGCGCACAGCAGGGCGGTGGTAGAAATCAACGACGGGCAAAGGGCGCAAAATCCGCTGAATTACGATGCCAAGTCAAACGATTGGGTATTGCTGCCTGCCATGGCCCGCCGTCGCAACGACATTGTAACGTCACAACAGGCAAAGCTTGAACAAGACGCCGTGGAAAGCCGATATAACCGTTACATCGATGCGTCAGACCATTCGCAAGGCATCATAGCAAGCGGCATCGGCATCAACTACCTGAATGAGTGTTATCCTGACGGATGCCCGTTCCCTGTATTGAAGATAAGCCATTATCCTTTGCCAAAGAAGCTGATACGCAGGATGACCGAAGAGTGTGCCAGCGTGCTTGTAGTTGAAGAAGGACAGCCTTTTATAGAAGACGCGCTGAACGGTATCATGCCAGGCAATGCCGTAATCAAGGGTAAACTAACAGGCGACTTACCGCGTACAGGAGAACTTACGCCTGACATCCTGAAGAAGGCTTTGGGGCTGCAAGCTTGTGAGGGGTATGCAAAAAGCGAGAATACAGTGCCCCGTCCGCCTGCATTGTGCCAAGGTTGTGGGCACAGGGACGTGTATGCAGCTCTGAACGATGTGCTTAAGGAATATCCTAACGCGCGTGTATTCGGAGACATCGGTTGCTATACGCTTGGCGCGTTGCCGCCATACAGGGCATTGCATTCTACTGTTGATATGGGTGCCAGCATTACAATGGCAAAAGGTGCTGCTGATGCTGGGCAGTGGCCTGCCGTTGCTGTTATAGGTGATTCAACCTTTACGCATTCAGGTATGACTGGTTTGCTTGACGCAATCAATGAAAATTCAGACATAACGGTAATAATAAGCGACAATCTTACAACTGCCATGACTGGCGGACAAGATTCCGCCGGAACTAACAAGCTCGAAGCAATCTGCCGCGGTTTGGGATTGGATGACGAGCATCTGAAGACCGTTGTACCTTTACCAAAGAACATGCCGGAGATTGAACGGCTAATCCGTGACGAGATAAATTACCATGGAGTGAGCGTGATAATACCGTGCCGTGAATGTATGCAGACATTGCAAAGGCATTTAAGGGAAAAGAAACAGAAAGGAGGACAGGTAAAATGAAAAAAGATATTATACTTTGTGGAGTAGGAGGCCAAGGCATCCTGTCCATAGCGACAGTGATAGGTGAAGCGGCAATGCAGGAAGGTCTGAACATCAAACAGGCCGAAGTGCATGGAATGTCGCAGCGTGGTGGTGATGTGCAAAGCAATTTGCGTATCTCTTCTTCGCCAATCCATAGCGACTTGATTTCCCAAGGGCAGGTTGATGTCATAATTTCCATGGAGCCAATGGAGGCGCTTCGTTATCTGCCTTACCTCAACAAGAATACCGGATGGATAATAACGTCAAGCGTTCCTTTTGTCAACATACCGAATTATCCGGATATGGAGCGTATAAAGGAAGAGTATTCAAAGTTGGACAATGTTGTAATGATTGACATTGAGAAACTTGCAAAAGATAACGGTGTGCCACGTTCGGCCAACATGATTTTGTTGGGTGCGGCAATGAAGGCAATTGGCATCGACCGCGACAAGATAGAACAGGCGGTGCGGACCGTGTTTGCCCGTAAGGGGGACATCGTTGTTGATGCGAACATAAAAGCTCTTGAAATAGGAGCAAGCAACGGCATTAATAGATGAATTATGGGAAAATCCATTGACAATCTGAAAACACCTATAAGTAGGGAACTTATAGACAATGCCATTCATGATTTTGGCATACAGGACTTTGAAAAGGCCACGATACGCGAAGTCAAGGCTGTTGCCGCTTATGCGGAGGCGAAGTCAGGAGTGGAATTTATCAAGTTTGAGATGGGCATACCCGGACTTCCTGCATCGCAAATTGGTGTAGATGCGCAAGTCAAGGCTTTGCGCGACGGTATAGCCCATTCGTATCCTGACATACAAGGTAATCCTGAACTGAAGAAGGAAGCGTCCCGCTTCGTCAAGGCTTTTATCGGTGTTGATGTATTGGCAGAGAGTTGTGTGCCTGTATGTGGAAGTATGCAAGGCACTTTTGCAGCTTTCCTTACATGTTCGCAGGCCGACAAACGTAAGGACACGGTACTATTCATCGACCCCGGTTTCCCTGTGCAAAAGATGCAGTTGCAGGTGCTTGGTGTCAAATATGAGACATTTGACGTTTACGACTACCGTGGCGACAAGCTCGGGGCTAAACTGGAAGAATACCTTAGTCGTGGCAATGTCTGCGCCATAGTGTACAGTAATCCTAACAATCCGTCGTGGATATGCTTTGGTGAGGACGAATTGGAAACGATAGGGGCGCTTGCAACCAAGTATGATGTAATCGTGATGGAAGACCTTGCCTATTTCGCAATGGATTTCCGCAAACAGCTAAGTACACCTTTCAGTCCGCCTTATCAGGCTACGGTCGCCCGTTATACGGACAACTACATGATGTTCATCAGCGGCAGCAAGGCGTTCAGTTACGCAGGCGAGCGCATTGGTGTTGTTTGCATTTGCGACAAGTTGTTCAAGCGGCATTATGCAGACTTGGATGCCAGATATGAAGGACTGCCTTTCGGGCTTGTGTATTCCACCCGTATGCTTTACGCCTTGTCGTCGGGTACCAGCCATAGCGCACAGTATGCAATGGCGGCAATGATGAAGGCGGCTTCTGACGGCGTTTATGATTTCCGTCATGATGTCAGTATATATGGCGAGCGTGCACGTAAGTTGAAAGAAGTGTTCCTGCGCCACGGCTTCCATGTGGTCTATGATAAAGACCTTGATGAAGACATTGCCGACGGATTCTATTTTACTATCGGTTATCCAGGCATGACTGGCGGACAGCTTGCCCATGAACTGATGTACTACGGTGTCAGTGCCATATGTCTTTCAACCACAGGCAGCAGCCAGCAAGGCTTGCGTATATGTACTTCTTTTGTGGAAGACCGCCAGATTGGCGAGCTTGACCGTAGGATGGCTTTGTTCCAGGAAAACAACCAATGCAGTTGTTAATGCAGAATGTGGGAAACTGACAATACGAAAGCGGCAGGGAAATGTTAGTATCCCTGCCGCTTTTGTATTGTTGTTTTATAGATTTGTTTATTCTATTACAACGAGCGGGGTGTCTTCCATGACACTTTCTCCCTCTTTTACAAGTATGGCCGTAACCTTTCCGCCCTTTTCGGCGTCAAGGTTGTTTGCCATTTTCATTGCCTCGAGCACTACTACGGTGTCTCCTTCCTTGACCTCGTCGCCTACGGCAACCTTGATTTCGGTGATGACGCCAGGCAGTGGTGATTTTATCGCGTTGTTCATGTTCACGCGTGCGCTGCCTCCTTCTGCCGGAGCCTGTGTTTCCGCCGGTTGCTGTGCAACGGGTTTTACAACGACTTTTTTCTTCTGGGGTTCAGGTTCTTTTTCCATTTCAACCTTATACTCTTCGCCGTTGACAACCACGTTCGCTATATTGTCCTCGATGCCGGCAATGGTCACTTCGTATTTGTTGCCGTTTATTGTATATTTATATTCTTTCATGACTTGGTGTTTTTAAGGATGTTGTGTCATGTTAAGGTAGTGCATCTCCCATTCGGAGTGTCTCTCCTTTATGGTTATGATGCCGGCTTCCTTGTCATGCACATTGTTACCGTTAAACTCATGCAACGCCAATGCAATGGCGGCATAAACCTCGTTTTTGTCCATTGTCGTTGATTTTTAATGTTGGAAACATTACATCGGGATGTTGCCGTGCTTCTTTGCAGGCAGTCCGTCCCTCTTTGTTGCCAGTTGGGCCAATGCGCGGCAGATGCGGAAGCGCGTGTTGCGCGGCTCGATTACATCGTCGATATAGCCATACTTGGCAGCCTGATACGGGTTGGCGAACATTTCGGTGTACTCTTCTTCCTTCTCTGCGAGGAACGCCTTGGGGTCTTCGTGTTCTTTAGCCTCTTTAGCGCAGAGCACCGCTACGGCACCGCTTGCGCCCATGACGGCGATTTCAGCCGAGGGCCATGCGTAGTTGATGTCGGTGCGCAGCTGCTTGCATCCCATGACGATGTGGCTTCCGCCGTAGCTCTTGCGCAGCGTGACTGTAACCTTGGGCACGGTAGCCTCTCCGTAAGCGTAGAGCAGCTGTGCTCCGTGCAGGATGACAGCGTTGTACTCCTGGCCTGTACCGGGAAGGAAGCCGGGCACGTCAACGAGGCTTACGATAGGAATGTTGAACGCATCGCAGAAGCGGACGAAGCGTGCGCCCTTGCGGCTTGCGTTTACGTCAAGCACTCCGGCGTAGCATGAAGGCTGGTTAGCCACGATGCCGACGCTCTGTCCGTTGAAGCGCGCGAAGCCTACGATGATGTTCTTTGCGAACTTGGGCTGCACTTCAAAGAACTCTCCGTTGTCAACGATTGCGCCGATAACCTTGTACATGTCGTATGCCTGGTTGGGGTCTTCGGGTATGATTTCGTTGAGAGAGTCCTCCATGCGGTTGATGGGGTCGGTGCACTCCTTGCGCGGAGCTTCCTCCATGTTGTTCGACGGTATGTAGCTCAACAGCGTCTTTATCATTTCCATCGCCTCCTCTTCGGTCTTTGCCGTGAAGTGCGTCACGCCGCTCTTCGTTGAGTGAACGCTTGCGCCTCCGAGGTGTTCCTGGTCGATGTCCTCGCCTGTTACGGTCTTTACGACCTTCGGGCCGGTGAGGAACATGTAAGACGTGTTCTCCATCATCAGCGTGAAGTCAGTCAGTGCAGGAGAGTAAACCGCACCACCGGCGCACGGGCCGAATATACCGCTGATTTGCGGGATTACGCCAGAAGCGAGGATATTGCGCTCAAAGATTTCGGCAAATCCGGCCAGTGCGCAGATGCCTTCCTGGATGCGCGCGCCGCCGGAGTCGTTGATGCCGATTACAGGTGCGCCCATCTTCATGGCCATGTCCATAACCTTGCAAATCTTCTGCGCCATGGTCTCTGACAGAGAACCGCCGTTAACGGTAAAGTCCTGTGCGAAGATATATACCAAGCGTCCGTCTATTGTACCGCATCCGGCAACGACACCGTCGCCGAGATACTGCTTCTTTTCCATACCGAAGTTTGTGCAACGGTGGAGCTTGAACATGTCAAACTCTTCGAAGCTGCCTTCGTCAAGAAGCATGTCTATGCGTTCGCGTGCGGTATATTTGCCGCGTGCGTGTTGTTTCTCTATGGCTTTTTCACCGCCTCCGAGACGGGCTTTCTCGCGCTTGGCGATAAGCTCCTTGATTTTTTCTACTTGTTTGCTCATTGTGATTTTATGGTTTTACGTTTCTGGGGTTTTACGGTTTTGGGTTATACGGTTATGCGGTTTAGGGTATTGCAGTCTTTGTTTGCTTACCGTATAACCTCACAACCGTAAAACCGTATAACCTTAATATATATTACTGTTCACAAAGTTCTGTAAGTACGCCGCATGTTGACTTTGGGTGCAGGAATGCGATGTTGAGGTTTTCCGCACCCTTGCGCGGAGCCTTGTCGATGAGGCGCAGGCCTTTGCCTTCACACTCGGCCAAAGCCTCGGCCACTCCGTCTTCTATGCAGAACGCCACGTGGTGCACGCCGTGGTTGCCTTTGTCAAGCCATTTCTGGATGGTGCTTTCAGGCGATGTCGGCTCGAGCAGCTCAAGCTTAACCTCGCCGCATTTCAGGAACGCCGTCTTCACCTTTTGGTCGGCCACTTCCTCTACCGCGTAGCACTTCAGTCCCAGCACATTCTCGAAATAGGGCAGAGCCTCCTCAATGCTCTGTACGGCTATGCCCAGATGTTCAATACGTGAAATTTTCATATTATTATAATTTAAAATAATGTTGCAAAGATAGTGTAATTCGGGTGAAGTGCAAAATAAAAACGGCTGAAAAGAGTGTTGGCATTGCATTTTACGTTACTGATGGGGTGGATTTTGGGGTAGCTGGCGTTGTTGCTCCGAATGTCATTTTGCCGCAGATGCCGCTGTCTTTCATGGCAAAGTGTCAATCTGAAAATGTCGTTCATTTCTGCTGAAATAGTCTGACTGTGGGTGTAAAACGGCCGTCTGCCATATAAAAAGCCGTAGTTGTCACCTTGAAACATGGTCTTTTGCATGGTAAAACACGGCCTTTTGCAACCTCGTATGCCGCCTTTGAGGATGCTAAAAGTGGTCTTTGCCAGTTGCAATGACCGTCTTTGTAACCGATAAATGCCGTCTAAAAAACATTAAAACACTGTATTCGGTTGCACAGATGTCCGCTTCCAGATGTAACGTTCACGGTTACAGGTTGTTACGTTTGCACACTTCTGCTTGCGTTATTTCCGCCCGAAGCAAGAAATTTTTGTGCCGTGCCCCTTCTCTGTGTTAAAAGAAAATCAGGATGTAAGCCTTGTTTTCCAATGGCTTCGCAATGTGTCAGCGTGACCTTCTGCATTCCACAGACCGTTGCCATGCTGCGCATGGCGGTTTTTTCAGCTGTATTTGCAAGATAATTGCACCGCAATTTCGTTTGTATCAAATTTATTATTACCTTTGTATCTGTAATCGATAAACTTAAATAAAGAAGCAAGAAACAGAAACGACCGTTTACATTACATATTAATATAAAGAAGCATTAGCTATTATTTCGCGTTCGGCAAAGTCTCGCAAACTAAAAAAGAACCACAGAAATAATGCTAAATAGTGGTGTGTCCTGCCACCACAAGCACCGATAAGGTTAATGCTCACGTGTATAGCGTGAGTAACTTATCGTGCTTGTGGAGGTTATGCGAGACACCTGCCGAACGGATAAGAGGCTCACGCTTCTTTTATCCGTTTCAGTGATTGATAGTCAATGCTCGTAAAACTATCAATCACCATGGCAAACAAAAACCTCAATTCGGCCAAGCAGGCGAAGAAAGACGAGTTTTATACGCAGATGTCAGATATAGAGCGCGAACTGCAACATTACTGGCCGCACTTCCGTAACAAGACCGTGCTCTGCAACTGCGACGACCCTTACGAGAGCAACTTTTTCAAATACTTTGCCCTGCGCTTCAACCAATTAGGGCTGAAGAAGCTAATCTGTACTTGCTATAACGGCTCTCCCGTGCAGGGTAATGAACTGCCAATCTTGTTTAAGTGGGAGGACGAAGAGCCTAAGAAAATCGCGTACAAGGTGGAAATAACCGAAGTGAAAGACCTTAACGGCGACGGTGCCGTTGACCTTTCTGACGTGCGTTATCTGCTGCAAAACGACAAGAACGTCATCTCCACGCTCGAAACCGGCGACTTCCGTTCGCGTGAATGTATCGAGCTGCTTAAACAGGCAGATGTCGTTGTTACCAATCCTCCGTTCTCTTTGTTCCGTGAATACATTGCGCAGTTGATAGAATACGGCAAGAAATTCCTCATCGTAGGCCATCAAAACGCCATTACTTATAAAGAGGTGTTTCCGCTTATCAAAGACAACAAAGTATGGCTCGGCTATGGTTTCAAAGGAGCGGCAGGTCACTTCTTTTCACCGTATGAAGACATAGCCACGGCTGGCGACCACCGCAAGGGAATGATAAGAGTGTCTGGCGTTACATGGTTTACAAATATGGAAATTCCGAAACGAAATGAGATGATGGATTTAGTGTGTCATTATTCACCCGAAGAATATCCTACTTACGATAATTATGATGCTATAGAAGTAAGCAAAACAGCAGATATTCCATTTGATTATGACGGAGTGATGGGTGTTCCAGTCACATTTCTTGATAAATATAATCCCAATCAGTTTGAAATATTAGGTTCAAATCGAGGAGTAGAACAAGACCTTAATGGAATATATGGTCGAGGAGCATTTTTACATGGAAAAGAAGTATTTAAAAGATTATTCATAAAAATAAAAACGAACCACCAATGATGACAATAAAACAAATCGAGGTAACCGTAGGCGAAATAACCGAAGGCTATGTAAATAACGACGAGCTTGGCGTGCGCGGCTACGGCGGCAGGCTCGACATACGTCCGCCTTACCAGCGCGAATTCATATATAATGAGAAGGAACAACAGGCCGTAATAACCACAGTATTAAGCGGTTATCCGCTCAACGTGATGTATTGGGTGAAGCGTGGCGAAGACGCCGAGTGTCCGTTTGAGGTGATGGACGGCCAGCAGCGCACGCTTTCGCTGTGCGAATATGTGGCCGGCAAGTTCTCTTACGATTATAAGTATTTCGATAATCTTACCCCTGACATACGAAAGAAAATCCTTGACTATAAGCTTACCGTGTACGTTTGCGAGGGCGAGCCGTCAGAAAAGTTGGAGTGGTTTAAGACCATCAACATAGCCGGAAAACCGCTAAACGAGCAGGAAATAAACAACGCTGTGTACGCCGGCCCATTCGTTTCGGACGCCAAGTGGCATTTCTCGAAGTCCAATTGCGGAGCATACCGCCTGGGCAAAGACCTCGTAAATGGTACGCCCATACGGCAGGACTTCCTCAAGAAAGCCATTGAATGGATGGCCGACCACGAGACACGCGGGGGCAAGCGGCAGACCGCCGTGGGCTACATGGCCGAGCACCAGCACGACCCCAACGCCAACAACCTGTGGAGTTACTTCCAAAGCGTGTTGAACTGGGCGATTACCAACTTCGACCCCAAGAAGTTCCGCAAAATCATGAAAGGGCTGGACTGGGCCATGCTGTATGACAGGTACGGCACGCAGACGCTCGACACAGTGGCCCTTGGCAAGCGTATTTCAAACCTGATGCGTGACAGCGAGATTCAAAAACAGAACGGAATAATACCATATGTACTTACAGGCGACGAGCATTGGCTCGACCTTCGCGCCTTTCCCGACGACATAAAGCTGGCCGTATGGGAAGAGCAAGACCACCGGTGCACGCTGTGCGGCAAGGTGTTTGACTATGAGTTTATGGAAGGCGACCACATAACGCCGTGGCGCGACGGCGGTCGTACGGTGAAGGAGAACTGCCAGATGTTATGCAAGGAATGCAACAGGAGGAAGTCGGCAAAGTGACACGATACGTACTTTTTATATTATTTAATATTGCAAACCGATGCGGAAATAAAATATTTTTTGTAATTTTGCGGTCGAAAAATGAAGGGTGCAGGCAAAGCTTGGCAGGCGATGCCGTCAAACTCTTGTATAAACGCCGTTTTCAAGGCAATAGGTATGATTTAAGGAAATTATTTTAACCCTTTAAAATAAACTAAGATGATTAAAATTGGTATCAATGGATTTGGCCGTATCGGCCGTTTCGTTTTCCGTGCTTCTCTCGAAGAGGCTAACAAGAACGACGTCGTAGTAGTAGGTATCAACGACCTTCTGCCTGTTGACTACATGGCTTACATGTTGAAGTATGACACAATGCACGGCCAGTTCGACGGAACTATCGAGGCTGACGTTGAGAAGAACGAGCTCATCGTAAACGGCAACCACATCCGCGTTACAGCAGAGAAGGACGCTGCAAACTTGAAGTGGGACGAAATCGGCGCAGAATACGTGGTTGAGTCTACAGGTCTTTACCTGACCATGGACCGTGCAGAGAAGCACCTCCAGGCAGGCGCTAAATATGTTGTACTGTCTGCTCCTTCAAAGAAGGGCGAGGACGGCCGCCAGGCTGACATGTTCGTATGCGGTGTAAACACCGACACATACGCTGGCCAGAAGATTGTTTCTAACGCATCTTGCACAACCAACTGCTTGGCTCCTATCGCAAAGGTTCTGAACGACAAGTTCGGCATCGAGAATGGTCTTATGACAACCGTTCACTCTACAACCGCTACACAGCGCACCGTTGACGGCCCGTCTCTGAAGGACTGGCGTGGTGGCCGTGCCGCTTCTGGCAACATCATCCCGTCTTCTACTGGTGCAGCTAAGGCTGTAGGCAAGGTTATTCCCGAACTGAACGGCAAGCTGACAGGTATCTCTATGCGCGTTCCTACTCTGGACGTATCTGTAGTTGACCTGACTGTAAACCTGAAGAACGCTGCAACGAAGGAAGACATCTGCAAGGCTATGAAGGAAGCTTCTGAGGGCGAACTGAAGGGCATCCTGGGCTACACTGAGGACAAGGTCGTTTCTTCTGACTTCCTCGGCTGCCCGCTGACATCTATCTTCGACGCTGACGCAGGCGTTTACCTGACTGACAAGTTCGTTAAAGTTGTATCTTGGTACGACAACGAGATTGGCTACTCTCACAAGGTAATCGACCTCATCAAGATTATGAAGAAGCACAACGGCTAATCATAAAATTACCGATATATGAAAACAAACCGCTGGATGTTTGCCCTGCGGTTTGTTTTTTTGTATATATTTGCTGATATGGGGCTTCATCTCGGAAATGAAAATAAAAGTTCGTTCCACTCTTTTTTATTTTGCATTTGGCCCGATTTTGATAAAATTCTTACGCTTATAAAAGCAAAAGTATTTTTCTTTTATTTCGCTTAATCGAATTTTTGCACTATATTTGCAGGGCGAAACGTTTTGTGCTGCAACGCGTTTATTCATTGGAAAATTAACAAGATGGTGACAATTCTCGGCCCTACGGCTACAGGCAAGACGGCATTGGCGGCGGCGTTCGCTGCTTCCGCAGGCGGCGAAATCATAAGTGCCGACAGCCGCCAGGTGTACCGCCGCATGGACATCGGTACAGGCAAGGACCTTGCCGACTATGATGTCGACGGGGTACATGTGCCTTATCATCTTATCGACATTGCCGAGCCGGGCACGAAGTATAACGTGTTCGAGTTCCAACGCGATTTCGCGGAGGCATACGCTGACATCACAAGGCGTGGCCGCCTGCCGGTCATGTGCGGCGGCACCGGGCTTTACATTGAAGCTGTACTGAAGGGCTACAGGCTGCTGCCTGTGCCTGAAGACAAGGAGCTGCGCCGTAGCCTGGAAGGCAAGACGCTGGCCGAACTGACCGACATGCTCGCAAGTCTGAAGGCGGAGAACGGCTCGGTGATGCACAACAGGACCGATGTTGACACGGCAAAGCGTGCCATACGGGCAATCGAAATCGAGACTTATTACAAGGAGCACGCCCGGCCAGAAGAGCAGGGCTTCCCGGAAATAAACTCTATAATAATAGGTATGGCTATCGACCGCGACGAGCGCAGGCGCAGAATCAGCGCACGCCTGCGGCAAAGGCTTGACGAGGGGATGGTCGAAGAGGTGAGGGGGCTGCTTGCCGAAGGCATAGCCCCTGAAGACTTGACGTATTACGGCCTTGAATATAAGTTTGTGACGGAGTATGTTACGGGCAAGACGACTTATGAAGACATGTTCCATTCGCTGGAAATAGCCATCCACCAGTTTGCCAAGCGGCAGATGACATGGTTCAGGGGCATGGAGCGTCGCGGCTTCAAAATCAACTGGATTGACGCCATGCTGCCTATGGAAGAGAAGGTGAGGCTCGTAGAAAATATTTACAAGCAGGCAAGTGACAAGTTACAAGCAGGCAAGTGACAAGCCGTTAACAGGCTTGCGTGCTTGTCGATTGTCGTCTTGTTCATAAAAAATGAATATATGACAAACACTCGTTGGGGAATATTGTACTGCCCGAAACACGGCGCGGCAGGTGCTAAAAAGCGGTGGGCCAAGATAGAAAATTGCCTGCGCGCCAATGGCATAGACTTTGATTTCGTGCAGAGCGAGAGGCAGGAAGGTGTAGTGAGGCTTGTCAACATGTTCATTGACAACGGCTATAAGACCATCGTAATCGTGGGAGGCGACTCCGCGCTGAACGATGCCGTAAATTGCCTCATGTCGGCAAGCAAGGACGTGCGCGAGACGATTGCGCTCGGCCTGATACCCAACGGCCTGATGAACGACTTTGCGCATTACTGGGGTTTCAAGGAGGGCGAGCTTGAACAGACGGTCAAGTGGCTCAAGGAACGCCGCATAAGGAAAATCGATTTGGGATGCATAAGGTACGTTAACGCCAAGGGTGAGAAGTGCCACAGGTATTTCCATAACTGTGTCAACATCGGACTCATCTCGGCTATAATGAACATGCGCAGGCAGACACGCCGCGTGTTCGGGTCGAGGACGCTGTCGTTTATAGGCTCTTTGGCTCTGATGGTGTTCCAAAGGCTCGACTACAAGATGTCGCTGAAGATAAATTCGGATGTCATAGACCGCAAGGTCATGACTGTTTGCGTAGGCAATGCGTCAGGCTATGGGCAGACACCGAATGCCGTGCCATACAACGGGCTGCTTGACGTGTCCGTGGTATATCATCCTGAAATGACACAGTTGTTTGAAGGCTTTTATCTCCTTATAACCGGCAAATTCCTCAATCACCACAGTGTGCATCCGTACCGCACAGGCGAAGTTGTGGTGAACGAGGCAGTAAGGGCGATGGTCAGCGTGGACGGAAGGCTTATGAAGACACCTGTAGGGCCGTATAAAATAATGGTGGAACAGGAAGTAATCAATTTTATAATACCGGCATGATTCCGGTTGTTTTTGCCGGCACAATATGGTTGTGCCGGTATTTTTTTTACTATTTCTTTGCCTAAATAGTTGTAAGACGAAAAAAACGTATATTTTTTTTGTCATGAAAAATAATTTGATTACCTTTGAAAGGTCATTTTGTGTACAAAGTTATGTGTGTACACCAATATGGCCTTAATATTTGAAAACTTTAAATCTTCTAAATTATACCATGAGTTATCTTAAATTTGAAAAGGCTCTGATGACAAACTTGGAGGAATCGCTTTCAAGGGAGTTGTTGCGTACAAACCGTTCGGGGGCTTATTCTTGCTCGACAATCGTGGACTGCAATACCAGCAAGTACCACGGTCTGCTCGTAGTTCCCATTCCAGGTATTGACGACGACAACCACGTGTTGCTTTCCTCTTTGGACGTCACGGTAGTACAGCACGGCGCGGAGTTCAACCTTGGACTACACAAGTACCAGGGCAACAATTACAGCCCCAAAGGACACAAGTACATCCGCGAGTTCAATTGCGACAAGGTGCCGACTACGGTTTACCGCGTGGGCGGCGTGTTGCTTAAGAAGGAAGTGGTGTTCCAGCATTATGAGAACCGCATCCTGATACGCTACACGCTGATGGATGCGCACAGTGAGACAATCTTGAGGTTCAAGCCGTTCCTCGCTTTCCGCAGCGTAAGGCAAGTGACGCACGAGAATGCAACGGCGAGCCGGGAGTATCATCTTGTAGACAATGGAATCAAGACTTGCATGTATGCCGGTTATCCGGACTTGTACATGCAGTTCAGCAAGGCAAATGATTTTGTTTTCAAGCCCGACTGGTACAGGGGTATGGAATATCCGAAGGAGCAGGAATACGGCTATGCGTCAAACGAAGATTTGTATGTTCCCGGATATTTCGAGATGCATATCAAGAAAGGTGAGAGCATCGTATTTGCCGCTTCTACCTCAGACATCAAGACGAGCACACTGAAACATCTTTTTGACAAGGAAGTTGAAGACCGTGCTCCGCGTGACAATTTCTTCCATTGCCTTGTCAACGCCGCACACCAGTTCCACAACAGGACGAGCAAGGACGAGCGTTATATCTTGGCAGGTTATCCTTGGTTCAAGTGCCGTGCGCGTGATACGTTCATTTCGCTTCCGGGCTTGACATTGGCTATCGATGAGCAAGATTATTTTGAACTTGTGATGAAGACTGCCGAGAGAGGTGCGCGCGAGTTCATGAAAGGCGAGCCGCTTACCGTGAAAATCACGGAGATGGAGCAGCCTGATGTATTCCTATGGGCTATTTGGGCAATACAGCAATATGCCAAGGCTGCCGGTGACGAAAAGTGTTTGAGCATGTACGGCGAGTTTGTCAAAGACATACTTTGCTACATAATCGACGGAAAACACCCCAATTTGCGGCTTGATGCCAATGGCTTGGTTTACACAGATGGGCATGACAAGCCTGTAACTTGGATGAACTCAACCGTGAACGGACGACCGGTAGTTCCGAGAACCGGATATATCGTTGAATTTAATGCCCTATGGTACAACGCCTTGAAGTTTGGAGCCAAGTTGGCGGCATTGAAGGAAGACACTGTAAAAGCTGAAGATTGGGAGAAGCGTGCAGAGCTTTGCAAGCAGTCGTTTGTGGCTACGTTCCTCAATGATTACGGCTATTTGTTCGACTATGTTGACGGAAGCATGATGGACTGGAGCGTAAGGCCGAACATGATTTTCCCTGTTGCGTTCGACTATTCGCCCTTGTCGCAAGACCAGAAAAAGAGCGTGCTTGACGTTTGCACGCGCGAGTTGCTCACTCCCAAGGGACTTCGTTCACTCTCTCCGAAGAGCGGAGGATACAATCCTATGTATGTAGGGCCGCAGCGTGATTACGCTTATCATCAGGGTACGGCATGGCCGTGGCTTGGAGGTTTCTATATGGAAGCTTGTCTGAAGCTTTACAAGCGCACACGTTTGAGCTTCATTGAGCGCCAGATGGTAGGGTATGAGGACGAGATGCTGATAAATTGTCTCGGTACGATACCAGAGTTGTCTGACGGCAATCCTCCGTTCCGCGCACGCGGTGCAATCTCTTTTGCGATGAATGTCGCCGAGATATTGAGAACCTTGAACTTACTTGAAAAATATTCTTATGTTAAATAAAGGAGGAGCTATATGAAAGTATTAATGTTTGGTTGGGAGTTTCCTCCTCACATACTCGGTGGTCTTGGTACCGCCAGTTACGGTATAACAAAGGGCCTTTCAGAGCAGAGCGACATGGAAATCACTTTTTGTCTTCCGAGACCATGGGGCGACGAAGACAAGAGTTTTATGAACGTGATAGCGATGAATGAAGTGCCAATCGTTTATCGTGACGTAAGTTACGATTATCTGAAAGGACGTCTTGGTAACATGACGACGCCTGAAACCTATTACAGTATGCGCGACCACATTTACGCCGACTTTAACTATATGTTGGTGAATGATTTGGGTTGCATCGAATTTTCCGGCAAATACCTTGACAACCAGTTGCACAGCGAAATCAACAATTATTCAATCGTTGCAGGTGTTGTAGCCCGTCAGCAGGAGTTTGACATTATTCATGCGCATGACTGGTTGACTTATCCGGCTGGCATACATGCCAAGAAAATAAGCGGCAAACCGTTGTGCATACATGTACACGCTACAGACTTTGACCGTAGCCGTGGCAATGTCAACCCCACTGTTTATGCAATAGAAAAGGATGGAATGGACAACGCCGACTGCATAATGTGCGTCAGCGAGCTTACGCGTCAGACGGTAATCAATCATTATTATCAAGACCCACGTAAGTGCTTTACGGTTCATAATGCAGTTTATCCATTGCGTCAGGAATTGCAGGACATTCCCCGTCCCGACCACACAAACAGGGAGAAAGTCGTTACTTTCCTTGGCCGCATAACGATGCAGAAAGGTCCCGAATATTTTGTCGAGGCGGCAAACATGGTGCTTCACCGCACGCGTAACGTTCGTTTCTGTATTGCAGGAAGTGGTGACATGATGGATGCGATGATTTATCTTGCCGCAGAGCGTGGCATTGCTGACCGTTTCCATTTCCCCGGTTTCATGAGGGGCAAGCAAGTGTATGAATGCTTGAAAGATTCTGATGTGTACGTGATGCCGTCTGTGAGCGAGCCGTTCGGTATTTCTCCGCTTGAGGCAATGCAGTGCGGTACGCCGTCAATCATCTCAAAGCAGAGCGGTTGCGCCGAAATCTTGACAAACTGTATAAAAGTTGATTATTGGGACATTCACGCTTTGGCTGACGCAATTTATTCAATATGCCACAACGACAGCCTGTTCAACTATCTGCAATCTGAAGGCAAACGTGAGGTAGACCAGATTACATGGGAGAAGGTTGGCTTGTGGATACGTGAACTTTATGAGCGTACACTTGGACTTAGGGACTAATTAACTTTAAATCGATAAATTAACCAAATAAGGAAAACAGCAATGAAAACAATATGCTTATATTTTGAGATTCACCAGATAATACATCTCAAACGCTATCGTTTCTTTGACATAGGTACTGACCATTATTATTATGACGACTATGAAAACGAACGCAGCATAAGCGACATCGCCGAACGTTCGTACATGCCGGCATTGGACACGTTCCTTGAAATGATAAAGAGCAATGGCAAATATTTCAAGGTGGCGTTCTCCATTTCAGGTGTAGGTCTGGAACAATTGGAAATGCACGCTCCGCAAGTTATAACCAAGCTTCAGGAACTTAACGACACTGGATGCGTGGAATTCTTGGCCGAGCCGTATTCACACGGTCTGTCTTCGCTTGTTAATGAAGAGGCTTTTGCTGCCGATGTGAAGAAGCAGGCTGCCAAGATGCAGGAGTATTTTGGAAAGAAACCGACCGTATTAAGAAACTCCTCACTCATATATAGTGATGACATTGGCGGCCAGGCTGCGGCAATGGGCTTTAAGGGCATGTTGACCGAGGGTGCAAAACATGTGCTTGGATGGAAGTCGCCGCATTATGTCTATAATTGTGCGATAGCTCCCAATCTCAAGTTGTTGCTTCGCGATGTTGACCTTAGCGACGATATCAGCCTGCGTTTCAACAACAGCGAGTGGGAAGGATATCCTTTGTTTGCCGACAATTACATCAACCGTATAGCTTCGTTGCCTGATAACGAGCAGGTTATAAACATTTTCATGGAGTTGTCAGCTTTGGGCATAGCGCAGCCTCTGTCGTCAAATATCCTTGACTTCATAAAGGCTTTGCCGATGTATGCTAAGGAGAAGGGTATTACGTTCTCGACTCCGACGGAGATATGCTTGAAGATGAACAGCGTAGGTAATCTTGATGTGCCCGATACACTGTCATGGGTTGACGAGGAGCGCGACGTAAGTTGCTGGTTGGGCAACCCGATGCAGCGTGAGGCTTTTAACAAGCTTTACAGTGTGGCCGACCGTGTGCGTATAGCCAACGACCCAAGGATAAACCAAGACTGGGACTATTTGCAGGCAAGCAACAACTTCCGCTTCATGACAACAAAACCGTCAAACGTAGGTCTTGACCGTGGCATTTACAGTTCGCCGTTTGATGCGTTCACAAACTACATGAACATTCTTGGCGACTTCATCAACCGGGTAAATTCCTTGTATCCGGAAGAAATCGACAACGACGAGCTTAATTCTCTGCTTACAACCATCAAGAACCAAGGCGATGAAATCGAAATGAAAGACAAGGAGATTGTACGCCTTAAAGCTAAGGTTGAGAAGATGCAGGCTGCTGAAACAAAGCTGAAGGCCAAAGTCGAGAAAGCCAAGACAACAACAAAGAAGCCTGCGGCAAAGGTTTCAACGGCAAAAACGGCAGAAAGCAAACCTGCAAAAGAAAGCAAAGAATAAAACGTTATGTGAAAAGATTTCAAACTTCTCTTTGCAGAAAAGCGTAAAACAAGAAAAATCCCCACCTCATATTGGGTGGGGATTTTTCTTGTTTTTGCCGAAAGGGAGTTATTTTATTATTTTTATTATGTTCTTGGACGGATTAAAGCTGAAAAAGGTTTACCTTTGCACGTAAAAGGCATGATATAGTGGGATGCCTGGAGTTATGGGGTGTTGTCGCGGTCTTTTGCCTACAAAGCATTTAGTATAATTATGTATTTCCATCATAAGTTCAGAATAACCAAGAACAGGTATTTGGCTGGTTTTTCCATCATTGTATTGGTGTTGGCTTTTATAAGACTTATATTTCCGTCTGTAGCGGAGTATAAGACCGTGGCAGGAAGCTCTGCGGCAGACAGTGTGTCTGTGGTGAATGAAGCAGAAGGAAAAAGCGGGAAGCCTGTATTGGATGCCGTAGAATGGCAGTCGGAGTCTTCACCGTTGTTTCCTTTGACTTCATTTTTTGATAGTAAGGGTGGTGTGAAAAAGCACCGTATTAACAGTGTTCCTGGATTCAGCCGCACTTTCCCTGATAATAACGATGTACAGCTTGTAGCCGCCAATACGCATGGAGTAAAGCCTGTTGAGGACCGTGAGGAGGCAGAACGCCGTAAGAAAGACCTTGTTTTTGTCGGTGCGAGTCCTTATTTCCATGTTGACCCGTTAAGCAGCAGCATTCCGTACCTTGTTCCGCGTGCTGTCGTGTTGCTTAACGATATAGGCCGTGCGTATTACGACAGTCTGCAGATAAAGGGTATACCATTACATCAAATCATCGTTACGAGCGTGCTTCGTACCCGTAAGGACGTTACCAAACTGCGTGGGCATAATGTCAATGCTACTGAGAACTCATGCCATCTTTACGGTACAACCTTTGACGTTTGCTACAACAGGTATAAGACGGTAAGCCCGTCAGAAGGGCGTCCGCGCCGTGCCGTCCGTAACGATACGCTGAAATGGGTGCTTAGTGAAGTGCTGCGTGACATGCGCGAAGCCAAGCGTTGCTATGTAAAGTACGAGGTGAAGCAGGGTTGTTTTCATATAACGGCAAGATAAAATAGGTAAAAAGCCAAGGAATATAGGACACTGTCCAAAATTTTGTGTAAATGGAAACAGGATTCAGTTATAAGTTTCTTC
>CAKZVT010000037.1 GCA_937922435.1 uncultured Prevotella sp. | reverse complement strand
TACGCCTCTTCGCGGCGTGCGGACATAATGAATTATGTCCCTACAAAGGGTGGTTGATTATTATTTCTACGATATCGCGCCGAAGTAAACGTTGTTCTTGCGCAGCGCGTCGAGCCTGCGCCACAGCATCGAATACTCGTTCTTTTGGCACAAGGGGTCGTCGTCGATGATTTTCTGCGCCTCGTCTCGCGCCAGCTGTATTAGCTGTCCGTCCTTCGCAATGTTGGCTATTTTCAGGTCGAAGGCCATTCCGCTCTGCTGCGTTCCTTCCAGGTCGCCCGGCCCGCGCAGCTTCAGGTCGGCCTCGGCGATGCGGAAGCCGTCGTTCGTAGCACACATTATGTCGATGCGTTTGCGCGTTTCCTCGGTCAGCTTGCGCTTCGTTACGAGTATGCAGAACGACTGTTCAGCCCCTCGTCCGACGCGTCCGCGCAGCTGGTGGAGCTGCGAAAGGCCGAAGCGTTCGGCGTTGAGTATCACCATGATGGATGCGTTAGGCACGTTCACTCCTACCTCGATGACCGTCGTTGCGACGAGCATCTGCGTCTCGTGGTTGACGAAACGGCGCATCTCTTCTTCCTTTTCGGCCGGCTTCATGCGGCCGTGCACCTTGCCGAGCTTGAACTCCGGGAACGCCTCGCGCAGTTGCTCGTAGCCCTCTTCGAGGTTTTTCAGGTCGATTTTCTCGCTCTCCTTGATTAGCGGAAACACGATGTACGCCTGCCGTCCGGCGTTCAGCTGGCGGCGTATTCCTGCATAGAGGCTGGTCGTCTGGTCGTCGTATTTGTGCAAAGTCTCCACAGGTTTGCGTCCTGGAGGCAGCTCGTCAATCACGCTTACGTCGAGGTCGCCGTATATGGTCATGGCCAGCGTGCGCGGAATGGGCGTAGCCGTCATCACCAAGACGTGGGGAGGATTGCCGCTCTTGTTCCACAGTTTAGCCCTCTGAACTACCCCGAAGCGGTGCTGTTCGTCTATTACCACGAAGCCGAGCCGCGCGAACTGCACGCTGTCTTCTATTACGGCGTGCGTCCCTACGAGTATGTTCACGCTGCCGTCGGCCAGTCCTTCGAGCACGTCGCGCCGCCGCTTGCCCTTCACCATGCCCGTAAGCAGCTCCACACGGATGTCCATGCCGTGCAGGAACGACGTGATTGTGCTAAGGTGTTGCTCGGCAAGTATTTCCGTTGGAGCCATGATGCAAGCCTGGAAGCCGTTGTCTAAGGCTATGAGCATAGACATGAGGGCAACCAAAGTCTTGCCGCTGCCCACGTCGCCCTGCAACAGACGGTTCATCTGACGGCCGCTGCCCATGTCCTTGCGGATTTCCTTGATGACGCGTTTCTGCGCCCCAGTGAGTGGGAAAGGCAGATTATTGTAGAAAAAGTCGTTGAATGTTTTTCCGACTTTGTTGAATACGTAGCCGCGGTATTTGCGCTTTCGGTCGCTCGTGTAGCGCAGGATGTTGAGCTGGACGTAAAAAAGTTCCTCGAACTTAAGCCGGTAGTCGGCCTGCGTTATGTCGTCGTTCCTCTTCGGACAGTGCTTCTTTCGGAAGGCGTCGTCACGCGGAATGAGTTTCAAAGGCTGTGTGATGAATGGCGGAAGGGTCTCGGCCAGCGGCTCTTTCATGTTTTCGAGCAGTGTCTTGATTAGCTTTTCAACGGCCCGCGAGTTCATTCCTGCCTTCTTCATCTTGTCCGTCGTGACGTAGTAAGGCTGCAAACCCATCTGCGAAAGTTGCAGTTCGGAGGCCGGGTCGATGTCGGGATGGGCGAACTGGAAGCGTCCGCCGTACACCGAAGGGCGGCCGAATATGATGTAAGGCGTGCCCGTCTTGTACTGCGACAGCATGTATTTCGCCCCCGAGAACCACACTATGTCGGCCACGCCGGTGCCGTCAGACACGTGGGCAACGAGCCTTGTGCGGTGCGCTCCCATGTCAAACGTATCGAAACTAAGTATTTTCGCCTTGATTTGTACGAACGTTGTGTCGGCTGAAAGTTCGCTTATGCGGTAGACGCGGCTGCGGTCTACGTACTTGTAAGGATAGTATTCCAAAAGGTCTTTGTATGTCTTGATGCCCAATTCCTTCTCAAGCAGGGCCTTGCGTCGCGGCCCCACTCCGGGCAGGAACTGTATGTCTTGGTCGAGGATGTCGAGCATTGACCTTTCGGATTGTCGGGTTGTGCGGTTTTAAGGTTGTGCGGTTATGCGGTTTTACGGTGCATTTCTTACGGCGGTCAGACAAGAATGCGCGCCATGCGGAGGTCGAACGGCGTAGTGATTTTTATGTTTTCGCGGTTGCCTTCGATAAGAGTTATCTTCTGTCCGATGTTGTCTACGACCGAAGCATCGTCCGTAAAGCTGTCCTGATAAGGCTGGGTGTAGGCGCGTTTGAGCAGCTGTATGTCGAATGTCTGCGGTGTCTGCACCAGCCGGTAGTCGTCTCTCGGCACCGGTGCGGGCTTGCCGTTGCCGTCAATGTGGATTAATGTCTCTACAACTGGTATTACAGGGACTACCGCTTTGGCGGTGCGCGCCGTCTCGTAACAGTTCCTAATGACCTCGACTGACGGGAAGGGACGAACGCCGTCGTGTATTCCAACAACGCCGTCGGCGTCGTCAGGTATCATGCTTAGTCCGCTTTTTACCGAATGGAAGCGTGTCTCGCCGCCGTCGGCCACGGTGTATGCCGCCGTGAAACGATGCTTCTTGCACAACTCGTACCAGTATTCGTGCTGTTCTTTAGGCAGCACGAGTATTATTTCAAGGTCGTGGCTGTATTCCCTGAAGCGCTTGATTGTCTGCATTAGTACGGGCAATCCGTTCAAGGGAAGAAACTGTTTGGGTATGCTTGCGCCCATCCTGGCACCCTTGCCTCCGGCCACTATGATTGCATAATCCATGTAGTGTTAGTTTTTCAGTTGACAAGTGACGAGTTGACAAATAACAGGCAACAAGCAGAAAAGCAGAAAAATTGCCAAGTATCCTTGTCTGCTTGTGCCTTGTCCGCCCGTCTGCTGTTTCAAAGCATGAGATGCTTGTACATCATTCCCTCGGCTATCTGGTCGGCGGTCTGCTTGTCGGTGAGCGCCGCAAGCAGCGTGTATGCGTAAGGAAGAGCCGCCGCCGGGCCTTCGCCTGTCGTGATGTTGCCGTCCACGGTGCACAGTTCGTGGGTATATTCCGCGCCTTCCAGGTATTTCTCGAAACCCGGATAGCATGTGGCGCGGCGGCCTTGCAGCAGGCCGATGCCGCCCAACACCATCGGCGCGGCGCATATTGCACCGAGCATCTTGCCGCGTGCGTTCTGCTCCATTACGGCCTTCTTCACGCCGTCGTGCGCGTTGAGGTTGGTCGCTCCGGGCAGTCCGCCTGGCAGCATGATAAGGTCTGCGTCGCTGAAGTCGGCATCCTCGATGAGCATGTCGGCCTTTATGCTTACGCCGTGTGCGCTCTCCACGCAGAGGTCTCCAGTGATGCTGACGGTCTTGAAATCGACGCCTGCGCGGCGCATTATGTCTAACGGTATGAGGGCTTCAATGTCCTCGAAGCCCGTTGCGAGAAATTCATAAACTTTGGCCATGATGTGTCTGTGTTTTATTGGTTGTCAGTTATCATTCAAGACATTCGAGGTAAGCCTGTATTGTGGCGTGAAGCCCCATATAGAGGGCGTCGCAGATGAGCGCGTGGCCTATGCTCACCTCGTCAGTCCAAGGTATGTTCTGGTGGAAATAGTGCAGGTTCACAAGGCTGAGGTCGTGCCCGGCGTTGAGTCCCAAGCCTGCTTCGCGTGCGGCTTTTGCCGCCTCTATGAAGGGCTTTATGGCCTCTTCTCGGTTTATGGCGTAGCCTGATGCGTAAGGCTCGGTGTACAGCTCGACCCTGTCGGCTCCGCACTGCTTGGCCGCAACGACCATTTCAGGCTCTGCGTCGACGAACACCGATGTCCTGATGCCTGCCTCCTTGAAGCGTCCTATTATGTCGGTGAGCAGCGTGCGGTTGGCCTTTGTGTCCCATCCGTGGTTGCTGGTAATCTGGTCTTCGGCGTCGGGCACGAGCGTCACCTGCGTGGGACGCACTTCCAGCACAAGCCCGGTGAACTTGCCGATAGGGTTGCCCTCGATGTTCATCTCGGTCGTTACGAGCGGCCTTATGGCCCTCACGTCGCTGTAGCGGATATGCCTTTCGTCGGGACGGGGGTGTACGGTAATGCCTTGCGCGCCAAACTTCTCACAGTCCAAGGCCACCTGCAGCACGTCGGGGTTGTTGCCGCCGCGTGCGTTGCGGATGGTAGCCACCTTGTTGATGTTAACGCTTAATTTCGTCATTTTTTACACTTTTATCGGCCTTGCGGCGTGTTTTGTTCGGCAAAATGCGTATTTTTGCCGTAGTTTATTCATCGGCAAAGTTACAAAATGTTTGGCATTTCCAAGCATGGCGCGGTGAAAAAGAATTGTAAAAGCTCAAATTTATGGCATCACGCAAATTGAAATTCGCGCTGTTCGGCAACATATACCAGAGCCGCAAGTCAGCCAACATACAGACATTAATGTCGTGCCTCGCCGCACACGGCGCAGAGGTGTGCTTTGAAAAGCAGTTCCATGACTTCCTCGTGGCTACCGGCAAGGTGGACGGAGACGGCGCGGAGGTGTTTACCGACGGAGACTTCACGGCCGACTTCGTCATATCCATGGGCGGCGACGGCACACTGCTGCGCGCCGCGTCGCACGTAGGCGGCAAGGGCATACCCGTGCTCGGGGTGAACATGGGACGCCTGGGCTTCCTCGCCGACGTGTCACCCGACGAAATAGGGACGGCCATAGACTCGCTTTACGACGGCCTGTACTCAATCGAGGAGCACACGGCGCTCACCGTCGAGGCCGACGGCAAGCCGCTGCAAACACCGTGCCACGCCCTCAACGACATAGCCGTGCTAAAGCGCGACAACGCCTCCATGATAACAATACACGCCAAGGTCAACGGCGAATACCTTGTAACCTACCAGGCCGACGGCCTCATCGTCTCAACGCCGACTGGCTCGACGGCCTACTCCCTGTCTAATGGAGGCCCCATAATCGTGCCGCGCACGGGCACGGTATGCCTCACCCCGGTAGCCCCGCACAGCCTCAACATACGCCCCGTGGTGCTGCCCGACGACATGGTAATAGAACTCTCCGTAGAGAGCCGCAGCCATAACTTCCTCATAGCCGTCGACGGACAGTCGGAGAAATGCGACGAGGACACGCGCCTCACCATACGCAAAGCACCCTACACGGTGAAAATAGTCAAGCGCAGCGGCAACAGCTACTTCTCCACACTGCGCGAGAAGATGATGTGGGGCGCGGACATGAGGGAAGTGAAGAGTGAAGAATTAAGAGTGAAGAATTAAGAGTGAAGAGTGAAGAATTCATCACCTTGTCCCAATCCTCCCAGCACTCACTGTTCTCCCAGCCATCCCATTAAACCGATTCACTAAACAATAAATAATGATATGACAACAAGACGCATCATCATTTCGGCCCTGCTGGCCGTCGTGTGCACACTGTCCGCACTGGCGCAGGACGCCGACTCGCTCTACGCAAAAGACCTGTTGCAGCCCGGCACGCAAGCCCCCGACTTCACCTTGGCCGACCCCGACGGCACACGCCACAGCCTCTCGTCGATGCGCGGCAGCTACGTAGTGCTCGACTTCTGGGCTTCATGGTGCCCCGACTGCCGCAAGGACATACCGGCAATGAAGGAACTGCACGCCAAGTACGGGCAAAACATCAAGTTCGTAAGCGTATCATTCGACGAGAAGAAAGACAACTGGACGCGCTGCATCAGCTCTAACAAGATGGACTGGCTGCACCTTAGCGAACTGAAAAAGTGGAAACAGACCGAGGTGTCGCGCCTGTACAACGTCAAGTGGATACCGGCAATGTACATCATCGACCGCCAGGGGCAAGTCATACTATCCACCGTCATGGTGGAAAAACTTGCCGCCAAGCTCAAGGAGCTGCACGAACTGTAGACTGAAGAGTGAAAAATAAAAACATCCTTTGTACTGGCATGGTTCACCATTTACGTACAAAGGATGTTTTTTTACGCCCAACTCACGGCGTCAAGCATAAACATTCCTCACCCTACCTGGCTGCCGGGCTTCACGTCGGCGGAGGTCGTTATGAGGCTTAGCTGCCCGTCAAAGTCCTCGGCGGAGAGCAGCATGCCCTGGCTCTCGATGCCCTTCAGGGTGCGCGGGGCAAGGTTGGCGATGAAGCATACGCGGCGGCCTACAAGCTCTTCGGGCTTGTAATACTTGGCTATGCCGCTGACTATGGTGCGCTCCTGGCCGCTGCCGTCGTCGATGGCGAACTTCAGCAGCTTGTCAGCCTTCTTCACCTTCTCGCACGCCTTGACAACGCCTACGCGTATGTCGAGCTTCTCGAAGTCGCCGAAAGCTATTGTCGGCTTCACGTCCTTGGCCTTGTACTGCGCCTCGGCGTTGGCCTTCTTGGTGGCCTCCAGCTTGTCGAGCTGGTGCTGTATTACGTCGTCCTCTATTTTCTCGAAAAGCAGTTCGGGCGCGGCCAGCTGGTGTCCTGCCTGCAAAAGGTCTACAGAGCCGAGCTGGTTCCAGTCGAACGAGTCGATGTTGAGCATCTTCCTGAGGCGTGCGCTGCTGAAAGGCAGGAACGGCTCGAAGGCTATTGCCAGGTTGGCTACGAGCTGCAGCGATATGTTGAGGATGGTCTCCACGCGCGCCATGTCGGTCTTGGCCACCTTCCACGGCTCGCAGTCGGCTATGTACTTGTTGCCGATGCGTGCCAGGTTCATGGCCTCCTTCAGCGCTTCGCGGAACTTGAAGCCGTCAAGCAGGCGCTCCACGTTGGCCTTAACGTCGTGGAACTCGGCTATGGTCTGGTGGTCGATGTCCTGCAGTTCGCCGCAGGCCGGCACTACGCCGTCCCAGTATTTCTTTGTAAGTTGCAGCGCGCGGTTTACGAAGTTGCCGTATATTCCCACCAGCTCGCTGTTGTTTCTTTCTTGAAAGTCTTTCCAGGTAAAGTTGTTGTCCTTGGTCTCCGGGGCGTTGGCCGTGAGCACGTAGCGCAGCACGTCCTGCTTGCCGGGCAGCTCTTCAAGGTACTCGTGCAGCCACACGGCCCAGTTGCGCGAGGTCGAGATTTTGTCGTTCTCAAGGTTAAGGAACTCGTTTGCCGGCACGTTGTCGGGCAAGATGTAGCCTCCGTGGGCCTTGAGCATGGCGGGGAAGATGATGCAGTGGAACACGATGTTGTCCTTACCGATGAAGTGGACGAGGCGCGTCTCGGGGTCTTTCCACCACGTTTCCCACGTGTCGGGCAGCAGTTCCTGCGTGTTTGAGATGTAGCCTATGGGCGCGTCGAACCATACATAGAGCACCTTGCCCTCGGCTCCCTCCACGGGAACGGGTATTCCCCAGTCCAAGTCGCGCGTCATGGCGCGGGGCTGCAGGTCGAGGTCGAGCCACGACTTGCACTGCCCGTACACGTTGGGGCGCCACTCCTTGTGGCCTTCGAGTATCCATTGCTTCAGCCAGTCTTGGTACTCGTTAAGCGGCAGATACCAGTTTTTTGTCTCGCGGAGCACGGGCTTCGAGCCGCTGACGGCGCTCACGGGGTTGATTAGTTCCGTCGGGTCAAGGTCGCTTCCGCACTTCTCGCACTGGTCGCCGTAAGCCTTCGGGTTGTGGCAGTGGGGGCACTCGCCCGTGATGTAGCGGTCGGCGAGGAACTGCTTTGCCTCCTCGTCGTAATACTGCATCGACGTTTTCTCAACCAGCTTGCCCTCGTCGTAGAGCTTCTTAAAGAACTCCGAGGCCACGCGCGAGTGCGTCTCCGACGTGGTGCGGCTGTAGATGTCGAACGAGACGCCGAAGTCGGCAAAGCTCTTCTTTATCATCGCGTGGTAGCGGTCAACCACCTGCTGCGGCGTTATGCCCTCCTTCTTGGCGCGTATGGTGATGGGCACTCCGTGCTCGTCGCTTCCGCAGATGAACTTAACGTCTTGTTTCTTCAACCTAAGGTAACGCACGTAGATGTCCGCCGGCACGTACACGCCGGCCAGGTGGCCAATGTGCACGCCGCCGTTGGCGTAAGGCAGCGCGGCGGTGACGGTGGTGCGCTTATAATTCTTCTTCTCTTCCATAATCGGTTATAATAAGACTAATGGGCCAAATGGGCCGGATATGCGGTGCAAAATTACTGAAAAATATCGGATTTGCGGCCTGCGCGTATGGCATTTTTGCTTTTGCCGCACTAAAGCCGGGTGTATGCGGCGTTTGCGTCAGCCTTTATTGTCCTTGGGCAACTTCTGCGTTGTCTTTTCTATTTTCTTCTCGTTGCCCGCCACACGGCGTTCCACCTTCTTTATGTCCTCCGCCGCAGGCAGGTCTTCCGGCCTTATTCCGCGCTGTCCCAGCATCTGCCTTACACTTTGGTTGTTCTGCACATGCTCCACGGTAATATCCTTCTCGCCGTAAAGGTCTTTGTTCTCCACATTGTAATTCGTCATCTCCGTAGCCAGGTTTTTAGCCGCAATAGTCAGCGTAGGAAGGAAATCGGCCAGTGGACGGGAAGACTTTATGCCGAGACGCCGCTTCATGTCTTCGGTAGTATTGCCGCCGAACAGGGCTTTGTCGCCCTTCGAGCGTATGCGCCCGAAGCCTTTGTCGTCAACTCCGCGCTGGTAGATGTTCTGCGACAACTGTTTCTCCGAAGAGCGGAGACGGTCGCGGAAGGTCAGGCGCGACACCTCTTTCAGGTGTTCTGCTATCAGCTCCGCCCTGCGCGTCTGCACCGCGAAGTAGCCTTGGGCGAAAGCAACTTCCTCCTTTTTCGGGTCACCATTCTGTGCTATAAGATAACAGGCATAACGCGTGAGCATGAAATCAGCCACCTCACGCTTGGCCCCACTACCTAACTCGACCATTTTCGTGACCTCACGAAAATGGTCGTCCACGTTGACACCCTGCGACTTGCACGAGTCGACAGCCCTCCCTATGGCCACCAAGAAGTTCTCCCAACGGGCGTAACCCAACACTGGCTGCAGCTCGCGCGCGAACCATACTTCCACTTCTTCCTTGCCGTCATCGCTTTTGACGGTGTGCGTTATCTGGTCAAAAGTTTGTTTGTAAAGGTTTATTTGCTGTATATCCATATTGCCTTTCGACTGTATTATCTTATTACAAGTATAAAACTTGTAGATGCAAAATTACAGAAAAATATCGGATTTGCGGCCTGCCGGCATCGTATTTTTGCGTCCGTTGTTGGCTGACGTGTAACCGCCTGTATGCCAATAACTTACAGGCACGTCTGCAAAAGGCCGCCTTTCGGAACGTAAAAGACGGCTAATTGCAACGCAAAAGACCACCTTTTGGCCTGCAAAAGGCGGCCTTCCGCAAAACGGCGGCCAAACATTTGTTCCGGCGGATTTGCAATCATTATAATAGTATATTTTGTTCCGGCGGATTTGCAATCCGCCAGTTTTTAATATAACGTCAGTTCGGTATAAGGAACAATTTTACTAATAGAGAAGAACCTGCCTTTTTCTTTCGCCCCAAGTGGTCGGTTGGTATCTGTCATTCCGCGCTCCGACGCGGAATCCAGTACCAATAACACTGGAAAAGCCTGGCTGTTTACACTGGATTCCGCGTCGGAGCGCGGAATGACAGATACCAGCCGACAGCTTGAAGTTGGATGATTACCGATGTTTCTTATGCCGAACTCACGTTAATATAAGGATTTGCAATCCGATTAATTGTACCTTGTTTGTTGGCAACAAGGCGTAACGGTTTGAGCGGATTGCAAATCCTTATAGTATATTTCGGCGAATTACAAATCACGCCGAAACACGGAAGCAATAGAAATACGGAAGCCGCGTGAACATATATAAACATGGCAGCAAAAAGAAAGGCGGAGCCGTCGGCTCCGCCTTTTATTGTAAAAGCAACGCTGTGGGAATGGGTGTAAGCCCCGTTACTTTATAGTCTTGACTGCCTTGCGTGTGCCGTCGGCATACTTCTCTACGCGGATGGTAACGCCCTTTGCTGCTGCGTCAACGCGGCGGCCCGACAGGTCGTAGTACTCCGTTGCCACAGGCTCTTTGTCTGTCGTCACGCTGCTGATACCTGACGGTGTAGGCGCACCGAGCTTGATGTCAGTGTATAGACATGAATTACCAAATTCATACATTCCTGTAAATTGATTATAGCCTACAGCACCATAATCTGCAATAATATCACCTTGAGCCATCGTATAAGAACCATCAGGGTTGTACGTAAATACAGTCTGCGTTTGAACAATGACATCAGGAGCTGCTGACATATTTGACTCATTATAAACTACAGCCATAATATCATTGTCAATAGCTTGACCATATACAACCAAGTCATTTGATAATTGCGTTTCGGAGGCATCATTATTTACCGCAATAAACCAAGAATCTGGATATTGAGACAACAAGCCCTTGATATAATGTAAACGCATAAGGTTGCTTTCCACATCTTCAACATCATAAGTCACTGCTGTTGGATTAGGATTGCTTCCACTAATCATCTGTGCCGTAACTTTACGTGTCACAGGCTCTGCAAACAACTCTCTGTTGTCTGTCGGGTACATTCTAACGGAAGAGCATTGAGTCATATAATAAAACATAGTTCCATATGTGTATCCCATCATAAGGCCACCACCTTGCATCATAATAATACCGTAATCCGAATCTATTGTGAACGTTATATCTCCTTGCATTAGATAGCCATCATCACCATAAGCAACAAGTATCATATTCACTCCCTCATAAGAACCTAACACTTGATTCTGCTTAACAGTTATTGATGTTTTGTCTGCGCTAAGTGTTCCTTCTATCCATCCAGGCTCATCCAAATATGAACCTGCAAGAAAGTTAGGGATATAGACAGTTCCATCATTACCGTAAACTACAGTCTCCTTTGTCACTCTATTAAAAGCATATCCAGTAGTATCAGTAACACCTCCAACTGCATCAAATCTCTGTATAAAATATTCATGCTGCTCACCCTCGGGCATTTCAGCAGCCTTCATAACAGTCTTGGGAGCTTTCCTGACAATAGATAAAGCATCAAAGTTTTTCGTGGAAATTAATTTACTGGGGAGGGTAGAAACTGGCATAGACTTCATTGCCGAAGTAGCCCTCAAATTGAAATCTTGTGCCGATACACCGACTGCAAACAGCAGGGCGACGGCTGCGAGTAAAAGTTTCTTCATACTCTTTACGTTTTAAGTGTTATACATGATGTTAGATTGCGCCGCAGACAAAGGGCGGACGCAATTGCTCCACAGCGAAGGCAAATATAATGTTTTTTCACTATACGTAAAACTATTTTCAATAAAAATGCACAAAACATCTTCATTTTAACATAAAAACAAACCGTTCTGATAACAAAACAGAACGGTTTGACGAAAAAATCGGTGGTAAATGTACGGCTTAGCCCAAGGTGATTGTCTCCACGCTGACATCCTCGTGGAGGAAGAGGCGCGCCGACTCGCGGAACTTGTCGCTGTTCTCCGTGGTAAGATAACGGCAGGAGGCGTGCTTGGCGCACACGGCGTCGATGTCGGGATGGCGCGCGAGGTAAGCCTTGAGGCTGGATGCCACGTACTCGCCCTGCGGAATGATGCGCACGCCGCGCGGCGTGTACTTCAGTATTTTGTCGAGCAGCAGGGGATAGTGCGTGCAGCCGAGTATGACGGAATCTATGGCAGGGTCGCGCATCATGAGGGTGTCGATGCGCTTCTTTACGAAGTAGTCGGCGCCGGGCGTGTCGTACTCGTTGTTCTCGATGAGCGGCACCCACAGGGGGCAGGCCACGCCTGTAACCTGAATGTCGGGCCAGAGCTTGTTGATTTCGAGCACGTAGCTCTCGCTCTTTATAGTGCCCTCGGTGGCGAGCACGCCTACGTGGCGCGTCTGCGTGATGCCGCCTATGCACTCGGCCGTGGGGCGGATTACGCCGAGCACGCGGCGCGAGGGGTCGAGGCGCGGCAGGTCATTCTGCTGGATGGTGCGCAGAGCCTTGGCCGACGCCGTGTTGCAGGCCAGGATGACGAGGCGGCAGCCCATGGAGAAGAGCTTTACGACGGCTTCGCGCGTGAACTGGTACACCACGTCGAACGAGCGCGGCCCGTAAGGCGCACGGGCGTTGTCGCCGAGGTACAGGTAGTCGTACTGCGGCAGCACGCTGCGCATCTGGTGCAGGATGGTAAGTCCGCCGTAGCCGGAGTCGAACACTCCGATAGGACCGGGAGTTAATTCACAATTCATAATGCATAATTCACAATGCATAATTCATAATGCATAATTCATAATTGCCGTGCGGCCAATTCTTAACTCTTAATTCTTAACTCACGTGGCGTCTGCCCAATTATGAATTATGAATTAAACTAATTACTTCCGCTGTGATGTCATCGCCGTAGGCCGGATTGACAAACGGCAGGGCGTCGCCGTCGGTATTCAGGATGAAAGCGTAGCCGCGCTCCGTGCCGATGCGTTGCAGCAAGGCGGCGAGCTTTGACTTTAGCGGCGCGTACATGTCGGCCTCGGCCTGCTTGAGCAGGCGTGCGGCCTCGGCCTTGAACGACACGCCCTTGGCGAGCAGTTCCTGCAACTCGGCCTGCCGCTTCTGCAATATGGGTTGGGCAAGCTCCTTCATCCCTTCAAGAAAGAGCTGGTACTTCTCGTTGAACTCCTCCTCAGTACGCTGGGTCTCGGCCTCATATTGAGACTTGAGCGAAGCCAGGTTCTTCTGCATCACGGCATAATCAGGCATGGCCTTTATGGCCTCCGAATAGCTTAAATAGCCGAACTTGGCCTGCGCCGACACTGCCAAAGGCAGCAACGCAAGCAAGAATAAGAAAAAGGTCTTCCGCATAAAGGTTTCGGTTTTATGGCCATACGGCCGGTTTATGGCTGCAAGCAAGCAGGCGACGGGCAGACGGGCAGACAAGGCGAATGCCCTTGCCGCTCGTCTGCCCGTCGCCTGTATGCTGAAAGAAATATTATTTCAACTTGTTCATCTCGGCTTTAACGTCAGCCGTAACGTCCTTGCTCAAAGTGTCGCTGATGTAGGGAATGCCGCCTGAAACGTCCATGATATATACATATCCGCCGTTCTTGCCCACGTTCCTGATGGCAGTGATGACCTTGTCCATGATGGGCTGCATCTTCTCCTGCTGCGCCTTCTGCAAAGCCTGCTGGTTGTCCTGGTAAGCCTGCTGGTACTTCTGCATGAGCTGGTTGAGGGCGGCCTCGGCCTCGGCCTTGGCCGTAGCGTTCATAGTACTTTGGTTCTTCTCGTACTCCTCACCCTTGCGCTGGATTTCAGTCTGCATTGCCTGCATGTCGTTCTCGTACTGCTTAGACTGTGCCTCAAGCTCGCCGCGAGCCTTGATGAACTCGGGAAGCTCCTGCATGATGGCCTGTGCGTTGACGTGTCCGAACTTGGGTGCTGTCTGTGCGAACGCTGCGAAAGGCACGCACATGAGTAACATTACAACTAACTTTTTCATTTCTGTTTAATCTCTATTTTTTGTTTCTTGTTTTTATTCCCGATGCAAATATATGCAAAATCTTATACAACACAGCTGTTTTACAGACGAAAGATGCCGTTTTTAGTTTGAATAGCCTAATTTTGACAATACCTCGTTGCTGATGTCGATGCGCGGCGAAGCGAAGATTATGCCAGTGTCCGAAGCACGGTCGAGCACGAGCGAATATCCGCGCAGGTCGCAGATATCTTTCACGGCGTTGTAAATCTCCTCCTGGATTGGCGTCATGAGGCTGGTGCGTTTCTTAAACAGCTCGCCGTCAGGGCCGAAGTACTTGCGCTTAAGCTCGGCCGCCTGCTTCTCCTTGTCGTTGATTTCCTGCTGGCGTGCCTGCTTCTGCTCCTGCGAGAGGAAGACTACTTCGTTCTGATAGTTCTTATACATTGTGGAAGCCTCGGTGTTGAGCGCATCGACCTCGGCCTGCCACTTCTTCGCAACCTGGTTGAGCTGCTCGTCGGCACGCTCGTAAGCCGGGATGTTCTTCAGTATATACTCCATGTCGATAAGCGCGAACTTCTGCGCGCTTGCCGTCAGTGCCGTCAGTGCCAGCACGGCAGCCATGATGATTTTTCTCATTGTAGTTTTCTCCTTTCCTTGTTGTTTTCGATGGGCCTGATGAGCCTGATGGGACGGATGGGCCCGATGCAGGCTGCTAATCATTCATTCTTGATTTTTCATTATTCATTCTTCATTCCTTAGAATTCTTGTCCGAGGATGAAGTGGAACTGGCTGCCGCCCTTCTGACCGAACACAGTGTCGAAACCGTATGCCCAGTCGATACCCATAAGGCCGACCATCGGGAGGAAGATGCGCACGCCCACACCGGCCGAACGCTTCATGTCGAACGGGTTGAACTTCTTGGGGTCGTTCCAAGCATTACCAGCCTCGAGGAAGCCAAGACCGTAGATGGTGGTGTTGCCGAGCAGGAACGGATAGCGCAACTCAAGTGTAAAGCGGTCGTAAGCGTAGCCCTCGTAACCGTAAGGAGTGAGGCTACCGTTGTCGTAACCGCGCAGGCCGATGGTTTCCTCGGCATAGCCTGTTGAGTAACCGCTCATGCCGTCGCCACCCATGTAGTATGTCTCGAACGGAGACTTCTTGTACTTGTTGTATGCACCGAGAATACCAAACTCAACACGCGTCATCAGCACGAAGCACTTTGCGCCGTTGGAAAGAGCGGTATATGTCTTTGAGCGGAACTTCCACTTGTAATACTCCACCCAGCTGTACTTCTCTTTCTGCGCAGCCGTGGCACGCTCGGAGTTATACTGGCCGTTGGCGGCCTCTGAATCGTACACGGCCGAAAGAGCCTTGTAATCCTTACCGTCCCAAAGCGACCAAGGCGGAGTGATTGTCAACGATGTCATGAACTCAGAACCGCGACGCGGGAACAGCTGGTTGTCTGTAGACACACGCGAAAGCGTAATGCCAAGGTTGAGGTTGTTGCAGTTACCGTTGCGCACGATGAAGTACTGCCAGTTCTTCAGCATGTAACGCTGGTAAGCCAGCTCGACGGACAACTGGAAGTAGTCGTCAGGCCAACGCAGACGCTTGCCCCAGCCAACAGAAACACCGAACAGCTGCACGTATTTGTCGGGGTCATAGAAGTTCTCATAACTGTTGCTCCAGCTGTTTCCATAGCCGTAGAGGTAGTTATAATAATTGTTCATGTACCCGTAGTTGTAGTAATTGCTTGACACGTCGGTCTGTTTGGAGAAGTATGCGCCGACGGTGAACTGGATAGGACGCTTGCCGCCGAACCAGTTGGTTGAGTAAGACGCGTTGTACGACTGGTAGTATGTACCGTTGGTCTGCGCTCCGATGGACAACACCTCGCCATCACCTACCGGCAGTATGCCGCGGTGTTCCTTGTTCTTGTTGAACAAGTTGGCCATTGAGAAGTTGTTGAGCTTCAAGCCGATGCGCGCTATGACGCCAGTCTGTCCCCAACCGAGCGAGAACTCGATTTGGTCGTTCGACTTCTGCACGAGCGGCCAGTTGATGTCAACCGTTCCCTCCTCGTAGTTAGGCTGCACGTCAGGAGCTACCTGTTCGGGGTCGAAATGGCCCATTGACGCGATTTCACGCGCCGAACGCTCCAAGGCTTCCTTTGAGAAGAGGTCGCCCGGCTTCGTCCTAAGCTCGCGGCGCACGACGTTCTCGTAAAGCCTCGTGTTGCCGCTGATGCGCACATGGCTGATGTGGGCTTGCGTGCCCTCCATTATTCGCATCTCAAGGTCTATGGAGTCTCCGACGATGTTGACCTCGGTAGGTTGCAGGTTGTAGAACAGATAACCGCTGTTCCAATACTGGTTGCCTACGGCGTCCTCGTCCTCCGACAGACGCTTGTTCATGTACTTCTGGTTGTACACGTCGCCTTTCTGCATGCCGAGAAGACGGCCGAGATAGTCGCTTGAGAACACTGTATTACCCACCCATGTGATGTTGCGGATGTAGTATTTCTTTCCCTCGTCTACCTCTATGAATATGTTTACGTGCTTGTCGTCGACGTTCCAAACGCTGTCGCGCACAATCACCGCGTCGCGGTAGCCCAGCTCGTTGTACTTGTCGATAAGGTTTTTCTTGTCCTCCTCGTAACGTTCAGGAGTGTATTTCTTCGACTTGAGGAACGACGAGAGCTTACCGGCCTCGTGTATTTTCTTGAAAGCTCCTTTCTTGAAAAGCCCTCCCTTGATTTTCGAGTCGCTAAGGTTCTTGTTGCCTTCGATGATGATTTGGCGCACCTTCATCTTCTCCTTCTTGTCAATGATGACGTCAAGGATGACCTGGTTTTTGTTGGCAACGTCCTCACGCTGCATTATGTTGATGTCGGCGTTCTTGTAACCCTTGTCCTCAAAATAGTTCTTTGCCAGCAGCTTGGCGCGGTCTATCATGTTAGGGGTTATCTGACTGCCCTTCAACAGGCCGATTTTGCTTTCCAAGTCTTCCTTTTCCGACTTCTTCACGCCCACATAATTAATAGTGGAAACACGCGGACGCAAAGCCAGATAGAAGTGAAGGTAGATTTTTTCGCCAACGATGGAGTCAACCGCCACCTGCGCTTTGGAAAACAAGCCATGCCGCCAATAACGCTTCACGGCATCGGTCAAGTCAGAACCGGGCACCTGGATTTTCTGCCCTATTGACAATCCTGAAATACCTGTAAGCATGTAGTCCTCATATCCTTCCACTCCGGAAACGGCAATGCCGCCGATTACTCCCGAACGGGGTATTCCGGCGTATGATATGTCAGGATTGACTATTTTTTCCTGCGCCGCCAAGCTGTTACAGAATAACAGCATGACGAGCAGCATGATAAATCCCTTGGTTTTATTCATCTTGTCTGTCTGTTGTCTTGAATTAGCCATTGTTTTCCACTTGTGCTTCCGTCTTGCCGAAGCGCCTTTGCCTGCCCTGATAGCTTGCAATAGCCTTGTGCAGGCACGCCTCGTCAAAGTCAGGCCAATATGTGTCACAAAAATAAAGTTCGGAATACGCGATTTGCCAAAGCAAATAATTGGAAATGCGCACTTCTCCGCCTGTGCGGATGAGCAGGTCGGGGTCGGGCATGAAGTTGGTCTGCAGATGGGCGGCCACCGTTTCTTCGCCTATTTCGTCCACGCCCAACTTGCCTGAAGCCACTTCCTCGGCTATGCGTTTCACCGCGTCGGTGATTTCCCACTTCGACGAATAGCTTAAAGCCACGACCATTGTCATGGCCGTGTTGCCCTTCGTGTGCTCCATGGTCTCATGCAACTTGGCCTGGACTTCGGCAGGAAGCCTGCCTATATCGCCGATGACGCGGAAACGCACGTTGTTCTTCATGAAGATTTCATCCTCAAGCGACGTAAGGACAAGCCCCATAAGGGCGGCGACCTCGTCGGCCGGACGGCTCCAGTTCTCCGTCGAGAATGTATATAAGGTAAGGTATTCAACACCCAGCCTCGTACATTCGGACGTTATCCTGCGCACCGCTTCGACACCGGCCTGATGACCGTAGCTGCGCTCCTTGCCGCGCTCCATTGCCCAACGGCCGTTTCCGTCCATGATGATGGCTATGTGGCGCGGTATGCGTTCCATGTCTATTTTCGTTTCAGTCATCCTTGTTGCATATTTTACATTTTGGCATGAAGCTGTAAGTCAGCGTGAGTTTCAGCATAGAATAACAGTCTGTATTCTTGAACAAGCCTGTACTTTCGATACCGTAAGGGTCTTCAACTCCGTCCAACTTGTCGCTAAGCGAAAAGTGCATCGCCCACTCCAAGCCGAGGTTAAGCCTCTTGCCGAGCTTGTATTTCACGCCGACTCCAACCGGGACGTTGGCGGTAAACACGCTTTCGTTCCCGGCATCGGCATACGTCGCGCCAATACCCATGAAGACAAAAGGAGTAAGCCTCTTTGCCCCCCTGTACTCGCGTCCCGTTCCATACGGCCAAAAATTATACTCAAAAGTAAGCCCGAGGTCGACCATCGTGTTGCTGAAATCCACCGGATTGTCGTGCAATTCGGGATACCAGGTCTTCACGTCGGCCGAGCTTCCCTTCAACTTACCGTATGAGAGGTCGAGCTTCAACCCCATGTACGGGTTGAACACGCGCCTCACTATCAACGAAGCCGACGGCTGCATGTTTTTCACAATGCTGCCGTTGAAGTCGCCTTGATAGCTCACCAGTCCGACTCCTGCGCCTATTTCCATCCTGTACTCGTACTCGTCTTGTGCACTGGCGGCAAACGGTACGAACAAGGAAAAGGCTATGAGCAGGACTGTCTTCATCTGCATTAAACGATAACAACGTCATTCGGTGAACGAGGTCTGCGCGTCTTCCCATCCAAGCCTGTTGAGCCTGCCGCGCCAGACTTTACCCGTACCTCCGCATATTATCCACAAATAGTTGTCGTCGTCCGACACCATCGCGAACACGTCCTTGTCGGCATTGGTGAAACCTTCAGGCAAATAAAGTGTGCCGTCGGCATGCCACGTGATGCCACTGTCCTCACTGACATAGAAACCCGAAAACGCTTCGGCGGTACTTGTTCCGAGACCGCGGCCGCCCAGCGCCACAAGCGCGTCGCCGTAAACAGCCACGCTCAAGTCTGCCAACCGTGGCAGGCGGTAGCCGTTGTCCTCGCTGTTGAACACCCACGAATGCGTCCTCGAGCCGTCGGAGTATTCTTCGATTTTGCTCCACACCATAGCCACGGAGTCTTCAGCAAACGCGCTGTTGTTTATATCGCGGTTGCCTACGATTACCACACGCTCGGCGTTTTTATCAGTAGCGACGGGCAAACAACCGTAACTTACATTCTCGGTAGGCAACATTCCGGCATCATCCACAATGTTGTCTTCATCCCATGTAGCGCCGTCGTCTTCAGAAACAACTATTCCGCCGTTGCCATCCAAGGCATAGAGCTTGTCCTTGCCTGCGGCGAGCAGCTGTTTCAGACCCGTTCCGCCGACCTCGTCCCAGGCTTTGCCGTCATCTGAACGCAACACGCCGCCGTCCGAAAGCGTATACATGGCGTCGTCTTTTACCACAACGTTCTTATATGCGCCGCCGTCAAGGGCAATGTCTGTATCCAGTTCGGCCCATGCAAGGCTGCCTCCGGCAGACGCAGAATATACCGCTGTGCCGGCGGATGTAGCGCCAAACACGAAGATTTTTCCACCGAGGGCGACGGCCTTCATGCCCGACATCGACTTAAACGCCAGGAATTCGCCCATGTCTTGCCAATTGATTGAATCGGGATGTTCCTTATGCACGTTCACTTTCACCGTGTACGAGCGGTACGCCGTTCCGTCGTTGGCGTACACGCGGAAGTCGCGCGGCTCGGTAAAGTCTATCGAGTCGGAACTGCTGTAAACAACCAAAGAGTCCTTGTCCTCGACATCCTTGTACGCGATTACCACCACGCTCGAGTTCTTGCTGCTGACATTGCACAGCACATGAGCCGCATCCGTGCCTACCGGCAACGAGTCGGGATTGTATATTTCCTTCTTGAACTGGTCTATATAGAATGCGTATGAACTGCAATCCAGCTGCGCAACATAAGAACTGTCCGAACCGTCAGACGCTTCCGTCCACATCGTGCGCTTCAACGTCCCGAGCGAGAACGATGTTATTGCAGTGTCACCATAATAAATTATATCGTTATAATCGTCACCGCTCAAGCATGAAACCGTAAGGAGCATCGCGGAAAACAATATGACGAAAGGCCGGATAATCCGTTTCATTCTTTCTCTCATTTTTGATTTTAGCTGCAAATTTAATCAGATTTCCTCAAATAAAACGCCTTTTACGGCCTTTATTATCTAAAATGCCAAGAAATTGGACTTTTTTATATACATAAAAGGATTTTTTAAAAGCTTTTTTATGTTCGGCCCACACCACCCGGCAGGCCACGAAAAAGCCCTTGCTCCGATATATGCCGGAACAAGGGCTTGCATTATTTTCAAGCACAAAGGCTTATTGTAACCATGCTTAGAGCTTCGGGCCTGCAGCTACGAGAGCCTTGCCGGCCTCGTTGCTTTCATACTTCTTGAAGTTCTTGATGAAGCGGCTTGCGAGGTCCTTTGCCTTCTCTTCCCACTGGCTTGCGTCAGCGTAAGTGTCGCGTGGGTCGAGGATGTTGGGGTCAACGCCCTCAAGCTGCGTGGGCACTACGAAGTTGAAGTAAGGAATTGTCTTCGTAGGAGCAGCGTCAATCGAGTGGTTCAGGATGGCGTCGATGATACCGCGAGTGTCGCGGATAGAGATACGCTTGCCTGTACCGTTCCAGCCGGTGTTCACCAAGTAAGCCTTTGCACCGCTCTTCTCCATCTTCTTTACCAGCTCCTCTGCGTACTTTGTAGGATGCAGTTCGAGGAATGCCTGGCCGAAGCAAGCAGAGAATGTAGGAGTAGGCTCGGTGATGCCGCGCTCTGTTCCTGCGAGCTTGGCTGTGAAGCCAGAGAGGAAGTAGTACTTCGTCTGCTCGGGGTCGAGGATTGACACGGGAGGAAGCACGCCGAACGCGTCAGCCGACAGGAAGATAACCTGCTTTGCAGCGGGAGCGTGGCTGATGGGCTTAACGATGTTGTTGATGTGGTAAATCGGGTAAGATACGCGGGTGTTCTCCGTCGTGCTCTTGTCGTTGAAGTCGATTTTGCCGTTGGCGTCAACAGTAACGTTCTCCAGCAGGGCGTCGCGCTTGATTGCGTTGTAGATGTCGGGCTCGCTCTCCTTGTCAAGGTTGATGACCTTGGCGTAGCATCCACCCTCGAAGTTGAACACGCCGTTGTCGTCCCATCCGTGCTCGTCGTCGCCGATGAGAAGACGCTTCGGGTCGGTTGAAAGGGTAGTCTTGCCAGTGCCTGACAGACCGAAGAAGATAGCGGTGTTCTCGCCGTTCATGTCGCAGTTTGCAGAGCAGTGCATTGAAGCGATGCCCTTGAGCGGCAAAAAGTAGTTCATCATAGAGAACATACCCTTCTTCATCTCGCCGCCGTACCATGTGTTGATGATAACCTGCTCCTTTGAAGTTACGTTGAACACAACAGCCGTTTCAGAGTTGAAGCCCAGCTCCTTCCAGTTCTCAACCTTAGCCTTCGACGCGTTGTAGACAACGAAGTCAGGCTCGAAGTTTGCCAGTTCCTCCTCTGTCGGGCGGATAAACATGTTCTTTACGAAGTGAGCCTGCCAAGCCACCTCCATGATGAAGCGCACAGCCATGCGTGTGTCCTTGTTGGCACCGCAGAAGCCGTCGATTACATAGAGCTTCTTGCCAGAGAGTTCCTTCTGTGCTATTTCCTTAACGGCTGCCCAAGCCTCCTGCGAAGCGGGCTTGTTGTCGTTCTTATATTCATCGGTAGTCCACCATACGGTGTCCTTTGAAGTCTCGTCCATCACGATGAACTTGTCCTTAGGCGAACGGCCGGTGTAAACGCCGGTCATCACGTTGACAGCTCCAAGTTCAGTTACCTGACCCTTGTCATAGCCTGTCAGGTCTTCTTTTGTTTCCTCTTCAAACAATACCTCGTAAGACGGATTGTGGAGAATTTCCTTCACGTCAGTGATTCCGTACTTGCTTAAATCTAAATTTGCCATTTTAATGAAGTATTTAAAAAGTGATTTATCCGTTTCCTGCATGGTTTCCCAAACCGCCTGCAAAGGTACTAAAAATTAATGTATCGGCAAACTCGCGTGCGTGTAAAAATGCCAACCATAACCGTTTTTAGGTTAAAGTATTGAAAATTTAAACTCCACGAAGTACTTTTGCAACTTTCACTTTGCAAAAAATAGGAAATATTTTTACTTTTGCAGACATACTATAAAGTAATTGGTTTTCCATGCAGATAATCGACCTTAGCAAAGAAAATTCCATCATCGGGCAGTACATGATGGAGATGCGCGACTGCGGATACCAGCAGAACCGCCTGCTCTTCCGCAACAACATCACGCGTGTGGGCGAGATGATGGCCTACGAAATAAGCAAGACACTCGACTACGAGACGCGCGACGTCAAGACGCCTCTCGGCACGGCGCAAGTCAACGTGCCTGCGGACAAGGTGGTGCTGGCCACCATCTTCCGCGCCGGACTGCCGTTCCACGCGGGCTTCCTCAACGTGTTCGACCACGCGGGCAACGCCTTCGTAAGCGCGTACCGCGAATACACAGACAACGAGCACACGCAGGTGGGCATACACGTGGAGTATCTTGCCACGCCGAGCGTCGAGGGCAAGACGCTTATTATAGTAGACCCGATGCTGGCTACGGGCGGCTCCATGGAGCTGGGCTACAAGGCGTTCCTCACCAGGGGCACGCCCAAGCGCATACACGTGGCCTGCGTAATAGCCGCGCCCGAGGGTCTGGAGCACGTCAAACGCACGTTCCCCGACGACAAGACTACCGTGTGGTGCGCCGCCATCGACCCCGGAATGAACGAGCACAAATACATAGTGCCGGGCTTCGGCGACGCCGGCGACCTATGCTATGGCGACAAAGTGTAAGTGAAGAGTTAAGAACGAAGAGTGAAGAATTAATGTCCGTCTCATCATGCAGGCACTTGAATTCTTCACTCTTCGTTCTTCACTCTTCACTAATCTGCCGTCTTTCGGACGGCAAAAGGCCATCGATTGGCAGATGAAAGGCCGTCTTTCGCAATGTGAAAGACGGCCTTTTACAAACAGTTGATTATCAAAGCGTTGCGCAGCTATGCGCTAACGGCTGCGCCATGCCTATTTGTCGTCCCAGTTGTCGGTGCGGAACGACGACGCCGGCAGTCCGGCATAGTTGAACAGGTTGCAGTCTGTATAGTCCTTGAAGGCGAACCTCACGGCTACGGGAGCAGCCACTTCGTCGCTCCACACTACGACCTTCTTCGGGTCGTCGCTTATCCGCGCCTTCGCCGGATGGAACACCTTGTCGGCCCCGGCCACCTCGAAGCCCTTGATGTCCTGGCGGTAAGAGGTCATTCCGCGGCCGGTCTCCTTGAACGTAACGGTGACCTCCTTGCCTTTGATGCTCATCTCCTTGAACAGCGGTCCGCTCGTGGGAAAACCCTTCATGCCGTATGTACGCCCGAGCGCAAGGTATGCGAAGCGGTCGCCCACCTCCTCTTTCTTCATCGGGTGGATGGTGTTCGGATAGCCTATGTCGGTCAGTATGGCCATGCCCGAGTTGGGTATTAGGTCAAGGCACTTCGTCTGCGCCTCGCGCAGATAGGCCGAGTTCTTGCCTATGCCGTCGCCCTTACCATAATTATATGGGGCGATTTGCGCGTAATAGAACGGGAAGTCACCCTGCCCCCACTTCTCGCGCCAGTCCTTCACCATGGCCGGCAGCAGCTTGGTGTACAGGTCGGGATAGTCCATGTTGGCCTCGCCCTGGTACCAGAGGCAGCCGCGCATGGCATAGCCCACTATGGGAGCCATCATGCCGTTGTACAGTATGCACTCGTTCTGCACCTCCTTCATGCCCTTGAACGGGGCTACTCCCTCGGCGCTCATCCACGCCTCGACGCGCGAACCGCCGTAAGCAGCGTGTATGATGCCCACCGGCACGCCGAGCACCTGGCGTATTTTGCGTGCGAAGTAGTATGCCGCAGCCGAGAAGTGGGGCGTGTTTTCGGACGATGCCGCACGCCATTGGCCGGTGCAGTCGGCCAGCGGCTTAGAGTCCATCTTCTTGTCTACGGTGAACATGCGCACATTGTTGTCGGTCGAAGTGACCACCGCGTCGAGCGCGCCTATTACCGGGTCGTTGTAGCATCCGTCGATTGTCATGTCCATGTTTGACTGTCCCGAGCAGAGCCACACCTCGCCTACGAGCACGTTGTTAACCGTGAGCGGCTCGCCGTCGCTTATCTCGATGCGGTACGGGCCGCCGAAGCGCGGGGTCTCAACCATAGCCTTCCACTTGCCGTCCTCGCCTATGGCGGCGGTGTACTCCTTGCCGTTCCACGATGTCTTCACCGTGACGCTGCCTTGCGTCTTGTCGCTCTCGCCCCATATGGGGGCGTTGCTAAGCTGCTGCATCACCATTCCGTCAGAGAACAGGGCGGGCAGCTTCACCTTGGCCGAAGCCTCGCCGCACGCGCCTGTGAAGCATAGCAGGCACGCGGCGGCGAAGTGATTAAAATGTTTCATGGATGTTTTATTAATGGTATTCTTACGCTACTTGATGATATTGTCTCATTTCTTGTTCTCCGCCATGTTCCTTACAGGCATGTCGAGGCTTAGCGGAGCTTCCTTGCGCAGCATCCTGGCGGCCTCTCCCGTAAGCCAAAGGTAATGGTCGGAGGGCTTGCCGTCCATGTCGATGAACTTCGCCTTGTCGCTTACCGGAGGATTGTCGGTACACTTGAAGATGGCCGTTCCCTCGTCCACCTCGTCGAACATGGCCACGTAGAGCATCTCCGCTCCGGCGAGCATGGCCGTCGAGAGCTGCTGCCAGTAGAAGCGTCCGCCCTGGCGCGGAATGCTGCCCACGGGCTTTACGTCGTCAGGGAACTCCCTCTTGCTCAAGTTGTGCCAGCTGAAGCCGGGCGTTACCGCAGGTACGTAGGCCACGCCGTTGTCCTCACACCAGCGCAGGTCGCCTATTATAAGGTCGCGGTAGCGGTTCATGTCGTTGTGCAGCAGCGGCGAGAAACGCTGTATGGTCCACGGCAGCACGATGTCGGCCTGCCTGATTAAGGTGTGCAGGTAGGGGTCGTGTACGCAGTCGGCCTCGAGCGTGCGCCAGAACGTCGGCACGCCCAGCATCACTGCGCAGCCGCCGTATTCGGGGTCGTTCTTGAGGAAGTCGATGAGCCTCTCCAGGCCGATGTTGCGTATGTTGTAAGGCCGGTCGGGGAAGCCTACGCCCCATATTGCCACCAGCGGCTTGCCGTTATGGTGCAGATAGGTGTTGCGCCCCTCGGGATTGGTGACGCGAAGCTCGTCGACAAGCCTCTTCCAGTCGGCTATTACCGACGAGCAGTCCTCGCCGTTGCCCTTCAGTCCCGACAGGTCGTACATCACGGCGATGGCCCTGTCATACTTCTGCGCGGCCTCGAGCGCGTAGCCGAGTATCCTGTCGGGCGCGCCGCCCTTGCTCCCGGGACGCGTGTAGTCGAAGAAACGCTGCATGAAAACGCCGTCAAGTCCGTACTCGGCCATCCACTTGAAGTGCAGGTCTACGGTAGACTTGTCGGCCGAACTGAACACATACGCCGCCGAGCCGTCGGCGTGCTTAAAGGTGGTCTTGTAGGTTTTCTCGTACTCGCTCACGTCGGGCCAGGCGTCGATGGTGCAGTGGTCTTCGTCAAACTTCTTGCCTACGCCGTAGTGGCCGAAGCCCTGGTTCATGCCGTCCTGCGGCCCTCGAAACCATCCCTGATAGCCGGCCATGATGAGTCCCTTGTACTCCGGGTACGAAGTCTGCTGCGCATGCTTCGTAGCAGCCTGCGCACAGATGCCCGTAGAGAGGCACACCGCCGCTATAATCGTCCTTATCTTCATTGCTTGGTTGTATTAATTATTGGTTGTTTTTCATAATTACGCCGCTGCCGTCAACAGCTTACGGAGCACAAAATTATGCCCCGACGATAAAAAACCGCTAAAATAACGGATAACCAGCGATTAAAAATCGATTAAATTTGCACAAACAGTGAATTTAACCGTTTTTGCCGATAAAAAGGCTGGAAATGTACAGTGAAAAAGCGAAAGGGGTTCATCCGCAGTTTGTTTGGATGACATACAAAAGTTTATCAATGAAGGCATTTGTTCCGCCGGATTTGCAATCCGGCGGTTCTTAATTGCGGATTTGCAATCCGCTCATATATAGACATATTCTTATAGATGCGCGGTTTAAGCGGATTACAAATCCTCATAGTAAATTTAGGCGGATTGCAAATCCGCCTAAACATATTACCGACAGCCTGACATAATGAATTATGTCCCTACAAAGGATGGTTTTCTTATACCGAACTGACGTTAAATTAACGTCAGTTCGGTATAAGAAACATCGGTAATCATCCAACTTCAAGCTGTCGGCTGGTATCTGTCATTCCGCGCTCCGACGCGGAATCCAGTGTAAACAGCCAGGCTTTTCCAGTGTTATTGGTACTGGATTCCGCGTCGGAGCGCGGAATGACAGATACCAACCGACCACTTGGGGCGAAAGAAAAAGGCAGGTTCTTCTCTATTAGTAAAATTGTTCCTTATACCGAACTCACGTTAATTTATAATAGGCAATCAAGCTCCCTCCCTTTGGGAGGGTTGGGGTGGGTGTCTCATTAGCCACCTTTCGCTTTGCAAAAGGCCATGAATTGCACGCTAAAAGGCCGTCTTTTACACGCTAAAAGACGGCCTTTTGTAAGTCGTTGAAAACCAGCTTAATTGAGAATTGAGAGTTTAGAATGGAGAATTATGATTACCTTTGACGCTTGAAAGCCGGTAGGGGTAATCATAATTCTCCATTCTAAACTCTCAATTCTCAATTAGAAGTGCCGTTGATTAGCCTCAACAGATGCTCCACGGCCTCGTCTTCGGGTATGTTTTTCTCGACGCACTGCTTGCCCTTGTACAGCGATATGCGGCCACGGCCCGCACCGACATAGCCGTAGTCGGCGTCGGCCATCTCGCCCGGACCGTTCACAATGCAGCCCATTATGCCGATTTTCAGTCCCTTCATGCCGCGCGTAGCCTCCTTGATGCGTGCGATGGTGGAACGCAGGTCGTACAGTGTGCGGCCGCATCCGGGGCAGCTTATGTACTCCGTCTTCGACGTGCGCAGGCGTGCCGCCTGGAGTATGCCGAAGGCTGTAGCCGTGATGTCGCCGGGCGCGAGCGTGCCGTCGTTCATCAGCCAGAGGCCGTCCGTCAGGCCGTCGAACATGAGCGCACCCATGTCGGCGGCGGCTTCAAGCTGGAAGTCGCCCTTCTCCTGCTGCGAGTGGCTGTACATCTGGCAGAAAACGACGGGGTTCTGCACCCCGGCCGACATCATCTCGTGCAGCAGGGCACGCTGCTCGCCGAGGCGGTTCTTGTGGTTCGACATGCTCACCACCACGACCTCGGGGTGCGCCTTGAGGCAGGGTATGTATTCGTCGGTGCTTACGCCGTAGGGCAACACGAGGAACTTAACCTCCGCCTTTACCTGCGCGATGAGCGGAACGGCGTTGTACGGGAATATGGGATATACGTCATTGGTGTCCTGAAGACCTGCATACACGCCGAAGTCTACGATGTAACGCTGGCCGGGGATGCGCTTTTCGGGCAGCGACTGGCCGGTATATACATAGTCGGGCACGATGTCGTCGCCCGCACTTAGCCGCGAGGGGTCGCCCCCGTCGAGCATCGACGCTATGACAACGGGCACATTCTGTCCGCCGATATTGCCCACCGGCGCGGTCAACCGCCGCTCGGGGCGCAGCCAGTCGAAGCCCGGAGCCTCGCTGCCGGGGATGGGCGTATGGCCTGCGCGGCGCGTAATGTAGTCTACAAGGTGGCGTGCCACGGGTATTTCGGCCTCCGGTTCTTCGCTAAGCGATACGCGCACGGTGTCGCCCAGTCCGTCGGCCAGCAGCGCACCGATGCCCACCGCGCTCTTTATGCGGCCGTCCTCGCCCTCTCCGGCCTCGGTCACTCCAAGGTGAAGCGGATAGCTCATGCCCTCGCGTTCCATCTCGCTTACGAGCAGACGGACGGAGCGTACCATAACGACCGTGTTGCTCGCCTTGATTGATATGACAACGTCGTCGAAGCGTTCGCGCCTGCAAATGCGCAGAAACTCCATGCAGCTCTCCACTATTCCCTCGGGAGTGTCGCCGTAACGCGACATTATGCGGTCTGACAGCGAGCCGTGGTTGACGCCTATTCGCAGCGCGGTGTGGTGCTCCTTGCAGATATTTAATAAAGGTATAAACCTCTCTTCGAGCCGTTTCAGCTCGTCGGCATACTCCTCGTCGGTGTATTCCAAGTGCTTGAACGTGCGCGCCGGGTCGATGTAGTTGCCGGGGTTTATGCGCACCTTCTCGGCATACAGCGCGGCCACTTCGGCCACGTGTGGGTTGAAGTGCACGTCGGCCACGAGCGGAGTCATGTACCCGTCGGCCCTAAGACGCGCGTTGATGTCCTTCAGGTTCTCGGCCTCGCGCACGCCTTGCGTCGTCAGGCGCACATACTCTCCGCCTGCATCGATGATGCGTTCGGCCTGCGCCACGCTCGCCTCGGTGTCGGTGGTTGGCGTGGTCGTCATCGACTGCACGCGCACAGGCCACTCTCCGCCCAGCGGCGTGCCGCCTATCTGCACCTCGGAAGCCGCGCGGCGGCGGTAATTGAACAAGTCAATCATACTGAAATGAATAATGAAAAATGAACAATGAATAATCCATTTTGAATGGAAAAGAAAATGAACAATGAAAAAGAACCGTAAATCCGCAGGCTCATTATTCATTGTCCATTATTCATTTTTCATTCAATCAATTAGTCTTATACTCATACTTGACCTCGGCCAGCTCCTTGTTGGCCTTCTCGATTTTCGCTCCCAGCCCGGCCTTATAGTCGGAAAGGCGTGCCGCAAGGGCATCGTCGGCCAAGGCGAGCATCTCCACCGCGAGGATGGCGGCGTTCATCGCGCCGTTTACTCCGACCGTGGCGACGGGTATTCCGGGAGGCATCTGTATGATGCTAAGCATCGCGTCGAGGCCGTCGAGCATGCCTTTGATGGGCACGCCGATGACGGGCAGCGTGGTCGATGCCGCGATTACGCCGGGCAGAGCGGCCGCCATGCCAGCTCCGGCGATGATTACCTTGATGCCGCGAGCCTTCGCCTGCTTGGCAAACTGCTCCACAGCGTCGGGCGTGCGGTGTGCCGACAGGGCGTTGACTTCAAACGGAACGTGCATGTCGTCAAGCAGCTTGCACGCCTTTTCCATTACGGGCAGGTCGCTTGTGCTGCCCATGATGATGCTTACTAACGGTGTCATAATATCTTGTTTTTTGATTAAATTCATGCTTACAGCACCAATACCGACACGAAGGCGCAGGCCATGCCTACAAGGAAGCCCAGCGTAATCTCGTGAAGTGAGTGCTGGCGCAGCACCATACGGCTAGTACCCACCAGCCCGGCGAGCAGAAACACCACACACAACCACCACACGGGATTGAACCCCAGGATGGCGGCGAAGGCCATGAGCGCGCCGCCCACACCGCCTATTGCTGCCATGTGGGTGGACACTTTGATGAAAAGGTTGACTATGGCGCAGACCACCTGGATTACCAACGCGGCCATGAGGATGCTCCCCATGAAGTGAGGCACGTGGGCGGCGGCCATGATGTAGTAGCACAACAGGTAAGAGACGATGGATATTACGTAAGGTATTACGCGGCGTTCCTTGCTCGCCATCGAGAAGAGCGACCACCCCTGGTAGCGGCGGTACAGGCGGATGAGCAGCGACGGCAGGGCGATGGTGAACACCCAGAACGTCACCACGAGGAACAGCTTGTAAGCCCAGGGCAGCAAGCTGAGGTAAGTGAACGTAAGCAGTACGGCCAGCCCCACCAGCGGAAGGTAGAACGGGGTGAATATGACGCTAAGCGCCTTGGCCGCAAAAATTATCTGTTTCTCTCTCATTTTTTCCTAAGCCGGGCTATGGGGATGCCCATCTGTTCGCGGTATTTGGCTATGGTGCGCCGTGCCACGGGGTATCCGTCGGCCTTCATAAGGCCCGTTATGGCGTCGTCGCTAAGCGGACTGGCCTTGTCTTCCTTGTCGATGATGTCCTTCAGGGCGGCCTTCACGCGGCGCGTCGACATCTCCTCGCCGCCGTCGGTCTTGACGCCGTCGCTAAAGAAGTGGCGCAGGCGGAACGTGCCCCAGCGTGTCTGGGCGTACTTCATGTTGCTTACGCGCGACACGGTGGATATATCGAGGCCGGTCTTCTCGGCCACATCTTTAAGAAGCATGGGCTTCAGGTCGCCCTCGTCGCCGTCCTGGAAGTAGCGTTTCTGTATGTCGATAATGGCCTTCATGGTGACGTACAGGGTATGCCTGCGCTGCTTCACCGCGTCGATGAAGCCGCGTGCGCGCTCCACCTTCTCCTTGGCGTAGAGCAGGGCCTCCTTCTCCTGGCGGTTCATCTTTCCCTTGCTGCCGCGGTAGGCGTCGACCATCGAGGCGAACGATGGCGACACGTACAGCTCGGGAACGTTGCCGCCGTTGACGGTAAAGGTAACAGTGCCGTCGTCGGCGGTGTCAACTATGAAGTCGGGCGTTATTTGGCGCGCGCCCCGTCCCTCGGTCTCGCCAAGGGCGGAGCCGGGCTTCGGGTTGAGCCTCAGCAGCTCGGCGTGCACCTTGTCGGCGGTTTCGTCGTCAAAACCGAGCTGCGACTTTATTTTGTCCCACCGCTTGTTCATGAACTCGTCGAAGCACTTTGCCACCACTTCCTCCATCCGTTGCCTCAACGGCGAGGCCGGCTTGCGTCTGATTTGCAGCAGGAGGCACTCACGCAGGTCGCGCGCGCCGATGCCGGCCGGGTCGAACGTCTGCAGCGTGCGCAGCACTTCGTCAATCTCCCCCTCGCTCGCGTCAACGTTATGGTATATGGCAAGCTCGTCGCAAAGCGTGCCGGCATCCTTGCGCAGCAGGCCGTCGTCGTCGAGCGAGCCGATGATGTACTCCATTATTTCGCGCTGCTTCGGCGTAAGCTCCACGTCTACCATCTGCTCCTTGAGCCTGTCGTAGAACGACACAGTGTCGCCATAAGTGATTTCCTCATAGTCGGCGGTCTGGCGGTCGGCCGACTGCTGCGTCACGGGTTCGGGCATCTCGTCGTCCATGCCGATGCCGGCCAGGGCGTCGTCAAGCGCCGACTCGCGTTCCTCGCGCTCCGAAGCGGCGTCGAAGTCCTCCTCCGCCGTGTCGTCCGCGCCGCCGTCCTGCGGCTCGTCATGCACGGGTTCGTCGCCCTCGCCGCGGCTTTCCAGCGCCGGGTTGTCGTCAAGTTCGGCCGTGACGCTCTGCTCAAGCTCGGTCAGGGGCATCTCGAGCAGCTTCACCACGAGCATCTGCTGCTGTGTGAGCCGCTGTACCTGCACCTGCTTCTGCGCCTGTGTCTGTATGAGCTTCTGTACCATAACGGTGCAAAATTAATATTTTTCCACGAATGGCGGACAAGTAAACGGCAATATTTTTCCAGCCAAATGCAGCCCCACCAGCCATCATCCGTAAGTGCCTGACCGTCAACGCCGTAGCGAAAGGCGGCCTTTTGCCGTCCAAAAGACCGTCTTTCAGCGTGCAATTGACGGCCTTTTGCAATGCGAAAGACGGCCTGTCATTTGCATGCCGCAACCGGACGGCCATGCGTTCCATACGCACAAGCACCGCACAATAAATCCATTGCACGTTAAAAGATTGAAAACTATATTAAAAATTACCCCCCCCGATGCAACTTTTTACGTATATTTGCATTCTAATATATACAAAATGGAAGCCGTCGTCCACGCCGGATACACATTACGGGGGTGGCAGCCTGCACTGAAACACTATGCAAACGTAACACGGCACGCCTACGGCGAAGACCACAGCCGACACAAAACAAGAACAAAAAAGAAACGGAAATGAAACGCAACAAGTATTACGAAGCAGTTGACGAATCGGAGATTTTCAAACAGAAAAACCTTGCGTCAGCAAAAAACCGAAAGAAATTCGCAAAGATTACAAGATGGACGATGTACGTATTGGCCGCATTGACAATCGCGGCGTGCGCCTTCGCATACTTCATCGACAAATAACCGCTACGCGGGAAGCACAGTACAACACTTGCAACGAAGCGGCCCTGCAGGCGTCAACGCCGGCAGGGCCGCAATTAAACTAAACCTATTGAAGACGACGGAACGGCCTGCAAAGGGCGCGTCCGCCTTTATCTAAACTCCGCACAGGAGTTATTCTTCAACAGAGAATTCATCCTTTCCAACGCCACAAAGCGGGCAAACCCAGTCTTCGGGCAGGTCTTCAAACGCTGTTCCGGGAGCTACGCCGTTGTCGGGGTCTCCCACTTCAGGGTCATATACATACCCACAAGTCTCGCAAACATACTTTTTCATAATACTACTTGTTTTTAATTAGTTATTTATGTTGATGAAGTAATCACTTCCCTGACCGGCCGCGGCGCAGCACAATCTCCACCCTCGCCGCTATTTCCCCGGGCGGTATGCTCTTCATGCACAGCCTGTCGCCGCGCAGGCAGGCTTTCTTTCCCGATATGCTACACGGCCGGCACGGCATGTCGGCCTGCACCACGTCTTCCAAGCGCTGCCCCCAGCCCAGGAATCCGGCGGCCGGATGAGTGGCGCCCCATACGCTTACCACCGGCGTACCCACGATTGAAGCCATGTGCATGTTAGCCCCGTCCATCGACACCATTGCGTCAAGATGGCTCATCAGGACAAGTTCGCCGCCAATGCCGCCCAGCCGGGCCGAGGCGTTTACACAGCGGTCGAACTTTCCGCACAAGTCGTTGAGCACGGCGGTCTCGGCATCTCCTCCACCGAACAGGAACAGGCGGCAGCCCGGATGGCGTTCCGTCAAGAGCCTCAAAGCCTCCTCCATGAGCGGCAGGGGGTACGTCTTGTCGGGATAAGCGGCCATCGGAGCGACGCCGAGCCACACCTCGCCGTCGGCCTTCGGCCTGTTGAAGCCGTCTGGCAAAAGGCTCAAGTCGCCGCCTTCGGGCGGAAACATCGAGCGGAAATCGAGCTTCACAGGATAGCCCAGACGTGCGAATACGTCGGCATAGCACTCATACGTAGACGGCAACGGCGACAAACGCTTGTCTGTCTGGCTGACGAGCTGCCTGCGCATTGCGCGGTGCTTGTCGACATGCTCCACGCGAAAGCGGTCGATGTTGAAGCGCATCCGCAGGTAGTCGGAGCGCAACACGCTGTGCAGGTCGGCTATGGCGGTGAAGTTCTTGGCCGTAAGGCGGCGGTAAAGGGCGTTCATTCCCTTCACGCCGTAATATTCGTTCTTAAGGTCAGCCTCCATGAAGCCCACGTTCTGCGGCATGCGCTCGAAGAACGGCCGGGCGTAAGGGCTGCTAAGCATGGTAATCCTCACGTCGGGATATTGCCGCGCCAGCGAGTCCACTATGGGCACGGTCATCGCCACGTCGCCAAGGGCTGAAAACCTTATTATCAGTATGTGCTCTGTCCTCATCTGTCCTTCCGGGCGTTAATCGGCTTTGTTTGTGGAAGGATTGCCGAACATCTTGGCACGGAGGCACGGCGCAGCGCAGACGCTGCGGCACGGGGTATGCCGATGTGGTTGCAGGTAAATGCCATTGCCGTGGTTTAGCCTTTAAGATATAACAAGACAGTCCTTTATTTTGGCAAAGATAGCGATTTATTTCCATTCCGCCAACTCGCACGCTACATTTTTAGTATTTTTGCAGGACTTCATCACATAAAACGGCATTACGACAACCAACATTCAAGAAGATGAAAATAGTAATCGACGACAAAATTCCTTACATCCGCGAGTCCATCGGCATGCTCACCGACGACGCGGTGTACCTGAAAGGCTCTGAAATAGGCCCTGAAGACGTGCGCCGGGCCGACGCGCTCATAGTGCGCACGCGCACCCGTTGCGACGAGAGCCTGCTCCGGGGAAGCAGCGTGAAGTTCGTGGCTACGGCCACAATCGGCTTCGACCACATAGACGCCGCCTACCTGCGGCGCGCCGGCATAGAGTGGATGAGCTGCCCGGGATGCAACGCCGCCTCGGTGGCGCAGTACGTAAGGTCGGTGCTCCTGCTGCTGAAGCGCGACCGTGGGGCGAGGCTTGAAAGCATGACATTGGGCTTGGTGGGCTGCGGACACGTGGGGACGAAGGTCAAGGCCGTGGCCGAGGAGTACGGCATGCGCGTGCTCGTGTGCGACCCTCCACGGCAGGAGCGCGGCGAAGCAGGCACATTCGCCACGATGGACGACATCGAGCACGAGGCCGACATCATAACGTTCCACGTGCCGCTGACGCGAAACGAGGCGCACCCTACGTACCACATGGCCGACGGCGCGTTCTTCGACAGGCTCAAGAAGCGTCCGCTCATAATCAACACAAGCCGCGGCGCGGTGGTGGACAACGGCGCGCTGCTCGACGCCCTAATATATAATAAGGTGGAAGATGCGGCTGTCGACACCTGGGAGAACGAGCCGTGCATAGACCGGCGGCTGCTCGACAGGGTGTGGCTCGCCACTCCCCACATAGCAGGCTACAGCGCGGACGGCAAGGTGAACGCCGACAACATGGTGCTTGACGGCCTCTGCCGCCACTTCGGCCTGCGCCGCCCTCCGCTCATAGTGCCGCCGGCGCTGCCGCCGACGTTCGTCCCCTCGGCCGACGACGACACCCTGCGCCTGCAACTGTACAACCCTCTTGAAGACAGCGCACGCCTTAAAGCCTCGCCCGAAAGCTTTGAGGAGCTGCGCGGCAACTACCCTTTAAGGAGGGAACAGGCCGACATCATGCCTGCTCTTTGATTGAGATTTGAGAGTTGAGAATGGAGAATTATGATTACCTTTGACGCTTGAAAGCCGGTAGGGGTAATCATAATTCTCCATTCTCAACTCTCAATTCTCAATTAAAGGTAATCATAATTCTCACCTCTACATTCTCAATTCTCAACCAACCTGACTTTCAACCACTTACAAAAGGCCGTCTTTCGCATTGCAAAAGACGGCCTTTTAGCGTTCAAAAGATGGCCTTTCATGTTGCGAAAGACCATCTTTTGCAAACACGCCACTGCCCTCCCCTGCTGCCGCCAAAGTGTCTTTTCACCCTCATTCCATTGCACACATACCCACGATGTGTGCAATGGAATGAACATTTTTGTCAAAAATATTTGCACACTTAAATAAAAATTCGTTCCTTTGCACCGATTTTTGAGATTTGAAGATTATTACAAACTTTTTTAAAACATTACAATCATGTCAGAAATTGAATCTAAAGTAAAAGCTATCATTGTAGAGAAACTTGGTGTTGACGAGGCTGAAGTAAAGCCCGAAGCAAGCTTCACAAACGACCTCGGCGCAGACTCTCTCGACACAGTAGAGCTGATTATGGAATTCGAAAAGGAGTTCAACATCTCTATTCCTGACGACAAGGCTGAGACAATCGCTACTGTAGGCGACGCCATCAACTACATCGAGGCTAACATGAAATAATAATTCCAGACTGCGATAAATGGAATTGAAAAGAGTAGTAGTAACGGGTCTGGGCGCGGTTACGCCGGTGGGCAACAATGTCGAGGAGACATGGAACAACCTGGTGAACGGCGTAAGCGGCGCAGCTCCCATTACACAGTTCGACTGCTCCAAGTTCAAGACACAGTTCGGCTGCGAGGTCAAGGGCCTCAACGTAGGCGACTGGATTGACCGCAAGGAAGCCCGCAAGATGGACCGCTACACCCAGCTGGCACTCGTCAGCGCGGCGCAGGCCGTCAAGGACAGCGGGATGGACTTGGAGAACGAGGACAAGAACCGCATCGGAGTAATCTTCGGCGTAGGCATCGGCGGTATAAAGACCTTCGAGGACGAAGTGTCTTACTACGCGCTGAACAAGGAGAACGGCCCCAAGTTCAACCCGTTCTTCATACCGAAGATGATTAGCGACATAGCTGCCGGCCAGATATCGATGCAATACGGTTTCCACGGCCCCAACTATGCAACGACGTCCGCATGCGCGTCATCGACCAACGCACTGGCCGATGCGTTCAACCTCATCCGCCTTGGCAAGGCCAACATCATTGTCAGCGGAGGAGCGGAGGCTGCCATCTGCGCCTGCGGCGTAGGCGGATTCAACGCCATGCACGCACTCTCCACACGCAACGACGACCCTGCAAGGGCTTCACGCCCGTTCAGCGCAAGCCGCGACGGCTTCGTGATGGCGGAGGGAGCAGGATGCCTTATCCTCGAAGAATTGGAGCACGCGAAGGCGCGCGGAGCTAAAATCTACGCCGAAATGGTGGGCGAAGGCGAAAGCGCCGACGCATACCACATCACCGCTTCACACCCCGAAGGTCTCGGAGCGAAGCTCGTGATGCAGGCAGCTCTCGACGACGCGGGCATGAAACCTGAAGACATAGACTACATCAACGTCCACGGCACATCGACACACGTAGGCGACATATCCGAGGCCAAGGCCATAAAGGACGTGTTCGGCGACGCGGCTTACAAGCTGAACATCAGCTCTACCAAGTCGATGACAGGCCACCTGCTCGGCGCAGCCGGCGCGGTGGAGGCCATAGCAAGCGTGCTGTCGGTACAGAACGACATCGTTCCGCCTACCATCAACCACGATGAAGACGACAAGGACGAAGAGATAGACTATAACTTGAACTTCACCTTCAACAAGGCGCAGAAGCGCACCGTGCGCGCCGCAATGAGCAACACGTTCGGCTTCGGCGGACACAACGCATGCGTCATCTTCAAGAAATATGATGATTAACAACTTCATAGACAAAATAAAGCTCCCTTTCCGCAAGGAAAAGGAGCTTTATTGTTCTCTACGCGACATCATCGGATTCTACCCCCACAACATCGACTTCTACAAACAGGCGCTCATGCACCGCAGCGTCTCCAGGCGCAACGCCAAGGGGAAACCCGTCAACAACGAGCGGCTTGAGTTCCTGGGCGACGCCATCCTCGACGCCATAGTAGGCGACATCGTGTTCCGCCACTTTGAAGGCAAGCGCGAAGGATTCCTTACCACGACGAGAAGCAAGATTGTACAACGCGAGACACTCAACCGCCTGGCCCACGAAATAGGCATAGGCCAGCTCATAGTGTCCAGCGGACACATGTCCTCCCACAACAGTTACATGGAAGGAAATGCGTTCGAAGCCCTCGTAGGGGCAATCTACCTGGACCAGGGCTACAGCGCGTGCATGCGCTTCATGCAGAAACGCATACTCTCGCAGCTCATCAACCTCGACAAGGTGGCTTACAAGGAAGTGAACTTCAAGAGCAAACTCATAGAGTGGTGCCAGAAGAACAAGGTGAAGCTCGACTTCGAGCTGGTGGAGCAGAAGCGCGAAAACGGCAACAGCCCGATGTTCGTCTACAAGGCGAAAATCGAGGGAATAGATGGCGGCGAAGGGCGCGGCTACTCGAAGAAGGAGAGCCAGCAGACGGCCAGCAAGACCGCACTGCAGAACCTCCGGCGAAAACCGCAGTTCATCGACGCCGTATTCGCCGCCAAGACGGAGCGCACAAAGATGGAGGAAGAACCTGTCGAGACCGTACCCGACGTAGACGCCAAGGAGGACTTCATCATTCCGCAGGCCAGCGAAACGGTAGCAACCGCAATGGCGGTGGAAACAGAAATGACGGTGAAAACCGACACGCCGAAAGCCGGAAAAGGACGCAAGAAGGAGGAGGCGGACGAATTCGACCTCTCCGACATCAAGGCTTTCTCCGACAAAATGACGAAAGAGGACATCGTGGCGGCCGCCGAGGCCGCAGCGTTCGCGGAGTGAACACCCACCCAAAGGACACCTGACACCCGTCACACAACTACCTGACACCCACCCCAACCCTCCCGAAGGGAGGGAGCTTGGTTACCTGTTCTGGGGCGCAGTGCTTCCGGTTCTCCTACAAATCCCAGTCCTCTTATAACCAATATGCGGTTCATCTGCAGTTCGGGTGTATGGAATATAAAGCCAATAAGCATATACATCCTACTGTAATTCAGGCGGAGGGTAATATGTTTCGGCGGATTTGCAATCCGCCGAAATTTACTATAAGGATTTGTAATCCGCTCAAACCGCACATATATAAAATGATATATGTTGGTGAGCGGATTGCAAATCCGCACTTAGAAACCGCCGGATTGCAAATCCGGCGGAACAAGTATGCTTACACCTGAACTGCGGATAAACCGCAATATGCGGCCTTTCGCGTTGCGAAAGGCCATCAATTACAAGATAAAAGGCCGTGTTTTGCAATGCAAAACACGGCCTTTTACAAGATGCCTGATTATCAATAACATAGCATGCTCATTTGGCTTATCGGGCTTATTAGGCCCTATAAGCCTTATAGGTCCGATAAGCCGAATGCGCCAAGGCTGCAAACCAAACGGCAAAAGCACATCAAGCTCCCTCCCTTCGGGAGGGCTGGGGTGGGTGTCAGGTGGTTGTGTGACGGGTGTCAGGTATTCTTTTGGTGGTTGTCAGATTTACTTATCCCCAATGCCTACTATCCCCTCCAACTCCCTGAAATCATCAATTATCCACTCGGCGCGTTCCTGTTCAAGGTCTTCGCGCAGGCCGTTGCCGTATGTCACGCCGACGGCCTTCACCCCTGCGGCGTGCGCCATGCGTATGTCGAACACGGTGTCGCCCACCACAACGGCATCCTCCGCACGCAGGCCGTTGTCGGCAAGCGTCTTGAGCACCATGTCGGGAGCAGGCTTTGCATGCTCCACGTCGCCGGCACCGAGCACATACGGCACGTATGGCACAAGCTCCATCTCTTCCAGGAAAGCCATGAGCGAGGCGCGGAAGCGGCTGCTCGCTATGGTGACAAGCAGTCCGGCGCGGTGCATGCGGCGTATGGTGTCGCACACGCCGGGGAACGGGCTTACCGCCCCGGGACGGTTGTTCACCTCGAAGATGCGGCGGTAAGTGGCCTCGCAGAGCGTCCCCGTAGTGTCGTCCATAGGCATAAGTTCAGTAAAAGTCTGCTTCAGCGGCAGGCCAATCATGGCCGCGCACTCGTCGTCAGACCGCTGCGGCAGCCCCACTTCGGCCAAAGTCTGCTGCATGGTGCGCACTATAAGGCCGCGCGTATCGCCTATTGTGCCGTCAAAGTCGAGGATGACGGACTTGAATAATGTATTGTTTGCCATATTCAAAAATTCAACTTCCACCACAAACCAACCTAACATCCTCCCCACAACCACCTGACACCCACCCCAACCCTCCCGAAGGGAGGGAGCTTGAAATGCCTTCAAGGGTGGCATTTATTGTCATTTATATAATCAATATATGTAAGCCCCATTACCTCATCCTGCCACCAATGCACATCAAGCCCCCTCCCTTCGGGAGGGTTGGGGTGGGTGTCAGGTGGTTGTGGGGTGGGTGTTGGGTATGGCTGAGGTGGGTATTGGGTATTACCGGGATTGGTCTTTCATCACCACCGCAACGGTGTTCAGCCTGAAATACTGTTCCGACATGTACACCAGTCCGCCGTAAGGATTGTCCGTGCCGTGCGAGTCCTTGCAGATGAACCAGAGGCCGCCTGAAGCGTCGCGCGCCAGCCCCACGACGGCCATCGCATGGTCGCAGGTTACGGCGAGGCTCTCGAAGGCACGCTGGCGCACGGCCTGCGTCACCCTCTCCTTGCCCCCGATGGTGTCCGCCATACCGCGTTCAAACGAGAAGCCACCACCCTTCACGCCGCCCTCCCAGCACACGCTGCGCCCCGAGCGCAGTGCGCAGACAACGCGGCTTACGAGCGTGTCGAGCGGAAGATTGAGGTACTTGTGCCCCATGCCGTCGGCAGGAAGGCAGAGCGCGACGCTCTCCCCGAACGGCTCGTGCGTGTAGCTGGTCATAGCCACGTAGTCGCCGGGCAGGCATACGCTGTGCGCGAACTCGCGCGTGGTGTACTCCGCGCCGTACATCCATACGTGGCGCGGCAGGGGGTTGACGTCGTTGTCAAGCACGTCGGCCACCGAGCGGCGCAGCCTTTCCAAGCCCGTGCGGCGCACGGCGGCGGCGTTTGCCAGCCGCGAGAGCTTGCGGCAGAGCACGTCATAGTTGCAGTCGGAGCGGTAAGAGTCGTAAGGCATCGCGCCGTATTCCTCCAAAGCGTCGAGCAGGCCGAGGGCAGTGCCACGAAGGCCGACGCCCTCCGTCCCGGCAGAGAGGTAGCAGCGCTGGGCCTGACGTTCAAGCATGCTGCGCACGATATAGGCCGGAGACAGGTTGACCGAGTCGCCCTGCATGATGCGGTCGCTCTCGATGACGGCCAGCATGGCGTACACCCAGCCTGCCGAGCCGCCGCCCTGCTGCTTCACGGGCGTTATGCCGTTCATCGTCTCGACGGTGAACACGCGTCCATCAGCAGGCTTCCGGCCGCACGAGCACAGCAGCGACAAGGCCAAAAGAACAACACCTAACGTCTTCATGGCCGCAAAATTAATGAAAACAAGCCGTCCCTGCAAATTTTGCCCTCGCCAAATGGTTTTGCAAAAGGCCGTCTTTCACCTTCCAAAAGGCCGTCTTTTAGCGTGTAAAAGGCCACCTTTTACATTGCGAAAGATGGCCTTTTGCAAATGCCTTTGTACAAAGGCGTTTCGACGCGGGTCGCCACATACCCCGAAAGTGGGTGTGGAAAGCCGCGCATACGCTTAAAATGAAGATTCCTGTAAAATTAATTTCAATTTAAGCGTGCTTGCATACGCTTTTTTATTACATTGCGTTTTCTTTGTGAAAAATTGATTTATTTACATACAACGACCCATGAAACACAATTTGCCTGCTTTGTTCCTGTTAGCATTGGGACTGTCCTTGTCGGCCTGCACGGACAAGGAAGCGTCGGCCAGCTATGCCGACCATGTGAACGTATTTATCGGTACCGGCGGCCACGGCCACACCTTCCCCGGCGCAACCCTGCCCCACGGCATGGTGCAGCTAAGCCCCGACACGCGCCTTATAGGCTGGGACGCCTGCTCGGGCTACCACTATTCTGACAGCACCATCATAGGCTTCAGCCACACTCACCTTAGCGGCACGGGCATCGGCGACTACGGCGACATACTCTTCATGCCCGTAGTGGGCGACAAGCCGCTGGTGGCCGGCGACAAGTACAAGCCCGGCGATGACTACCGCGCACGCTTCTCGCACGACCAGGAGGAGGCCCGCCCGGGTTACTACCGCGTATTCCTGCCCGACGACAGCATCAACGTGGAGCTTACGGCGACCATGCGCGCCGGCATGCACCGCTACACCTTCCCGGCCAAAAGCGACGCACGCCTCATAATAGACATGGCTCCTACCATACACGGACACCGACACCCCGTGACGCAAATACGCGTGCTCAACGACTCGACCATCGCCGGAATGAAGTACACCGAGGGGTGGGCAAAGCACCATTACGTCTACTTCCACGCAGTGTTCTCCAGTCCGTTCGACTACAAGCTCTATTCGGACACCATCTATCAGCCCGACAGCACGTCGGTCACAGTGCCCACGGCCAAGGCCGTTTTGAGCTTCAGGCAAGTGCCCGAAGGCGGCAAGGTGACGGTCAAGGTAGGCATATCAAGCGTTGACGAGGACGGCGCACGCCGCAACGTGGAGGCGGAGATGCCCGGCTGGGACTTCGACGCCGTGGCCCGGCAGGCCACCGACACGTGGAACAAGGCTCTTGGCGTAATCGACATAGAGACCGATGACGACGACAGCCGCACCGTGTTCTACACCGCCCTCTACCACTCGATGCTGCAGCCCAGCGTGTCGTCAGACGTTGACGGACGATACCGCACCATGGCGCAGACCATCGAACAAGACACGGCCTACACCAACTACACGGTGTTCTCGCTGTGGGACACCTTCCGCGCGGCGCACCCCCTGTACACAATCATCACCCCTACGCTCAACCAGGCGTTCATCCGCTCGCTGCTGCGCAAGTACGACGAAGGCGGAATACTGCCCAAATGGGAGCTTGCAAGCAACGAAACGGGCACCATGATAGGCTACCACGCCGTGTCGGTAATCGCCGACGCGATGGCGAAAGGCCAGTGCGGCTTCGACGTTGACAAGGCCCGCGAGGCTTGCCTGCGCTCGTCGGTGTACGATACAACGGGCGTTACGCCGTGGATTGACCGCGACGTGCTGCACGGCAAGCTGATGCCGGTATCCATAAAGTACAAGAACGACATAGGATACATACCCTGCGACGTGGTTAACGGCGGCTCGGTGTCGCAAGGTCTGGAGTATGCCTACAACGACTGGCTCATAGCACAGATGTACAAGGACACCGGCCGCAAGGACATATACGACCGATACATGGGACTTTCGCGCAACTACCGCAACTACTTCGACCCCGAAACGAAGCTGATGCGCGGCCGCCTGAGCGACGGCAGCTGGGCTACGCCCTTCGACCCGGCCTCGGTAGAGCGTCCCAGCAACTACGTGGAAGGCAACGCCTGGCAGTGGGCGTGGTTCGTGCCGCACGACGTTGACGGACTGATGGCCCTTGTCGGCGGCGCAAAAGCCTTCGAAGCTCACCTCGACACGCTGTTCACCACCAGCTCGGAACTGACCGGCGACCCCAACGCCGCAGCCGACGTGACCGGCATGATAGGGCAATACGCCCACGGAAACGAGCCGAGCCACCACATTCCTTACCTGTACAACTACGTCGGCGCGCCGCATAAGACGCAGGCTCTGGTAGACCACATCATGCGCACTCTGTACCACAACAACCCCGACGGACTGTCGGGCAACGAGGATGTAGGGCAGATGTCGGCCTGGTACGTGCTTAGCGCGATGGGCTTCTACTCCTTCTGCCCCGGCAAACCGGTGTATGAAATCGGCCGTCCGATGTTCGACCGCGTGACAATACACCTCGAAAACGGCAAGGACTTCATAATCAACGCACCCAGGAACAGCCGCGAACACAAGTTCGTAAGCTCCATGAAGCTGAACGGAAAGGAACTGGCAGAGCCGCGCTTCTCGCACGCCGACCTGATGAAAGGCGGCGAACTGACGCTTGAAATGGCAGGCGACGGGAACTGATTAGCCCGTACAAAAGACGGAATACCATGCCAAACCCACATTTGAACAACGCTTGACACTGATGAGAACATTGCTTTTTAGCCTGTCCGTACTGCTGTGTACGGGCATGCAAGCCGCCGGAAGCCACGGCAAAATATACAAGAAAGGCTGGATAGACTTCAACAAGAACGGCGTGAAGGACGTGTATGAAGACCCTTCAGCACCGATAGAAGCACGCGTGGCCGACCTCCTGTCGCAGATGACTCTTGATGAGAAGACCTGCCAGATGGCTACGCTATACGGCTCGGGGCGCGTGCTCAAGGACTCGCTTCCTACCGAGGCGTGGAGCCGTGAAATATGGAAGGACGGCATAGCCAACATCGACGAGCAGGCCAACGGACTGGGAACGTTCGGCTCTTCACTGTCATATCCTTACGTGAACAGCGTGCGCAACCGACAGACCATCCAGCGGTGGTTCGTCGAGAACACACGCCTCGGCATACCCGTAGACTTCACCAACGAGGGCATACGCGGCCTTTGCCATGACCGCGCCACGATGTTTCCGGCCCAATGTGGCCAGGGGGCGACATGGGACAGGGAGCTTGTAAGCGAGATAGCACGCGTCACCGCCGAGGAAGCCATCGCCCTTGGCTACACCAACATCTACTCGCCCATACTCGACATAGCGCAAGACCCACGCTGGGGTCGCGTGGTGGAGAGCTACAGCGAAGACCCTTACCTGGCCGGGGAGCTGGGCAAGCGCATGATAGAAGGGCTGCAAAGTCGCGGCCTGGTGTCGACGCCAAAGCACTTCGCGGTGTACAGCGTCCCCGTGGGAGGCCGCGACGAAGGCACGCGCACCGACCCGCATGTAGCCCCACGGGAGATGCGCACACTATATCTTGAGACCTTCCGCAAGGCGTTCTGCGACGCTCATGCCTTGGGCGTGATGAGTTCTTACAACGACTACGACGGCGTGCCTATCACGGGCAGCTACCATTTCCTTACCGAAATACTGCGCCACGAGTGGGGCTTCCGCGGCTACGTGGTGTCCGACAGCGAGGCGGTGGAGTACCTTTACTCCAAGCATAAGGTGGCCGACGACGCCGTTGACGCCGCCGCGCAGGTGGTGAACGCCGGACTGGACGTGCGCACCAACTTCTCCATGCCCGAGAACTTCATACTGCCCTTGCGGCAAGCCATAGCCGAAGGGCGCGTCTCCATGCAGACCATCGACAGCCGCGTGAGCGACGTGCTGCGCGTAAAGTTCCTCATGGGGCTGTTCGACAACCCCTACAAGGGTGACAACCACCACCCTGAAAAGGTTGTACACAGCAAGGAACACCAGGCAGTGTCGCTGCGTGCGGCCCTCGAATCAATAGTATTGCTTAAGAACGAGGGAGGCGTACTGCCGCTGTCGCGCTCGCTGAAGCGCGTCGCCGTCATAGGGCCTAACGCCGACGAGCGGCAGAACCTGATATGCCGCTACGGCCCGGCCAACGCCCCCATCAAGACGGTTTACGAGGGAATAAAGGAATACTTGCCCGAAGCCGACGTGCGCTACGCCAAGGGTGCGGACATAATAGACAAGCACTTCCCCGAGAGCGAGCTGTACGACGTGCCCTTGGACGCCGACGAACAGGCCATGCTCGACGAGGCCGTGGCGCTGGCGCGCAGCTCGGAAGTGGCCATACTCGTGCTGGGCGGCAACGAGAAGACCGTGCGCGAGGAATACTCGCGCACCGACCTTGACCTGTGCGGACGGCAGGAGGAGCTGCTACGCGCCGTCTGCGCCACCGGCACACCCGTCATATTGGTGCTCGTCGACGGACGCGCGGCGACCATAAACTGGGCGGCACGCTACGTGCCGGGCATCGTCCACGCGTGGTTTCCGGGCGAGTTCATGGGGCAGGCCATAGCCAAAGTGCTCTTCGGCGAGTACAATCCCGGAGGCAAGCTGGCCGTAACCTTCCCCAAGACTGTGGGCCAAGTGCCCTTCGCCTTCCCCTTCAAGCCGGGTTCCGACAGCAAAGGCTTCGTCCGTGTGGACGGCCCTCTCTACCCATTCGGCTACGGATTGAGCTACACCACGTTCGCATACAGCGGCCTGCGGATAAAGAACCCCGTAATAGGCGTGCAGGGCAGCGTCGGCCTTAGCTGCCGAGTGAAGAACACGGGCGGCGTGGCCGGCGACGAGGTGGTGCAGCTATACCTGCGCGACGAGGTAAGTTCGGTCACCACATACGTAAAAGTGCTGCGCGGCTTCGAGCGCATCCACCTGGAGCCGGGCAAGGAAAAGGAAGTGCGTTTCACGCTGACGCCGCAGGACTTGGGGTTGTGGAACCGCGACAACCGCTTCGTGGTAGAGCCCGGAATGTTCACCGTAATGGTGGGCAGCTCGTCGGAAGACATCCGCCTCAAAGGCCAATTCGAGGTGAAGTAAGCGCAGGCGGAACTGCGAAAGGCCGTTCATCCGCAATTCTGTTGGATGGTTGTTGAAGGTCATTCCGTTCATGTCCAGCTGCAAGTCATGCTGTCGGGAATGTGTTTTGGCGGATTTGCAATCCGCCGAAAAATACTATAAGGATTTGCAATCCGCTCAAACCACACAGCCATGAGGCAAATGTATGGGTATGTGCGGATTGCAAATCCGCAATTAGAAACCGCCGGATTGCAAATCCGGCGGAACAAATGATTTCATTAATAGACCTTGTATTTCATCCAACAGATTTGCGGATGAACCCGAAAGGCCGCCTTTCGCATTCCAAAAGGCCATGAATTGCAACGTAAAAGGCCGTGTTTTACAGTGTAAAACACAGCCTTTTGCAACACGTTGAGTATCAAGTTGTTGCGCAAGCAAGGAGAAAGAGCCGCGGAAGCGATGCGCAAATGCCGCCCAAGCGGTGCGCTTGGGCGGCCTTTGAGGTATATATTGACGGTTTGCGTGGTTTCATTGGGCGGTGTCGTCGTCGGCCGCTATCTCTGAAGCGTTTATGTAACCGCGCGCCACGGCCTTTACGATAAGCTCGGCCATGTTACGCGCTCCCAGCTTGTTAAAGAGCCTCTTGCGGTGGGTCTCGACGGTGTTTTCAGATATAAAGAGCATCGCGGCGATTTCCTTCGACGTGTGTCCGCCGGCCAAAGCCTTCAGGATGTCGATTTCACGCTCCGACGGATGCTCGATGCGCCGCTTGCATCCGGCCATCTTCTTCTTGAGCCCCGGACAGAGATACTGCTCCCCGTTCATCACGGCCGTTATGGCGTCAATCATCTGCATGAAGTCTGTAGACTTGAACATGATGGCGTTCACACCCTTGTCGAGCATGCGGCGCAGCAGCCAGATTTCCTCATGTATGGTATTGACGATGATGCGTGCGTCGGGATGGGCGCACCTTATGCTGTCGACAAGCTCGAAGCCGTCGATGTCGGGCATGCCGATGTCGATTATGTAAACGTCGAAAACCTTTGACGGGAGAATGCGTATAAGGTCGGCGGCGCGGCTGAATGTCTCTACATTGTGTACGCCGCAGCCCTCCATCAGGCTCTTAAAACCTTCGAGTATGAGCACATGGTCGTCTGCAATGGCCACCGACAGGTCTTGCAATATGTATTTTTGCGCCTCGTTCATCGGGGCAAAATTATACCATACGTTCATAACAGCAATAACGGAAATCCGTGGTTTTTAACTGATGTATATAATCAAACAACCGAACACCCATACCAAAACGACCTGACACCCACCCCAAACCCCTCCCCAAGGGAGGGGCTTGAAATGACTTTACAGGGTGGCATTCAATAGCAAGACATACAAATAAGACAAGACATACATTGCAAAACTTACGGAAAAACGGTATTAAAGCCCCTCCCTTGGGAGGGGGTTGGGGTGGGTTTGAGAGTTATTGGAGCTGTTTTATTATGAATTGAACAACGGTTTTTCCGTCCTTCCGCTCCAACATAAGACGGCCTCCGGCGGCCTCGGCGCGCTGCCGCATGGTGCGCCGTCCTATGCCTGCGCCAGGCCGTTCAGACGGTGTGCCGTTGTCGGCCACGGTCAGCGTGAGGCCGTCACCGGGCATGTCAAGGCACACATCCACCTCCGTCGCGCCCGAATGCTTGACGGCGTTACCCACGGCTTCCTGCACTATGCGGTACATCTCAAGGGCTGTGGCATCGGGAACTGTGCTCCAGTCGGCCTCGTCGGGCGTAGCGGTGAACGACACTCCGCAACCTGCGGCCTCGCCGGCGCGTTGCAGGTAGTCGTCGAGAACTATGCTTATGTCGGCATAGTTGAACTCGGGCGGCATCAACTCGTGCGACACGCGGCGCACCTGGTCGCGGCAGGCGGAGAGCATGCGCGCCTGTTCGTCCATGTCGCACGTGCCCTGCGCCATGCGCAACTGCACGGTATAAAGGTCGTTGCACACGCCGTCGTGCAACTCCTTGGCAAGGCGTCCGCGCTCGCTCTCAAGCCCGTCGATGTAGCGTTGGGTAAGACGGCGGTCGGTGTCGGCCTTCAGCCGGGCGAACTCGGCCTCGCTCTCCTTCAGCCTGCGCCGCTGCGCGTAGACGTAAAGCACTACGAGCACGGCGCAGACGAGCACCGCCAGCGCACCGAAGGCAATGTACATGCGCGTCCGGGCGAGCGTGGCTTCGCTTTGGGCGAGGGCCAGTTCCTTCTCCTTCGCCTGGTATTTCACGGTAAGGTCGCGCAGGCTCTCGGCCTTATCGGCCTCGAACAGGCTGTCCTTCAACGCCGTGGCGCGCCCCAGGCAGTCGTAAGCCTTGCGCCACTGGCCCAGCTTAGCCCATGCGTCGTGCATGTTGTTGTAGCAGTCGTAGACCACGAAGGGCATCTTGTCAACGCCCTTGACGGAGAGTATTTTGTCAAACAAGGCGATGGCAGCGTCCCAGTTTTCGTGGTTCATCTCCAGGCCGCAGAGGATTTGGTAATAGGCAATGAGCGACATCGAGCTGCCGACCTTGCCCTCCAGTCCGCTGCAACGGCTGCGCCAGAGGCGGTCGGCGGCCTTGTCATTCAGGCGGTCGGCCACGGCCACCATGTACGCCGCGGCGCTCAAGGCCGAGTCGTACTGCTTCATGTCCATGGCATAGCCGTAGGCTTCGGAGAGCAGACGGGCGGCCTGCTTGTTGTCGCCGCACATGAGAAACACCAGTCCGTCCTGCGAGATTACCTGCGCCTTGAACTCCTTGTCGGCGCAACGCCCGGCCCAGTCGGCGCACAGCCGCGCGTAATAGGCGGCCTGCTCCTTGTGCTGCATGTCTACATGCAGGGTGGCGAGATTGAGGTAAAGCACGGCGGCCTCCTGCCGCGCGTCCTCGCCGGCGCGTCGCTTGAACGCCTCGGTGGTGCACAGCTTCATCGCCTCGCCGTAGCGTTCAAGGGCTTCGTCGAGCCTGCCCATCGTACGGAGGTACACTCCGAGCGACGAGTTTACGCCCACAATGGCCGTAGTGTCGCCACGGCTTACGGCCTCGTCGAGGGCTTTTTCGGCAATGATTACGGCCGAATCGTTCTTGCCTGCGGCGTGAAGGGCGTCGGCCTTCTGCCGCAAGCCGTCAAGCGTCTCGCTGCCGTGCGCCGCGGCGCAGGCAATGACTGAAAACAAGAATAAAAGCGTTCTAAATGTCTTCATGCAGCATACGGTGTTAGGTTACTTATGCAAAGATAGCACAAAAAAGCCATACAGGCCACAAAAATGTAAACATTTATCCGCACGGACAAACACCGTGCGCACCTCAAGTTGTAACCATACTGTGTAATAAAACCACCCGTGCGCCGTTTATATCATTGATGGAGAACGCGGAAAACAAGCAGGACGGCTACGCCCACATACTGAAATATACGGGCTTGTTCGGCGGCGTACAGGGACTGAACATTGTCGTCGGCCTCGTGCGCAGCAAGCTCGTGGCCATAATCCTGGGGCCTGCCGGCATGGGACTGGCGGCGCTGCTGAACACAATAGCCAACTTCGTGTCGCAGGCTACTAACCTCGGCATATCGTTCAGCGCAGTAAAACACCTGTCGGAAATCTTTGACAGCGGCGACAGGCAGCGCATCCTCGCATTCGTGAAGACCGTCCGCGCATGGAGCGCAGTGGCCGCACTGGCAGGCGCGGCGGTGTGCATCGTGGCCGCGCCGCTGCTCGCTGGCCACGCCTTCGGCGGCGGAGGGCACGCCTGGCAGGTAATGGCGCTCGCCCCGATGGTGGCCGCGCTGGCTCTGACGGGCAGCGAAACGGCCATACTGAAAGGCGCGCGCAGGCTGCGCGACCTGGCAAAGTCGCAGGTGGCGATTGCGGTGTTGTCGCTCGTCATCACCATACCCACATACCTGCTGATGGGCATCGGCGGCGTAATACCTGTGCTGACGCTCACCGCGCTGGCAAACCTCGCCGTGACGGCACGCTACTCATGCCGCCTATATCCGCCCTCGATGCGCGGCGCAAGGCGGTCGCTCGGCGAGGGCGCACCGATGGTAAGGCTGGGCGTGGCGTTCATAATGTCGGGCGTATTCGGCAGCGGAGCGGAGATGCTGGTGCGCTCCTTCCTCAACACGGCGGCCGGACTGGACACCGTGGGGCTGTACAACGCAGGCTACATACTGACCGTAACCTACGCCGGAATGGTGTTCACGGCGATGGAGACCGACTACTTTCCGCGCCTCTCGGCCGTAAACCACGACACCGTGGCCGTCAACACGGCGGCCAACAGGCAAATAGAAGTGACGCTGCTCGTCATCGCGCCGATGCTGGCGGCCGTCATCACACTGCTGCCCTGGCTCATACCGCTACTGTACAGCGGCAAGTTCACGCCCGTAACAAGCATGGCGCAGGCGGCGGTACTCGGCATGTACCCTCGCGCGATGATGCTGCCCATAGCCTACATAACGCTCGCCAAAAGCCACTCGAAGGCTTTTCTCGCAATCGAAGGGGCGTCGGCTGCAGTACTGGTGCTTGCTACGATGGCGTGCTACGGCAGATGGGGACTGACCGGGGCGGGCGCGGCCATACTGCTGGCAAACGCCTTCGACCTGGCCGTAATCATCGCCTACGCCGGACTGCGCTACCGTTACAGGATGTCGCGGCAGGTACTTGCCTACGCCGCACTGCAACTGCCACTCGGCGCGGCGGCGTATACGGCCACCTTCGCCGCCACCGCTCCCGTGCGCATAACGCTGGGACTGGCGGCCACGGCGGCAAGCCTCGCCGTGTCGCTGTACGCCCTGCAAAAGAAGGCTTTGCTCCTGGAGAACATCAAGCAACGGTTACATAAAAAATGACCCTTCGGCACCCGGCTTGCAAAACGCCGCCTTTTACCGCGTAAAAGACCGTCAAACGCACGCCAAAAGGCCATGTATTAGAACGCAAAATGCCGCCTTTCGCATTGCGAAAGGCGGCATTTCATATTTCAAGCCGATGCCTGCTGCACAGCCTGTCGCCATCAACCGCATAAAAACATAGGGGAAGGCTGCAAGCCCTCCCCTATGGATGAATGTTATGGAATATGTTTCCGCCGTTGCGGCAGCATTACTTCGCAGCTTCCGCACGACCCTTGCTCTTCTCCTTGCGGCCAAGAGTGAGGTAAGCCACAGGCGCAGCGATGAAGATTGACGAGAACGTACCGAACACGATACCGAGTATCATCGTCAACGAGAAGCTGCGGATGCTCTCGCCTGCGAAGAAGAAGCAGATGATGAGGACGAGCAGCGTTGCCGTACCAGTGTTGATTGTACGAGCGAGCGTCTGGTTCAAAGAGTCGTTGAACAGAGTCCAGCGGTCGCGCTTTGCGTACAGCCCCATGTTCTCGCGGATACGGTCGAATACGACCACCTTGTCGTTGATTGAGTAACCGATGACGGTAAGGATTGCTCCGATGAACGTCTGGTCGACCTCGAGCGACATAGGAACGAGACCCCAAAGCAGCGAGTAGATACCGAGCACGAACAGCGTGTCGAACGCCAACGCGATGGTAGAACCGAGCGAGAAGGCCACGTTGCGGAAGCGCAACAGTATGTAAAGGAAGATTGCCACAATCGCCAAGAGCACGCTGATGATGGCACCCTGCGTGATGTCCTTAGCCACTGACGGACCTACCTTGGCACTGCTTATGATTGAACCGCCCTCGCGAATGTCGGGATTGCGGAACTTCGAGATGTCCGTCTGGGTGACAAGGCCGGCCTTGGTGAGCGAGTTGAAGAGTATGCTCTCAACCTCGGCGTCGACGTTCTGGTCGTTTGACTCGATTTTGTAGTTGGTCGTTATACGGATGTTCCTTCCGTCCACACCAAGCGAAATGGCTGTGAAGTTTGACTCGCCGAACGCTCCTTCAAGAGCCTCACGCACCTGCTCGGGCTGTACTGGCTTCTCGAACTGAAGCACGTAGTTACGTCCGCCAGTGAAGTCGATGCTCTTGCTGAAGCCCTTGAACAGGAAGCTGAGCACGAATACCAGTGTAAGTATGCCCCAAACGGTGAGCGAACGCTTAGAGCTGCCCATGAAGTTGAAGTTGGTGTTCTGCGGCAACCTGCGCGAGAAGCCCGTAGTGAAGGTAAGACCCTGCCACTTGTCGCGCTTCATCTGGCGGTCATATACAAGACGTGTCATGTACACTGCCGTGAAGAACGAGCAGCACAGACCGATGATGAGCGTAACGGCGAAGCCTCGGATGGGGCCGCTGCCGAACACGGCAAGGATTACACCAGTGATGATTGACGTCAAGTTGGAGTCGAAGATGGCCGAGAACGCGTTGTTATAACCGGCGTCAATTGCCTTCTTCACATTGAGTCCCTTGGCAAGTTCCTCCTTGGCACGCTCGTAGATGAGCACGTTCGCGTCGACCGCCATACCCAATGACAACAGCAAACCGGCAATACCCGGCATGGTAAGGGCGGTCTGGAACGAGCTCATTATTCCCAACGTGAAGAACAGGTTGAACAGAAGGGCCATGTTGGCCAGCATACCCGGGATGAAGTTGTACAGCACAACCATGTACACCATGAGGATGATGAAGGCGATGATGAACGAAATCAAGCCCTGCTGGATTGACTGTGCACCGAGTGTCGGGCCGACAACGTCCTCCTGAACGATGCGTGCCGGAGCAGGCATACGTCCTGACTTGAGGGTGTTGGCAAGGTCTTTTGTATCCTCAATGGTGAAGTTTCCGCTGATTTCAGAGTTTCCTCCGCTGATTTCCCCGTTAACTCGCGGTGCGCTGTAAACGGCTCCGTCGAGCACGATTGCTATTGCACGGCCGACGTTTGCCTTGGTAAGCGAAGCCCAGCGGCGTGCGCCGTCAGAGTTCATAGACATGCTTACAACGGGACGTCCCATCTGGTTGAAGTCGTCACGGGCGTCGGTTATCACGTCGCCCTCAAGCGGAGCGCGTCCGTTGCTCTGTGTAACCTTCAGGGCATGAAGCTCAAATATGTTCTTGGCTGACAGTCCGTCGGCCGGCTTTGCACTCCAAAGCAGCTTCACGTCGGAAGGAAGCATGCGCTTTGCGGTTTCCGAATAGATGATTTTGTTTACCGCAGCGGTATCACGGACATGAGCGTAGCCCACAAGGCTGAGTGCGCCCTGGCCTGTAGTCTGCAAACGCGAGAGCAACGGATGCTGCTTGTACGCCTGTTCGGCCTGTGCGTCTGTCTTTGAAGCTGACGCCTCCGCGGTAGTGCCATCGCCCTTCTTCAACTGGAACTTGGGCTTTGCGGCAGTGTCTTTTGCCGCATTTTCTGCAACGGCAGCGGTGTCCTTAACGGCTGTAGTGTCAGCCTCTTCGCCGGCGTTGGCCTCCATCTGGTCGAGCTGTACAAGGTAAGGAGTGATTTCCTCGCTGTTGAAAGTCTCCCAGAACTCAAGGTTCGCACTTCCCTGGAGGAGCTTGCGGATGCGCTCCGGCTCCTTGATGCCAGGCATTTCGACCATTATTCGGCCTTCCTGTCCTTCGAGTTTCTGTATGTTAGGCTGCACGACGCCGAACTTGTCGATACGGTTGCGCACGACGATGTACGAGTTGTCGATGGCCGCCTGCACTTCGGCACGCAGGGCTTTCTCCACCTCTGCGTCGGTGCTTTGCGTGCTCACCTTGCCTTTAAGCTGCTGTGTGGCGAAGATTTCGGCCAGCCTGTGGCCGGGAGCATTCTGCCTGTAATACTTGATGAAGAGCGAGATGAAGTCTCTCTGGCTGGTCTCTTCTTCCTTCTTGGCCTGCTCCATCGACTTGCGGTAGACGGCGTCCGTCTTGTGGTCGGCAAGCATGTCAACCACGTCGGGCACGGAAATCTCGAGCACCACGTTCATTCCGCCCTTAAGGTCAAGGCCGAGTCCGATTTGTGTCTCAAGGCACTTCTTGTAAGAATAGATGCCGAGGTACTTCACGGAGTCCTTGTAATCCTGCTGAGCCACAGGGTCTTTTATCTTCGCCGCCTGGCTGTCGTAGTAGCTTGTAGCCACGGAGAACGATAGATAAAAAATGCTTGCAAGGGTCAGAAGAACTGACAATACGATTACAATTCCTTTGTTTTGCATTTTTGTTGTTATTTATTTTGATGTTTTTTCACCTTTTACATTATAGCGTGCAAAGATATATAAAAATTCAAACTTTAAAAAATTAAAAGCCTTTTATTATTCATTTTACGCGTCTTTTTCACTTTCTCCGCGCCTTTTCAGCCAACAATAAATGGGGTAATGGTCTGAATAGCCGATGCTTCTGTCCACCTTGCACCGGTACGGACGCCAGTGGCGTGAGCACATTATGTTGTCTATGCGCACGAAGAACGCGTTGTGGTGATACGATATTCCCGGCCCGTTGCCCGTAGCCACGTAGCAGTCTACAAGCACGTCGGCAAGCGTGTGGCGGGCATAGGATATGGGGCTGTCGTTGAAGTCGCCGCAAAGTATTACCGGGCCGCGGCAATCCTTGACATAACCGGCCACGGCGTCAACCTGCGGAGCCCGTATGCGCACCGACTCTCCGAGCTTAATCGCAAGGCGGCGCGACTCCGCCTTGATAGTGTCCTTGCCCGAATTGCCCTTCATCATCTGCTTGAATCCGGCGCGGTCGGCCTTTGACAGGCCGGTGGTCTCGAAGTGGTTGTTGACCACGGTGACCGTATCCCGGCCTATTTTGACCTTGAACGCCGCGCTGAGGTTGCCCTTCGACTTGTACTCTATGCGGTCTTTAGCCACGATGGGGTACTTGCTCATCAGCACGAGGCAGTCTCCCCGGCTGGGATGGAACACGGAGTCGCAATGGTCGTACACGCCCTTGACGGCTTCAAGTATGGCCTTGTTGAGCGTGGCCTCTTGCAGGCACACTATGTCGGCGTCGCTGTTTATGACATAGTCGAGTATGGGGTTGGGCGTGTCTTCGGGAGCATTGTCGGCCGCGAAGTTGTGCACATTGTACGACAACACTTTCAACGCGCCGGGCGGAACGTCGCGCGGCACGTTGAGCGGACAGTAGTTACGTATGGGCTGATAGCACGCCAGCAGCCCCAGGAACGACACGAGGGCGTACTTTTTCCTTACAAAAAGGAAGAAGACGAGAAAGCCGAGATTGACCGCGAGAAACACGGGAAAGGCCAGCCCCGCGTTCGCCCAGAACGAGTGCTCAACGGGGTTGATGCGGTCCGAATAGCCTACGAGCAGCATGCCGGCCACCGTTGCCACATTGGCTCCGGCCAGGAGCTGCAAAGTTATGTCCCTTATTTTGCGTATCATCGTTTCAGTCGGCAAATGACAAACGACAAGTTCCAAGCAGACGGGTGGCGCGCAGACAAATAAAAACACCTTGTAGCCGCGCTTGCCAGCCGCCAGTCTGCTTACAACTTGTCACCTGCACGCCTGTATCTTCACTATTTCCCACCGTCGAAGAGCTTGCGCTTCTCCTCCTCGGTCAGGCTGTCGTATCCGCTGCGGCGCACCTTGTCGAGGATGCGGTCGATTTCGTCCTGCTCGGCCTTGCGCCGCGCGTTGTAGTCCCAGTCAGACTCGCGCCGGGTGTCGTTGGTCTCCCAGCGGTCGCCCTTCTTGTGCGTGCGCCGCTCCCAGTTGTCCTTCATACGGTCGAAGAACTGCTGTCCGCGCGAGCGTCCGTAGCCGCCGTTGCCGGGGTGGTTGCGCCAGTACCTTATCATTATATAGCCGAAGAGCATGCCGCCAAGATGGGCGAAATGGGCCACCTGGCTGCCCTGCGTGCCAAGGGCGGAGAGCAGCTCCACGACAATCCAGATGCACACCATCCACTTTGCCTTGATTGGCACCGGCAAGGGGAAGATGAACAGCCGCTGCTCCGGGAACAGCATGCCGAAGGCCAGCAGCAGGCCGTAGATGGCGCCCGAAGCGCCTACCGTTGTCCATGCGTTAAGCTCGTACCTGAAGCGGTGCGCCGCCTCGAGCAGCTGGTCGATGCCGAATCCGGCTATCGCGCTGTTCATCAGCGAATAGAAGTCGAACAGCTGCGCCACCATCTGGATTACTCCGGCGCCCACGCCGCAGGCGATGTAGTAGAAGAGGAACTTCTTTGGCCCCCACACCTGCTCCACTATGCCGCCGAACATCCACAGGGTGAACATGTTGAACAGTATGTGCGTGAAGCCGCCGTGCATGAACATGTACGTCAGCAGCTGGTAGAGGTGGAAGTCGGAGGCGAGGAAGAAGTGCAGCCCCAACACGTTGTTGAGGTCTATTCCGCGTCCCTCGAACACAATCAGCGCCAGGAACATCAAGGCGTTGATTATCAGCAAATTCTTCGTTATCGTAGGAATTTTGAACATACTCGTACAAATTTACATTGTCTCACAAACGCAGGCAAAAGTACGAAAAATATCCGTCAAACGGCATAAAACCACGCTTTTACCAACTTTTTTTCATTAAATTCCTCACTTTTTTTTATTTTTTGTTTGGCAAATGAAATGAATGGACTATATTTGCGAGGAAATATGCTGAAACACAGTACTTACAATTAATATTTTTAATCCGTTAAATCATGAACAAAACAGAACTTATTGAAAAAATAGCTGCAGGTTCAGGACTGTCAAAGGCTGACTCGAAGAAGGCTCTCGACGCTACTGTAGCTGCCGTTAAGGACGCTCTCGTAGCAGGTGACAAGGTATCGTTGGTAGGCTTCGGCACGTTCAGCGTGAACGAGCGCCCCGCCCGCGAAGGCATCAATCCGGCAAACAAGCAGAAAATCCAGATAGCTGCAAAGAAGGTTGCCAAGTTCAAGGCAGGCGCTGAGCTCAACGCCGCGCTCAACTAAAAATACGCCGGAAAAGGCGCGGCTGGCATCGCAGCCGCAACATATTGAGGCTCAAAGCCTTACAAAAGGCCGTCTTTCACACGCTGAAAGGCGGCCTTTTAGCGTATGAAAGACGGCCTTTTGAAGAGTGAAAGGCGGCAGATTGCAAAACAAGCGGCTGGCAGCATTGCCCCAATGGGCATCACAGGACGATGCGCCCGATGGGCAGGATTGGGCCGACACGCCATGACGCATATTCCCGTGAGGCTCATCGGGCTATCCTCCCATTCAATAAAAAAACGGCAAAAAGTTGCAGTATTCAAAAAGTTTAGCTTAATTTTGCACACTCAACATCTTATAATAACAGGATGAGCATCACAGCAATAGCAAGAAATTTCTTCACCCCGAGGCTGAAGGAAATCGAGAAATACGCCACGCATGCGGCCGAAATACAGGCCCGGATGCTGCGCTACCTTACCGAGAACGCAAGAGACACCGAATACGGACGCCGCTACATGCCGGGCGGCGCGTCCACATACGACGCCTTCGCGGCCGGCGTGCCGCTCAACACCTACGACGACCTGAAGGACAAGATTGACCGCATGCGCCACGGCGAGGCCAACGTGCTGTGGCCGGGCGTGGTGAAATGGTACGCCAAGTCGTCGGGCACGACCAACGACAAGAGCAAGTTCATACCCGTAAGCCGCGAAGGGCTGAAGCACACCCACTACCAGGGCGGCAGCGACGCGGTGGCCCTGTACCTCGGCAACAACCCCGAGAGCCGGATGTTCGACGGCAAGGGGCTCATACTCGGCGGCAGCCACTCGCCCAACTACAACGTCTCCGGCAGCCTCGTGGGCGACTTGAGCGCCATCCTCATAGAGAACATCAACCCCCTGGTAAACCTCGTGCGCGTGCCCAAGAAGCAGACCGCGCTGCTCGACGACTTCGAGGTGAAGCGCGACCGCATAGCCCGCGAGACGCTCAACAAGAACGTCACCAACCTGAGCGGAGTGCCCTCGTGGATGCTCTCCGTGCTGACAAGGGTCATGGAACTGTCGGGCAAGGAGCACCTTGAAGAGGTGTGGCCCAACATCGAGGTGTTCTTCCACGGCGGAGTGGCCTTCACGCCCTACCGCAAGCAGTACCAACAGCTCATCACCTCGCCGCGCATGCACTACATGGAGACGTACAACGCCAGCGAAGGATTCTTCGGCCTGCAAAGCAACCCGGCCGACCCGGCCATGCTGCTCATGCTCGACTACGGCGTGTTCTACGAGTTCATACCGATGGACGAGTTCGGCAAGGACAACCCCACGGTGCTCCCCCTCGAAGGCGTAAGCACCGGCGTCAACTACGCCATGGTGATATCCACGCCCTGCGGACTGTGGCGTTACATCATAGGCGACACGGTGAAGTTCACCTCAGTCAGCCCCTACAAGTTCATAATAACAGGCCGCACAAAGAGCTTCATCAACGCCTTCGGCGAAGAACTCATCGTTGACAACGCCGAGCAGGGACTCGCCGAAGCCTGCCGCAAGACAGGAGCCGAGGTGAGCGAATACACCGCCGCGCCCGTATTCATGGACGGCAAGGCCAAGTGCCGCCACCAGTGGCTCATCGAATTTGCAAAAGAGCCCGGCGACATTGACGCGTTCGCATCCATACTCGACAAGAAGCTCCAGGAAGTCAACAGCGACTACGAGGCCAAGCGGTACAAGGACATCACCCTGCAGCACCTCGAAATAGTCAAGGCGCGCCCGGGCCTGTTCAACGACTGGCTCAAGTCGAAAGGCAAGCTGGGCGGCCAGCACAAGGTGCCGCGCCTCAACAACAGCCGCGACATAATAGAACAGATGCTAAGGTTCAACACCACAAAGAATGAAGATTGACCTCAACATAATCTCCCGTCTGGCCCATCTGGCCCATTCGGCCCATTGGGCTAATAAGCCAAATAAGCCGAACAAGCCCGGCCGCGGCATGCTGTGGCTGCCCCTGCTGGCGGCCTTGGCCGTGGTGTCGTGCGCCAAGATGGGGCAGCCCGACGGCGGATGGTACGACGAGACACCGCCCGTCATCGTGCGCACAACGCCGCAAGACCAGGGCGTAAACGTAAAAAGCAAGAAAATAAGCATACACTTCGACGAATACATCAAGGTGGACAACCCCACCGAGAAAGTGGTAATATCGCCCCCGCAGCTCGAACAGGCCGAAATACTGGCGTCAGGCCGGAAAATAGTAGTCGAACTGAAAGACTCGCTCAAGCCCAACACCACGTACACGGTGGACTTCTCCGACGCCATAACCGACAACAACGAGGGCAACCCCTTGGGCAACTACACTTACACGTTCTCCACCGGCGACCACATAGACACAATGGAAGTGGCCGGATATGTGCTCAACGCGCAGAACCTCGAACCCATAAAAGGCATACTCGTGGGCCTGTACAGCAACCTGAGCGACACCGTATTCACCAAAGAACCGATGCTGCGCGTATCGCGAACCGACAGTCGCGGCAAGTTCATAATCAAGGGCATAGCCCCCGGCGACTACCGCATCTACGCACTGCAAGACGCCGACAACAACTACATCTTCAGCCAGAAGAGCGAGATGCTCGCCTTCTCGCACGACATAATAACGCCGTCGTTCAAGCCAGACATCCGCCAGGACACCGTCTGGCGCGACTCCCTGCACATCGACTCGATAGCACGCGTGCCCTACACGCACTTCCTGCCCGACGACATCGTGCTGCGCGCATTCACCGAAGTGCAGACCAACCGCTACCTGGTGAAGACCGAACGCACCGAGCCTGACCACTTCACGATGTTCTTCAGCTACGGCGACAGCCTGCTGCCGCAAATCAAGGGGCTTAACTTCAACGAACAAGGCGCGTTCGTCATAGAGGCCACAGAGAAGCAGGACACCGTAACCTACTGGCTGCGCGACACCATGCTCGTAAACCAGGACACGCTGCGCATGGAAGTGAAATACATGGCCACCGACACGCTCGGCGTGCTCCAGCTGCAGACCGACACGATGGACATACTCGCGAAAGTGCCTTACGAAAAGCGCTTGAAACAGCAGGCAGACGAGTACGAGGAATGGAAGAAAGCGCAGGAAAAGGCGAAAAAGCGCGGCAAGGAATACGAAACGGTAATGAAACCGAAAGCCCTCGAGCCGAAATACAGCGTCGCCTCCGAGCCTGACCCCGACCAGAACATAACCATTACGATGCCTACTCCGCTGGCCTCGGCCGACACTTCACGCATACATCTTTACTCGAAGCACGACACCTTGTGGTACAACTCCCCGTTCGTGCTGCGCCCCAAGCCGGGCGTACACCGCACATACGAACTGCTCGGGGAGTGGAGGCCAGGCATAGAGTACAGCCTCGAAATCGACACAATGGCCTTCACTGACATCTACGGCAAGACTTCCGCGCCCAAGAAGCAGGGCTTCAAGGTGAAGACGGAAGACGCGTACGCCACCGTGCTGTTCGACCTTACGGGCATGGCCGACACCACCGTCGTCGTGCAACTGCTCAATTCGTCGGATGCCGTGGTGAAAGAGACCAGCACGGACAACGGCCGCGCCGAGTTCTTCTACGTCAAGCCCGACACCTACTACGCCCGCATGTTCATCGACTCCAACAAGAACGGAATCTGGGACACTGGCGAATACGCCCTTGACAAGCAGGCGGAAACAACGTATTACTACCACGACAAAATAGAATGCAAGGCCAAATGGGACTTGACGCTGACGTGGAATCCCACATCGCGCAGCCTCAACCTGCAAAAGCCAATGGCCATAACAAAACAAAAACCGGAGAAGGAAAAGACCATAACACGCCGCAACCTTGAGCGTGCCGAGAAGCTGGGCATACCCTATCCGGACATGTAACACGAAAACATAGGGAGTGAAACGCGTATGAAACACCTGAAAACCTTTATCCTGACGGCGGTCATGCTGTGCATGGCCGGCACGTCGGCAGCGCAGTGCACATTCAAGAACACGGCGTTCAAGGCAGGCGAATTCCTGTCATACAACCTCTACTACAACTGGAAGTTCGTATGGGTCAAGGTCGGCACGGCCTCCATGTACGTTGTGCAAAGCAAGTACGGAGGCCAGAACGCCTACCGTGCCAGCCTCACGACGAGGGGCAACAGCAAGATGGACAAAATCTTCATGATGCGCGACACGCTGCTTTGCTACTCGTCGCTCGACCTCGCACCGCTGTATTACCGCAAAGGAGCTGTGGAGGGGAAACGTTACACCGTGGACGAGGTTTGGTACAAGTATCCCAGCGGAAAGTGCCAGGTGACGCAGAGCCGCCTGTACAAGGACGGCAGGAAGGAACGCCGGACGGTTACTCCGGGACAGTGCGTGTTCGACATGATGAACATCTTTCTGCGTGCAAGGAGCTTCGACCTGGGCAACTGGAAGAAAGGACACGTGGTCGACTTCCAGATTGCCGACGGCAACGGACTTGCCCCGGCGAAAATCAAGCTCTTGGGAACCAAGAACATCAAGGCCGACAACGGCGTGCGGTACCGTTGCCTCGAACTGTCATATACTGAAAAGGAAAAGAAGGGATGGCGTGAAATCGCACGCTTCTTCGTCACCGACGATGCCAACCATGTGCCCATACGCCTTGACATGTTCTTGAAATTCGGCTCGGCAAAGGCGTTCCTCACAAGCATGAGGGGCGTGAAAAACCCAATCAACTCGCAAGTAAAGTAAGGTGGGAAAGCTTGTCACCGCCATCATCGCAGCCATGCTGCCGGCACTCGCCGCGGCACAATCCGTGGAGCAAAAGGTAAAGGACATCATCGGCGGCAAGCACGCCGAGGTGGGCGTAGCGTGGCTTGCCGACGGCAAGGCGCACACCGTAAACGACGCCGACGGTTATCCCCTGATGAGCGTCTTCAAGCTGCACGGCGCAATAGCCGCGCTCCGGCAGATGGAGCGCAGCGGCATACCGACGGACACGTCAATTACTGTAATGGCAGGGGAGATGATGACAGACACCTACAGCCCCATGCTGAAACGGTACGCCGGGCGCGACTTCACCATGCCGTTTGACAGCCTTCTGCACTACAGCGTGGCCGAGAGCGACAACAACGCGTGCGACATCATCATACGCCTTGCAGGCGGAATACAGGGCGTCAACGCCGAAATGCGGAGCATAGGGCTGACGGATTTCAACCTGACGGAGACCGAAGCCTCGATGCACGCCGACCCGATGCGCTCGTACAACAACCGCTCTACGCCGCTGTCGGTGGCCGTGCTCTTCAAGAAACTGTATGAAGGCAACATCCTCGGAGAGCCTTACGCCACCTTGTTAAAGGACATCCTGCTCTCCACCTCAACCGGACAGAACAAGCTCAAGGCAGCCCTCAAGCCTGGCATGACGCTCGCCCACAAGACGGGCACGGGCTTTCCACTGCCCGACGGCACGCTTACAGCCGACAACGACGCAGGCGTAATAACCCTGCCCGACGGCCGACGCATATACATCGCCGTGCTAATCAAAGACTCGAAGTTGGGCGCAGAGGGCAACGCAAGTCTCATGAGGGAGATTGCGGAAGAGGTAATCAACCACCTACCCCCAACCCCTCCCGAAGGGAAGGGGGCTTGACATGCTTTGCCAACAGAACGAGATAAATATAAGCAAATATTTTTTTAACATAACAACAACACCCTTCAATACATTCCAAACTCCCTCCCCTCGGGAGGGTTGGGGTGGGTTTTCAATATGAAAAAGCTATACATAGAAACCTACGGCTGCCAAATGAATGTGGCCGACAGCGAGGTTGTGGCTTCGGTAATGAAGATGGCAGGCTACGAAGTGTGCCAAAGCATCGACGAGGCCGACGCCGTATTCCTCAACACTTGCAGCGTGCGCGACAACGCCGAGCAGAAAATACTCAACCGCTTAGAGGCTCTCAACGCCATGCGCGGCGGCGGACGACGGCTCATCATAGGCGTACTGGGCTGCATGGCCGAGCGCGTCAAGGACGAACTTATCAACCATCACCACGCCGACCTGGTAGCAGGACCCGACGCTTACCTCACCCTGCCCGACCTAATAGCGCAGGCCGAGACCGGCCACAAGGCCATGAACATAGAGCTGTCGACGACCGAGACCTACCGCGACATAGTGCCCCAGCGCATCTGCGGCACGCACGTGGGCGGCTTCGTGAGCATAATGCGCGGCTGCAACAACTTCTGCCACTACTGCATAGTGCCCTACACGCGAGGCCGCGAGCGCAGCCGCGATCCCGAGAGCATACTGCGCGAGGTGGCCGACCTGCACTCGCGCGGCTACAAGGAGGTGACGCTCCTGGGGCAGAACGTGAACAGTTATTTAAGTGAAGAAGTAAGAGTGAAGAGTGAAGAATACAATACTTCGGAACATGAAAATTCTTCACTCTCCACTCTTCACTCTTCACTCAACTTCCCCCAGCTCCTCGCCCTCGTGGCCGAGACGTTTCCCGACATGCGCGTGCGCTTCACCACGAGCCACCCGAAGGACATGAGCGACGAGACGCTGCGCGTCATCGCGAGCCACGAAAACGTGTGCCGCCACATCCACCTGCCCGTGCAGAGCGGCTCTGACCGCATCCTGAAGCTGATGAACAGGAAGTACACGCGCGAGTGGTACATGGGGCGCGTGGAGGCCATACGCCGCATCATACCCGACTGCTCCATAACAACCGACATCTTCGTGGGCTACCACTCCGAGACGGAGGACGACCACCGGCTGTCGCTCTCACTGATGAAGGAGGTGGGCTACGACTCCGCCTTCATGTTCAAATACAGCGAGCGGCCCGGCACATACGCCTCAAAGCACCTGCCCGACGACGTGCCCGAAGAAGTGAAGCTGCGCCGCCTCAACGAGATGATACAGCTGCAGACGCGCATCTCGGCCGAGCGCAACGCAATGGACGTAGGCCGCGAGTTCGACGTTCTGGTGGAAGGCTACAGCAAGCGCAGCCGCGAACAGCTCTTCGGCCGCACCTCGCAGAACAAGGTCGTGGTGTTCGACAAGGGCTCGCACCGCATCGGCGACACCGTGCGCGTAAAGGTAACGTCAAGCTCAAGCGCGACACTCAAGGGCGAGGAAGTAACGCACAGCTAACCCATTGATAATCAGCAACCTTACAAAAGGCCGTGTTTTACAGTGTAAAACACGGCCTTTTGCATTGCAATTAACGGCCTTTTGCACGGCAATTTGCCGTGTTTTAAATTGAGGATTGAGAATGGTGAATGGAAAATTATGATTACCTTTGAGGCAGCCTGCTAACAAAGGTAATCATAATTTTCCATTCACCATTCTCAATCCTCAATTCCAATAGCCTTCCGTCTGTCAATACGCCTGCTCGTGAACGCCGCTTACGGCGCGTCCGCTGGGCTCGTTCATGCCCTTGAAAGACGCGTCCCAGGCCAGCGCCTCTGCCGTGCTGCACGCCACGCTCGGCACACTTGGCACGCTCATCGCCGCACTGTCGCTGGGGAAGTGGGCGGCGAAAAGCGTGCGGTAAAAGTACTCCTCCTTGCTGCGTGGCGGATTCACGGGAAACCGCTCTGCGGCATGTGCAAGCTCATAGTCGCTCACGCTGTCGGCCGCGAGCTGCTTCAGGGTGTCAATCCACGAATACCCCACGCCGTCGGAAAACTGCTCTTTCTGCCTCCACGCCACTTCCTTTGGCAGCATCGGGGCAAAAGCCTCGCGCAGGATGCGCTTCTCGATGACATCGCCCGGACACATCTTGGCCTCCGGATTCAGGCGCATCGCCGTGTCGAGAAACACCGTGTCGAGGAACGGCACGCGGCCTTCCACGCCCCATGCAGCCAGGCTCTTGTTGGCACGCAGGCAGTCGTACAGGTGCAGCTTCGACAGCTTGCGCACCGTCTCCTCATGGAAGGCGCGCGCCGACGGCGCCTTGTGGAAGTACAGGTAGCCGCCAAACACCTCGTCGGCACCCTCGCCAGAGAGCACCATCTTTATGCCCATGCTCTTTATGACACGTGCCAGCAGGTACATGGGAGTCGAGGCGCGTATGGTGGTTACGTCGTAAGTCTCGGTGAAGTAGACTACGTCGCTCAGCGCGTCAAGCCCCTCCTGTATGGTGTAATTGATTTCGTGGTGCACCGTGCCGATATATTCCGCCACAAGACGCGCCTTCTCCAGGTCGGGCGCACCTCGCAGACCGACGGCGAACGAGTGCAGGCGCGGCCACCAGGCAGCCTCCTCACCGCCTGTCTCTATGCGGCGTTTGGCATACTTCTGCGCCACCGCGCTGATGATGGAAGAGTCCAGTCCGCCGCTAAGCAGCACGCCGTAGGGCACGTCGCTCATCATCTGCCGCCTCACCGCCGCCTCCAAGGCGCGGCGCAGCTCGTCGGCGTCGGCCGGGTTGTCCTTCACATTGTCGTAGCTGAACCAGTCCCTGCGGTAATACCGCCGGGGCATGGTGTCACGGCCGGTGAGCACATGGCCGGGCGGAAACGGCGCATACCTGTCACACTGTCCTTCAAGAGCCTTCAGCTCGCTCGCCACGTAGAGCCGCCCCTCCTTGTCGTGTCCGTAATACAGGGGGATGACCCCCACAGGGTCGCGCGCTATGAGGTAGTCGTCGCGTTCGGCGTCATACAGGGCGAAGGCGAAGATGCCGTCAAGCTCGTCAAGGAACTTGTCGCCCCGTTCACGGTAAAGAGCCAGGATTACTTCGCAGTCGCTCCCGGTCTGGAATTGGTACTTGTCCCTGTACCTGCTGCGTATGTCCTGATGGTTGTAAATCTCTCCGTTGACCGCCAACACCTGCTTTTTGTCAGGGCTGAAAAGCGGCTGCCGCCCCGACTCCGGGTCGACAATCGCCAGCCGTTCGTGCGCCAGGATGGCCGTGCCTCCGCAGTAAATGCCGCTCCAGTCGGGGCCGCGGTGACGGAGCTTGCCGCTCATCTGCAACGCCTTCTGCCTCAAGGCCGGCGTCTGCTCACGGATGTTGAATATCGAAACTATGCCACACATTTCTTAAAATTGATAATTTATAGTTGATAATTGAGAATTATGATTACCTCTGATGGTTGCAACCATGCGCCCCGGTTTGTTTCCGTCGCTTGATTTTTGACAAACGGAATATCGTCGCTTTCTATGGCTGTATTTATTGTTAAATCCTCAACGGTAATCATAATTCTCAATTATCAACTCTTAATTCTTAATTAATTATACGCGCTCTCGCCGTGCTCGTAGATGTCGAGACCTTCCTCCTCGACGCGCTTGTCAGCCCTTATGCCTACAAGGCGGTCGACAATCTTGTAAAGAACGAACGTCACTACCGCGCTGAACACTACCGAAACGAGCGTCGCAACTACCTGAACGCCAAGCTGATGCCAGTCGCCGTAGAGCGCGCCTTCCGCCCCTCCGTCGCCCGTAACGAAACGGGTTGCGAACACGCCGGTGAGCACCGAGCCTACAATGCCGCCGATGCCGTGCACTCCGAAGGCGTCGAGCGCGTCGTCATACTTGAACTTCTGTTTTACAACAGCCACCATGAAGAAGCAAATAATGGGGGTTATCAGGCCGATGCAAAACGCTCCGAGCAGTCCCGTCGAGCCTGCGGCAGGCGTTATCGCCACAAGTCCGGCCACGGCTCCGGTGCATGCTCCCACGGTGGTAGGCTTCTTGTTGAACAGCCAGTCGATAGCCATCCACACCACGGCGGCGGTCGCCGTGGCTACATGGGTCACCATGAAGGCGTTGGCGGCGAGGCCGTCGGCGGCCAGTCCGCTGCCAGCATTGAAGCCGAACCATCCCAACCAGAGGAACGAAGTGCCGAGGAACACGAAGGTGATGTTGTGCGGCGTGATGGGATGTCCTGCCTTGTAGTCCTCCCTCTTGCCGATAAGCAGGGCCATGACGAGCGCCGATATGCCTGCGTTGATGTGTACTACCGTACCCCCGGCGAAGTCGATTGCGCCCATCTCCTGCAAGAAACCGCCGCCCCATACCCAGTGGGCCATGGGGAAATAGGCCAGCACCGTCCACAAGATTATAAACAACATGTAGCCCTTGAACTTTATTCTCTCGGCGAAAGCGCCGAGGATTAAGGCCGGCGTAATCAGCGCGAACATGCACTGGAACATGACGAACACCAGTTCGGGGATGCCTGTCGCCGTGACGGTCGACGGCGTAATGCCGCAGAGGAAAGCCTTGTCCAGGCCGCCGATGACGGCGAACAGAGGGTTGCCCGACTCCTTGAAACCGGTGCCGAAGGCCCACGTATAGCCCACGGCCACCCACAAGACGCTAATTACCCCGACTATGAACATGGTCTGCATGATGACGCTCAGCACGTTCTTCTGCCTTACCAGACCGCCGTAAAACAGCGCGATGCCCGGAATAGACATGAGCAGCACCAGGGCGGTGGCCGCCATCATCCACGCCGTATTGCCCGTGTCGAGCGCGGGCGTGGCGGCCTCCGCCGCGGCGTCGGCCCACGCTCCAGCTGAAAACAATCCTGCCATGACCGCCGTCACGGCCAACCTTTTACCTATCGAATATGTATGTCTATGCTTTCTCATAACATTGTCCTCCTGTTTATTTTTACTTTTTTACCCTTTTATCTTTTCACCTTTACGGTCATTTCTCCTGCTCGGCGTTGTACAGGGCTATGTCGCCGCGCTCGCCGGTGCGTATGCGTATGGCGTCGTCGACAGGCATTATGAATATGCGCCCGTCGCCTATTTCGCCCGTCTGGGCGGCCTTCAGTATGGCCTGCACCGACTTCTCCACATTCTTGTCGCGCACTACGAGCGACACGAGCGTGCGCTCGATTGAACTGGTGTCGTACACTATGCCGCGGTAAATGCGCCCCTGGCGCGCCTTGCCGTTGCCGCGCACGTCGTAATAAGAGAACCATTCGATGTCGGCTTCAAGCAAAGCCCTCTTCACGTCCTCAAACCTTGACTTGCGGATGATTGCTTCAATCTTTTTCATAACATTCTCGCTTTTTGTTATATAAATAATAAATACCCTGTCGAAAGGAAATATTTTTCTGCAAAATTATATCTTTTTGTAATTCAAATACATATAAATAAGACATTATGCAACAACAAAATGCGGTGTTGTTACAGTTTTGTCAGCAAACATTTGATTTTCATTTCAATCTGAAATATTATCCTTTCATTATTTGCCTGATTGTAAGATTGCCGGCATTCAAGCTGAAATAATCGCATTATTTTACTTCAAAAGGCACTCAACTTACACATTCAAACGTATTTGCCTGTTTCCTGTTGCATATTGAAAGACGATAAAATGTTTATTAGACTAATAGTAAGCAATTCATGAAAACACAAAGAATAATGCAACAATATTTATTGTTTTACTTACAAAATGTCGTAATTTTGCCGACAGAAGCAACAAAATAAAACGCCGTAAGGTCACTGGCCGTCAAAACGGCAAGTATTAACGCTTTATAATATAAATAGGTATGGTAAGAAAAGATTTGATGAGAAGGACAGCATTCACAGTTGCGCTGTGCGGCGCGTTGATGCCGGCCACGGCGCAGGACAGGGTCGAGGCCACGGTGCAGGCCGACGTAGTGAGCCAGTACATCTGGCGCGGACAGGAGCTGGGCGACGTCAGCCTGCAACCGACTCTCGGCCTGGCATACAAGGGATTGTCGCTGACGGCGTGGGGAAGCGTCGGACTTTCCGACCCCGGCGACACCAAGGAGCTTGACCTTACGCTGGCTTACAAAACCGGAGGGCTGAACATCGGCGTTACCGACTATTGGTTCAACGCGCCCAACGACCGCTACTTCTGCTACGACGCGCACAAGACATCGCACGTGTTCGAGGCCAACATAGGCTACGACTTCGGCCCGGCGGCCGTGCAGTGGTACACCAACTTCGCCGGCAACGACGGCCTCAACCGCAGCGGCAAGCGCGCCTACTCGTCATACGTCGAGGCGAGCGCACCGTTCAGGCTTGCCGGATGCCAGTGGACGGCGGCTGTCGGAGCAGTGCCCTACGCCACGAGCTTCTACGCCGATGCCGGCGGCTTCGCCGTAACCAACGTATCGCTGAGGGCGGCGAAGGACATCCGCGTAACCAAGACGTTCACCCTGCCGCTGTTCGCCGCGGTGTCGGCCAACCCCAGTACGGAGAAGGCTTACATGGTATTCGGCTTCAATTTGCGACCATAAATGCAACACATTGAAAATCAACTCGTTACAAATGCTGATGTAAGAGGCCGTCTTTTAGCCTGCAAAAGGCCACCTTTTACAAGGTGAAAGACGGCCTTTCACAACGCGAAAGGCCACAAATCAGCAGACAAGATTTCAGTAACAAGCAGACAAGCAACAAGTAACAAGCAGACAAGCAACAAGCAAACAAGGGACAAGCAACAAGCTGACAAGGCATATCACCTTGTCACTTGTCAACTCGTCAACTTGTCACTAAAAATAGAAACAATGACAAACTTAAGATTCAACGTTGTAGAAAGCGCCTTCAAAAAGAAGCCCCTGGAGGTGATTACGCCGATGGAAAGGCCGTCGGAGTATTTTGGCAAAAACGTGTTCAACCGCGCCAAGATGTACAAGTACCTGCCGCCGCAGGTGTATGACACGCTCATCGACGTAATAGACAACGGCGCGCCGCTCGACCGCTCAATAGCCGACGCCGTGGCAGCAGGCATGAAGCAGTGGGCAGAGGAGAACGGAGTGACGCACTACACGCACTGGTTCCAGCCGCTCACAGAGGGCACAGCCGAGAAGCACGACGCCTTCATAGAGCACGACGGAAAGGGAGGCATGATTGAGGAGTTTTCGGGCAAGCTGCTCGTGCAGCAGGAGCCTGACGCAAGTTCGTTCCCTAACGGAGGAATACGCAACACCTTCGAGGCGCGAGGATACTCGGCATGGGACCCCACGTCGCCCGTGTTCATCATGGACGACACGCTCTGCATACCTACTATCTTCATATCTTACACAGGCGAGGCGCTTGACTACAAGGCGCCGCTGCTGCGCGCACTGCACGCAGTGAACGTGGCCGCCACCGAGGTTTGCCACTACTTTGACCCTGCCGTGCGCAAAGTCACCAGCAATTTGGGCTGGGAACAGGAGTATTTCCTCGTCGACGAGGGACTTTACTCGGCGCGTCCCGACCTCATGCTGACGGGCCGCACCCTCATGGGTCACGACTCGGCCAAGAACCAGCAGATGGACGACCACTACTTCGGAACAATACCCGACCGCGTGCAGGCGTTCATGAAAGACCTCGAAATACAGGCTCTCGAACTGTCAATCCCCTGCAAGACGAGGCACAACGAGGTTGCGCCTAACCAGTTTGAAATCGCTCCCATCTTCGAGGAGACCAACCTCGCCGTAGACCATAACATGCTTCTTATGTCATTAATGAAAAAAGTTGCGCGCAAGCACGGCTTCCGCGTGCTGCTGCACGAAAAGCCCTTCGCAGGCATCAACGGTTCGGGCAAGCACAACAACTGGAGTTTGAGCACGGACACGGGCGTACTACTCCATGCGCCGGGCAAGACTCCGCAGGACAACTTGCGCTTCGTAACCTTCGTGGTGGAGACCTTGATGGGTGTATATCGCCACAACGGACTGCTCAAAGCGTCAATAATGAGCGCGGGCAACGCACACCGACTGGGCGCGAACGAGGCACCGCCGGCCATCATTTCGTCGTTCCTCGGCAAGCAGCTTAGCGACTTGCTCGACCACATCGAAAGCAGCGACCGCAAAGAATTGTTTGACATGGCAGGCAAACAGGGCATGAAGCTCGACATACCTGAAATCCCCGAGCTGCTCATCGACAACACCGACCGCAACCGCACGTCGCCGTTCGCATTCACGGGCAACCGCTTCGAGTTCCGCGCGGTAGGCTCGGAGGCCAACTGCGCCAGCGGAATGATAACGCTCAACGCCGCTGTGGCCGAGGCGCTGGCCGACTTCAAGCGGCGCGTGGACGCGCTAATCGCCGGCGGACAAGACCAGACGGAGGCCATCATCGACGTACTGCGCGAGGATATCAAGACTTGCAAGCCAATACGCTTCGACGGCAACGGATATTCGGACGAGTGGAAAGAGGAGGCCGCACGCCGCGGACTTGACTGCGAGACGAGCTGCCCCATAATCTTCGACCGCTATCTCGACAAGGCCAGCATTGACATGTTTGAAGGACTTGGCATCATGAACAGCAAGGAGCTTGAGGCCAGGAACGAGGTGAAATGGGATACTTATACAAAACGAATACAGATTGAGGCGCGCGTAATGGGCGACATTACGATGAACCACATAGTGCCCGTAGCCACCCATTACCAGAGCCAACTGGCAAAGAACGTACAGAACATGCGCCAGATTTTCCCCGTGGAAAAGGCCGAAAAGCTGTGCGCACGAAACATGAAGCTAATCGAGGAAATAGCCGAACGAACGCAGCTAATTGAGACGGGCGTGGAAGAACTTATCAACGCACGCAAGGTGGCTAACAAGATTGAGAGCGAACGCGAGAAGGCGATAGCCTACCACGACACGGTAGCGCCCAAGATGGAGGAAATCCGTTATCAAATAGACAAGCTGGAACTCATAGTCGCCGACGAGCTGTGGACGCTGCCAAAGTACCGCGAACTGCTGTTCATTAGATAATATTACAGGGAGGACTGGGAGAACCGAGAGAACTGAGAGAGCTGGGATATTCCCAATCCTCCAAGTTCTCTCAAGACTCCCGGTGCTCTCCAAAACCATAATTTACAAGCATACTTTAGCTGCGTAAATTCCGGCGTGGGGCTACTGCGAAGCCGCCCTGCGCCTTTTTCTGCGCCCGTTTACAGCCAGCCGCGTAACCACTTGTCACCCAGCACATTACAAAAGGCCGTCTTTTAGCCTCTAAAAGACGGCCTTTTGCATTGCAATTCACGGCCTTTTGGAATGCAAAAGACCGCCTTTCACAACGCGGCGCGCCGCCCGACGCAACCGCGCATGTATGAAACGGCACAAAGGGAACAAGCAAGACGGAAGGATTTTTTTATAAAAACAGGCGCATTGTTACACATTGAAAGCATTTCGATTGATTTTGCTTACAGATGCACCAAAACAAGCCTTGTTTTCACACTCATCTGTCATCAAAAAGAGAACAGCCTGCAAAAATATGTCATTTAATCGTTAAATAATTATCCAAAAAGAAAGTAATTTTGTAATTTTGCAAGCACTTTGATATGTATTAGATGTTTTCACAACTTAAATGCAACTAAAGTATGGGAAAAGGATTGTATAATGCCATGTACGAGCACGACGCGTGCGGCGTAGGAATGGTGGTCAACATTCATGGCAACAAGAGCCACGAGCTGGTTGACAACGCGCTGAAGGTGCTCGAGAACATGCGCCACCGCGGTGCGGAAGGCGCGGACAACAAGACCGGCGACGGCGCTGGCATCATGCTGCAAATCCCCCACGAGTTCATACTCCTTCAGGGAATACCCGTGCCGGAGAAGGGAAAATACGGCACGGGACTGGTGTTCCTGCCCAAGGACAAAGCCCGGCAGCAGGACATATTGAGCGTGATGCTCGAGGAAATAGAGCGCGAGGGGCTGTCGCTGATGCACCTGCGCAACGTGCCCACGCAGCCCGACTGCCTCGGGGAGACCGCCCTCGCAAGCGAACCCGACATCAAGCAGCTCTTCGTTACGGGCGTAACAGACGACCGCGTGCCGCAGTTCGAGCGCACGCTGTACCTCATCCGCAAGCGCATAGAGCGCCGCGTGGCCGACAAGGACTTCTACGTGTGCTCGCTGTCGTCGAAGAACATCATATATAAAGGTATGCTGTCGAGCCTCCAGCTGCGGCAGTACTACCCCGACCTTACCAACAAATACTTCACCAGCGGACTGGCTTTGGTACACTCGCGCTTCTCCACCAACACGTTCCCGACGTGGAGTCTGGCGCAGCCTTTCCGCCTGCTGGCCCACAACGGCGAAATAAACACCATACGCGGAAACCGCGGATGGATGCAGGCGAGGGAAAGCGTGCTAAGCTCCGACGCCCTGGGCGACGTCAAAGAGCTGTCGCCCATAGTGCAGCCGGGCATGAGCGACTCGGCCAGCCTTGACAACGTGTTCGAGTTTTTTGTAATGTCGGGCCTCTCGCTGCCCCACGCCATGGCGCTGATGGTGCCCGAGAGCTTCAACGACAAGAACCCCATATCTGAAGACCTGAAGGCTTTTTACGAGTACCACTCAATCCTTATGGAGCCTTGGGACGGCCCTGCCGCGCTGCTGTTCAGCGACGGACGCTACGCCGGAGGCATGCTCGACCGCAACGGACTGCGCCCTGCGCGATACACAATCACCAAGAACGACATGATGGTGGTGGCGAGCGAAGTGGGCGTTATGGACTTCGACCCGTCCGAAATAGCCGAGAAAGGCCGCCTGCAACCGGGCAAAATCCTGCTAATCGACACCCAGGAGGGCAAGATTTACTATGACGGCGAAATAAAGGAACACCTTGCCGCCGAGCATCCTTACCGCCAATGGCTCTCCACCAACCGCATACAATTAGAGAAACTGAAGAGCGGACGCAAGGTGGACAACGCCGTGCCAGAACTCGTAAGGCACGAACTGATGTTCGGTTTCGGCGCGGAAGACATCGACAACACCATCATACCGATGTGCGTGAACGGGCAAGAGCCTACCGCGGCGATGGGCAACGACACTCCGCTGGCCGTGCTAAGCGACCGTCCGCAGCCGCTGTTCAACTACTTCCGCCAGCAGTTCGCCCAGGTAACCAACCCTGCAATCGACTCCATACGCGAAAGTCTCGTGATGTCGCTGACCGAATACATCGGGCGCGTAGGCTCCGGCATACTGCGCCCCGGCGAGTCAAACTGCAAGATGGTGCGCCTGCCCCACCCCATACTCAACAACACCCAGCTCGACATTCTTTGCAACATACGCTACAAAGGGTTCAACACGGTGAAGCTGCCGATGCTCTTCGAATGCGCCAAAGGCGAGGACGGGCTGCGCAGTGCGCTCGAACAGCTGTGCAAGGAGGCCGCACGCAGCGTGGACGAGGGCTACAACTACATCATACTTTCAGACCGCGACATCGACGAGACGCACGCTGCCATACCGTCATTGCTGGCCGTCAGCGCGGTGCATCACTACCTGATATCGGTAGGCAAGCGCGTGCAGACAGCCCTCATAGTGGAGAGCGGCGAAATCAAAGAGACCATGCACGCCGCCCTCTTGCTGGGTTACGGTGCGTCGGCGCTGTGTCCTTACATGGTGTTCGCCATACTCGACGACCTCGTGAAGCGGCACAAGGTACAGGAAAACTACGCCACCGCCGAGGCCAACTACATCAAGGCGGTGAAGAAAGCGTTGCTCAAAATCATGGCGAAGATGGGCATCTCTACCATACGTTCTTACCGCGGGGCAAAGATTTTCGAGCCTGTCGGCCTGTCGGAGAGCCTTCTGAAAAACTACTTCGGCACTGAAACGTCCACCATCGGAGGCATAGGCTTGGAGACAATAGCACGCGACGCCATCGCGATGCACGACGAGGGATTTGCCAAGAAGGCAGAGACCGACTTCCTTCCGAACCTCGGACAATTCCATTACCGCAAGGACGGAATACGCCATGCGTGGAACCCGGAGACCATAGCGACGCTCCAACTCGCGACGAGAACTGGCGACTACGCCAAGTACAAGGAGTTTACAAGGCTCGTGGACGACAAGGCCGACCCTATATTCATCCGCGACTTCTTCGACTTCAAGCGTGCCGCCACGCCATTGGACATTGACAAGGTGGAGCCGGTAAGCGACATAGTAAAGCACTTTGTGGCAGGAGCGATGAGCTTCGGAGCACTCTCCAAGGAGGCGCACGAGGCCATCTGCCTGGCCATGAACAAGCTCGGCACGCGCTCGAACACCGGCGAAGGCGGCGAGGACAGCGAGCGTTTCCACTCCCTGTTCAACGGTATCTCGCTGTCAAGCAAGACCAAACAGGTGGCGTCGGGACGTTTCGGCGTGACGACGGAGTACCTCGTGAACGCCGAAGAGATACAAATCAAGGTAGCGCAGGGCGCAAAACCCGGCGAGGGAGGCCAGCTGCCGGGCTTCAAGGTTGACGAGGTAATAGCCAAGACGCGGCATTCCATACCGGGAATATCGCTCATCTCGCCACCGCCACACCACGACATATACTCCATCGAGGACCTGGCGCAGCTCATATTCGACCTGAAGAACGTCAACCCCAAGGCCGCAATAAGCGTCAAGCTGGTGGCAGAGAGCGGCGTGGGCACCATCGCCGCCGGTGTGGCCAAGGCCAAGGCAGACCTCATAGTAATATCCGGCGCGGAGGGAGGAACGGGCGCAAGCCCTGCGTCGAGCATGCGCTTTGCAGGCGTTTCGCCTGAAATCGGCCTCAGCGAGACGCAGCAGACGCTCGTAAAGAACGGTCTGCGTGGGCACGTAAGGCTGCAAGTGGACGGCCAGCTGAAGACCGGTCGCGACATAATAATAATGTCATTGCTCGGCGCGGAGGAGTTCGGCTTCGGCACGTTGCTGCTCATCGTGCTGGGCTGCGTCATGATGCGGAAGTGCAACCTGAACACATGTCCGCTCGGAGTGACCACCCAGAACCCGGAGCTTCGCCGCCACTTCATGGGCAGGTACGAATATCTTGTCAACTACTTCACCTTCCTCGCCGAGGAAGTGCGCGGCTACTTGGCCGAGATGGGATACTCAAAGCTGGACGACATCGTGGGCCACACGGAGCTGATTGTACGCAAACAGGCCGGCAAAGGCAGCAAGCCGGCGATGCTCGACTTCACCCGTCTGCTCCACAAGGAAGAACAGGCGTGCCCGCTACGCCACACCACGGGACAGCCGCACGACCTCGACGGCGTGCTTGACCGCCAGATGATACGCTCGGCGCAACGAGCCGTGGAGGAGCAGGAGGAGGTCAACCTCGACTACGCCATCAAGAACACAGACCGCGCCGCAGGCACGATGCTAAGCGGACTCATAGCCTCGAAATACGGCGAAGGCGGCCTGCCCGACTCCACAATCAACATAAAGTTCAAGGGAAGTGCCGGCCAGAGCTTCGGCGCGTTCCTCGTAAAGGGAGTGAACTTCAAGCTCGAAGGCGAGGCCAACGACTACTTCGGCAAGGGGCTTAGCGGCGGACGCATAGCCATACTGCCGCCCGTGCGCAGCAACTTCAACGCCGAAGACAACACCATTGCAGGCAACACGGGGCTGTACGGGGCGACATCGGGCGAGCTGTACGTCAACGGAAAGGTGGGCGAACGCTTTGCCGTGCGCAATTCCGGGGCCACAGCCGTGGTCGAAGGGGCAGGAGACCACTGCTGCGAGTACATGACCGGCGGCCGCGTCGTCGTGCTGGGAGAGACCGGGCGCAACTTCGCGGCGGGCATGAGCGGCGGCGTAGCCTACGTGTGGGACAAGCGCCACGACTTCGACTACTTCTGCAACATGGACATGGTTGAAATCAACCTCGTCGAGGAAAGCTCTTACCGCAAGGAGCTGCATGAGCTTGTACGCCAACATTACCTGTACACAGGCTCGAAGCTGGCGCGCCAGATGCTCGACGACTGGGCGCGCTACGTGGAGGACTTCATCCAGGTTGTGCCCATAGAGTACAAGCGCGTGTTGCAGGAAGAGCAGGTAAGGAAACTGCAACAGAAGATAGCCGACATGCAGAGAGACTATTGAGTAAATGAAAAATGAATAATGAAAAATGAAAAATCGCCAGCCGAATTGAAGTCCATAACGGTATTTTAAGCACGTTGGCGACCATGCAACATCCACAAAAAGGTTATTTGTCATTCATTTTTCATTATTCATCAAAACATCAAACAATCATTCATTATTCATTTTTCATTATTCATTAAAAATATATGGGAGACCCTAAAGCATTTCTTACGATACACCGCAAGGAGGCGGGATACCGCCCCGTGCATGACAGAATCCACGATTTCGGCGAAGTGGAACAGACCCTTAACTCCAACGACCGCCGCCAGCAGGCGTCGCGCTGCATGGACTGCGGCGTGCCCTTCTGCCACTGGGCGTGCCCGCTGGGCAACAAGCCGCCCGAGTGGAACGACGCCCTGTACCGCGGCGACTGGGAACTGGCCTACCGCCTGCTCAACTCTACCAACGACTTTCCCGAGTTTACGGGCCGCGTATGCCCGGCGCTGTGCGAGAAGGCGTGCGTGCTTAACCTTGTGGAGCACGAGCCTACGACCAACCGCGAGGACGAGGCGGCCATCACGGAGCACGCCTTCGAGGAGAACTACGTGCGCATACGCCGTCCCGAACGCAACGGCATGAGCGTGGCCGTTGTGGGCAGCGGCCCCGCCGGACTTGTGGCGGCGAACCGCCTCAACCTGCTGGGCTACCAGGTGACGGTGTTCGACCGGAACGAGGACGCAGGCGGACTGCTGCGCTACGGCATACCGAACTTCAAGCTGAACAAGGCCGTCATAGACCGCCGCATGGACATACTGCGGCAGGAGGGCATCGTGTTCAGGTTCAACCAGACCATCGACACGGAGCACCTGCCCGACGGATTTGACACCTACGTCATAGCCACAGGCACGCCCGAGGCGCGCGACCTCGCCATACCCGGCCGCGACCTACGGGGCGTACACTTTGCCTTAGAGATGCTGGCGCAGCAGAACCGCGTGCTGGCAGGCGCGGAAATCAAGCGCGACGAGCTGGTGAACGCCAAGGGGAAGGACGTGCTCGTAATAGGCGGAGGCGACACCGGCAGCGACTGCATAGGCACGGCGCACCGCCAGGGATGCCGCAGCGTGACGCAAATAGAAATAATGCCGCAGCCGCCCGTAGGCCCCGACGACCCTCAGCACCCGTGGCCCGAGTGGCCGCGCACGCTCAAGACCACGTCGAGCCACGAGGAGGGATGCACGCGGCGGTGGAACATCAACACGCTGCGCTTCGTCGGCAAAGACGGCAAGGTATGCGGCGCGGAGGTGCAGGAAGTGGAATGGAAGCCCAACCCCGACGGCGGCCGCCCCGTAATGCAGCCCGTAGGCAAGCCCGAAACAATCAAGGCCGACATGGTACTGCTGGCAATGGGCTTCCTGAAGCCGCAGCTGCCGCAGGCCGCGCCCAACGTGTTCGTATGCGGCGACGCCGCCAACGGAGCCTCGCTCGTAGTACGCGCGATGGCCAGCGGACGCGACGCGGCGGCCAAGGTTGACGCGTATCTTTCAGCCAAATGAAACCATCCACGTAACGCATTGATACCCAATGCGTTGCAAAAGACCGTCTTTTACACTCCAAAAGACGGCCTTTTGCAACGCAATTCATGGCCTTTTGCAATGCGAAAGGCCGTCAATCGCGGTTCATCAGCAAATCCGTTGGATGGCAACTAAGCGCAGCAGGGCGTCGAAGACGTCCAACTATGCTTAACCGCATGTGTAGCGAAGCGGAACTTGCGGTATGTACGTGCCAATAATATCGTCCTCGAAGAGGGCGAATAGCAGCCTGTTGTTCGCCCCCTTTGGGGACGTTTGAATTGGTTTCGGCTTACCGCAAGTTCCGTTCCCTACGGTCACTACACATGCGGTTAAGCATAGTTCGCCCCCTTCGGGGACGGGATTTGGTATATATTTCTATCCAACAGAATTGCGGATGAACCGCCAAACGCAGGTTTTACAGCCGTAGCCTTTGCATTTATTCATAAAAACACTATCTTTGCAGGCGGAACAAACAATGCGGACTGCGCCATGCGCCGCACGCCGCCTGCAAACCCTTATGAAAGAATTTCTACAAGTATTGCGCCGCTTCGTGCCGCCATACAAAAAATACCTTGTGCTCACCATCGTGTTCAACATCCTCTCGGCTCTGCTGAACATAGTGTCGTTCATGGCCATCATACCCATCCTGCAAATACTCTTCAAGACCGGAACTACCACCGGGACGCTAACGCTGATTGACTGGAACCTGTGGGAACACTTGTCGGCCTTCGACTTCGGCGCGCTCAAGGACGTGGCCGGCAACAACGCCGAATACTACGTGCGCCTGCTCATCAACGACTACGGACAGACGCTGACGCTGCTGTTCATCGGCCTCGCACTGGCCTTCATGACCCTGCTCAAGACCGGGGCTTACTTCATATCGTCGGCAACCGTCATACCAATACGCACGGGAATAGTGCGCGACATACGCAACCAGCTCTACCACAAGATTACTTCGCTACCCCTGGGCTTCTTCTCCGAGGAGCGCAAGGGCGACATAATAGCGCGCATGAGCGGCGACGTGCTCGAGGTGGAAAGCTCCATCATGGCCTCGCTCGACATGCTTTTCAAGAACCCGATACTCATACTCGCCTACTTCACGACGATGATGTTCGTAAGCTGGCAGCTCACTCTGTTCACCCTCCTGTTCGTTCCGCTGATGGGATGGGTCATGGGGCTTGTCGGCCGCAGGCTCAAGCAGAAGTCGAAGAAGGCGCAGGCACTGTGGAGCGACACGATGAGCCAGGTGGAGGAAACGCTCGGCGGACTGCGCATAGTCAAGGCTTTCTGCGCCGAGGAGAAAATGAACCGCCGCTTCGACAAGATTAATTCGGAGTACCGCGAGAACGTCCGCCGCGTCAACACACGCCAGCAGATGGCCCACCCTATGAGCGAGTTCCTCGGCACGCTGATGATTGTCATCGTGCTGTGGTTCGGCGGAATGCTCGTGCTTGGCGGCAAGGGGCTTAGCGGACCGACGTTCATCTACTACATGACCATACTGTACAGCATCATCAACCCCATCAAAGACTTCGCCAAGGCGGGCTACAACATACCCAAGGGACTGGCCTCGATGGAGCGCATCGACAAAATACTGATGGCCGAGAACAACATAAAGGAACGCCCCGACGCGGTACACATCAGCGAGTTCAAGGACAAAATAGAGTTCCGCGACGTGTCGTTCCGCTACGGGGAGAAGTGGGTGCTGCGCCACATCAACCTCACCGTGGAGAAGGGCAAGACCATAGCCATAGTGGGACAGAGCGGCGGAGGCAAGTCGACCCTTGTCGACCTAATCCCCCGTTACTACGACGTGCAGGAGGGCGAGGTGCTCATCGACGGCGTCAACGTCAAGGACATGGCCATACACGACCTGCGCCAGCTCATCGGAAACGTCAACCAGGAGGCAATACTCTTCAACGACTCCTTCCGCAACAACATATCGTTCGGCGTGATGGAAGCCACCCAAGAGCAGATAGAAGCAGCCGCACGCATAGCCAACGCACACGACTTCATCATGGAAACCGAGCACGGCTACGACACAAACATAGGCGACCGCGGCAGCCGCCTGTCGGGAGGACAGCGCCAGCGCATAAGCATTGCGCGCGCAATACTAAAGAATCCGCCCATCCTTATACTCGACGAGGCAACCTCGGCGCTCGACACCGAGAGCGAGCGCCTTGTGCAACAAGCCCTCGAACACCTTATGAAAACACGCACGACGGTAGCCATCGCCCACCGCCTTTCTACCATAAAGAACGCCGACGAAATCTGTGTCATACACGAAGGGCGCATCGTGGAGCGCGGTACTCACGACGAGCTGCTCGCCATGGACGGCTATTACAAGAAGCTGAACGACATGCAAAGCCTGTAGACCAAGCCATGAAGAAAGCACTGCGAACCATCGCTTACGCAGCGTTCTACCTCGTGTCGCTGCTCCCCTACAAGGCTCTCTACGCCTTGTCCGACGTGTTGTACGTCATGACTTACCGCATAGTGCGCTACCGCCTGTCTGCCGTAAGGCGCAACATGGCGGCCGCCTTCCCCGAAAAAAGCCGCGAAGAGCTGCGCCAAATAGAGCAAGGCTTCTACCGATGGCTGTCAGACTACTTCGTGGAGACGATCAAGCTGATGACCGTTTCGCACAAGGAACTGATGCGCCACGTGGAGTTCCGCGGCACGGAAGCCGTGGAAGACTGCTTCGACCGCGGCCAGGCGTGCGTCGGAATACTGGGTCATTACTGCAACTGGGAGCTGCTTTCGGCGGCAGGAAAGATGTTCACGCGACACAAGGAGGCCGTAGTCGGACTGGTGTACGCCCCAATTCCCAACAAGACCATCGACCGCCTGTTCATCAAGATACGGCAGAGCATGGGCGGAGTGTGCGTCCCCAAGAGGGACTTGCTTCGGTATCTCGTGTCGTTCCGCAGGCAAAACCTGATGAACATCTTTGGCTACATGGCCGACCAAGAGCCCCAATGCCACAAAGCCCAGCTGCGGCTTACGTTCCTGAACAGCACCGTCACGGCCATCACCGGCCCGGAGAAAATAGCCCGTAAGCTGGGACACGCCGTGTTCTACGTGGACACGGAGCGGCCCGAACGCGGCAAGTACGTGTGCACGTTCCGCCTGATTACCGACGACGCGGCGTCGCTGCCCGAGCACGAGGTCACAAAGCGCTTCTTCGCCATGCTCGAACAGGCCGTCCGCCGAGACCCGCGCTTCTACCTGTGGACGATGGAACGACTGAAAAACTAAAAGTGAAGAGTGAACAATCCATGACAATAGGATACGACGCGAAGCACATAGTGTGCGACAATACAGGGCCTGGCAGCTATGGCAGGACGCTCATTAACGACATAGCCGAGGCCGCAACGCCCGGCATGACGTTCAACCTGTACACCCCCGAACGCGGCGACGCCAGCCTGAGACGGCAGATAACGCCGCGGCAGAACGTGAAGTTCGCCTACCCAGAAGCCGGCATAAACCCCATAGCCAAGGCGTTATGGCGCACGCGCGGCATCGTGGCCGACCTTGTGCGCGACGGCGTAAAGCTGTACCACGGACTGGCAGGCGAACTGCCGGTAGGCATCAGGGAGGCCGGCATAAAGACCGTGGTGACAATCCACGACCTCATCTTCATGCGCCATCCCGAGTGGTACTCGTGGGTGGAAAGGAAGTTCAACGAGTGGAAATTCATGAGGACCTGCCGCGAGGCCGACCGCATAATAGCCATCAGCGAGTGCACAAAGCGCGACGTGATGCTGTACGGCGACGTGCCGGCCGACAAAATAGAGGTAATCTACCAGAGCTGCGGCACGCGCTACAAGATGCGCGAGGGCGAGAAGAAGATGCAGGAGGTGCACACCGACTACATGCTGCCCGAGCGTTACATAGTGAGCGTCGGCACGGTGGAAGAGCGCAAGAACGTACTACTGGCGGTAAAGGCGATGCGCCTGCTGCCCGAGGACGTGAGCCTCGTCATCGTGGGAAAGCCGACCGCATACTGCGAGAAGGTGAAGCGGTACGTGGCGCAGAACGGCCTGTCGGGGCGCGTGATGTTCCTGCACAACGTACCCATCGACGACCTTCCGGCCATATACCAGATGGCCGAGGCGTGCGTCTGTCCGTCGCGTTACGAGGGCTTCGGCCTGCCCGTCATCGAGGCCATACAGAGCGGACTGCCGGTAGTGGCCTGCACGGGCAGCTGCCTTGAGGAGGCCGGAGGCAACGCCACGCTGTACGTAGACCCGGATGATGTGTACGGAATGGCCGACGCCATGAAGCTGACCCTCAAAGGAGCGCCCGGCCGCGACGAGCGCATCGCCGCCGGACGGCAGTACATATCGCGCTTCGAGAACAACAACGTGGCGCAGCAGGTGCTCGCCGTGTACAGCGAAGTGCTCAACAGCTAAGTTTTACCTTTTTACCATTTTACCGTTTTACCGTTATCACATGTTCCCTGTCAGTCAACCGGCAGCCCGATGATGCAACCCTTAAAGTCTTCTTTTTTGCCGACTGCGGCCTCGGCCTGCTTGACCATTTCGTCAAGCGAAGGCGTGCTCTCGGCCAGCGCGGCCATGCTTAGGAACGAGCGGTAGAACCGCTTTTCCTTGTCATGTTGCCCCACAAGGCCGTACGTCTGCGCCACGTTGAAGATTGTAGCCTTGCTTTTGTTGTTGCGCTTCAACGCCTCAAGCCACGCGTAAATGGCGTTCCAGTAGTCCCCCTTCTTGTAATATCCCTCGCCGAGGGCGCGCTTCACGATGTAGACCACGCGGCTGTCGGGCTGCATCAGGTTGTAAGCCATTTCAAGGTATTCGATGCCCTCGTCCACATTGCCCATGTCTACGCACACCATTCCGAGGCGGTACAGGCAGCCGGCGTCCTTCATCTGCTTCATCTCCGCCGCCTTGAGCAGCCACTGCCGGGCAAGAGTGTCCTGCCGCGTCTGCATGTACGACATACCAAGCGAATACACCACGTTGTACGACGAGTCGCCAAGAGCCAGCAGCTTGCGGTAGACGGCCACGGCGGCGTCGAAGCTCTGCATGAGAAACTGCGCGTCGGCGTTCTGCCTGAGGACGGGTATGCACGTTGAATCCCTTTCGAGATAATCGTTGGTAAGCACCCTCGCACTCGACGGCAGATACCTGTCGTCGGTGTTGTATATGGCCGCCACGGCCGCCGTAGTCTCCCCGTCCATGGGGCATCGGCGCAGGATGGCGCGGCCCCAGGTCATCTGTCCGTCGTTGTCGTCGAGCTTACGGTAACAGTCGAGCAAGCAGCGCATCTGCTCAAGGCTAAGACTGTCGCCGCCCGGGCCTGCCACCGGCAGCATCATGTCGACGCAACGGCGGTAGTCGCCGCGCATGTAGTGGCACCGCGCCGCCTTCCTTTGCAGCACGGCGGAGCTGTCGGCGGCCATCGCCTCGCCGTAATACATCAGTGCGTGGTACGTGTCGCGCACGTCCATGCAGCTGTCACCCTTGGCCTCCGCGCCGTCCGCCTGGCCGTAGGCAGCCGCGCCGAATGCGGCCAACAGGGCAATAATAACAAATGTCTTACGCATCATAGTATTCCGTTTTTACATCATTCACACGCAGCAAATATAGCGAAAGGCTGGCGGCAAGACAAGGGAATACGGCAGTTTCCCAACTTGTCTTGCCCGAGCTGCATCCTATATCCGCGCAGCAAATATACAAATAAAACCGTGACCTGCAAAGGAATACTCCATATTTAACTAAATATTTTAGTTCTAAATGCCGCCCCTTGCGCAACCGCCTGACATCCAACGCATTGCAAAAGGCCGTCTTTTAGCTTGTAAAAGACGGCCTTTTAGCGGCTAAAAGATGGCCTTTTGGAATGCGAAAGACCACCTTTCGCGGTTCATCCGCAAATCTGTTGGGTGAAATAAAAACATTTGTTCATTATTTAATCA
>CAKZVT010000036.1 GCA_937922435.1 uncultured Prevotella sp. | reverse complement strand
TCGCAATATGCCGCAAAATGTCATGCGAAAGGCCGTGAATTGCGGCGCAAAAGGGTATGAATCGCAACGCAAAAGGCCGCAAATCACAAGCCGAAAGGCGGCCTTTTGCAATGAGGGTGGAAACAAGGCGGAAAACAGACGGTTGTCGCACGTCGGAACATGCGGGCGGAGAGAGCTGGAAGCACCCTGTCCGTTGGCTGGAACCGGTACGTATTCAGCCTTTTGTAAGGTATGCCGAAGTTTTACATTCAGCTGAAGCGGCTGCAATGAAAAACGCTCCTTCGGTGCATGACGGCCATGCGTCACGTCGGTCGCAGTTTTGCCCCTGTAATCAAACCGCAAACCGCAGGCGGACGGGCGCCGTGTTCTTTTCCGCCACGTTTTTCACGGCGCAGCCGCGAGGAAAAACGTGGCGGAAACCGCTGTAAACACGGCTGGACGGCCGACAGCGGTTTACTTTTGATGGAAGGGGTGAAACTGCCGGGGTATTTCGTGTAGCTACAAATCGCGATGCTTGGGTGTCTGAATTTTCAAAAGAAAATAATAGGATAAAACGCAGAATAAAGCGAATTTGAGCATTCTCACTGACGGTCAGAGGGTTTGGCTTCGGGTGGCACGGAATGACATAAGGGCGGAAAAACGGATTTGGGCGGATTACAGCAATAGATGCACTTCCAAATCATTACCCAACACCTGATGCACATTTAACACTAACGGTCTCTATTTCTGCGTTCTGCGTAGGTTTACATTCTGCCTTTACAACTCCCATAAACTAATTTTGCACCAAACAAAAAGCAAGGATTATGAGAAGTACTTTCAAGACCGTCTTCTATGTAAACGGAAGCAAGGAAAAGAATGGAATTGTCCCCATCATGGGACGGGTTACAATCAACGGGACTATCGCACAGTTCAGTTGCAAGCAGCGTATCTCCAAGGATTTGTGGGATGCTAAAGGCAACAGGGCGAAAGGCAAGAGCCGCGAGGCGGTGACGGTGAACTATGCGCTTGACAACATCAAGGCGCAGATAACGAAGCACTACCAGCGGCTTTCCGACCGTGAGGCATTTGTCACGGCTGAAATGGTACGCAACGCCTATCAAGGCATCGGCACGGAGTATGAAACATTGTTACGAGCCTTTGACAAGGAGAATGAGGCGTTTGCCAAGCGGGTGGGCAAAGACCGCTCCAAGCGTACGTACCAGAAGTACCTGACCGTCCGCAAATACGTAGCGGAGTTTATTAAGAGGCAGTACAAGCGGACGGACATGGCGATGAACGAATTGACGGAGGATTTCATCCGTGACTACTGCCTGTACCTGCGAAACGAGGTCGGGCTGGCGCAATCGTCCGTGTGGATATACTCCATACCGTTGAAACACATCGTCACCACGGCGCACTACAATGGCAAGATACCGAGAAACCCGTTTGCGATGTACCACGTTGACCCCGACCACAAGGAACGAGGCTTTCTCACGGAAGATGAAATTCAGGCGTTGAGTACAATCAGTCTGGACAATCCCAACTTCGCATTGGCGAGGGATTTGTTCCTGTTCGGTTGCTGGACTGGCATCTCGTTCACGGACATCAAGAACCTGACCACCGACAACATCGTTGAGATGAATGGCGCATCATGGATTGTGTCGAAACGCCAAAAGACGGGCGTACCGTTCCAAATCAAGCTGATGGACATCCCCATGCAGATAATCAGGCGTTACGAGCCGTTCAGAAGAGACAAGCGACTTTTCAACATCGGCTCGCTTGACATGGTGAACAAACGCATCAAGGCTGTGGCGAAGAAATGCGGGATAGAAAAGCCGGTTTCATTCCATTTGAGCCGCCATTCATTCGCTGTTTTGGCATTGAATTACGGTATGCCGATAGAGAGCGTGAGCAAGATTTTGGGGCATACGAATATAACCACCACGCAAATTTACGCGAAGGTGACCAACGCTAAACTTGAAAACGACATATCCGCCTTTGAGAGCAAGATAAGCGGACGTTTCGTCCTATAACGCACAGTCTATGGAACGGACAACAATCACGATGGACGGGTGCGGCAGGATTGCCGTGCCGTCCGATGCCGCCAACGTGTGGATGAACGAAATGGAGTTGGTAAGGCTGTTCGATGTAATCGCCCCGACACTCCGTGCCGCCATCCGAGCCGTGTACAAAAGCGGAGTGCTGAAGCCTTGCGATGTGGAAAGGCGCATCAGGCTTCCCAACGGTTATTGTGCGGAGGCGTATGCCCTGCCAATGGTCGTGGCAATCGCTTTCCGTATCAACACACCCAATGCCGCAAGGGTACGCAACGCCCTGTTGGAAAGGCTGTGCTTGCGAAAAGACAGACAAGTGCTATTTTTCTTTTCGTCGCCAAATGTTTTGTGAACGGGTTTGTTGAACGGTTGTTTAGGTCGTATATTACAGAACATCAATGCGTTATCTTCACTTCTCAATAATTCAAAACTTTCAGACTTGCCTGCAAGTCTGCCGGAATACGGCATGGTAATTTGCATGAGTGCTATTTATTATTTTGATGAATTGATGAAAGTATATATAAACATAAAGAATAACAGCGGTTTACATCCTCATCAAACTCTCAACAAAAGGATATGGCTGATGAAAAGAGAAAACGGACACAGCCTTACTCATCGCTTTTCTTTTGACAAGCGGTTTGATGAAAGAATGTTGAGCATGTATCGCTATGACTTTTAGTATGTTAAGTCGCCCATTCATCAATTCATCGGATTTTCATTCATCATCAAGCCTGCTGTGGAAGCAACGGAGGTGAGTATCGCCATCCGCAGGCTGGCCAGACGGACTTCCGTTCTGCCGACCGACAAGGGAAAACCGACACCGCCGCAGGCTTTTGGGAACAAAAGCCATAGCTCATTATGGCGTTTTCTTCACGCACCGCTGACGCTCATGCTAAAAACTCCCCAATGAGCCAGTGGGGTTGCCCCCTGAACGCCCCCGTTTGCTTCCGAAAGAAGCTGCGAGCAGTCCTTTGAGTTGCCCAAAGTTTATGAGTTGTTTTAAAGTCTGAACTCTGTTTTTATGGTAGCAAGTTTGTGTTTCGGGCATACCGAAGCTGTTTGCCATCATCCCATAGCGGGAATTTATATACATCTTATTTTTTGAGCCTGATTTTTTCGTGATAGAAATAATTTACGATGACAGGCTTTCCTTTTTCCGAGCGTCCGTAAGGCAAATCGTTCACCCGATAGGGAAATCCTTGCGTCTGTGCATATTGGGATATGTCCTGTTCCAATGCCTGCCAGTAATCAAGCCTTTTCTTGTTGTAAATCTCATCGTATAATGGGAAGAGTTCGGGATGCTTCTCACGGATATATGCCATTATCTCTCCTTTGAATTGTCCGCGCAGGTTCAGGTTTTCGAGCCATATCAAATCGGCATATCCTTTCACTTCCTTGATAATCGTCTTTACATCGGTTATTCCCGGAAATATGGGCGAAACGAAACACACGGTACGGATGCCTGCCTCATAGACTTGGCGCATTGCTTTCAGGCGGCGTTCTATGCTCACGGCGTTGTCCATATCCGCACGAAACTGTTCGTTAAGCGTATTGATTGACCAAGACACTGTTACTTTGGGAAAACGTTTCAACAGGTCGAGGTCGCGAAGGACGAGGTCGGACTTCGTACATACCATAATCTCGGCGTTGCTTCCGCGCAGTTCTTCGAGCAGCCTGCGGGTACGGCGGAATTGTTCCTCATAGGGGTTGTAACCGTCCGTCACGGAACCTATCACGATGCGCTCACCGTCATATTTGTGCGGATTGGCTATCGGTTTCCAGTTCTTCACGTCCAGAAACGCGCCCCACGGTTCTGTATGCCCGGTGAAGCGTTTCATAAACGATGCGTAGCAATACTTGCAGGCGTGAGGGCATCCCACGTAAGGATTGACCGAATATCCTCCGACTGGCAGTGCGGATTTGGTCATAACGCTCTGTACGTCTATTTCCTTGATTGTTTCAGTATTCATTGTATGCGTTTGATAAATTGTTCCAGCAGTTCCTGAATCATCCTTTCTTCACCCATTATAAGCAGCAAATCCTCTTTCATAAATACGGGGATTCCTTGCGCTTTGGCTTGGTCGGCAATGTGAAGCACCCATTCGAGACGGGAATCCACTTTGCCTTTCCGATGTCCCGTTTCCGTGCCTATGACAACCCAATCGATACCCGCGAAGTCTATCTCTCCGATTTCGTCAAAGATAGGTTCAAAGGTGACGTGGTAATGTTTGGCCTTGATATTTCTTTTCAAATCTTCTAACCTTTTTTTCTCGGAACTGCGCGTGACGGTCACGCCCATCCAGACATTTTCGTCATCCGTAGAAAAACAGACCTTATCCGGACGTTTCGTAAGAAAGATATAAGCGTGTTGCGGATTGCTTTTCATTCTTCCGAAAATCTCCGCGTTCCATTCAGGCTTCCAATCGGAGAAGTCGCTCATTCCGGTCATCAGCCATACGTGAGGTTTTGGAGTGTCGATGATGTGTAGCTTGCGCCCCATATATTCGGGTACAGAAAAATCGTCCGTGATATGGAAGCGGCGACAGTTATTACGGGCATAGCAGTAGCTGCACCCTATTGAGCAGCCTATCACTATGTTCATATTCTTTATCAGCGATTTGATGCAAACACTCATAACGTAATGCTCTCCCCATCTCCCGGCATAATCAGTCGGTTCATATCCACTCCGTGGTGGCGGGCTTCGTTTCGCAGGATTTCGCGTGTTGTCTGGCAATGGTCAATAGCATCCATGTGTACGGCTATCAGTTTGATTTGTGCGGGGAGCGTGTCGAGCATCGCCATCACTTCCTGTTCGTCGGGGATGATGCAGCCGTCTGTCTTGGAAAATTCGGGGAACACCGCACCGCCGCTGTTTACAACGATATAATCAGGGCGGTATTTTTCCACGGTTTCAAGGATGCACGGTTCCCATTTGCAGTCGCCCATTATATAAATGGTCGGAAGTCCCTCCGCCATCAGCACATAGCCCGACACGGGTCCCATCATCTGGCCTATCTGACCGAAACCGTGATGACCCGTGGTGCGGTGGATGGTCAGGTTGCCTATTGTCTTGCTCTTTTCAATTGCTTCTACATTTGTAAAACCATCTTGCACGAGGGTTTCCTTGTCTTGCGGCTGGGTGTAGAAAGGGATGTCTTTCGGCAAATGTTGTTTCACGCTCGGTTCATAATGGTCAATGTGGTTGTGTGTGAGCAGTACCATATCCACGCCCTCGGTGATTTCGCTGATGGGCATTACCAGATGCACCCTCGGACTTTTATACACGCCGAGAGCGGATTGCAGGGTTCCTTTGTCGGCAAATACGGGGTCAACAAGGATGGTGTGTCCTGCATAATTGATTTTCAAGGTGGCGCTGCGCACCAACCGGATAATAGCTTTCTCGTTCATAATGTTACGCTTTTATGATTTGTCGGGTGCAAAGTTCGGAAGATTCCCCTGATGCCTCTATGCCTTAAAAAGAGAAATATATGCCATTTTGATAAAAGAATGATGTATATTTGCAGAAAGCAAAGAACAAGAGCGATGAAAACGATAACCAACCCCGAAAGACTGGTCAGCGTCCCGTTCAGCAAGACACGTTGCGGCGTGGACTTCTACATCAACACAGGCGAGAGCAAGGACATCTGTGGTGTCTTGACCGAGCACCGGACGTTCAAGACGGATTTTTTCAGTTTCTATTTCTTTCGCCGCGCCAATGGATATTTGTTGCTGAACTTCCGAAAAGTGAAGTTACGGGATGGTATGGTGCTGCTTTTGTCGCCGCACCAGCAACAGGAATGGCACGTGAACGAGGTAGAACTGGATTACACTTTTCTTATTTTCCGCGAAGACTTTATGCGCACGTTCATTGCTGACAAGTTCTTCGTATATCGGCTGTTGTATTATTATCAGACTGATACACCGCCCTACTTGTTTGCCGAGCCGGAAGAACTGGCGGAATATATGCGCCTCTTGGGGAAGATAAAACAGGAGCTGCTGCATCCTGTGGCAGACACTTACAACCTTATCGTATCTGTGCTTTACTATCTGTTGGTGGTTATCAACCGGGCATACGCCAAAACTTACCGTCTGCCGGTCGAAGTGCCGAAGAACAATTATGCATTCCAGTTCAAGGACTTGCTCGAAAAGCATATCCGCACCGTGCAGCGTGTTCAGGAATATGCCGATATGCTCCGTGTGAGTCGCATCACGCTGAACAACTCCGTCGTGGCGCAGTTCGGCGTGTCCGCCACCCATCTGCTCAAACAACGCTTGTTGGAGGAATTGAAAAACGAGCTGTTGTTCTCCGACCGCAACGTGAGCCAGTTGGCGGACGAGTTCCACTTTTCCGACCCCAGCCATCTGATGCGCTTCTTCAAGCAACAGACGGGAAAGACGTTTACGCAATATATCACGGACTACCAAAATGGAATATACGAATGAAAAGCAAGAAAAAACTTTATAAGACTTGCACTCCTATCCTCTTTTTTTGTATTTTTGCAGTCGGCGAGAGTTTTTAGGTGGAAATACACCGCATATCACAGAATTAGCAACCGTTGCCAAGTCATTACCTCACTCTTTGAGAAAAGCTTATAAATAGCTTGTTTCTAACAGATTCCTATTTGTGTATCGAATTTTTCTTGAAAAGATTGCTGGTAATACGCAGTCCATGATAACTTTTTATGAATGTCTGCAATCACCCACAATGTAGAGGTGCAAAATTTTGCGTCCCTACAACAAATGCAATGCCTGTGTCACGAGCTATAGGCTGATTGCGGACATTCATAAATGTTTTTATTAAAAAAGCCGATATGATAGTTGTTTTACTATTAGACCGAACAACGTTGCTATTCCAAAGCTTAGCAGTGTCCCCACCAGCACATATTCCGTTTTAGCTGTATCTGTTTCTTTAAAGCGGAGTAAAGATTTCGCCGCTATAATAAACCCCACAGCTTCACATTGTCCTATCAGTCAAAGGATTTATAAGTTAAATAGCTTATTATAGTCAAACATAAGCAATTTGACTTATTATGTAAGCGTATATGGTTAAGCTCTTATTTCACTTTTTATGGAAGCCCCCTACTGCATACTAATTAATATCAGATAATTATAAGATTACATAAATCGTCGCCCACGTAATGCTGTCTTTTGCAGGATGTCGGCAGTAAGATCTCACTTGTTTCATCTTGATATCCTTTTGGTGGTTTTTAATAAATATCTTGCATAAATATAACTGAATATGTTTAAAAAAGTTATAATTAGAAGGCAATCTCTCGCATTATGCAAGTTTGTCTGTGCAATGGACTATTTTTGCAACTTGTTTTATCTGTTGTCGGGAATCGTAACAATGTTTGTCCGTCGATGATGGTTTACCTCGTTGTTTCAATCCATTAGTGACGGATTGATGATTTTAGTATTTATCTCATTAAAACCCATATCAAGAATAAATGGTCATACCACTTCAATTGAAAGTTTTTGTCGGTTTTGCATTGGTGCTGGCCGTGACTTGCGGCCTTGCCGCAGTGTTGCTGTATGAACGCAGGAAAGTGAAGGAAATAGAACGCGAGATGGATGACATGCACACGATTTACGAAGCGTCGAACGACGTGCATGGGAAAATCGTGGCGCTGGTCTTGGCCGGCGAGGGTGCGGTTTTCTGGAAAGACGGCGACTATGCGGCATACAGGAGGCTCCGGCTCGGCGTAGACAGCTTTCTCGTATCCGTGAAGCCGCTGTGCCGTGAGCGCGTCTCACCCATGCTGGTTGACACGCTCCGCTGCCTGTTGGAAGAGAAGGAGAAGCATCTCCGGTCGGTTATGCTCGCCGCAAGGCGGAAAGAAACCTTTGACGCTGACGTGACCGCGCGGCTGCCGGCCATTGCGGAACGCTCTGTAAGAGTGCGCACTGTAAGGAAGAAGAAAAAGGGACTGGCCGGACTGTTCGGCGGCAAGAAGACCGTGCAGGTGGTGGAACGGTCAACAGCCCTGCGGCGGCTTGGCGACGACACGGCCGCGAAACTGAGGGAACATTCAAAATATTTGGAGGCGTGCGCGGACAGTATGCGGTGGCATAATGCCGAGTTGAATGCCGCACTCAACTCGCTCGTGGCGCGCATAGACGGGCAGGTGGCGGCATCGCTGGCCGAGAAGGAACGGCGGACAAGGGACGTGCAGGCATTCTCGTACAAGCTGTCGGCCTCGATTTCCATTCTTGTCTTAGTCTTGCTCGTGGCCTTGTTCGCATTTATCAGACGTGACATACGCAGGGAGCGCAAGGCAAAAGAGAGGTTGCAGGGCATCATACGCGAGAACAAGGAGCTGCTTGAGATGCGTAAGAACATTATCCTTACCGTTAGCCACGACATACGCGGGCCGCTCGGCAACATAGCCAACTGTGCGGAGTTGGCTTCAGCCACGTCGGCAAAGAAGAAAAGGGACGGTTATCTCGACGACATAAGCCGCTCTTGCGCCCATGCGCTCAGGTTGGCCAACAGGCTGCTTGACGTTTACAAGACATTCGAGCCGAACGAGCCGCTGAATGAAACGCCGTTCCGCTTGGACGCATTGCTTGACGGAATATCAGATGACTTCAGGCGTAAGGCCAACGCCAAGGCGTTGATGTTTGAATATGAGTGCGAGGGTTGCGGCGTGGCAGTGAAAGGCGATGCGGACAAGTTGGAACAGGTCATGGACAATATTTTGTCGAACGCCGTTAAGTTTACCAATGCAGGTATAGTCGGCTTCAAGGCCGTTTACGGAGGCGGAAATCTGGTTGTTGAAATCAGTGATACTGGCATAGGAATGGATGAAGAAACGCTTGAACGCGTATTTCGTCCGTTCGAGCGTGCCGCACAGGACGTGAACTCAGACGGTTTCGGCCTCGGCCTTGCAATAACAAAAGGCTTGATGAATGCGCTGGGAGGAAGTCTAAACGTTGAAAGTGAACTTGGTAAAGGGAGTATGTTCCGCTTGAAACTGCCTTTGACTGAGACGGACGAGGAGGTTGCGGCAGTTGAAGTTCATGCCGTAGCGTTTGCCATGTTGCCAAAGCGCGTGCTCGTTGTTGACGACGACTGCATCCTGCTGAAAGTCATAGAAGACATGCTCGGACGTAACGGCGTGGAATGTACGGCGTGCCGTAACGCACGCGAGGCGGTGGAAGCGTTGGGCAAAGCGGACTACGACATAGTGCTGACTGACGTGCAGATGCCGGACACCGACGGTTTCGGATTGTTGAAACTGTTGCGGACTGCCGACATAGGCTGTTCGCGAACGATGCCCGTGGCTGTAATGACGGCGAGGGGCGACGGCGATTCTGGCGTGTACTTGCAGGCTGGCTTCTGCGGTTGCCTGCACAAGCCATTCTCCATGAAGCGGCTTACGGCGTTTCTTTCATCGTGCGTCGGCAGTGAAAACCGACGTCCGAAGTTCAACTTTGAAGGTTTGCTGGAACATACAGGCGACAGGCGGCACATGTTGGAGGTGCTGTTGCGGCAGTCGGAAACCGACAAGTCAGACATGGAGAAGGCTCTTGCCTTGCTTGACCGTGAGGCGTTGCGCGCCGTAACCCATAGGATGTTGTCGGCATGGAGCTTTCTTGGAGCAGATGGCTTGATTGAAAGTTTCCGCAAGATTCTCGTTGACGCAAGCGTTAATGACGAGTCAATCAGGAATGAGACAGCAAAGCTGGTTTACGCAATTGAATGTCTTATTGGAGAAGTAAAAGCACTGATTGAAAATGAAAAATGAACAATTAACAATGAAAAATGAGTGGAGAAATATTGATTGTTGAAGATAATATCGTCTTGGGCGAGGTACTTTCGCGGTGGATTGGTAAAGTAGGTATCGATGCGGATATTGCCACGCACGAGCCTGCGGCGAGGCGCAAGATGGAACGCAAGGACTACTCTATGGTACTTACCGACGTGCGCCTGCCGAAAGGCAACGGCCTAAGCCTGTTGGAGTGGAGCATGGCGGAACGCCACGGGGTGCCGTTCGTTGTGATGACCGACTATGCCTCGGTGCCTGACGCAGTGCGTGCAGTGAAGATGGGTGCGGAGGACTATCTGCCCAAACCCGTGCATGAGGAACGCCTTGCGGAACTGCTCGGCAACATTCTCGGAAACGACGGCAGGGCATTTGGCAATGAGCGTAGCCTCTTGAGGCGGCGCAGTCCGCAAGCATTGGCTGCGGAAAATCTGGCGCAGCGCGTTGCCGGTACAGACTGGTCTGTTATGATACTCGGGCCTAACGGCAGCGGCAAGGAGTCGGTAGCACGTACCGTCCACAGGCATAGTCTGCGCAAGGGCAAGCCGTTCGTGGCTGTAAACTGCGGTGCCGTACCGAAAGAGCTTGCCGCCTCGGTGTTCTTCGGCCATGTGAAAGGCGCGTTCACCGGGGCGGACGGCGACAAGGACGGATATTTCAAGGCGGCGCAGGGCGGCACGCTGTTTCTCGACGAGATAGGTAATATGTCGCTTGAAGTGCAGGCCATGCTGCTACGCGTGCTTCAGGAAAGGGAATACGTCCCTGTCGGCGGCCGCAAACCATGCAAGGCCGACGTTCGCGTTGTGTCGGCAACAAATGCAGACATGGCTTCGGCGATAAGCTGTGGCAGTTTCCGTGAGGACTTGTACCACCGCCTCTGCGAGTTTGAAATCTGTCAACCGTCGTTGGCGGAATGCCCGGAGGACGTCCTCTCGCTGGCGGAATTCTTCCTTGATAAGTATTCAGCGGAGATGCGTCTTGGCTGCGCCGGTTTTACTGAGGGTGCCAAGATGGCGTTGCTTTCGTGGCAGTGGCCGGGCAACATCCGCGAGCTTGCCAACAGGGTGAGGCGCGGCGTGCTGCTTGCCGAAGGTGGACTGCTGTCAGCCGAGAGCCTCGGCCTTGATGGGGAACTGTGCGCCTGTCCAGCTTCAAGCCTGAAGTTGATAGGGAACGAAGATGAGAAAAGGCGGATAACTACAATATTGGAAGAATGTCGCGGCAACGTAAGCCACGCCGCCGAACTCCTCGGTTGCAGCCGTCCTACGTTGTATAAGAAATTAAGGATTTACGGGATGATGAGAAATGAAAAGTGAAAAACGAAAAGTGAAGAATCCATTTGCTTGGAAGCGTTCATATTTCACTTGGATTTTTCACTTTTCGTTTTTCACTCTTCACTTAAAGCGATATTTCTGTTGTGCGGATTTTTGGAACAGTCAAATCCGTCAGAAATGCCTTCTGATATCCGTATGACTTCAATTTCTTACAGATTGTTGATTCTTTCAAGCAGGAAATCCTCGATGTTGATATATTGCACGCCTTTATCGTCAGTCCATGGCAGCACGTTATCGTTTACGACAACGATTTTTGCAAATGAATCGTCAATCCTGTTGAGCGAATTGACCTCCTGTTGCCGCTTCTCTTCATTGGAAACAGTCAGGGCTGATTGTATGTAATAACGTTTGTCTGCCAAATTCACCACAAAATCCACTTCAAGCTGCGAACGCTTGTTCTTTCCTTCTAAAGAATAGTTGTACTCAACAATTCCCACGTCCACATTGAATCCACGCGCCTTGAGTTCGTTGTAAATGATGTTTTCCATGATATGGTTCTCTTCCTGCTGGCGGAAATTGAGCAGAGCGTTGCGCAAGCCTATGTCCGTGAAGTAATATTTTAGCGGCGAATCAATGTATGAGCGGCCTTTTATGTCGTAACGATATGCCTTGTTTAGAATATAAGCGTCAATAAAGCAGTCAAGATAGTTTGAAATCGTATCGCTTTTTATTTTCACCCCCTTGACAGACTGGAATGTGTTTGCCAAACGTGTCGGATTGGTCAGCGAGCCCACGGCTGAAGCCACAACATTGAGCAATTCGTCAAGGGTTTCCGCATTTGCACGAAGCCTGTTGCGTTCAATCACATCCTTTATATAAGTGAGTCTGAAAAGGTCTTGCAGATAGTTCGACTTTTCCTCATGGGTAGGTTTCTGCAATACCAAAGGCATTCCACCGTAAGCGATGAATTCACGCCATGCAAAGCGCTTCTCTTTTGGATAAGCCGGATAAAACTCGTCGTAAGTCAGCGGGGTGATGTGTATCTCCTGGCCCCTGTCACGGAAGGCGGTAGCCACGTCCGAAGACAGCATCTTTGAGTTGCTGCCCGTCACATACACATCTACATTCGGCAGGCTTTTCAAACCTAACAGCACGTCAACAAAGGTGATTTTTGCGCCGGAACCTTTGGGAAGATAAGGATTGTCTATCGACTCAACCATTTGTATCTCATCAAGCAGGATATAATAGTCCTTTGAAGTATCGCCCACTATTTTGCGAAGATGTTCGCCTAACTCCAAGGGATTCCTGTAACGCGCATTCATATCGTTGTCAAGTTCGATAATTACAATCTGGTCGGCAGGTACTCCGTCTTGCAAGAGATAGTCACGATAGAGCACTCCTAACAAATAGGATTTACCGCATCGTCTGATACCTGTTATGATTTTTATCTGTCCGTTTTTACGGCTGTCTATCAATTTTTGAAGGTTTCTTTTTCGTTCTATTCTCATTTGTCTAACGGAAATGTTTGCGGATATACGAGCTTTTACCCTGCAAAGATAGCAAAGTTTCCCCATTTATACATATTGCCGATAGGGAATTTAGCCAATTAGGCGGATTTTTTTTGCGTGTATCCGCACTTATACCCACCATAAAACTTGACATGCCATTGTTACAATTCTTCTGGTTTGGGCATCAAGTAAAAGAACCTCACGAATCCGTTTGATTGTTTGCAATTAAAGTTTGAACAATGAATATTTCACATAATCCGCCTTGTTTTTCTGCGAAATTTCACATTATTCCAATTCTTAAACGGAAAGGCATTGTACAGAGGTGTGGAACAACGTGCAAAGGTATGACCACTTTTATTTTTTCATGATGAACTTCTCAACCAAAGTTCGTAAATATTCCTGGGGAACATTCAACGTGCCGTAACGGCTGATGGTCTGATATTCATCGGTTCCTTTCCTTATGACGTATTTATGTTCCTTGCCGTTTATGTCGGCATACAGGTGGTAATTTCCGTGGTATGCTTCCTCAATCCTGACATTGGACGCTGTGTTGCCTTGTCCGTCGGTTAAGGCTGCAACGCCGTTGTTTTTTTGCAGGTAGTTCCATTCAGCCAAATGCCGGTCTATGCAAGAAGCCACACGTCCCGTCCATTCTTCCTTTACACCGTATTCGTCGGCAAGCGTCCTAAAATTTTTTAACGCTTCCACGACCTTGCAGATTATCGCCTCGGGGCGGCGTATGCCGTTGTCGGAGGCGAACGAAAGGATGTCCTGTTTCGTCATGCCGCTTGTCTTTCCGCCGACAGACATACAATGTCCGTCTTCCGGTTGGTATCCGCCGCTGTTGAAGATGAACGTCATGTCGTATGCTGGGGACAGCCTCCAACGCCCTTGCCTGTCCATGATGAACGAGAAGTTCTTGTTGTGGTCGTCGGTGTTGTTGGCAAGGATGTTGAACACCAAACGCCTGAACACCTCTTCGGAGTCCTTCTCCGGCACATCGAGTTTCCTGCACACCATGAGCAGCTCCTCATAGCTGTGAGCGCCCGGCCATATTGTCGCAAGCGTCTGTACGTGCAGTTTGCCCCCGTCTTTTCGGTCGAAGCGCCTTGTCAGGAAATGCCTGCGCCTTTCCACTTCAAGCAGCCGCGAGTCAGTCATGCTTATGCCTGAATCAACCGCCATACGGTAATACGCCATTTCAAGCTCCGCCGACGAACGGGCGGCCTATCTCCTCGTCCCAAAGTATAACTTTTACCGTCTTGCTCATAGTTTCTTATGTCTTATGCGTTGCACTTTCTTTTCGTCGTCCCTTACGAGATACGGCGACTCTGGCAGTTCGGGCATGAAGTCGTTGATGGCGTTAATCCATCCTACGGCTTTCAACAAGAGCAGGAACGTGCCCAACGACAGGTTGTTGGCCGTGCCGCTTTCAAACTTGTATATGGTAACGGTTGACAGGCCGGTCTTTTCCGCCACGTCCTTTTGTGTAAGGTTGGCCCTCTGCCTGTAATCCCTGAACCTCGTGCCGAGCAGGTGTATCAGTTCGGGGATTGAATAGCCTGTCAAGTCTCCCATAATAACAGTAATTATATTTATGCTTAATAGTCAAATAAAGGCTTAACACTAAATAGACTTAATGTTATTTGCAGAGATAAAGATTATCGCCGAAAGCGCAATGGCTATCATCCTGATTTTTCATAAAAGCCCGTTTTTACGACTGTTCTTCCTTGTCAACGCTTTCATTTTCGAGTCCCAACCGCCTGCACAACTCCGGGTCGCTTTTGATACGTTCCATCTCGTCGTTGACGATGGCCTGCGCGTCGGCCTTTATGCGGTCGTAGTTGCGCTGGATTTGCTGTGCCATTACGTCGTTGCCGTCCTTGTCACGGAACTCGTTGATTACCGGGATTTTCATGTAAGCCCGTTCCTCCGCGCCGACCTTGTCGTGGTCAACCACGATTTCGGCGTGGAAAATCTTTTGGCATATCTTCTCGCTGATGTTGTCAGAAACGGCGCCTACGAACGTGCCTTGCGACAGGTTTGATATTTTCGAGGCCGGTATGAGTTGGTCGAGCTGGGTGTTTATCGAGGTCGACACGTCCTGCCTGTTTATCGAGACGGACTGCCGCTGTTGCAGGATTTTGCCGAAACGCTCGGAAAGTGTCTTCGCCGTCTCGCCCACCACCTGGCCGCTGAAGATGTTTCCGACGGTGTTCTGTATTACCTTCGACTCCTTTTCGCCGTAATCGCGGTTGAGCTGCGAAAAGTCCTGGAAGCCGAGGCATACCGCCACTTTGTTGCTGCGCGCTGTGGCGATGAGATTATCGAGGCCGCGGAAGTATATTGTCGGCAGCTCGTCGATTATTATCGCGCTCTTCAACCTTCCCTTCTTGTTCACGAGCTTCACTATCCGCGAGTTGTAAAGGCCGAGCGCGGCGGAATAGATGTTCTGCCTGTCGGGGTTGTTGCCGACGCAAAGTATCTTCGGTTCCTGCGGATTGTTTATGTCGAGCGAGAAGTCGTCACCAGTCATCACCCAGTAAAGCTGCGGTGAAATCATGCGCGTCAAGGGGATTTTCGCCGATGCAATCTGGCCCTGCAACTGGTCTTGCGCTCCGCCTTTCCATGCGTCCATGAACGGCGATAGGTAGTTTTCAAGCTCCGGATACGATGTTAGGATGACGAACAGGTCGGCATACGGCTTGTTGAGCAGCTCCACGGCGTGCGGAAAGGTGCAGTATATGCCGCCCTTGTATATTTTGAGGTACCAGATTATGGCCGCCAGCAGGATAATCGGCGACTCAACGAAGAAGTCGCCCTGCTTTTCAATCCACGTGCGGTTGAGGTTGAGCATTATTGTGTAGCTTGCTTCGTAAGCGTCCGAGATGTCGGTCATGAAGTCGGGATTGATGGGGTTGCAACGGTGAGAGCGGCGTGGATCGTCGAAGTTGATGACGTAGAACTTCGGCGCGGCGACGTACTTGTCCATGTTGCGCAGCAGCGTGTTATAGGCTATGACGGACAGGTCGTCGAACTTGTAGTCGTAGATGTAAGCGCTATAACCCTTTGAAATCATCTGGCGGATGTAGCTGTTCACCACGGCGTATGACTTGCCCGAGCCGGGCGTGCCCAACACGATGGTTGCGCGGAAGGGGTTTACAACGTTTATCCAGCCGTCGTTCATCCTGCCGCCGTACATGAAGCGCGTGGGCAGGTTGACGGAATATTCGTTCTCCATGAGGCGCGTTTCCTGCATGAAGCTCTCGTTTTCGGTGTTGAACATGTCATTCATCAGGCCGTGCCTGAACAGGCGGCTCATCCACAGTCCGGCCATAAGCAGAGCGAGATAGCCGCAGGTCAGGGTGAAAACATACAGTGCCGTGGCCGCCGTGTGCGGCAGGCGCAGGTCGAGCAGCCACCAGTTGAAGAAGAACAACGCCGTGCCGACGGACAGCGCGGCGAGTATCTTGCGCCACGTTATGCCCTCGCCCTTCACGCCGATTGTGCCCATGCAGGATATGGCTAACAGCAACACGGCGGCCAGCTTGCTCCACAGCGTGTTGCAGAAAATTCCCGTGGTGCGGTTGAAGTTAAGTATTATGCGGTCGATTACGCCGATGTCAAGGTTCCATTCCCTCATGCTTTCGTGGCAGAACACGTAGACGTGCGCCACCATAATAAAAATGCTCACAGCGCGGCCGAACTCCATTATCTTGGCCAGCGCCCTCAAATCGTCTTCCTGTTGCATACGTTTTTCTTGTTTTGTGGAAGCCCGTCACATTGTGGCAGACTTCCTGTTTACATTCCTTTCTTTGATATTTGTTTGCTTAAATGGCTTTGATTTTTGCTACGTTGGTAACATCTTGATTTTCAGTTTGTTACCTTGCGCTCTCCAAAAGATGACCTTTCGGCTTCCAAAAGGGTACCTTTTACGTTGCGGTTTGCCGTGTTTTGCGGGCTCAAAGACCATGTCTTGCAAAACCGTAGACTTTGATACGGTTCACGGTCGGTTGCGTTTCATATTCCGCGCGACCTGCGCTTGCCCGGCTTTTTCTTGCAATTCATGCGCCGGCGGAAAGCCTCTTCCTCGTAGTCTGTTGCCGGGTTTGTCTCCAAAGACAACGCTCCTGCGGCTTGTTCAATGATGTTTCCATTAACGTTCCGCTCTTGCCGTCCATGCCAATCCGTAGCAAATACATCCTTCCCAACGTCCATGCCTTTGCCGTTCTCCCACGACTTGAACAGCCTGTCGAACACGTTAGCGGAGTATTCCTTACCGAGCCGTGAGCCGTTGAACGCCTCTCGCCTGCCGTGGTCGATGAACGTCACGCCGTAGATGCGTCCGTCTTCGTTCTCTCGGAACACCACGCCGACGCCTTGCGCAGCAAGCATTGCCGTGAACTCGCCGCGCGAACGTGCGCTGCGCATCGCCTCCTCAACTTGCTTTTTAATGGCAGGCTGCCACTTGCCGGCTTTGAAGTCCGCCGTGTGCCGCCGCATCATTTTCTTCAGCCCCTCGTCGCCGAAACGTTTGCCGAAGCGCGAGCTTTTGTAGGTTGTGCCCACCGTCTTGCCCGTGTCGTCGGTGGCAGTGTAGACAACGCCCACGTATGACCGCCCCTTGTACTCGCCTTTTACCTGCCGCGCCTCGATGTTCAGTGCGGAAAGCACCGCGCTGTACTCTCCGAACGACTGGAAGCGGTAGCTCTCCAATACGGCTTTCAGAGTGTTGGCGATTTGATGGCGCATGTCGCTTTCCGCTACGTTGACCTTTTTCAATTCCGTTTTCGGACTGCCGTGCAGTTCCGCTCCGTTGCGCAGTCCGAATGTCCGTTCCAGTTTGCGGCAGGCGGACATGGAGCGGCGGTGCTCGTAGCGGTCGCTTATTTTCCGGCCCTCCCCGTCAACGCAGACGCTTACAATGTGAATGTGTGTGTTGTGCGAGTCGCCGTGCTTGAATGCGATGTAAGGCTGTCCGCCGTAGTCCATCATCTCCATGTACTTTGCCGCAAGCTCTTCAAGCTGCCCATTATCCAATTTGTCCTCGGGCGCAGGGCTTATCGCTATGTGCAGCACGGGCTTCTTAGTGTTGCGGTTTACCGACAGGTGGTCGTCGAACGAGAGCAACGCGAGGCGGATGTCCGCGCTTGGCTGTCCGAGGCGGTCGGATATAATACGGTTGCCCGACAGTATTTCGGCCACGCCTCTTTCCACCTTGTTATAATTATAGGCAAGCGCACCGTAAAGGCTTGAGCCGCGGCTTATCTTTGCAACCATTTCCGTTCGTATTCCTGCGTGAGTGCGACAATCTTCTTGCATACCAGCATAAGTTCGAGGCTGCATTTTTCAAGGCGGTAAAGCAGCGCGCGGGCGCGCTTCTCGTCGAAGTTCTTTTTTACGGCCTTCACAGTCTGGTTGTAGTTGTTGCCGACAATCTGGAACTGCTTGTAAAGGTCTGTCAGGCGGACGTAGTAGTCAAGCGTGGCCTTGTCCGTCTTGACGACCCTAAGCGTTCCCCCGAAAAGCGACTTCTTTATTAGCAGCGTGCGGTCGCGCGCCTCCGTTTCGGCCATCATCTTGTCGAACTTTTCCTTTTCCTCTGCGTTAAGGCGGAAGCTGAGTTTGCAGCCTCCGTCTTTGGTTTTCCGTTTCCTTGCGTTCATGTTTCCTTTGTCTTTTTCCATACATCTTGTTTTGTGGTTTGTGTTTCTTCTTTCCTTGTCGGCGACTTTGGAGCGCGCCTGCCCGACCGTGAGGGAGGGGCAAGCCGTTTTCGTCGGACGGAAGCCATGACGTCGGACGGAAACACAACTTGCTCTGTTCTTGTGGACAGAAAATCCTTCCTGCCGTCGGATTGCCGTGCGGAGCGTGCGACGTGCGGTGTTCCGGCGGAGCGCGTTCGTTGTCTGCCGTTTTGGTTCTGCAAAGTTATGCGCTTCCGTATTAGTGCGGAACAGCCTCCGCCGTGATGTCTCATGACATCTGACGACACGTGTTGCCAAGCGGTCTTCCGTATGTTGCAATACACCGGAAGTTGCCTATTTTTGCATCGACGCAATGGCACACGCATTGCAGTGCGTCACGCAATGTATTGATGCAATGCAACATTTAATGCACTGACGCAATGCGTCACCTGATGCACCGACGCAATGCGTCATGTTCTACAATGGCTTAATGCATCATGAAACGCAATGAAGCTATGCGCGGTGCGTTGCAATGCGGCACGGAATGTAACGATGCAAACATAAACGACGATTATGAAAAAAGAACCTGTATTCGTTGCCTTGGGCAACCAGAAGGGAGGAGTGGGCAAGTCTACGCTGACGATACTCCTCGCAAGTTATTTTCATTACGTGAAAGGCCTGAATGTCCTCGTTGTAGACTGCGACTATCCGCAGCACAGCGTCCGCGACATCCGCGACTGGGACGTCAAGACGGTAGAGAAGGACGGGGCGTTGCAGCAACGTCTCGTAAGTCAGTTCGGCGACAGCGGAAGGAAGGCCTACACAGTGCTTACGGCCAAACCGGAGGAGGCTAAGCGGGCGGCATACGGCTTCATCGACCGCTCCGGCCTGTGTTACGACGTTGTTTTCACGGACCTTCCCGGCACGGTGAACGCCACGGGAGTGTTCAGTTCGATAGTGAACATGGACCGTCTTATTGTGCCCGTCACGCAGAACCGTATGGTGATGCAGAGCAGCATGAGTTTTGTTTTGGCCGTCCGTGAACTGCTTGGGCGCAACCAAGAGTTCCCGTTGCGTGACGTCCGCCTGCTCTGGAATTGCATGGACCGCCGCGCGTCAAAGGAGCTTTACAATGCTTACAGCGAGATTTTGGGGCATCTGAAAATTCCCGTGTTCAAGACGGTGCTGCCCAAAGCCGAACGTTTCAACAAAGGGATATGCCGTGACGGACATGTGTTCCGCAGCACGCTGTTCGCCCCTTCGCCCTCGTTGCTTAAGGACAGCAACATCGACTTGCTGGCCGACGAAATCCTCGGAATGCTTAACCTTGAAAACCAATGACTATGGCTGACGGCAAAAGGAAAATATACAACGTTGACGAGGATGTGTTCCGGCGCGTCGTCGCGGGCGACACGTCGGCCTTGGACGAGCTTGACGGCAAGACAGATGAAAATAAAGAGACCACGGAAAGGCCGACTGCAATAAAGGAGACAGGCACAAATGAGGAAGATTACAAGGCCCGTTTCCTAACCCATCGGCTTACCGGCACGCGGCGGCAGACGTACATCCACGACTCGCTTTACCGCGCCATAGCGGGCATATTGCCCGTCATCGCCCCGGGAATGTCGGTGCCGACGTTCGTGAACAATGTCCTTTCCGACCACCTTGAACGCTACGGCGGGACGATAAACAGGATGTATAACGAAACGGCTCAAAAAAGACAACTGCAATGGAGGAAATAGTTTACGTGTCGGTACGCCTGATATGTGCCGCATATATATTAAAAAAGGTATGGGGCTTCAAGGCGGAAGTCCGCCAAGTATGCGACCTGTTTTGCGACAGCGCGAGGCAAGGTGAAGTTAAAAAGGAGGAGAGTGTGCAGATTAACAACGGCGCAGTAATTGGCGAAACGAAGTTCGTCTATCTTGACGAGAATGCCGGAACGGCTGTAGCTCCGTACATGAGCCAGCCTCTTGAAAGCGCGGCCATCGAGGAAGCTGGCGACATCATCGAGGCTGACGACGTTGAATGCAACCTTCCGTTGGAGGAAATGAAGCTGTTGAAAGAGGAGCAGGAAGGGCTTGACGCGGACATTCCCGAAGTAGAGACAATAAGTGAAGCCGTCACGCAGGCCGACCTTGAGAACATGGGCGACGTGCTGTTCCGCATAGACGGCGCCGCCGCAGACGAGGAAAAGTCGCTCCGCGCCGCCAAGACGTTGTACGCCATAAGGGAGACCGAGATGTTCACCGTCATCTCCTCGCAAGTTGAGAACAAGGACTTCATCACCGAGCTTATGGACAAATACCTTGACGAGGACGGTAATCCGCTGCCGAAAGACGGAAAAGACAAGGCAAAAGTCGGTTCGGAAAAAGACTGGAGGGCATTGCTGTAAAAAGCAGATAAATCTGAATAAGGTTTGCTTATATGGAAACTTATTTGTAACTTTGCAAAATAAAACAAAGCCTGATGAGCGTACAAAAAATAAGAATTGCCTTTATGGAATATGGCAAGGGAATTCATTGAAGTGATTTAAACTTTTTGTTTTCGTGAAATTTTCTTCAGTAACAAGATAGCAAATGCCAGGTAATTCCAAGATATCCAACTTGAAACAGTTGTGTCAAACTGGTTCAGTAGCGTCCTAAAACTGTCCATCCAGGCGTTGGTTCGTTCGATGGAATATCTTTCGGCATACAGTTCTTCATCAACAAAGATGTCATCGGCATTTTCTCTTCGTTTATTGATGCAAATGTTTGCGATGATCTCTTTTTCACGCAGGATATCCCGTAAAACATCGCAATCGAATCCGGCATCGGCATTGAGGAAAAGACCATCCACTCGAATATGTGATTTCTCAAGGCCGTTGAATATGTCACCGATGCTCTTTTCTATGTCATGTACGTCATGGTGTTCACCTGATTTCGGATAAGACATGGCAAGCGGAAGTCCTTGCCTGTCTGTCAGGTAGAGGGCATTGGTCGTCTTCCGTTTCTTCCGGCCTTGGTATCCTACTTCTTCACCGCCACGGAGTGCGGCCGTGTGGCTTCCGTCCAGGTCCACACTGGACATATCCAGTTCATTGCGGTATTTGTCAAGCAACTTGACCCACATGGATTTCCACTCCTCCGACTTGCTCCATTTGTTGTAATGATGATACACGGCACCATGGCTCAGTACCTTGCCGCTAAACAAAGCTTTTACCGGAAGGAGTGCCCATTGACAGCCAGTCTTCAACTTGTACAAGATGGCATTTACCACCTCTATAAGACAACTTTGAGTGACATAACCACGTTTTGTCTTGGAAAGATGAGGCAATATTTCATTTTTTATCGTATCTTTGTCGAGCACAGTGTACATAGAACCTTCACTATATATGAGTTTGGTCACCCATAATATAAGGAATAATTCGAGTTGTATGCTATGTTTTAACATTTTAATACGATTTTAAAAATTTAAATCACTTCATTAAATTTGCAAATATAGTTCATACTTATGAAAATTTTAAATCTTCATATTAAAAATATAGGTCCTTTTAGAGATGCTTATTTGGATTTTGCTTCTGACTTTAAAGAAGCTGTTCCTGTAACTATAATTACAGGAATGAACGGAGCAGGAAAGTCAATAATAATAGATGCTACACGCGCTGCTTTCTCTGGAGGTGATGTGCTAGAGCGTAATATTGTTGCAGACAGCAGTGATTTTATTATCGAAATGGAATTCGAAGACTATAACGGTAAGCAGAAAGTATCTACATCTCATTTAGATGATAATATGCAAATCCAAGCAGCTACGGAATATAGTAGTATAACAAGACCATTGAGATATGGTTATGAGAAGTCAGCTAAAATACATCCATGGGTTATAGATTATTGGTCCGCCAAAGCTCCTACAGATTCATTCAATATTAAGAACATGGCGAATATAAACCATTTCGATGTGATGAAAAATGTCATGAGCGGCAGAAAAAGTAATTTAGATTTAGTGAACTTTATATGCCAAATTGACTATCTCCGTAGTAGTGAAATGCCTACTGAAAAACAACTCGGTGAGGTGGTTTATAGTAAACTTAAAGAAATAGTTGAAGCATGCCTTGACAAAGGTATCTTCAAATATGTACGCCGTGGTGACCTGACTCCTATAATTGAACAGAATGGAACCGAACTTTCATTGGAAAAATTGAGTAGCGGAAATCTGTTCCTTCTCGAACATCTGTTGTTGTTATTATGTAAGATGTATTCAGTATCAGTCCTCAATGGAATGAGGCCTGAAGACATAGTCAATATTCCGGGATTATTGCTTATTGATGAAATAGAAACGCACATGCATCCCAAATGGCAGAAAAAAATTCTAGGTATAATACGTCGTTTCTTCCCTAATCTGCAAATTATATTGACAACACATTCTCCTTTTGTCGTTGCATCAATAGATGGTGCTCGTATATACACATGTGTATCAAGAACGGGTTATAGCGAAGTATGCGATGAAACAGAACGCTATGCTCACATGCCTGTTGAAGATGTATTAATGTCTGATGCCTTTGATGAAGTACATCCTTTTAATGATGAGATTGCAGGTCTGATGCATGAACGCAAAAGACTTATTGAAGAAGGCAGGAAAGACGCAGCGAAGGAAATAGAAGATAGATTATATTCTATGAATCCGGAATATTTTTCGTATTTGAAATTTTAGGAGGTTTGTTATATGAGACATATAGACAGATTACCTGAACCTCAGATACTTACTGACAAACATGACGAATGGCAGAAGAAGTTTGATGAAAAAAGGAAAAACAACCCAAATGCCAGACCGGATAGCACTAAATATGGGCATAAAAATATTAGAGCGATATTAGACAGTTGTTCTCATTTCAAATGTTTTTATTGTGAAGCTACATTAAAAGGTGACTTAAAGGAAATAGACCATTTCAAAGAAGTTGCAATTGCTCCTGAATTAGCCTATACATGGTCAAATCTATACTTGTCCTGCCATAACTGTAATGACAAACTTTCTCATGATGTGATACCTCTGAGTGATGTACTTGACCCTTGTTCAGACACAGATGAAGAGATAAAGAAAAACATTACTTTTGAAGATGAATGTATATGCGCTCAACCAGATTCCGAGAAAGGATTACAGACAATCAAAAAGTTTCGTTTAAATTCAGATGCACAGGATTTCAAACGCCTTAAATGGCTGAAAATAATCAAAGATAGAGTAATAGAAATTCAAGGCAAAATGATAAATGAAGCTCGTAATCAATTTACAGAAGAAGAAAAGAATAGTTTACTTAGATTTATGCAACGGGATCAACAGTATAGTTTGATGAGTGAAATGTATTTACGAAAACACTTACCAAATTTATTTACATAATGAAGAAAATTTCACGAAAACAAAAAGTTTAAATCACTTCATAGATTCTTTGCCGGAAAAGGCACAAAAGAAAATTACCTACAACCTTCTTAAGGTAGAGGGTGGAGAAATGAACAGGGAGCTCTTAAAAAAAATGGACGATTCTGAAATATGGGAATTTCGTACATTATTCAACGGCATCAGTTATCGCCTTTTTGCCTTTTGGGATACCGAGATAGAAGCATTGGTAATTGCAACTCACAGGATAATAAAAAAGACACAGAAAACGCCTAAAAAAGAGATAAAAAAGGCTGAGGCAATAAGAAACGAATATTTTAACGCAAAAAACAAATAGCTATGGCACAGATGAATTTAACTCCTCTTAGCGAAGTAGTTGATGACGTATGGGGAAAGAAAGGCTCTCCCGAAAGGGATGCGATGGAAGCCAGACTTAAAGAAGACTTGCAGGCTTACTATATCGGGGAAGCCATTAAGTCAGAGCGGTTAAGACAAAACCTCACCCAAGAAGAATTGGGTGCTAAAGTAGGTGTGAAAAAATCGCAAATATCAAAACTCGAAAGTGGAAAGTGTGTAATAACCCTTCCAACAATGAGTAAAATATTCAAGGCGTTAGGTTTTGGTTCCGCCTCACTAGATTTAGGAACCGACCTGAAAGTCGCTTTGTGGTGATTTTTGTTTTTTATTTGTATAAGGGGCGTAACCGTTGGTTCCGTCCCTTTTGTTGTCAATTTCATTTTCTTTTGTCAAGTCCAAATTAAGAAATCGGTAATTTGGCGTTAAATCGTTCGGCAATTTGGCATTCACCCATATAATACTCTGACATTTGACGACGCCTAAGGCCACGTCCGGCCACGGACTTTTTGCAAGGAAACATCCTTCATATCTTTGCCGCCGAGTTAAAGAAAAGCGATGTTTCACCAAAAAGACCTGACAATGAGAAAAAGAATTCTATTGGCATTTCTCGGAGCGTCAGCCGCCGTTGCAGCTTCCGCCCAAGGCCAGGGGCTGGCCGGAATAAACGAAGCAACCAGCCTCATGACCTCGTACTTCGACCCGGCGACCAAGCTGTGCTACGCCATCGGCGCGGTGCTCGGCCTCGTAGGCGGCATAAAGACCTACAGCAAGTTTTCCAGCGGCGACCCGGACACGTCTAAGACCGCCGCCTCGTGGTTTTTCGCCTGCATCTTCCTGATCGTTGCGGCGACAATCCTCCGTTCCTTCTTCCTTTGAGCCTATGGAGTACACCGTAAACAAGGGAGCCGGCAAGGGAGTGGAGTTCAAGGGGCTTGCCACCGTGTACCTGTTCGTCCTTGCCGTCGGACTCGCAGCCGTGCTGCTGTCCGTCATCCTGCTGTACTTCACCGGAGCGTCGCCGTGGGCGTGCGTGGCATACGGCTTGATTGCAGGAAGTGTGTTTGCATTGGCCGTGTTCCGCATGAACGCGAGCTTCGGCGAGCATGGCCTCGTTAAGCGGCTGGCACGGCACCGCCGTCCGCGCCGCCTCATAAACCGCAACAGGGTGTGCCGTATGCTCACGGAAAGGAGGAAGGCATGAGAAGCGTCATCAAGGCCGACACGCTGGAGGGCAGGTTTCCGTTGCTCGCCTTCGAGCACAGCTGCATCGTCAGCAAGGACGCCGACATCACAGTGGCCTTCGAGGTGGCGTTGCCGGAGATTTTCACCGTCACGGCGGAAGAGTACGAGGCCGTACACTCCTCGTGGGTGAAGGCCATAAAAGTCCTGCCGGAACATTCAGTTGTGTGCAAGCAGGACTGGTTCACGAAAGA